>JBBRCH010000022.1:0-60094 GCA_038204995.1 Bacteroidales bacterium | reverse complement strand
AGCATCTGCATCAATTCGGATGGAAAGAAAGTTAATGCCGTTGATATTTTCAACTTTAGACATTAGTTCATCTTTCAGTTTCAGCGCTTTTTCGTGGTTGAATGCTTCCAGCATTTTACGCATTTCAGCATTCTGATCCATGAGTTGCTGAACGGCTTTTAAAGGCTCAGTCGGACTTTTAACCAGTTGTTTCAGACTGGCAACCATGGCTTCCTGTTCATAAACATATTCTTCAGCCCTGGTGGCGGTAATGGCTTCGATACGACGGATACCTGATGCGATGGCGCCTTCGCTTACTATTTTAACAAGACCGATCTGACCGGTAGCTTTTACATGGGTTCCGCCACAAAGTTCCACTGAATTACCATAGCGGATCACCCGGACTTTATCACCGTATTTTTCGCCGAAAAAGGCCAGGGCTCCCATTTTTACTGCTTCGTCCATGTTCACTGCGCGATGCTCATCAAGCTTCGCATTTTGGCGAACCAGGTTGTTTGTCATTTTCTCGATGGCGAGTAATTCATTTTCAGTAACTTTCTGAAAATGAGAAAAGTCGAAGCGAAAGTAATCAGGCCCGACAAATGAGCCTTTTTGTTCCACATGTGTTCCCAGCACTTTGCGCAGGGAATAATGCAGCAGGTGAGTAGCTGAGTGATTATTGGCAGTAGCAGTTCTTCTTTCAATATTCACAGTTGCGTGAAATTCCGATCCGGGATTTTCAGGCAGGTTCTCAACAATATGAACAATCAGGTTATTTTCCTTGCGGGTATCAATTACCTGCATAAGTTCATTGGCAGAAGCCAGTGTGCCGATATCGCCGGTTTGTCCGCCACTTTCGGCATAAAACGGAGTGCGGTCGAAAACAAGCTGGTAAACATCTTTTCCTTTTGCCGTAACCTTTCGGTAACGGGTAATTTTAACATCGGCCTCGGTAGTGTCATATGCCAGGAATTCAGTGCTTTCCGATGCTGCCAGTTCGTGCCAGTCGTCGGTCGAAACAGTGGCATCGCGGCGTGAGCGGTTTTTCTGTTCTTCCAGCTTCAGGCTGAAATTTTCCATATCCACATCCCGGCCCAGCTCGCGGCTCATCAGCTGTGTAAGATCAATCGGGAAACCGAAGGTATCATACATTTCGAATGCAAATTCTCCATTAATTACTTTCTGATCCGGATGCGAAGCAATGTACTGATTGAATTTCACGATACCGGTCGCCAGCGTGCGCAGGAACGAGGATTCCTCTTCGTTGATAACCCGCTGAATAAGCGTAAGATTTCGCGTAAGTTCAGGAAAAGACTCGCCCATCTGTGCCTCGAGTACGGCTACCAGCTTGTACATCAGCGGTTCACGCATATTAAGGAACGAATAGGCATAGCGTACGGCACGGCGCAAAATGCGGCGAATTACATAACCGGCTTTTACATTTGAAGGGAGTTGTCCGTCAGCAATGGCGAAGGTTACAGCTCGCATGTGATCGGCAATAACGCGCATGGCAACGTCACTTTTTTTATCGCTGCCATAAGGAATTCCTGTAATCCTGGCTATTTCGGCAAGCAGAGGCGTAAAAACGTCGGTATCATAATTGCTTTGTTTGCCTTGCAACACCATACACAGGCGTTCGAATCCCATACCGGTATCCACATGTTTCGCAGGTAAGGGTACCAGTGAGCCATTGGCCTGACGGTTGTATTGGATAAATACATTGTTCCAGATTTCGATAACTTGTGGATGGTCATTATTTATCAGTTGATGGCCGGAAATTTTTGCTTTTTCGGCTTCATCTCGAATATCTACATGAATTTCGGAACAGGGGCCACATGGACCGGTATCGCCCATTTCCCAGAAATTGTCTTTCTTGGAACCGCGAAGGATACGATCTTCAGCAATGTATTTCTTCCAGATTTCAAGAGCTTCCGTATCTTCAGCCATATTATCATTGGTATCGCCGCCAAATATGGTCACGTACAGTTTGTCCTTGTCAATTTTATACACTTCGGTAAGCAGTTCCCATGCCCAACCTATGGCTTCTTCTTTAAAATAATCGCCGAACGACCAGTTGCCAAGCATCTCGAACATGGTGTGGTGGTAGGTATCGTGACCAACTTCTTCCAGATCATTATGTTTTCCTGAAACACGCAGGCATTTCTGCGAATCCGTAACACGAGGCCATTTAGCTGTCTCATTCCCCAGAAACCAATCTTTAAACTGGTTCATTCCTGCATTTGTGAACATGAGGGTAGGGTCATTTTTTACTACCATGGGAGCGGAAGGGACGACCTGGTGTTGTTTTGAAGTGAAGAATTCAAGGAAAGTTCGGCGTATTTCGGCACTTGTCATTGTCAGGAGTAATTTGTTGAGTGTATGGAAAAATTTTATTAGTCAGGTATTTAGTTGTATCTTAGTTGTTTAAAAGCAATTAGCTCAACGCAAAATATAAGTGTTCAGTGCTTTTAACAAATGTTCACATCCAAAAGGCTGCAAATTTAAGTTAAATAATTATTTTTGCGGTTATCGGATTGAAAGTAGAGGAGGAAATGCGTGAAAGTGAATTTATTTGTTCAAGGGTTCGGGAGTTCAATCCTGAGCGTTCAGCTTATTAATTAAATTTTTACCAGCTAGGAAAATAGATCGGTTCGAAGATATGGAAATATGGAAGGATGCTCGCGAACTTTGAAATTCATATTTGAACTGACTTCGAAAGAACTGTATACTAAAGATTTCAAATTTCGCGATCAGATTCGTGCCTCATCCGGTTCAATTATCGATAATATTGCAGAGGGTTTTGAAAGAGGTGGTAATAAAGAATTTGCCCAATTCCTTTAAATCTCGAAAGGCTCATGTGGTGAAACACGCTCACAGAGCTACCGGGCACTGGATTTTAAATACATTTCAGATGATGATTTAAATCGATTAATATCAGATACCACAAAATTGAGTACAAAAATAGCTCATCTTATAAAATATCTGAAGGAAAGCGATTTGAAAGGAGCAAAATATCATTGAACGACTCAGGCATTTGAAAAAGAAACATTGAATGCCGCAGGTAATTGATCGCCGCGGGCAGTTGAATAAAAAACAAATATTCTCAAGGCATAAAAAATAATGGCAAAAATCAGATACCAGTTTAATACTAATTCTCTGAAAATCGAAAAAGTTCAGGTTACACTGAAGGAACGTATTAAACGTATCGTTGCATCAATGGCCTTCGGATTGGTATTTGGTGTTTTAGTTATAGTACTGGCCTATAACTTTATTTCATCACCACGTGAAAAGGTGTTGCAGAATGAAATTGAACAATATAAGCTTCAGTATAAAATAATGAACGATCGTTTGGATAAAGTACAAAAGGTACTTGCCGATGTTCAGGACCGTGATGACAATATTTACCGTGTTATTTTTGAAGCTGAACCTATCCCCTCCGAAGTACGTAAAGCCGGTTTCGGCGGGGTGGACAGGTATGAACACCTTGCCGGACTCGATAATTCAGATATTGTTATCAATACAGCGAAGCGGCTTGATGAAATTACGAGCCAACTCGTTGTGCAGAGTAAGTCATATGATGAGGTGTTTAAGTTAGCAAAGACAAAAGAAAAATTAATCGCCAGTATTCCTGCCATTCAGCCTGTGGATTTTCATGATCTTAGGCGTATCGGTTCCTTGTTTGGGTACCGGACCGACCCTTTTTACAAAGTAATGAAATTTCACGAAGGCATTGATTTTACTGCCGCAGTCGGAACTCCCATATACGCTACCGGTGACGGGGTGGTTTCGGAAGCTGAATACAATAATGGGGGGTATGGTAACAAAATAGTAATCAATCATGGGTTTAGTTACGAAACAGTGTACGCCCATCTCTCGAAAATAAAAGTTAAAAAGGGGCAGCGTGTCACAAGAGGAGAAATTATAGGTTTGATGGGGAATACCGGGAAATCAACGGCGCCTCATTTACATTATGAAGTGCATAAAGCAGGAGTTCCGATGAATCCTATTTACTTCTTCTTTAATGATATAACACCGGCAGAATACCAGGCTATGCTTGAGCTTTCATCGAAACCATCACAGACTTTGGATTAAAAGGTTAAGAGCTTCGCGTTCACAGGTTCAACATTATCACAATTTATATCTAAGTATTATCTAACTTTGAACACTGAAGGTATTGAACGCCGCAGGCATTTGAACAAAAAGAGCAAAAATCTATATGGTTCTCAGAACAAAACCCATCGGGAAATTATACTATCGCATTGGCGAAGTGGCTGACATGTTCAAGGTAAATACTTCGTTAATAAGATTTTACGAAAAGGAATTTGATATAATAAAACCTCATCGCAACAACAAGGGAAACCGCTTGTTTACCCAAAACGATGTCGACCATTTTCATACTATTTTTCATCTTATTAAAGAAAAAGGCTACACGCTGGATGGTGCAAAACTCAAGCTCAGGGAAAAACGAACTGCTTCCAATGCTCCTGAGCAGGATATTCTGAATTCATTACTCCGGATGAAAAGATTTTTAATAGAGCTTAGAGAACAGCTATAGGGAATATCATCAGAAATACTTTTTCTCGGCCAGGAATTCAGTCACATACTCATAAATTCCTTCTTCAAGGGTATAAAATTGTGTGCGGTATCCGGCTACCCCGGTAAGCTTAGTCATGTCAGCTTCTGTAAAATACTGGTATTTTTCGCGTATGTCGAGAGGAGTATCAATAAATTCAATATTTGCATTGATTTCGAGTGCTTTGAAAACAGCTTTTGCCAGGTGTAAAAAGGCCCGTGCCTTACCTGTTCCAAGGTTGTAAAGCCCTGATTGGGGTTTGGTTTGCATCATGAAATACAAAACGTCCACCACATCTTTAACATAAATAAAGTCACGTAACTGCATCCCATCAGTAAAACCGGAACGGTGTGAGCGGAAAAGTTTCACTCTTCCCATATCGTTTATCTGCTTGAAAGCGTGTAAAATAACTGAAGCCATGCGCCCTTTGTGGTATTCATTCGGTCCGTAAACATTGAAAAATTTCATTCCAGCCCAAAAAGGAGGCGTTTTATCCTGTTTGAGTACCCATACATCAAAATCATTCTTCGATTTACCATAAGGATTCAGGGGTCTGAGTTTTTCAACAATGGAATGATCATCCGCATAGCCGCGCTCACCCATGCCGTATGTGGCTGCTGACGACGCATAAACGAGTGGTATGCCAAACAGTGTGCAGGCTTCCCAAACCTTTTTTGAATAGTTGAGGTTGAGACGGTTAAAGATTTCGATATCAAATTCAGTTGTATCGGTACGCGCACCTAAATGAAAGACGGAGACCACTTCATCATGGTGTTTCTGAAGCCAGTTCATAAATTCATCGCGGTGCACATGCCCGACTATTGATTTATGATCCAGGTTATGGTTTTTCAGCGGATTGCTGAAATCGTCTACAACTATAATATTTGTTAATCCTTTATTATTTAGCTTGTTAACCATACAGCTGCCAATAAATCCGGCGGCTCCGGTTACCACTGTATATGTCATAATACTTGATTTTTCAGATTACAAAGGTACGCAAACCTTAATTTTTATTAACACTCATATTTTGTACCAATGTGAATTTTATATCAGGCCAAGGGCCATTTTAAAATTCCACATCGGTATTATCTTCAGGGCCGGAAAAGCCATATTCCTATTGTTCATATACCTCTTTCGGGACCTGAAACCATGTCCTATTCAATTTCTACTTCACTTACCATAAGCCATGCTTTCTGTCCCTCGTTGGGATGTGTAGCCGGACATGTACCTAAATTAACGGCTTTAATCCGGATGTAGCGTGTGCGGATGTTATCGAAGTTCCTGGCAAGCATCACAGGACCGTCGAGCCGGATATCATCCGTTTCAGCCGGGTAGAAAGTATTCAGCAGAGTAAAAGTTTTACCCTCATCGGAAACGTAAAACTCAACTGATGAAGGAAGAAAGATCCCTTCAGAAGGCATCTGCAGCACATAAATACCCAAAGTTGTAACCGCTTTTATTTCGCCCAGATCGGCAGTAACCTCAAAATCATTGCCTTCGAATCCCATCCACTGCTTGTTGGTTGGATTGGAAGAACCTACAAGACCATCGAACAGTCCTGAAACTCCTGATCCCGGGTATTTCGGGCTGGGCTGTGTGGTCAATGATGCGCTTTTAATTCCCTGAACAAAAGTGTACATACGTGTGATTACCTGGCTTGTGCCGGCACCTGAAACGGAAACCGCTTTCAAGGTGCAATTCGTACTGATGGTAAATGGAGAAGAATACTTTTTGGAAGAAAGGCCGGGAGCAGAGCCATTCAGCGTATAATAAATTCCGGCCTCCCCGGCTGTGGTTGATAGTTCAACCAGTTGCTGACCGGGGTAAGCACCTTCATCCAGTGAACACCAGGGTTTAGGTACGTATTTGTTTGCTTTCGGTGAAGCTGTTTTTGATATAAATGCTTCATTCAAAGGTTTCCCGATCCATTCGGCTGGTGTTTTCAGCCCAAGTATCCGGGCTATACTTGGTGCAGTATTTGTCAGGTCGTTTGTGATTTCGAGCAGCACATTCTTTCTGATACCTGGCCCGCTTATAATCCATGGCACTTCAAGTTCAACCCTATTTTCCCCGCTGTTTCCGTGCCCGGCTCCACCGTGATCTGAAGTGATGACAATGGTCGTATTCTGAGCCATGCCGAATTCTTTTAAACCCGATATTATTTTCCCAACCTCAGTATCTATATCTGTTACAGACTGATAATAGGCAGTTGTTCCAAACCCTTTACTCTGACCGGTTTCTTCAGGCAGACCATAATAGAGGAAGGTGAAAAGAGGTTTTTCATTTTTAATATTATTCAATGCGACAGAAGTGATCATTACAGAACCCTGAACAAATTGTTCCTTGGTAATGTATTTTTTATTTAGGTATGTTCCCAGCCAATTCCAGTCGTAGAACATGGCAGTAACTGCTTTTGGTAATTGTTTATGGATCAGGGTGAAAATTGAAGTGAAATACCCATCTTCATCTCTCACCGTTGGTTCAAATCCCTGGTTGGTAAGGCTCCAGTTATTATTTGTAACACCGTGTTGTTCAGGTCCTGCTCCGGACAATGTAGTGGCCCAGTCTGGTGCGCTCATAACAGGCATTACTCCGCGAGTTTTCAGTGAGATAATACCCTGGCTGATCAGGTTGTTTATTGCAGGTGTATTCGAGTACTGAAAATCTTCAGCAGATACGCCGCCAATACCTATTAAAATAACATGTTTTTGGGTATTTGACTGTGCTTTAGTAATTTGAAAAAGAATAAGAAGGCATATAATACCTGAAAGATTGATAAATGATCTCATATCCGGATTAGATTTGATTCTAAAGATACTAAATTTTAAACTCAAAATTATGAGTTGCTATAAAATTACTCTGCCGGATGCTATCTTTAATCCTAAGAAAATATAACCTGGTGGCTTCCATCTCAAATTCGTGGGGGAGAAATATACCTCATTATTTAACCACAATCTCATCTAAAAACACCCATGAAAGTCCTCCGGCTGAAGGATGCCAGGCCGGAAGCTTTTTTGTGCCGGTGATATTGAAGTGTATATATCGCTGGTTTTTAAAATCGCCGTTAAATATATAATCCCGCGTAACTTCCTCATTTTTCTGGGAGCCTGTAACTTCCGAGGTACCGGCATTATCCCAGGTAATTCCATCAGCTGAAACCATACAGCTAACACGGACGGGATGAAGTATCCAGCTTTTCGGATCCCATAAAGAGCTTACACTGATTGATTTGAATGAAAGATGATCACCCAGATCAAGGGTTACCTGAAAATCTTCACCTTCCCATCCCAACCAATGAACTTTAAAGTTGTCAGCGCCCTGAACGCCATTTGTAATTACCGCCATATCGCCATGGCTATATTTTGGGCCTGGCAGAGGCGATGCAGTTGCTTTTTTGCGGAAAGCCAGGTTGTTGTCAACCTGAACATCAATAAATCGAAGTGTTGCTTTATAATAGCTTTCTACGGTCAGGCCCGATTCGTTAAGGTATTTCACGCCATTGTCTTTGCTGGTTGAGTTAAAATCATTTAAAATGGCTTCCATTTCAGGTTTTAGAATGAATTTACCTTCCATTTCAGAGTACCAGCCTCGAGGACCAAACATATCATTTTTACCAATTTCCATGGTAGCAAATTCGACTGGAAGCCTACTGACTTTTACACGCTGAAGCACTTGTGGCCTATCAGATACAGCAGCTTCAGCCTGGTCAAACAGATGGTTGTAAAAAGCAATGTTTTCAACCGAAAGGAACGAATTCTCGTGATGTACGTGTGTTCCATAAATGTCGAGCCATTCACCTGATTTAACAAGTTCCGATTCAAGCCTGTCGATATATTGCCGGATATAGGGTGCCGCTTCGGCGTAATAGCCGTCGAGGAAAACAGTCTTTACTGAATCAATATTCACATCCGGATTCCAGAGTAACCGGGCCAGCATATAAGACTTCAATTCAGCCATTTCGTTGCCTTTCATGGTATTGGTTTGCTGAAAATGTTCGTAAGCACCGTTTCGGGTCAGGAACTGAATATTAGGTTGCAGAACATGCAGATTCGGGAAGGGTGTCACGGTGTTTGCAAAATCAACCGTATAATCCCACAGGTAAATGTTGTGCGTTAGTTTCCCCCAATCGGAAATGTCTTTTACAAAAGATTGGCTGGAAGGATCACTTTCGATACTTTTGCTCCTGTTAAGTTCAATGGTACAAAGCATAATTTGCACATTATCAGCGGGTTTTGTGATTTTGGGCGCCGCTCGCGAAAACTGGTAAGCAAGTGTCGAAATTGTATTATCAGGAAAACGGGCAGCAACCTCGTTTACAAACCGTAGTAAAGGTCCGGATGGTGCACCTTCTTCTTCGATGATTGCTTTGCATTTATCACACTGGCAATAAGAGAAATTATCATTCTGGCTGACTGACCAGGTTTTCTTGTCAGGCTGATGGGCCATTTCAACCGCTATTTTATCCGTAACCAGTTTCAGAACTTCAGGATTCGACATACACAACTGATCAATGATTCGCTTGCCGTTCATATAGGCAAAATATTCAGGGTGTGAGCTGAAATACGTTTCCCAGGGTACCAGTTTGTTGAATGTGTGGACATAATACCCGTCAGCAAATACTTCATCAATGTTGTCGAGCCTCATCCATTCCTTATAAGCCTTATTGCTGTTGAATTTTCCATGAACGATTCGGAGTTTGTTAACCGGCTTATCCGAATAGTTTAAAGGCTCTAAAAGTATGGTTTCGTAATGAGGTACATATTCAACTTCAGGAGCAAATATCCGGCATCCCAGTTTTTTTTCGAGAACATCAACCACGCCATAATAAACGCCTTTGTGATTGCCACCAAGGATAAGCAGCTTTTCCCCTGCTGTAATTACCCGGAACTCATCCGGCTCCATATCGGCAGTAACATCAGAAGGAACCCTGTTTGTAAAACCAATCGAAATTTCAGTCTTTACAGGTCCGGTCTGATCTTTAACAATATTCAGGATACAGCCCGAGATCTTTTTAAGGTATTCCTGCAGAAGTTCTGCCGCCTGTTGTTCGATAACAGTCGCTTTTGCAGGAACTACGATAACATAGACGGAACTTCCGTTTTCCACTATTTTCAGGGTATTGATATCTGCAAATACGGGATTGAACAGGAAAATGATTGCAAGAAGTAAAGCCAGTCTGTGAATTAATTTCATGATACGCTTTTGATGTTTAACAGCCAGTATATTTGAGGTTTCTCTAACAAATAAAATCTGAAAGTGATCGGTTTAGGATCTCATTCTACAATTAGTTCATCTGCAAAAATCCAGCATGGCTGACCTTTATATTCGTGCCATACAGGTAGGAACTTCGGGCTGACTGCATTCACTTTGATAAACCTGGTCTCAGTATCTGCACATTTGCTTTCAGCAGTTTTTATTTCTCTGTTGCCGGGTGAGGCTGCATCAAACTTAATGGAACCTAAGTTTTTCCAGGTATTTCCATCCAATGAAATTGAAAAATTTACTTCAGTTGGGAAAAGAACCCAGTCGGTTGGATTTTTGACGAAGTTAAGTTGTACAGAACTGATTTTTTGAGCCAGGAGCAAATCCACCACAAACTCCATATCGGATCCTTCGTATCCCTGCCAACCCGATTTGTATGAATTTGTGCCTGTTAACCCGTCAGTCATAGCCTGGTCGCCGGTGCCCGGGTATTTGAACGAATACGGTTTGATAATAGTAACCGGTTTTCCAGAAGCTTTATCAACAGTTATTTCGCGCTGGTTTATACTGCCGGCTATCTTTCCTTTACTGAAAAGTGCCGCCTTAACTACCGCTGATTTTGTAAGTTTAAAAGGCTCGCTGTAAAGCTCAGAGGTAATAACCGGGTCAGAGCCATCAATAGTATACCTGATTTCCATTCCTTTCGTTTCACTAATCATAACAACGAGATTCCGGTTATTATCTCTTAGAGTCGAAAGGTCAACGATAAAAGAGCCTTTGCTGTATTTTACATCCAGATAATCCAGCCTTGGAAATTGGTTGTCCATACGGTTGATGAAGTTATCCCAGTTGCGTCGGTCCTGCTGCGACCATGCGACCTCTGCAAGTGCTATTGCTCTCGGGAAGGCTTTGTATTCAACGGCTTCAGGCGTTTTTACATATTCGGTCCATACATTTCCCTGCACACCGATAATATGTTTGGCTTGTTCAGAAGTAAGTACCGGTGGAACCGGATTGAAGGAATACACTGTTTTAAATGTCAGTTTCCCTCCACCGGCTTCAGGCTCAGTAGCCGGATCGCCCTGGAAGTAATCGAAATAACAATAATCAACGGGAGTCATAATGATATCGTGTCCCTGGGTTGCAGCATCAATGCCAGCCTGTACACCACGCCATGCCATTACAGTTGCTTCAGGTGCAAGCCCGCCTTCGAGAATTTCGTCCCATCCGATAAGGCGGCGGTTTTTAGAAATAAGGAATTTTTCAACCCGCTTAATAAAATAACTCTGTAATTCAGCTTCGTCTTTCAAACCTTCTGTTTTGATTCTTGCCTGGCATTTCGGACATATTTCCCACCTGACTTTCGGGGCTTCGTCACCTCCTATATGAATGTATTTTGAGGGGAAAATATCAATGATTTCAGAAAGCACATCCTGAATAAAAATAAAAACCGAATCGTTGCCTGCGCATAGAATATCATCAGAAACTCCCCATTTGGTTCGCACTTCGAAAGGACCTCCGGTACAGGAAAGTGATGGATATGCTGTTAATGCAGCCACCGAATGCCCCGGCATTTCGATTTCGGGAATTACGGTAATAAAATGCGAAGCAGCATATGCGACTATTTCACGAGCCTGGTCCTGGGTATAAAATCCTGAATATGGAATGGTATCAGATTCGTCGGTATGACCTATCTGGGTTCCTTTCCTCACGGAACCAACCTGGGTTAAAAGAGGATATTTTTTTATTTCTATTCGCCATCCCTGGTCATCGGTCAAATGCCAGTGGAAAGTGTTTATTTTATACATGGCCATAAGGTCAATGTACTTTTTAATAAATGCCATTGGGAACATATGCCTGCCTGCATCCAGGTGAAGCCCCCGGTATCCGAACCGTGGCGTATCTTTAATGCTTACAACAGGCAAAGAATAAGCATTTGGCCGGGAATTTATATTTTCGATTTCGGGAGGTAAAAGTTGTATCAATGATTGAAGTCCGTAAAAGATACCGTTAGCTGCTATGGACCTGATAAAAACCGTTTTTTTAGTTATCTCAAGTAAATACCCTTCTTTTCCTAAGGCACCATCAGCACCATCGGTCGTAAGCACTATGGCATCTTTTGTTTTCATGCCGGGCCTGTAAGCGCCGATTTCAATATGCGAAGCTGTCGAAAAGTTCAGTTTACTTGCTAAAAGTTTAGCAATTACTCTCAATTCCTTGTTATTTTCATCAACGAGAATGTGTGTGCCGTTTTGTATTACAAAAACTCCTTTTCCTTCGGTAACCTGCATTGGAATCGGTATGATATTTATAGTTCCGGCATGGAGATTTTTGACAAGCGAAAGCATGATCAGTATACTTACAAAAAGTTTAACCGATAATTTCATTGAATGAATCCTTTTAAGTCTAACTCATTAATAATTAAAGATGCCTGGAAATCAGGTACAAAGTTTAAGTAGAGTGTCTCACTAGTCCTGGCACACTCCGGCATAATGCTGCCATATATTAGTTAAGAATATTGATTTTGTATTTCTTTATTTTTAAGTGATTGAAGTACAATTTCATTCATTTTTACAGCATTCTTTTCCATGGCTTCTATAAGCCGGAACTGAACCTTTGCCCTGTCGAGATTGTGTTCAGGATAGGAAGTGCGAAAATAGAGATCTCCATCCAAAAAGTCAGTCAGGAACCTGAGCCCGATAATGAAGGTCATAAATCGGGCAGAAAAGGCAAGATTTTCAATTTCATTGTCTGTCAGAAAATCACGTGTACTGCTTATAAATCCATGTGTATAGGCTTCATAAATAGGTAGATTTATACCTACTTTCGACAAATCCTTTTCATCTTCAATTGCTGTATTGGCTCCGGTACGGATTGCATCCCCGAAATCGAACAAAATACTTCCCGGCATTACCGTATCCAGATCGACAATGCACACAGCATTTTCGTTGCTATCGAATAATATGTTATTGAATTTTGTGTCGTTATGCGTAATACGCAAAGGTAGTTTGCCCGCCTTGATGAGAGCCGGAATGCTCAGCATCTGACTGGCTCTTGACTGAACAAACTCAATTTCCTCAGGAATAGCCTTTACCCGATCTGACGGATTATTTTGCAGTGAAGTGTTGAATGTATTTAACCTTTCCTCCATATTATGGAAATCAGGAATCGTTTCAGTAAGCCTGCCGGCAGGTAAATCTGCCAGCAACGACATAAACAGGCCAAAGGCCTTACCTCCTTTGTAGGCTATCCCGGTATTTTCAACATTATCGTACCCATGTGAATCATCAATATAAGCATAGAGCCGCCAATAATGACCTTCTGAATCAATATAGTAGTTATTATTACCGATAGTTGGAATTACTTCGAGCACCTTAAAAGCAAGTTCAGGATGTTCTGCGAGTTTTCCTGCCAGGTGATGTGTAACTGTAATTATATTATTCATCAATCCATCAACATCTTTGAATATATAACTGTTAATCCATTGAAGGAAATATCCCGGATGAACGGGAGAATTGGTATTAATATAATAGGAATCGTTTATATGACCGGTAGTAACTTTTTCATAATCAACATATTCGCCAATGATTCTGAATTTGCTGATAATATTTTTAATATCTCTCTCCATAAAGCTATTTCCAAAGTTTTGCAGGATAAATACCCGATTTTATCAGTTGGTTTAGTTTTTCAATCACAATTGGTTTATCTTCTTTATACGTTACGCCGAACCACCTGGCATTGCTTTTAAGCACTTTTACCTTTGCCTGTGAATTATTGATCAATTTGTCAATAGCTGTCGGGATGTAAAATTCTGCCTTAAGTGAATCACTGTTTGCATGGACGAAATCAATGAACATATTTTCAGTCTGTTTGAAATACTGCGGAGTAAATCCCCAGAAATTCATCGAAACAAGTGTTTCAGGTTTCAGGAACACAAAAGCACCATCTGCATCTGTGTAGGCAATTCCACCACGGGTAAACTGAATATTGGTTCGTTCAGTAACCGATTGCAAAAAATCATCCTGATCAGCTATGCAAATACCGCGTGAAACAGTTCCATGCTCCGAAATGGTATTGCCAACCTGGTACCCGACAAGTGAATACTGTGTTTGCTGGTCTTCATTCAGGGCGACAAGGTAATCGGACATCGTTATAAATGCACCGGCTCCGTAAAAATCATCACCGTTAATGACAGCAAATGGTTCATTGATAACGTCTTTGGCCATAAGGATAGCATGAGCGGTGCCCCATGGTTTGGTTCGCCCGGCTGGAACAGCGAGGCCTTCAGGTATATTCTCAATCTCCTGGAAAACATATTCAACGGCTATATGTGGTTGCAGCTTACTAATGAAGATTTCTTTGAAGTCTTCTTCAAAGCTTTTGCGTATGATGAAAACTACCTTCCCGAAACCAGCCCTGATGGCATCGTAAATAGAATAATCAATAATAGTTTCTCCCGAAGGGCCTACAGGGTCAATTTGCTTAAGGCTTCCATAGCGGCTTCCCATTCCGGCTGCCAATACTAATAATGTTGGTTTCATAATTTTATGTGAATTTCTTTATTTGATTTTTACTTTATGTCCGATTGTAGCGTAATAAATTATAAAAAGATATATGGGTACCATAATCCATAATGCTTGCTGAAATCCAATGGATTGGCCAAGTTTTGCATAAGTAGGGGGGATAAGAGCACCACCGGCAATACCCATAATGAGTAAAGCAGATCCTATTTTTGTGTACTTCCCCAGGTTGTGCAGAGCCAGAGGCCAGATTGCAGGCCACATAAGGGCATTAGCCCAACCGAGCAGGGTAACGAAAAAGACGGCATTCGGTATTAATGGAATGGAAAAACCAGGAATATTGTTCAGCCATCCGAACAGGGTTGAAAAAAGAGTATTGTCAGTAACGGATGAAGTTGCCGCTCCCAATGCAAATAATACGCCCAGAAAAGCTGAAAGTACCAATGCTTTTGATTGGCTTATAACTTTAGGAATTAATACTATTCCGAGGATATAGCCAAATACCATAAAAGCCATAGTAAAAGCAGTAAGTTTTGGTGCATAATCCAAATGTAATGACCTTCCAAATTGAGTGAGACTGTCGCCTGCCATCACTTCAACGCCAACATAAAAAAAGAGCGTAATAATGCCTATCAGCAAATGACGGATTTTGAGTGCATCAGGTATTTGTTTTACAAAGCCTTTCAAAGTTTCATGATCATCTTGTTCAATTTCTATTTCATTTGGTAATGAAGAAAATTTCACCAGTATGGCAAACAGAACGAGTAATAAAGCCATAGCAGTGTAAGGGCCTACTATTCTCGAAGCCAGTTCATTGAGCAAAATCTCTTTCTGATCAAAGGTTAGGATGGCGAGATTGCTCTCGCTGAATTTCTCCATTCCATGCATAATGAGTGCAGTAAGAACCAATGGGCTGAATACTCCGGCCATTTTATTGCATACGCCCATAACAGCCATTCGCTTGGCTGCACTTTCCCGTGGACCGATAATCGTAATGAATGGATTGGTTGCTGTTTGCAGCAGTGCCAGCCCGGTACCAAGAACAAACAATCCTGCCAGGAATACGCCAAACATACGTGAATAAGCAGCAGGAATAAATATCAGGGCACCAACTGCCATAATAAGCAAGCCGACAAAAACTCCATTTTTGTACCCGATTTTTTTTAGTACGAAGGAGGAAGGCAAAGCCATTACGAAATAGGCAATATAAAAAGCGAGGGTAACAAAACTAGCCTGAAAGGGTGAGAGTTCACAAGCGGTTTGCAGGAAGGGCATCAGTGAACCATTAAGCCAGGTCACAAAACCGAAAATGAAAAAAAGCACCCCGATAATGGATAGCGACAGTATGTAATTTTTACGGTCCGCAGCCGTTGATGTTGTACTCATAGTTCCGAAGTTATTTATTAGTAATTGCCTTAATTTTAGTCATTTTTTTGTTTAAATCACTGTTAACCTTTTACCCTATAATACTACGCTTTTTATGCAGTAAAAGCCAACAGACTCACATCCGTATATTCGGGAGTTTGTCAGCATACATAATCATTAACTGTTTTTTGTCGACCGATGCATGAAAATACATTATTTTCAGATTACTCATTTACATTAATACTATGCTCCCATAGTTTTGCAGGATTCTCTTTTTTTATAAGGTATGGTCTCATCCTGTAATTCCATGTATAATCTTTAGCCGGTATGAGGTATTTTTCCATGGGCAAGGCCCCCCAACTATCATCACCTCCAACTCCGCACTGCATATAATCGAGGTTCATGTCTGTAAAGGATTGTTTGTGAAGCAGGTTTCCGTGTTTGCCATTTTGTTCGAAGCCTTTCAGATCGTCATAGGTGTAAGGTAGTGTACTGAAACAGAGGTTAGGAGTCCCTTCAAAATAGATTCCCGCTGATTTACCATCATCGATTGAAACCCATTTTGTATCCGTTCTGTAGCCATTTTCCTGTGGTCGAACATAAGTCGTGTACATTTCACTTGTCGTTGAATGGTATTTCCCGATAAAAGCTGCTGTTTTCCTATCGGAATAGTTTTCGAAAGGACCGCGACCCAACCAGTTCACCTGGTCAAGGGTTCCTTTTAGTCGCAAGTTCATGCCCAAGCGGGGTATCCAGGGTTGATTTTCACCGCATTCCAGGCTATTCTCAACCAGTATATCACCTTTCCCGGTAATGGTATATGTTGACGTAAGTTCGCTGACGGCATCCGGTAAGCCAAAAACAACTGTTACTTTCATTGCTTTTTTGTCAGATTTATCAAGCACAACAGATTTTACCAGCCTTTTTTCACTGGCATCATACCATGGTTTACATTTCAAAAACATTTTACTGCCAATGTCGTTATCGAGCGGTGCCCTCCTGAAATTCGGCAAGGGTCCCTGCTCAAGGAGTTGCTGCCCATTGTAAACAAGAGAGGAAATTGTTCCAATGGTTTTATCGAATTCAATTTCAAAGGTTTTACTCTCAACAGTAATATTATTTTCGGTTTCAGAAGTTTCCATCGATGGTAAACCTGAAGCCTTAACCATAAAAGATGCTGTAGTCACAGGTAATTCAAATTGTTCCGATGCGATTACAAATCCTGACCCGAATAATGGTCGGTCGTTGGAACTCTCCAGGTAAATGTTAAGATGAAAGATCCTGCCCGGGACCTTATGTGGCTTATTCCATGGAACGATATAGTCGCGCGAACTTCCGGGCTCAATGTTATCAGTTGGCAAACTGCCTTTAGCAACACGTATTCCGTTTTCAGTAATTTCCCAAAGCAGTTTTGTGTTTTTCAAATCAATAAACGAATATTTGTTGATCAAACGGAAACCGGGTTTATTCAAATCATTAGCTGTCAATTTTACATACTGATATACTTTTTTAACTTCTGAAAGCCCGGGATGAGGTCTCCGGTCAGGAAATACCAATCCATTGCAAACAAAATTTCCATCACTGGGAACATCTTTCGGACCAAAGTCTCCTCCAAAAGCCCAGTATTTGCGACCTGTAGAATCAAATTTCTGTAAACCCTGGTCAACCCAATCCCATATGAAACCGCCCTGAAGTTGCTCATTCTTATCTATAACATCCCAATAGTCTGCTAAATTACCGGTGCTGTTTCCCATAGAATGTGCATATTCGCATAGGATCAGGGGTTTTTCCTGCTTTTTTGCGGCATATTCCGATAAGCTGTTTACACTTTCGTACATAGGGCAAAAAATATCGGTATTCCATGCGTGTTCCGCACGTTCGTACTGCACAGGTCTGCTCTGATCGCGAATCTTGATCCATTTATAGGTGGCCTCGAAATTACATCCGTTTCCGGCCTCGTTCCCTAATGACCATATAATAATTGAGGGATGATTTTTATCACGCTCCACCATTCTGCGGGTGCGGTCGAGATGTGCATTCAGCCATAAAGGATTGTTCCCTGGTGTACGATCAGGTTTATAACCCATACCATGCGATTCGATGTTGGCCTCATCAATTACATACAAACCATACTCATCGCACAATTCGTACCAATAAGGATCATTCGGATAATGACAGGTACGCACGGCATTAATATTATTCTGCTTCATCAGGGTTATATCCTGTAACATTAGTTCGCGCGAAATTACATGACCCTTAACCGGATCGTGTTCATGACGGTTCACGCCTTTTAATTTAATGGCAACTCCGTTTACAAGTAACAAACCATTTTTGATCTCACTCGTCCGGAATCCGATACGGTTACTTAAACTTTCAATACAAGTACCTTTTTGATCGAGCAATGACAGGGTAAGAATGTAGAGCCCGGGTGATTCAGCAGACCATTTTCTTACCAGCGGAATGGTTTTGGTATAATGCAGGCTGTCTTTCCCAATTGCTTGTTTCAGTGAAATGATTTCACTTGAAACCGGTTTTTCTGTATTGTTTTTCTCATACAGATTAATGAGCAGTTGGTTATTTGTTGCTGCTTCAGGCGATAATTTATTGAAAAGAATATCAACTTCCAGGCTGCCGGTAGTATATTTATCTGTGAGGTTTCCACTGACAAAGAAATCGCGGACATACGTCTGCGGCCGGGCATAAAGATAAACATCACGGTTAATACCGCTCATACGCCACATATCCTGGCATTCGAGATAGGATCCGTCGTTCCATCGGAAAACTTCAAGTGCCAGGGTGTTACTATCCTTTGATAAAAAAGGAGTCAGGTCAAATTCAACTGGTGTTTTCGAATCTTTACTGAACCCTATATATTTCCCATTGAGCCAGATATAGAAGAAAGATTTCACAGCTCCAAAGTGAATAAAGACATTTTTATCTTTGAAAGTTTCAGGAACTGTAATTTGAGTCAGATAAGTTCCTACCGGGTTATAATCATATGGAACATGAGGCGGTAATGGTTTTTTTGAATAAAACTCGTAGGGTATATTAGTATAAATAGGGTAGGAGTATCCCTGCACTTCCCAGGTTGAAGGAACATCAATCAGTGCCCAGGCTGATGCATCAAACCCTGGTTTGAAAAAGTCAGCAGGAACCAGCGAGTAATTATCCCAAAATTTAAACTTCCATTTCCCGTTTAACGATACGTAGGCTGAGGATTTGCCCGGATTATTTATAACTGACTTATTTTCAGTGTCATAAGGAATATATGTAACATGCGGACTTGTGGTGTTGAAGGTGGGTAGTCCGGGATTTTCCCAATCCGGAACTGAAACATTTTGTGAATAGGATAAATTAACAGATAACAGACTTAAAATCAACACAGTAAAAATTGTACTCCTGAACGTTTTCATAAAAAGCCGTTTTGGTAGAATTATCTGCAGCATATTTCCGGTTCAATACAATGATGCTTTAACTTAAATGCAACTGCTTTGGTATAGATATATGGTATACCAAAGCAGTTTGACCCTTTCACTTTTATTTTATTCCTTCTGGAATACCTTATTCATAACCAGGGCTACAGTTCCCATTAATCCTGCATTTTGTCCCAGGCTTGATGTTATTATGTGGGCATCGCGGCGGATTTTTGCAATGGTGTATTTGTTCAGGTTTTGCTGAATGGGATCTACAATGTAATTTTCAGCTTTTGTAAGGTCGCCGCCGATAATAATAAGTTCAGGGTTGAAAAGGTGAATAAGCACGGCTATTCCCCTGCCAAGATGCTCACCGATATTCGCCAGCATACCTATTGCAAATTGGTCGCCATGCTGGGCAGCCTCCAGAACGGTTTCGATTGTAATTTTAGTAAGATCACCACCTACCATTGTTCTGATCACCGTTGTTGCACCATCCGCGATCTCTTTGCGTGCCCTTTTAATCATGGTTGTTCCTGAAGCAAGTGTTTCGAGACAGCCTATCTTACCACAATAACACAGTTGCCCTTCCGGATCAACCTGAATGTGACCGAATTCTCCGGAGAACCCTGAATTTCCTTTGTAAAGTTTACCATTGAGTATCATCCCCAGGCCTATTCCTGAGCCGATATTCAGGCATAACACGTTCTGTTTGCCCTGTGCCATCCCGAATGCCTGCTCACCAAGTGCCATCACTTTTGTGTCGTTCTCTACAAAGACCGGGTAATCGAAAATATTTTCGAATTGGATCGTTGCAGGCTTTTCGTCCTGCAGGTAGCTATAGCTGATTCCGGTATGCAAATCGATCAGGCCAGGAAGTGCGATGCCTATTCCCATTAATTTCGTTTTATCAATACCTGACTCCGTAATAAAATCATTTACCGCATTTTTCAGGCTTTTCATAAAGTCTTTCGACACCTCAAGTCCTTCATCAATAACTTTAATATCAACAACCGGTTGGTTAATGAAATTAAATAATCCCAACCGGATATGATACCTGCTGATATCAACTCCCAAAACATACCTTGCAGGAGGATTTAGCCCGTATAAGTTTGGACGGCGGCCACCACTCGAAGAACCTATGCCTTCTTCTGCCAGAAATCCACTCTGAATCAGTTCATCAATGGCACGGGTGATGGTCGGGGTACTCATATGAATTATCTTGCTGAGCTCAGGTATTGATTTACAGCCATTTTGGTATAATTCCTTTAATATTAATAATTTAAGACTGTCTTTCTTTGAGCCATTGGTTCTGGGATCTCCTGAGGTATTACCAAAAAGCAAATTTCTTTTCATCGGGTGGAACTTTGTTGTTGCAGACTGCGGCTATACTAGTTTACGATATTTATCATATAGTAAGAGAGTGTAAATTTACAACAATCATTAATAATATTATCGTACATCGTGAAAAAAATTATTAAGATTGGCAAGAACGTTATACTTTATTTATACCAGATAAAATATTAGTGATTAAAACTCTGTAATACAGAAAGATAAATTCGTTGTTTATTTAATTATCTTCTTTACAAAAAAAATATGATAAATTTATAATCTGCATTTTATAATCAGAAATACTGAAACTATATTCTAAAATTCAGGTAAATTAAAATTATAAGGTATTCCAGAAGAGTAAAACGGATAATTGAATCATGAAATAATTATTGTCAAGCATCGTTACCATGCAAGTACACTGATATGCTGCAGAACTCTGCCGTATAGTAAAAGATTATAATTCGATGTTAATCACCGGGATAAAAAAAATAGTCTTATGTTCATTTTTGCTGGGTAATTTGTCTGTTACCGTTGCACAGTCAGAAATTTCACCCGTTCAATCGTTTTCAAACATTAAGCGTGATGTATCTCCCATACAGACAGGGTCCGGTTTTTATTTGCATCCGGATAATACTATATTTAATAAGTCTTTTGCAGTAGTAATGTGCCGGGCCAGGCAGAGCGAATTCTCAAAATACCCGGTACCCGAAATTTATTTGAGTCATTCAACAAATGAAGATGAAAGTCATAATATCCTGGGAATGTATATCGTGATTGGTATGGGGAAACTAAGGTATAATCTTGAAAATAAATCTCTTTATAAATTTGACTACGAAGTTACGAAGGGTGGAGGTTTAAGCCTGGAGATACCTTTGCATGCACTGAACGAGAATTTTTCGTTTTACAATGAACTTGGTTTTTCGCAATTCAAGGCTGAAGCAAATCAGCATTACAGCGATACTGTTGGCGGAGATCCCTTAAATAACTTTTATGATATTTCCACTACATTTTCACCCAATACAGTTACTGTTTCGAATATTGTCAGGTATACGCTCACACCTCGTGAATTCAAATATTATGTTGCAATCGGTATATATAACAGTTTTGTAGTTTCGTCGACCAATCTTAAAGAAACCGAGCACTTCCGGAATGGTATTTCCGACAAGTATACCGAAAAAGCTGTGCCGGATCCCGCTGTTCATGGTCTTATGCTTTTAGCTTCTACCGGATTCTCATACCGGAACATAGGATTTGAAATCAGGTTCGATCCGGGCCGGAATTATACCAATAAGATTAATAACGCAGTATATATGCCAACCTTTATGGGGTTATTGCATGTAAGGTTCAATCCTAAATAAATTTTTGAATTTCAGGAACTCAGGCCGACCTGCCTATGCAATGTTACCTGTAAATCCTGATCAGTTTCACCCCGTGTGCGGGAATTCTTACAGAATAAGTCTGATCATATTTTCCTTCATCCTGTTGCATCCATACATCCCGAGCTGTGTAAATTCCGCTGATATTCAAATCTTTCCAGTTTACGGTTAGTGTGGCCGCGAATAATCCCCGGTTGAATAATCCAATCGCCTTTGAACCATCTTCAAGGTCTTTTACCCAAATTTCGAGACTTCCGGCCTGCCCAAGCCTGGCTGCCTGTTTCCCAAGCACATCCTGGTTAATATCGAGTACTTCATCATTGGTTAACAGACTGTAAGTAAATTCATCCAATTGCGTCATATCGCAGCCGATTAGCAGGGGCGCCGCCAGTAATGCCCAAAGTGAAATATGCGTGTATTGCTCATTCGGCGAAAGGCGGGTGGAATGTAACTCCGGACCCCAGCCCACTTTCCCCACTACCAGCATATCCGGGTCATTCCAATGCCCCGGACCGGCATATTTTTCGTGTCCCGCCTGACCGAAACCTATGGATTCCATGCTCGACCAATCATCCGAAATATCTCCGGTGGTCCTCCAGCAGTTTCCGCTGACTTCGGTGCCCCATTCCCACACATCACCCATACCGTATTGGCAAAGGCTATATACAATGTCGCGGTTAGCTTTATTGAGCGCTTCGCGCATCACAAAATATGGCTTTTTGAGCTCAGGCAGGCTATGATCTTTAGCAATATTCTCGTAGTCGCACCAGTCGTATTTAAGGTAATCGAAACCCCATTCAGCGAAGCGTCTGGCATCTTTTTCTTCAAACCCGTAACAAGCAGTATATCCGGCACATGTTTTCGGACCTGGCCCCGAATAAATACCAATTTTCAATCCAAGGCTATGCACATAATCAGCCAAACCGCTCATATCCGGGAATTTCTTGTTGGTATTCATGTTCCCAAGGACATCTCTTGCCTTACCTCCAACTATTGAATCATAGCTATCGGGTTTAACCATCCAGCAGTCATCAATGTTAATATAACTCCAACCATGGTCGGCCAACCCGCTGTTTACCATGGCATCAGCAGCTGCCTTCACTTTATCCTGGTCAACATCACAGGCAAAACAATTCCAGCTGTTCCAGCCCAGCGGCGGAGTAAGTGCTATCTGATCGCCGCATACTATGGTTAGCTTTCTGCTAGTTACATCTCTTTTATTTTTTGCAGTGAGAATGACTTCATATTTCCCAACACTACTCAATCTGCCTGTGATAATTCCGGTTCTGGAGTCTAGTCTGAGTCCGGGAGGTAATCCCTTTGCAACAAAAGTCATGGGTCGTTCACCGGTTGCAGCGATTCGGTAAAGGAAATCATGACCTGGTCTTACACCATAAATTTTTGGTCCGTTTATTCTTGGCGTTAATGGCGCTTTTGGAGTTAGTATTACTGCTTCTTCCAACGGCCTGTTAATTGCATATGGTTTCGTGCTTTCAACCAGGAAATACGCATCAGCCCAATCGGTATGATCGTAATTCGGACCATCAGGAGTTGTTTCGGCACATAAGATTAAGGTATCAATTCCGTAAAGGCTAATGTCTGCCAATTCGGCTGTTCCGCCGGAAAGCGTGATTCCGCTCTGCCAAAGTAATCTACTATCGCCGTAAATTTTAAAAATTGCCGAACCCGTTGATGCTTTTTTTTCATCATCAATTCCCACCAGGGCATGAAACCTGGCTGAACCATCATCCAGCTTCACAAATAACATACTCGAAGCATGCGTTCCGAATCCCTTTTTATATGTAACACCATTGAGGATAATCGGGTTGCCCATGCAGGATATATTGGCACCGGGTTTGCCCCAGCCTATTGCTGCTTTTGATATGTCCAGAGATGACAACCATGTCGTGTCGTAGGTTTGGGCTTGTAAAATATTGATTACCAGCAATAACAGAATTATAATTAGCCCTTTTTTCATTATTCAAGTATTATAATTTGAGATGTTATCTTGATTAAAGTAGCTCCGGATGCTCAGCATGTACCTTAATGATCAGTTCGCCAAATAATGTATTCGCCCAGGCAAACCAGTTTCGTGTATATTCAGCCGGATTATCTTTATTAAACGATTCGTGCATAAATCCTTTCCCTGAATGAGTGGTCTTGAGCATATGCAGACAGTCTTTTATTTCGTCACTGTCGATGCTTGTCATGGCTTGCATTATAATGGTCATCGGCCATATTTTTCCAGTAAGAGTATGCGGACTGCCAATACCGGAAGCGGCTTTCCCTCTAAAATACCAGCAGTGATCATCACTGAGTAAGAATTTTCGTGTATTCCGGTAAACAGGGTCATTTACATCCATGCATCCCAGGTAGGGTAACGAAAGCAGACTAGGCACATTGCTGTCGTCCATCATCAGTCGGTTACCAAATCCATCAACTTCATAGGCGATCACTTTCCCATAGTTCAGATGATCGGTAATTACATATTTTTCGAGCGCTTGTTCCACTTCATCAGCCAGTTTGCAGCATTTTGCTGCCAAAGCCTTGTTGCCTGTAACTTTATCGCATATCTCACTCAGCTGTCGAAGTGATACGACAGCAAAATAATTGGATGGAATCAGGAAAGGGAATACTGTTGCATCATCCGAAGGTCGGAAAATTGAGCAAATAAGCCCTACCGGACGAATAGGATTGCCCATTCCATTGCCGGGAACAGTATCCGTTTGCCAGGCTGTTATACGATTAAATGAATATGGCCCGGGGTTTTCCTTACGCTGCTGCACCCTGAAAGTTGCATATATTAATTCCATTGCATCGTTCCACCTGCTGTCGAATACCGAAGTGTCACCTGACGTTTTCCAATATCCGTATGCAAGCCTGATCGGGTAGCATAAAGAGTCAATTTCCCATTTTCGCTCATGGATACCCGGTTTCATATCGGTAATATCCGATTTCCATTCACTGATTTCATCCCCGTCAAGGAAAGCATTGGCATAAGGGTCGAGTAATATACATTTTACCTGACGGTTGATAAGCCCGGCTATCAGTCGGCGCAAAGGTTCATCATGGCTGATAAGTGGTATATAGGGCCACACCTGGGCAGAAGAATCGCGTAACCACATGGCATGAATATCTCCTGTAATAACGAAAGTGTCTGGTTTTCCGCTTGTTTCGGTGAATGTTACGGTTGTATCAAGCGTATTGGGAAAACAGTTTTCGAAAAGCCAGGCCAGTTCAGGATCGGCGATATCCTTTTTAACTTTTGCCAGTGTTTCCTCCACAACTTTGCTGAAAAAGTTTCGCTCACCGGCTGCTGGCCGGTTACTGCTAAAATCGTAAGGTATAAAATTGAAAGGAGTGGCATAGCTGTTGCCATAAGCACATACTGCCAGCCCGGCGATACCTATCCCGGTAGTTTTAATAAATTTGCGACGTGTTGACATATGCCTGATAGATTTTAAGCAGGATTTTCTGAAGTAAAATTATTCTAATATTATAAATATGCAAAAAGAATATAATAGCGTGCAATTGCTTTTTTATGCATTATGAATTACTGGTTCATACAACATTGGTTTGCGATTTTTAATATTTTGAGGATAAATGCCTTATGATATGTACTAAGTATAGATATTGCACTAAGTGCTTATCTAAATGCTGATATGAGAGAAATGATTTTAAAGTCTTAATTGCCATTTGTATAGATGACAAATAATATTTTATAATATTTAAAATCAATTTGTTAGAAAACCTGATTATGTATTATGAAATATATTCTCAATTTTTTTAACAAAAGGTTGATAATCTAATATTATTATTTTTATCTTCGTGTTAAAATTACACCAACTATTCCGTGTCAAAACTCAAATTATAAAAAGCGAAAGAAATCTTTATTACAAATTTGTATTACCTTAGTGAAGTGTAATAAAGCATAAATTGGATAATGGTATTGAGACAACAACTAATTGAAACCCTTATCAATGAAAACAGCCTTGACAATTAACCCATATCAACTTTCAATAAGAAAGTTAATGCTCCGGAGGATAATCAGATCCGATAATATAATATTGTAAGTAAATACGTTATTGCTTTTTAAATCAGCATTGCCAAACCTCAAATAAACCAACCAACCAATCACATGTAACCAAACATTAATATTATGAAAAAAAAACTTCTACTAAGCACATTTTTGTTGATTCTTTCTTTCTGGGCATGGTCTCAGCAGGTACAGATCAGTGGTACCGTGACTTCGGCCACCGACAAATTACCTCTGCCCGGAGCTTCAGTAGTTATTAAAGGTACTGTTACCGGAATAACTACCGATATTGATGGGAAATATACAGTTAAAGCCAACCTTAACGATATCCTGGTGTTCTCATTTATTGGCATGACCTCACAGGAAATCACAGTAACTCCCGGCACCAAAATTGTTGATATTGTGCTCTCCACAAGCGCAGTACTTATAGATGAAATTGTTGTGGTAGGGTATGGAACACAAAAGAAAAGTGTAACTACCGGTGCCATTTCCAGCGTAAAAGCAAAGGATATGGAAAAAATTCCTAACGGTCGTGTTGAGCAGGCGCTGCAAGGAAGGGTTTCCGGTGTAACTATTGCAGCCAATTCAGGGCAACCAGGCGAAGCTTCCACTATACGGATTCGTGGTGTTACTACTTTTTCCGGTAATGATCCTTTATGGGTTGTTGATGGCGTTGTTTATCCTTCCGCGGGAATAGGGTCTATAAACCAGGCAGATATTGCTTCAATCGAAGTACTGAAAGATGCTGCATCGGCTGCCATTTACGGAACAAGAGCTGCAACCGGTGTCATTCTTATCACCACCAAAAAGGGACAGGCAGGAAAAATGGTCGTTAACTATAATTCCTTTTATGGAACATCTGCACCAGCTAAGGTATTGACTCTTTGCAATGCAACCCAGTATGCTGCCTTAATAAACGAACGTCAGATTAATGGCGGAAAAGACATCAGATTCCCCAATATTGGTCAGTACGGAACAGGCACCGATTGGCAGAAAGTAATTTTCAATAACAGCGCCAATAGGTATGCACATGAACTCAGCTTAAGTGGTGGAAATGACAAATCTACATTTTTTGCATCCTTTGGGATTACAAACCAGGAAGGGATTGTTTTGACCGAGATTTCCAATTATAATAAAATAAACTTCCGTTTAAACTCGGAGCATAAAATATCCAAAGTATTTACTTTTGGCCAGACTTTCAGCTATACCCATACCAAATCAATAGGTATTGGAAATACCAACAGTGAATTTGGAGGTCCGTTGAGTTCTGCTATTAATCTTGATCCAATTACACCTGTTGTCGAAACGGACCCGGTGTTGGCAAATCAATCGCCTTATGGTACACCTCAGAATCCTCAACCAGTAATGCGCGACGATAACGGTAACCCTTACGGGATCTCACTTAATGTAGGACAGGAAATGACAAACCCTTTGGCTTATGCAAAAACAAAATTGGGTCAGTATGGATGGGCAGATGATTTTTCAGGAAATGCTTACCTTAATGTAAGCATCAATGAACATATTAAATTAAGATCAGCTCTAGGCGCAAGGAAATCCTTCTGGGGAAATCAAGGTTTTACTCCGCTCTTCCTTTTGAATCAATCTACCACAAATCTTGTGTATAACAGTTATTACAGGTATACTGGCCAGGGATTTGACTGGAACATCGAAAACACCTTAACCTATAGCAATAAGATACAGGATCATGAATTCAGCATTTTATTGGGACAGGGTGCTTATGTAGACGGGATAGGTTTTCAATCAGGACAGACTTTGCAGGGCCTCCCGATCCTCAGCTACCAGGATGCTTCATTCAATTTTGCTCTTCCGAAAGAACAAACAAGTTTCTGGATTAATGATTATACCGAGCATAAAATAGCATCCTTATTTACCCGTGTTAATTACAATTACAAGGAGAAGTATTTATTTACCGGTATTATTCGTCGCGACGGTTCCACACACTTTGGCGCCAATTACAAATACGGAATTTTCCCATCCTTCTCCTTAGGCTGGGTGGTATCTAACGAAGATTTCTGGAAACGAAACGATATAATAAACTCTCTGAAGATCAGGGGAGGCTATGGTGTAAACGGTAATGACGGTGCCATCCCTAACTTCAGGTACCTTTCTACTGTTGTCGGAGGATTCAACTACACTATTGGTAACAATGGAATTATTACAACAGGATATGCTCCGGCTACTCTTGATAATCCCGACCTTCATTGGGAGGAGACTTCACAAACCAACATAGGGTTCGATGCAAGGTTTCTGACTAGCTTCAATGTAGTATTCGAAATCTTCAAGAAAAAAACAACCGGTATTTTGAGAGACATTCCGATACCCGGATATGTAGGCGCTTCCTCACAACCGGTTGGAAATATTGCTGATATGGAAAATAAAGGCATCGAATTAGAATTAGGATATACTAAAACATTCGGTGATATTACTTTCTCAGCAAATGGTAACGTTGCATACCTGAAAAACGAAGTTACCTACGTGAATTCAGATGCTGACTTTATCGCAGGCGGGGCCTCGTTCCAATCCATGGGACCTGTTACCCGTATCCAGGTGGGACAATCCTATAACTCATTCTATGGGTTTAAAACCGATGGCATTTTCCAGAATTGGGATGAAATTAATGCATATGTAAATCCTGCAACAGGAGAATTAACCCAGCCGAAAGCCGTTCCAGGTGACTGGAAATGGAAAGATACCAATGGTGATGGTGTTATTACAGAAGCCGATAAAACTTTCCTGGGATCCAGTATTCCGAAATGGACCTATGGATTAACTCTAAATGCAGCCTACAAAGGATTTGATATTATGGTATTTGCCCAAGGGGCAGCCGGAAACAAAATCTTCCAGGGCCTGCGTCGTCTGGATATTGAATATTCGAACTGGCAAACTAATGCATTAAGCCGATGGACTGGCGAAGGAACTTCAAATACCTATCCCCGCCTTACTGCCGAGGATAATAATGGAAACTTTGGGAGTATGTCCGATTTTTACCTGGAAAATGGAGATTATCTTCGTCTCAAGCAATTACAGGTAGGTTATACCATCAAGAGTGTGCTACTGGATAAGATATCGGTAACTAAATTCCGCGTATACCTTCAGTCTGAAAATTTGTTGACCTTTACCAAATATACCGGATACGATCCTGAAATTGGAGGTGGTGTATACGGTATTGACAAAGGCTTTTATCCTCAGGCCCGTTCATTCATAGCCGGTCTGCAACTGCAATTTTAATTTTACAAATGATAATACATTCGTAAAAACTGTGCTTTATTTAATTAAAACACTAACAAGCTAAATTTAAAGAAAATGAAAAAAATACGAAAAACATACATTTTTATAGCTGCTGCAATGATCTTGTCACTGGTATCCTGTAAGAAAGATTTTGTGGATATCACTCCGAAAGGTCAATTCCTGACAGCAAATTATTATGCTGATCAATCGCAGGCATATGCAGCCCTGGTTGCAGTATACGATATCATGCGGAAAAATTCAGGAGGATTCGAGAATATGATCACTATGATGAATGCCGGATCGGATGATCAGTATGCAGGTGGTGGCGGAGCTACCGACGGAACCGGAATACAAAGCTTCTCTAATTATTCGGAAACCCAGTTTACTATCCCTGAGAGTTTCTGGAGCGATCATTACCAGGGAATTTTCAAGGCAAATATGCTTATGAGTAAGCTCCCAACCACAACCATGGATGAAGCTTTAAAAGCAAGATATGAAGCCGAATCCAAAGCCATCAGGGCCATGTGTTATTTCAACCTGGTGCGTATGTTCAAAAACGTTCCTCTAATCATTGAACCACTATCAGCTGCTGATATATATAGCGTCACCCAGGCAAAGCCGGAAGATGTATATGCCCAGATTGAAAAAGATTTAACCGAAGCGATTGCGGTATTACCTCCTACAGTTTCGTTGAGTACTGAAGCTGGACGTTTTTCAAAAGGAGCTGCCCAGGCATTACTTGGTAAAGTGTATCTATACGAAAACAAAGGTGCACTGGCAGCAGCTCAATTGGCTGAAGTGAACGGTCCAACACCTGGAGGAACAAGCCAGTATGGTTATGCATTGTTGCCTAATTTCAGTGATCTCTGGGTTGTTTCTAATAAATTTAACAGCGAGTCAATTATAGAAGTGAGCCACACCAATACTGGCCTTTCAGGCTGGGGCAACTGGGGTTCGGGTTCAGATGAAGGTAATAGCATATGTGTAATGGTTGGACCCAGGGGATATGCAAGAATAGGTGCACCTGCTCCTGAATTACCATCAGGATGGAGTTTTAATGTTTTTACCCAGGAGTTTTATGATGTTATCAAATCAGATCCTCGTTTTGCATCAACCGTCTTTGATTTGAAATCACTTAGTGCTGACGGAAAGGCTACTTATATTGAGGGATACCAGAATACCGGTTATTTCTTTAAAAAGTATATGCCAACTCAAGCGGATGTGACAACTCTCGGTGGCGATGCAGTACTAAATTACCAGCAGGATAGTTATGTTATCCGTTTAGCCGATACCTATTTAATGGAAGCTGAAGCTCTTGGCGCAAACGGCGGAAGAGCTCAGGCACTTCTGGATGCTGTCAGGGCAAGAGTTGGTTTAGATCCTGTTCCTGTATCAATGGACGCGATAAAGGCTGAGCGCAGGTTAGAATTAGCAGGCGAGGGTCACCGTTTCTTTGATCTGGTTCGTTGGGGCGATGCTGCTTCTAAATTGGCAAGCAGGGGTTATACGGCCAATAAAAATGAGATTTTCCCTATTCCAAACGCGGAACTATTAGGTACTAAAATAATTCAAAATCCAGGTTACGAACAATAACAGTTAAAGACATGAAAAAAATAAAATTTATATGCAGCATACTGTTTCTTATAGTGCTTGCCTCAAGTTGCACAAAGATTGAAGGAGTTGATCAGGATTTATCCTTTTTGAATTCAGCTAATTCTTCTAATCTGGACAAAAATTTCACCATCAGCGACGACAATTCAGGAAATGTGAAAATAACCCCCCTGGGAAATGGTGTTACTTCCTATATAGTGAATTTCGGACACGGAAGCGGTACAGAAGCTTCAGCAGTTGTAAAACCTGGAAACAGTGTTGTCCACTCATATCCTGAAGGAAGTTATACCGTTTCGATTGTATCCACCGATATTGCAGGCAAAAACACTACAACTGATTATGCCCTTACTGTAACTTACAGGGCGCCGGAAGATGTAGTGATTACCATCGAAGCTGATATGGTTGTAAGTGTTACCGCGCTTTATGCAAAATCATTTCTGGTTTATTACGGAGATGTTGCCGGTGAAGTCGGAACTCCGCTGGAGATCGGGCAAAAGTTGCCTGCCCATATTTATCCTGAAGGTGGACCTTACTCGTTAAGAGTAATTGCTCTGAGTGGCGGTGCAGCTACTACTGAAGTTATTAAGCCGCTATTTGGTTTGCCAATAACATTTGAAGATCCCGGAACAGATTACTCTTTTGGAACTTTCGGCACTGACCAGGCCTTTGCTATAGTTGATAATCCTGATCCAATCGGATTAAATACAAGTGCGACCGTAGGGAAATTTACCAGGGGATATGAAGCCTGGAGCGGAACCTACGGCACTTTAAACATCCCTGTAAACTTTGCCTATGGTAAAAAAATAAAACTTTGGGCTTATAATCCTGATGCAACTTTTATTGGGAAAAAACTTAATGTTGAACTGGAATGGGCTGTGGGAACCACAACGGCAAATCCCTGGAACGCAATTGTAAAAATGCCATTAACTACCTCCGGAGCATGGGAGGAGTTGGAGTTTGATTTCAGTACCATTGCCGCTATTCCTGCCAATGCAAGATTTACACAGCTTGTTTTCAGGTATAATGTAACAGCTCTTGGTACAGGACCAATCATTTATATTGATAACATTAGATTAACAAACTAAAAAATGATTCTGATGAAAAATACGTATAAAACCTTTATAGGGATAGCCGCACTCATGATAGTGCTTACTGCTTGCAAAAAGCAGGAATATAGCCTCGGAGATTTAACTCCTCCATCAAATATTGTAATTACAACAGAAGTTGTTGGTCAGGATGCTACACATCCCGACGGAGATGGTTCCGGAGAAGTGAAAATAACCGTCACTGCTGATAATGCCCTTGCTTACAAAGTGGATTTTGATGCAAGTAATGATGTAGATTGGAAATTAACTCCTACAGGTACTATTACTGCTAAATACTCCAAGGGTGGTATAAACACTTACATGATTACAGCTCTGGTATCTGGCAAAGGAGGTACTTCCTCTGTCAATACAAAAGATGTTACGGTCAGAAGCGACTACACACCGGATCCTGTAATTGTAACCAATTTAACAGGCGATGACTCTAAAACATGGGTTGTTGATGCAAGTATTCCTGCTCATTTTGGGGTAGGCCCCTGGAATGCCGGATCGGTAAGGCCAGAATGGTGGGCCGGGGCCATTAATGAAAAACTTAATTGCTGTCCGTGCTTTTACACCGCAAATTTTAAGTTTACAAAAGTTACAGATAAGACTTTTTCGTTAACGGTTATAACTGATGCTGCATTCACTAAAACAGGCGATTTGGCTGGTGGCCTTCCGGGTATACCTGCAACAGGAGATGAAGGATGTTATGCTTATGCAGGCGGAACTTCAGATTTTTCTTTTATTCGCGCTACCTCTCTTGTACCTGTAGAACCGACTTTACCTGCAAATTCCACAACGACTCAAACGAGTATACTGCTTGCTGGCTTTGATACGTATATAGGTTATGGTGCGGTGCTAAAAGAATATGAGATATTAGAAATAACACCTATCTCCATGTATTTAAGAGTTCAGGGAACTGAAACAGGAAATGCCTGGTATTTAAAACTAAAGGCCATTTAACACTTTCCTGCTAAAGAACAGTTCATTTGAATGTTGAAAGGAGGAGGGTCAGTTACTCCTCCTTTCTCATTTACCATCATAACAACTCAATTAACAAGGTTGTGACCTATTAAACTGAATACAAATGCCATAAAGTAAATGGAGCCAATCTGTCAGAAATAAAAATAGTGCAAAAAATAATAGATGAGTATACATGTTAAGAAAGCAAGCAGCCTGAATAATATTGTTTACTCAAAACTGAAAAAAATTAGTCCTATGAACAAGTTAACAGTAATAATAGTATTATTGATTTTTTCTTTTTTGTCATGTAAAAAAACTGATGAAACACCACAGGATGTTGCGCCTTCAAATCTTACCATACAAGCAACAGTAAGTTCGGACAGCAGCGGAAGTGTTTCGTTTGTAGCTGCAGCTACCAATGCAGTGCTATATACTTTCAATTTTGGAAATAGTGAATCAGAATTGTCTGTTACTGGGGTTGTTACTCATCATTACACTGTTTCGGGGGTATATACTGTTACTGTAGTGGCTAAAAGTGCCGGTGGTAAGACAGCATCCGCTTCCACTTTGATAACCGTTGCCGTGGTTCAGGGCCTGATTTGGTCTGATGAATTTGATTCGCCTGGTCCTCCTTTATCTTCAAAATGGGGATACGATATAGGTGCAGGCGGTTGGGGGAATAATGAAGTACAGTATTATACTAACAGAACGGATAATGCAAATGTGTCTGACGGCACGCTGAAAATAATTCTTAAAAAAGAAAATTTCAGTGGCAGTGCTTATACGTCGGCGAGGTTACTTTCCTATGATAAATTTGCGTTTAAATATGGTAAGGTCGAAGTTCGAGCCAAACTTCCTGCCGGAGGCGGCACCTGGCCTGCAATATGGATGCTGGGCTCAAATTTTACGACTGCCATATGGCCTGCCTGTGGCGAAATTGATATCATGGAGCACGTCGGAAACCAGCTGAACAGAATTTTCAGCACCCTTCACTATCCCGATCATTCAGGAGCAAATGGAGTTGGAGGTTCGCTGATGATCTCTAATGCAACTACCGAATTTCATATATATTCAATGGAATGGTCATCAACAACCATTCGATTTTTTGTTGATAAGGTGCCCATATATACTTTTGCCAACAACGGAACTTTGCCATTCAACCAAAATTTTTTTATTATACTCAATGTGGCTATGGGCGGCAATTTCGGAGGAACAGTTGACCCTGACTTTACAATCGCTCAAATGGAAATAGATTATGTTAGAGTATATCAATAGAGGAAGTTGATAGAAATAAGGTTGCTGTATGAATGAATAGCTGGTCTGAGATTGTAGTCTGCCATTTGTCAATTAAACCCTTAGCCGGTTTCAAACTCTTGAAAGGTTCTGCAAATAATCTTGGATAAAACAAATGATAAAGAGGAAAATAATTTCAGGATTACTAATATTTCCACAGGTGGTGATGTCGCAAAGTCTTTTAATTCATAAATGCAATAGGGAGTCTGTTTCATTAAATGGCTACTGGAACTATATTGTTGATCCCTATGAAACCGGTTACTACTGCTTTCATTTAGTACCCTTCGATCAGAATGATCCTCATTCGACTGCAGCCTCTTATAATGATTACATTGCTAAAAACAAGTCGGAACTGGTTGAGTACGATTGTGACAAATCACCGGCAATGATAGTTCCCGGCGATTGGAATACGCATAAAGAGAACCTGTTTTATTATGAAGGAACAGTGTGGTATAAGAAATTGTTTGATTTTAATTTAAAGAGAAAAAAAAGGCTTTTCGCGTATTTTGGTGCTGTAAACTATAGAGCCGATGTTTATCTTAACGGAACAAAACTGGGTATTCATATTGGTGGATTTACGCCTTTTAATTTCGAAATTACATCGCTTGAAAAATCTAAGGATAATTTCCTTGTGCTTAAAGTGGACAACACTCGTTCGGAAGAGGCAGTTCCGACTGTAAATACCGATTGGTGGAATTATGGAGGAATTACCCGCGATGTAAAGTTAATTGAGGAACCTGCAGTATTTATCCGGGACTATATGGTTCAATTAAAGAAGAACGATAGTACAACCATAGCAGGCTTTGTTGTATTAAGCAATCCGTTAAAAGATCAAAAAATCACTATCAGCATTCCCGAACTGAATGTAGAAAAAGAAATTCAGACGGATGAGAACGGCAATGCGGATTTTGAAATCAGCCTGCACTCATTTTCCGGTGACGGAATTACGTATTGGTCGCCTGAATCACCAAAACTTTACGAGGTTTATATTAAAACAGCGCACCAAACACTGAAGGATGATATTGGTTTCAGGACGATTAAAACAAAAGGACCTGATATTTTGCTGAATGGCAAGACAGTATATCTGAGAGGCATCAGCATGCACGAAGAATTTAATGGCCGGAGGGCAAACAGCGAAACTGATGCTGTTACACTCCTGTCCCGGGCTAAAGAATTGGGGTGTAATTACGCCAGGCTGGCACATTATCAGCATAACGAATATATGCTGCACCAGGCAGATAAAATAGGTCTTTTGGTCTGGGAAGAAATACCGGTTTACTGGACGATTGATTTCACGAATCATCCGACATACGAAAACGCAAAAAATCAGTTAACCGAAACCATTACAAGAGATAAAAACAGGGCTTGTATTATCATATGGTCGATGGCCAATGAAACACCTTTGTCCGAAGCAAGAAATGCTTTTTTAATTAATCTGATTAACCATACCAAAGCGCTTGATAAAACAAGGTTGATAAGCGCCGCCCTGTTGACCCGGAACGAAAATGGCGTAGCTATTATTGATGATAAGATCGGTGAATATGTTGATATTATCGCTTTAAACCAATATACAGGATGGTATAATGGTGACTTTTCAACTGCTCCCGAAGCAAAATGGACTTCTCATTACCATAAGCCTTTGGTAGTATCTGAGTTTGGCGGCGGTGCCTTGCAGGGCCTGCAATGTAACAAGGACGAGCGCTGGACAGAGGAATACCAGGAATATCTCTATCAGCAGAACTTGTTAATGATTGAAGAAATGCCCAATATCCGCGGCATGAGTCCATGGATTTTAACCGATTTCAGGTCACCCCGACGGAACTTGCCCGGTATACAGGATGGGTTCAACAGAAAAGGACTGCTCTCCGAAAAAGGGGAAAAGAAAAAGGCCTTTTTTGTTTTACAGAATTCTTATCAAAGAAAGAAACTTCATTATGATAAATAAGTTTTTTTATCCTTGTAATGCAAACGATTCAGACACTTAACGATAAAGAAATTAATTACTATGGCAAGTCCTGACTGCAAGAGTAAAATAAGAGTATGAATCGGGCTCTTTTTCAGGACTTCAAAGATGAATTTTTTGACCGCCGGAATAATGAAAGAGAAAAAATGGATATTGCAAACATGACTAAACCAGACCTTATAAATCATCAAAGTGAAATTTATTGTAAATACTATTTTATTGATCCCACTTCTTTAATAAATAGTATTCAATATGTAACTAACCATAAGCCAAATTCATATAAAATATTCCCTATGAATAAGATATATAATCCAATCCTGTGGCTGATAATTCTGTTCACAAACCAGTTCTTGACTGTTGAAGCGCAACCCGTTTCGGTCAGCCAAAAAGTTGATTCAGTGATGCGGTTAATGACCCTCGATGAAAAAGTTGGCCAGCTCAATCAATACAGTGATGACCTGACAGCAACAGGCCCGGTTACAGTGGATACTGATAAAGCCAGCCAGATACGCAGAGGGGAAGTTGGTTCCATGTTAAATTGTTTAGGAACTGAGCGAACCAGGAGCCAGCAAAAAAATGCCATGGAATCCAGGTTAAAAATACCATTGCTTTTCGCGCAGGATGTTATTCATGGATTTAAAACCACCTTCCCGATTCCATTGGCAGAAGCCTGCAGTTGGGATTTGGATGCAATGGAATTATCAGCCAGAATAGCTGCAACCGAGGCAAGTGCAAGTGGCATCCACTGGACTTTTGCACCTATGGTTGATATTGCGCGCGACCCGCGCTGGGGAAGAGTTATGGAAGGAGCGGGAGAGGACCCATACCTTGCTTCAATGATTGCATCAGCAAGGGTTAAAGGTTTCCAGGGTGATAAGCCGGGCGATTTAAATTCAGTGATGGCTTGTGCCAAGCATTTTGCGGCTTATGGTGCAGCAATCGGTGGGCGGGAATACAACTCAGTTGATATGAGCGACAGGCTTTTATGGGAAGTATATCTACCTCCTTTTAAAGCTGCAGTCGATGCAGGGGTTGCAACATTTATGAATTCATTTAATGATTTGAATGGCGTGCCCGCCACAGGTAATAAGTACCTGCAACGTGATATTCTTAAAGGTAAATGGAATTTTAAAGGTTTTGTGGTCAGTGATTGGGGCTCAATTGGTGAGATGGTAAACCATGGCAATGTCAAAAATGACTATGAAGCAGCTTTATCTGCAATTACCGCTGGCTGTGATATGGATATGGAAAGCCGCTGTTATAAAAACAACCTGGTACAATTGGTGGCGGATAAAAAAGTACCCGTTGATCTGATTGATGATGCTGTTAGAAGAATCCTGACGAAGAAATTTGAGCTTGGCTTGTTTGATGACCCATACCGGTTTTGCGATGCTGAAAGAGAACAAAAAGAATTAAACAATCCGGAACATGCCAAAGCTGCCAGGAATATAGCTGCAAAGAGCATTGTGTTACTTAAAAACCAGGATCAATTACTGCCTTTGTCTAAAAACATAAAGACAATAGCTTTTATTGGTCCGCTTGTTAAAGCTGTAAAGCAAAACAAAGGATTCTGGGATGTCGAAGTACCAGGTGTTGATTCTAACTTTATTGTATCGCAATGGGAAGGACTGGTTAACAAAGTAGGCACCGGCACAAAGATACTTTATGCAAAAGGCTGCGATATTGAAGGTGAAAACAAGAACGGATTTGCTGAAGCCGTTAAAATTGCGAAGCAATCGGACGTCGTAATACTCAGCATTGGCGAGCGAAGAGATATGAGTGGCGAAGCCAGAAGCCGCAGTAATATCTGCATTCCTGGTGTACAGGAAGATTTGTTGGAAGTATTGCTGGCTACCGGTAAGCCCGTAGTAGTGTTAATTAATGCCGGACGTCCTTTGGTATTCAATTATACATCCGATCATGCACCTGCTATATTATATACCTGGTGGTTGGGTAGTGAAGCCGGTAATGCTATCGCAGATGTGTTATTTGGCGATTACAATCCATCGGCCAAACTGTCTATAAGCTTCCCCCGCAGTGTCGGACAGGTACCCATTTATTACAGCCATTTTAATACCGGCCGACCTGCAACAAGCGACCATAGCCACTTCAATAATTCTTCCTACCAGGATTTATCTATTTTTCCTAAGTATGAATTTGGCTATGGATTAAGTTACAGCACCTTTAAATACAGTAATGTGCAGTTAAGCAGTACAAAGATGAAAGGCGATGAACAAATAGCTGTTGATGTAACTATTGCGAACACAGGAAAATATGACGGTGAAGAAATTGTACAGGTATATTTGAGAGATAAAGTTGGTTCGATTGCTAGGCCTGTAAAAGAACTGAAGGACTTCCGGAAAATAGCGGTGAAAGCCGGTGAATCAAAGACTATTACATTTGTAATTGATAAAGAAAAACTGTCATTCTACAATCAGCAGTTACAATGGGTGGCGGAGCCGGGAGATTTCGAACTAATGATTGGAGCGTCATCCCGGGATATCCGGCTCAAAGCTGAGTTTGAACTGACAAATTAAGAAACATGATGAGAAAATATATTCTTTATCTTGCCCTGGAGTTGCGATTTCAGGTTACAACACGAAAAAAAACAAACACCTCCGGCTGATAAACAAAAAATAACCTTGAGTACCTATATTTTGAGTGATAATTTCGAAGGCGGATTGGCTGGCCAAGCCACAGGCGTAAATTTTTGCCGGACTTTCGAAGAATATTATTTACTCCAATCCTAAAAAGGAGGTGTTCACACCTTAATTTCATAACTTTGACAAACATTGTTTTATAAGTCTGGTTTTAAAAAAATATGAGAAAATTAAAATGGTTATTCTTCATTTTGATCCTTATCGGGATCAGCAGTGAAGATTTCGCACAGGGATTACATGCAAGTGGAAAAAAAAATGTAAATGATTCAGGCACCGAAGTAATATTGCGTGGTATGGGTCTCGGGGGCTGGATGCTTCAGGAGCCCTATATGATGGAAATGAGTGGTTTTGCCGAAGCCCAGTGGCAAATTAAGGAGAAAATAGCAGAACTTATAGGGACATCAAACACAGATGCTTTTTATGATGCATGGCTTGCCAACCATTGCACCCGCAGGGACATCGATTCGCTTGCTTCATGGGGCTTTAACTCGGTGAGGCTGCCGATGCATTATAACCTTTACACCTTGCCTATTGACGATGAGCCTGTATCAGGCATCAATACCTGGCTCGACAAAGGCTTTGCAATGACTGACAGTTTAATTAGCTGGTGTAAAGCCAATCAGATGTATGTTATACTTGATTTACATGCTGCACCTGGCGGCCAGGGCAAGGATAAAGCAATCTGCGATTATAACCCTGCAAGATTCTCGCTTTGGGAAAGTATTGAAAACAGACAGAAAACCATCGCTCTATGGCGAAAACTTGCTGAGCGATATGCAAATGAGCCATGGGTCGGCGGGTATGATCTGATTAATGAACCAAACTGGGGTTTCACTGCAGGAGGTAATGAGAACGGTTGTTCCGAAAATTCCAATGCACCCTTACGCCAATTATATATTGATATCACCAATGCCATCCGCGAAGTAGACCAGAACCACCTTATCATTATTGAAGGCAATTGCTGGGGCAATAATTATAACGGCCTTTTTCCGGCATGGGATAACAATATGGTTGTTAGTTTCCATAAATACTGGTCATATAACGATGAAAACTCCTTGCAGTGGATATTGAATGTTCGTAATCAAAACAATATTCCGGTCTGGTTAGGTGAATCGGGCGAGAATTCAAATACCTGGTTCAACGACGCTATCCGCCTGGTTGAATCAAAGGATATCGGTTGGGCATGGTGGCCATTGAAAAAAATAAACACGGTTGTCGGCCCCTTAACCATTGCTAAGACCGCAAATTATGAAACTTTACTCAATTACTGGAACAACGGAGGGACTGCTCCATCGTCAGATTTTGCATTTGCTGCCTTGATGCAAATGGCTGGAAATGCTAATATTCAAAATTGTATTTATCATAAAGATGTCACAGATGCCATGTTCAGGCAGGTATATGATTCAACAACCATACCTTTTACAAAGCATGTAATTCCAGGCAGAATACTTGCATCTGATTTTGATCTGGGCAGGAATGGAAAAGCATATTGGGATACTGATGTAGCTAATTACCATGGTAGTTCAGGAAACTATACAGCCTGGAATTCAGGCTGGATGTATCGCAATGATGGCGTTGACATAGGTACTTCTTTTGATCCTGAAGTATCCTCAACCATCAATTATGTCGGATGGACATTTGGTGATGAGTGGATGCAATATACAGCTGATGTTGACTCAACCGCCTCCTATCTTGTAAAACTCAGGTACGCGGCTCCGGATTCAGATTCGAAAATCAGGATATTGGTTAATAATGCTGATGTTACAGGTGTGTTATCGCTTCCTGCATCAGGCGGGTATCTAACCTGGGCATCTTTAATGATCAATGATGTTATCCTCTATAAAGGACAGCAACGGATTAAATTTATATATGAATATGGTAATTCTAATTTGGGTTATCTCAATTTTAGCCTTCTCAATAAAACTGAAGACGTTTTGTTGAACCCTGTTATGGCTGAAACTTTCGGAGAAACTGAACTCATTTATCTCTCGTGTAATAAATTGCTGGTTGATTCAACCCTTAGCACGGATGGGTTTAGTTGTACTGTTAACGGAAATGCAGTTGCAATTAACAGTGCTGCAGTGAATAGTGAAAATCCATCTCAAATAATTGTTACCTTGGTTCAGCATATTTCTGATATTGATAACATAGAACTGAATTATACTGACGGATCTGTTGCAGCTACAGATGGTACTTTACTTCAGAACTTCCTTAATTTCCCGGTAAAAAACAATTTACCTGTTTTTACATCGGTTCCCGGCACTATACAGGCAGAATCGTTCACCTTTAATAATGGTCTGGTACTCGAAAACTGTACCGATACTGGCGGTGGGCAGAGTGTAGGTTACACAAATTCAGGCGATTATCTCGACTATAATATCAGGGTGCTGAAAACATCAAAATATACGGTTGAATTGAGGGCTGCATCCAATGGCACAGCAGGTAAAGTTGAGTTTGAACAGCTTAACCCGAGCGGTGCAATAGTGAATGTTCTTGTATTAAATACTCCGGTTACCGGTGGCTGGCAAACATGGCAGACTATCAGCGGCGAAATGAATTTAACCGAAGGAGTCTGTACATTGCGGGTAAAAGTCATACAACCTGAATTCAACATGAACTGGTATAAGTTTACTGATTCAAGTATTGGAATACGGGAAGATGAAAAGGCCACGCTCACTATTTACCCTAATCCTGCAAATGATGTGATATCAATTCCTATCCCCGGATATGCCGGTAACAGGAAAACAATATCATTGAGGTCATTCACCGGTTCACTTGCGAAAACAATTGAAGTATCGGATTCAGAAGCGCTGAAAAAGATTTTTGTCGGCGACCTGCCAAGGGGTTTATATATAGTTGAGCTCGAAATATCCGGTAAGATATTCCGCAGTAAACTTATTCTTCTGTAGGTGAACAATACCGTTTTATGTAAATCTTCATAAAAATAATCTTCCAGTGATACTGCTCATAAAGGGAAAACTAAATGCAAAACATATTTTTTAAAAGATCATACATCTTACTTTTGTTTTGCTTTATAATTTGCAATTCATTCAGCTTTATAGGCAAAGCAAGTAATCATGAAGGACATATCCCCGGTGATACAACAAAACAGGATGTTAAAAGCGATATTTCTTGTTGGCTTACCAACCCTGATAAGTCAGCATTGATTCAAAAGCAGGTCCCGGGATTGGAATTTAAGAAAATGGTTAGTGATTATCCTTCAATAAAGGTTGATGCGAGAACGACTTATCAGGAAATGGATGGTTTTGGTATTGCACTTACGGGCGGAAGTGCATACCTGATTAATAATTTAGCTCCTGATTTACGTGCAAGCCTGTTAAAAGAATTGTTTTTGCGGGATGATAATTCGATAGGCATAAGTTACCTGCGGATAAGTATCGGTTCATCTGATTTGGATGCATCTGTGTTTTCATATAATGATATGCCTGCCGGAGAAACAGATGTGAATCTTAACAATTTCAGCCTGGGTCAGGATACAGTTGACCTGATTCCTGTTCTGAAGTCCATTTTATTACTTAATCCCAAAATTAAGATTATGGGTTCGCCCTGGTCCGCGCCTGTCTGGATGAAAAACAATAACAACTCAATTGGCGGATCTCTTCAACCTGAATATTATGATGTTTATGCACGGTACCTGTTGCGCTACATCACCGAAATGAAAGCAGAAGGCATTCCCATTGAAGCCATTACCATTCAGAATGAACCACTTCATGGCGGAAATAATCCCAGCATGATCATGCTGTCAGATGAGCAAAGAGATTTTATTAAAAATAACCTTGGCCCGCTCTTTCAGTCTGCCGGAATAACAGCAAAAATAATAGTGTATGATCATAACTGCGATCATCCGGAATATGCTACAGATATTCTGAGTGATCCTGATGCCTTTAAGTATATTGACGGATCAGCATTTCACCTGTATGGAGGTGAAATTTCAGCATTATCGCAAGTGCATGACGCTTACCCTTCACGGAATATATACTTTACCGAACAATGGGTGGGTGGTCCAGGTAAATTTGGTCCTGAGCTAATGTGGTATATGAAAAATATAATCATAGGGGCTCCACGTAACTGGAGTAGAGCTGTTATTGAATGGAACCTGGCTTCGGACCCATCGTACAACCCGCATACTCCGGGAGGCTGCACAAGCTGCGAAGGAGCAGTTACCATTGATTCCGGGTATACACGAAATGTTGCTTACTATATTCTCGCCCATGCTTCTAAATTTGTGCCCCCGGGTTCAGTGAGGATCGCATCCGATTTGCTGCCGAACCTGCCGAATGTTGCATTTAAAACTCCCGATGGAAGGATGGTGCTGATTGTTGTAAATAGCAGCGATATTCCTTTCAAATTCAATATAGTATGTAATGAAAAATTGGCAACCGCTTCCTTACGCAAGGGAGCCGCAGCTACTTATGTCTGGTAGCGAAAGTGAACAAAAAAATGAAAATCAAAACATGAATGAAAAACCGGACCCTATATTTAACATTACTGATAATACTTACCATTGCATCCTGTTCCTGTAAAAAGAAAGAACCTGCAACACCTGATATTAGTATTACAAGTTCAGTCAGTATAATGGAAGGCACGTTGCAGCTTACAAAAGCAATTATTCCTGTATCGCTTAGTTCCGCAAGTGATAAACAGGTTAGTTTTACATGGTCTACAACTGATCATACTGCATTGGCAGGCGAGGATTATATAGGTGTAAATGCTTCATTACTTGTTTTTAACCCTGGTGAAACAACTAAAAATATTGAGGTTTTGATTTATAATGACTCAATCTTCGAGGAAGATGAGGATTTTTATATTACAATAAGCAATGTTAAAAATGCAAAATTGACAACTTACAGTTCAACCATTACGATTCTGAATGATGATGTGTTTGATCCTGCACCGCTTGCTACTGATATATTCTTCTGGCTGACCAAGCCTGATAAATCTGCTCTGCTCCGGAAACAGGAGGTCAGTTTACTCTTCTCAACCGAGGCGAATCAGTACCCGACGATAAGTGTTGATACAACTCAGATTTACCAGGAAATAGATGGTTTTGGCTTTGCTCTTACAGGAGGAAGCGCTTATCTCATAAATAAGCTGACCCCTGCAACACGGGATCAGCTTTTGAAGGAATTGTTTTTAAGGGACGATAATTCGATAGGCATCAGTTATCTCAGGATCAGTATCGGGGCTTCCGACCTGAGTGCAACCGTATTTTCGTACGATGATCTGCCCGGTGGTCAAACAGATGTTAATCTCGACAAATTCAGCCTGGGCCTGGATACAGTCGACCTTATTCCGGTTCTTAAGTCAATACTTTTGCTGAATCCGGATATTAAAATCCTTGGTTCACCATGGTCGCCGCCACTTTGGATGAAAAGCAACAAAAACGCGGTTGGGGGAAGCCTTTTACCTGAATATTACGATGTTTATGCACGTTACCTGCTGCGGTATATTATCGGAATGCAATCGGAAGGAATTCCTATTGATGCCATCACTATCCAAAATGAGCCATTAAATCCCTACAATACACCAAGTATGCTGATGCTGGCGTCGGAACAAAGAGATTTTATTAAAAACAACCTTGGGCCCACATTTGCATCTGCTGGTTTGTCAACCAAAATCATTGTATACGATCATAACTGCGATCATCCTGAATATGCCACAAGCATCCTCAATGATCCTTCTGCTTCTCAATATGTTGATGGCTCAGCTTTTCATTTGTATGCCGGTGATATCTCGGCTTTATCAGCAGTTCATTCTGCATTTCCGGCTAAGAATTTATATTTTACCGAGCAATATGTGGGTGGTCCCAGTAACTTTGGAGGAGATTTGCAATGGCACATGAAGAATGTGATAATCGGTGCATCCCGGAACTGGAGCAAGAATGTAATTGAATGGAACCTGGCTTCAGATCCATCATACAATCCTCATACTAACGGTGGTTGCTCAAACTGCGAAGGAGCCCTGACAATCAGTTCTGGATATACACGCAATGTTTCATACTACATTGTCGCCCATGCCTCGAAATTTATCCCGGCAGGATCCTTTAGAATAGCATCAAACATACCGCCGGATCTCCCGAATGCAGCTTTTATTACACCGGAAGGAAGGAAAGTTCTCATTGTGCTCAACAATTCCGGTAACTCACAATCATTTAATATTGGTTTTAAAAACAGGAAAGCTGTAACTTCGTTAATCCCTGGATCGGTAGCCACGTACATTTGGTAATACATTTTATTAAGAGTAAGAATTGAGACTAAAGAAAATAGAATTATAAATCAAAAAAAATATTTCACCCTACTGCTAATTTAAATAATTAAATATGAACAAGTTAATTTATTTGTCAGCTATGTGTTTGCTGTTCACTTCAAACAATGTGAAAGCCGGAAATGAGAGTGTAACGCCTGCGGTCCCGGTCGTGAAAAAGGTAGTTGTGTATACTACAGCCGAAAATACCAGGCTCAGACTTACACAAACTGAAACCGTTCAGTTTGCTTATTTCGGTCAGCCCAAAGAAACGCAACCATGTGTGTTTGTCGATCCAACAAAAACCTTCCAGACTTTTATCGGAATTGGCGGCGCTTTGACCGATGCATCTGCAGAAACATTTGCTAAACTGCCAAAAGACAAGCAACAGGAGTTTTTGCAGAAATATTATGATGTGGAGAAAGGAATAGGGTATTCCCTTGCCCGCACCAATATCCATAGCTGCGATTTTTCGAGTGGAAGCTATACCTATGTCAACGACAACGATGCAGCATTAAAATCCTTTAATGTAGCGCATGATGAGGAATTTCGAATTCCGTTTATCAAACAGGCAATTGCCGCTGCCGGTGGGAAACTTACGCTTTTTGCAAGCCCCTGGAGCCCGCCAGCATGGATGAAGGACAATAATGACATGTTGCATGGAGGAAAACTCCTGCCGGCATACGATCAGGCCTGGGCTGAATACTTCGTGAAATTTATTAAAGCATACGAAGCCCAAGGGATTCCTGTTTGGGGATTAACCATACAAAATGAACCTATGGCTACCCAAATATGGGAATCGTGCCTGTATACAGGTGAAGAAGAACGCGATTTTATTAAAAATTTCCTGGGGCCAGCACTTTACCAGGCCGGATTGGCCGACAAGAAGCTGATTGCCTGGGATCATAACCGTGATTTGTTGTATCAGCGTGCAAGCACTGTTCTCGATGATCCGGAAGCTGCTAAGTATGTTTGGGGAATAGGATATCATTGGTACGAGAGTTGGACCGGTGGAGGAAATATTTATGAAAATGAGAAACGTGTAGCCGAAACATATCCTGATAAAAACCTGATATTTACTGAAGGTTGCGCAGAAAATTTTGACCTCGGCAAAATTGAAGAATGGAAATGGGGAGAGAAATACGGGCTTTCGATGATCAACGATTTTAATAATGGAACCGTTGGCTGGACGGACTGGAATGTATTGCTTGATGAAAAAGGCGGTCCGAATCATGTAGGTAATTTTTGTTTTGCACCTGTACATGCTGATACCAAAACAGGCAAGCTAACCTACCTGAGTTCTTTCTATTATATCGGGCACTTTTCAAAATTTATTCGTCCGGGTGCCAGGCGGATTATCAGTTCGGGAAGCCGCGGGCAATTGCTGACTACTGCTTTTCTGAATCCCGACGGGAAAATCGCAGTTGTTGTAATGAACCAAAGTGAAGAAAAAATTCCTTACCGCCTTTGGATTGCAGGCCAGGCAGCTGAAGTAACCAGTCTTCCACATTCAATTCAAACACTGATCGTAGAGTAAAATAAAAATATAAATGTTCTGTTTAAGAAAATTGTGGATATCAGAAGAGTTTTGGAAGCACATAAAATCATAGTTCCAGGTTCCAGATTCCAGGTTTCGGGTGCTTGCATATTGTCAGATATAAGCCACACAAAATTATCAGCCTCAAATCCTTTTTCTGCGAAAGGGCACCCGGCACCCGGCACCCGGCACACGACACTCTGCACCTGGTACCTGGTACTACCATACGGACTTGAAAAACCCTACAATATTCTTAAACACAACCTGATTACTTAACATAAATATTCTTGATGACTGAGCGATTTGATGTCCTGGTTGTGGGTGCAGGCCCTGCAGGAGTTACAACTGCAATACGACTTGCAGATTCAGGACTTAAAATTGCAATTATTGATAAAGCCCGGTTTCCCAGGGAAAAGACCTGTGGAGACGGGCTTACTCTTGATGTCATGAATCAGCTGTCACTTGTTTCAGAGTCACTTGAAACTTCATTCCGGGATTTTCCGGATAAACTACCCAGTTATGAGGCTTTTATGTTTTCGCCTGATTTGCGTCACGTAAGAATTCCTTTCAGGTTAAAACTCGAAAACAAGCCATTTTATACCTGCCATCGCATTGATTTTGATAACCTGCTGTTTCAGCAGTTAAAACAGCATGATACAATTCATGTTTTTGAAAATTGCAAAGTTCAGAAGGTTGAACTGCTCGGCGATCATGTCGTGATAGCTGCCGATAAGTATATTTTCGAATGTAAGCTTGTAGTAGGAGCAGATGGAGCTAATTCTGTTGTAGCCAGGCAGATGGGAGTGCCAAGGATTCCGAATGAACAACTTGCGGTTGGACTTACAGCTTATTATAGCGGTTTGCAACCTTTGAATCAAAACAATCCCATTGAGATTTATTTCTTTCGCGACATACTCCCGGGCTATTTATGGATATTCCACCATGCTGATGGAAAGGCTAACGTAGGAATTGGAATGTTAGCCTCGGCAATAACCAAAAAAGGAATTGATCTGAAAAAGAAATTCAGCGAGTTGCTTTCCGGTGAACTATTGAGGAACAGGTTCCTGAATGCCACCTGCAAAGGCGGTATTAAAGGACATGTGCTTCCTCTTGGAGCGGGCCGACGCCCTGTTTCGGGCAACAGGTTTTTACTTACCGGTGATGCTGCCGGGTTAATTGAACCTTTAACGGGCGAGGGTGTCGGAAACGCGATACGAAGTGGCAGGGTGGCTTCGGAACATATAATAAACTGTTTTAAAGCTGACAATTTTTCATCAGACTTCAATAAAGCATATGATAAAGAGATTTACCGGAGGCTGATGCCTGAGTTTCGAATGAACAATATAGTGCAGAAAGTTATGCAGTATCCCTTTTTGGTAAACTATATAATTGGCTCTGCTTATTCGCATGAAAAACTTGAAAATGCATTCAACGATGCATTTATCTATTTGCAGACCAATACATTAAAATCTAAAATTTTATTTTTTCTTAAAATGTTATATATTTTCACCTTACTGAATTTAGTTGTTTCAATATTCGGGAAAAGTAAATCTAAAGAACTTCCGCTATAAATGTTGTTAAATTCTCTCATCCCCGGAAGCAATATTATTTTATGCAGATTAACTGATATTTCTCCTGTTAAACTCCCGGGAACCAAGGAATAATGCAACCAGAGAAACCTTAATAAATACTATGGTTGTAGTTGAAAAGATAGTAACCTCAGTTTTTTTCATCATATTGAAAGCAGCTGAATAGGGATAGGAGTAGGGATTGTAGGTAATAATCTTAGTAAATTCATCGCTATGACTTATCAGGCCGGTTATTCCCAACATAATCAGAACCGCAACGGGGAGTATAATTAATGCTGAACCAATAGCAACGGGTAGTATGAGGTTTCGTAACCGCATACCCAACCAGTATTGAATAGAATAAATGGCCGCGGCAGCAATATAAGCATTGATAAGAATCCGAAAGAGTAACCTGTAGTTAAAATTTAAACCGAAACCCAGTTTGGGACTAATTAATCCACAAACCCAGATGGAGCCGTAAGAAAATATCAGTGTAAGCACTAATGCCAGGGCTATAAATGCCATGATGCCTGCAAATTTGCCAAGGAAAAAAAGGGGACGTGGAACAGACAGAGCCAGTAAATGCTTCATCAAAGCTGATTTATGCTCAATATTGCAGGCCACACTTATTAAAAGCACAATAAAGAAAGGCAGAAAAAACGAAGCAGTATGTCCCAGGTTATTGATAAATTGTTCGGTATTAACGGTCTTATTCTTCCGTGAGCTGATCCATATAAGTGAAACCATTAAAACGGTTCCCAAAGGATATATCAGGGTTAGCCAGAACGCAAGAGTACCCCTTAGTTTTACAATTTTCAACAGCCGCTATGCGGAGGAAAGTATGGAGATGGATTTTCATGACTGCTGGTTTTCATTCAGAAGATGAAGAAAAGATGCTTCGAGCCCGGTGGTTTCCCTTTCAGCAGAATATATCTCAATGCCATTTTCAACAAGTGTTCTGATGATTGCGGCAGCCTCCGGTTTTCCTGAAACAGTTATACCGAGGTTATGATCTGAAATCGTACAATTAAACCGGCCATCAATTATCTCCCTGGCTTTTTCTGCATTATTTGAATGAATGATAATTACTTCCTGCCCGGTAGCTGCATTCAGCAACGATTGCATGCTGCCCTGGGATGCCAGTGTACCTGAATTGATGATTGCTACATCGCTGCATAATTTTTCTACTTCGCTCAATATATGACTCGAAAGCAGTATGGTACAGTTTTTTTCTTTGTTTATACGCATAAGCAGTTGTCGTATCTCCATAATTCCGATTGGATCCAAACCATTAATAGGTTCATCAAGTATCAGCAATTCTGGTTCCGGCAGCAAAGCGATTGCTAAACTAAGGCGCTGTTTCATACCTGATGAATATTGTTTCACGGGTCTGTGAGCGTCCTGCGTGAGTGAAACTATATCCAGTAAAGGCTTGATACCGGTGAAAGGAAGATTCCGGAGGCGTGCTGTTATTTCCAGGTTTCGGTGGGCATCCAGATGATCGTATAAAGAAGGTGATTCAACCATGGCACCTATGCGTATCAGAATTTACATTTTATTGGTGTTCAGGTCTTTATCAAAAATATGCACCATTCCCAGGTCTGAGTGCAGCAATCCAAGCAAGGTTTTAATTGTGGTGGATTTTCCCGCACCGTTTGGTCCCAGGAAACCGAAAATACTACCTGCCGGCACCCGGAGATTAATATCTTTTAATACTTTGAACTTTCCAAAACTGAATGTTAACGCATGGGTTTGTATGATATTACCTTGTGAAAGTTCAATTGGAAATCAACGTTTATACTAAAACTGAAAGTGGAAAGCTTTAGCTAAAGCAAAAATAGATTTTTTAAAGGAATTCAAAGCTTTCAGAGGGTTAATTCTTCTTAAATCCATTCAATTCCGACAGGGTTAGGAAAATTTATCGGATTCTGCATAATATCCATGTTCCAGGTCTCAATACGGCAGGATTAAGAGTCAGGACAGGCTTTATGATCCAACTGGCAATTTTGGTCAGGGAGCATGGGCCTTATTTGCTGCGGATTTGTATGGCGAAATACTGGTTTTCGGTTTCAAACCAAAATTAACCTGACTTTTGATAAAATAAATTTACATCTTCGATTGTTCGGTCATCCATGTTTTATCTATTGCTTGAGTAAACATTCCTGACAAAGTATTTCAAAGAAAATGTAAAACACATCTAAAAAAATCGTATATTTAGGCAACCAATATTTATAGCCATGAAAACCACAGCAATTATCCTTTTTTCTGTTTTTATGGTTTTTGCCGCCATTAAAACCTATGCCCAGGTTCTGGAAACAAAAACGAACCCGAAAAGCACTTCTATCGGCACTGAAAAGAGCCTGAGCCATGATCCCACAGTAGTTAACTCAGGAAGTTCGTCACAATACAGAAAATCGCAACTCAAAGGGGTCGAAGGCCGGATTTTTATCGGCGCTGATTGGCCGGCAGGTAAAGTTGTTCTTCGGGATGGAGGAAGTATAGAAAATTATTTGCTCAGGTATAATCTGCTGTCCGATCAGATGCAGTTTATTGCCGGACAGGATACCCTGGCATTTGCATCGCCTGATGAGTTGAATACGGTAACTTTCGATGGACATACTTTTATTTATGAGAATTTCGAATGCGGCGATGCTATCCGGCAAGGTTACTTTGAACTTATAGTACCCGGCAAAAATAAGTTACTCCTGAAACGGGTGGTAACATACCAGATTCCTGACCCTAAAGATGAATCTTCAACAAAATACCTCATTGATGATTGCTATTTTATCAGTAAACCCGGAAAGGCAGCCAGCAAATTGATGTGTAACCGTAAAAGTGCACTCTCAGTTCTGAATGAACATAATGAGGAGATTGAAGAATATTTGCGTATAACCGGAAATAAAGTCCGCAGCCTCGACGATTTAAAAAAACTGGTAGCCTATTATAATGCACTTGAAGTGCATGAATAAGTAAAAGTGCAAAACGATTATCTTTGCAGCTACATACCCGCAAAGTGAAATCTCTTTTACCTGAATCCCGCCTTAAATCACTATTTGATCCCCTGGTTTCCTGCAGTATCTGCCCTCGTAACTGCGCAGTTAACAGGTTGCAGGGTGTGCTTGGTGTGTGTGGAAGCGACGCTGGTTTCAATATAAGTTCCATTTGCATTCATCATGGTGAAGAGCCGGTTATAAGTGGCTTACATGGTATCTGTAATGTGTTTTTCAGCCGCTGCAATCTATCCTGCATGTATTGCCAGAATTACCAGATAAGTTGCAACAGGGGTGAAGTGAAGAACAATGAAATGCTTCTTCATGAAGTCGTGACTGGAATAATAAAATTACTCGATAAAGGGTGCCATGCAGTAGGATTTGTTTCGCCTTCGCATTTCATTCCACATGTGAAAGCCGTTATTGAAGAACTGAGGCTACAAGGCTATAATCCTGTATTTGTTTATAATACAAACGGTTATGATAAAGTTGAGGAAGTGCAGGAACTTGAAAATTACATTGATATCTACCTTCCTGATTATAAATATTCCGATAATAACCTGGGTCGTAAATTCTCTAAAGTATCAGATTATCAACAGTATGCACTTTCAGCAATTAAAGAAATGTACCGTCAGAAAGGATCAACCCTTTTGATGAGCGAAAACGGATATGCTGAAAAAGGCCTGATTGTCCGTCATCTGGTATTACCGGGAAATATTGAAAACAGCCTGAAAGTATTACGCGATATCGCCGATATTTCAGCTTCAATTACCGTATCACTTATGGCACAATATTGGCCCACTCCGGCAGTTCAGCAGCATCCGGCACTTGGGAGAACTCTCGCTCCGGAAGAATATGAAATTGTCAGAACCGAACTTGAAAACCTCGGATTTTACAAAGGTTGGGTTCAGGAATTGGAAAGTAATGATCAATATCTTCCCGATTTCGAAAGCACAAATCCTTTCGGTTAGGAACGGAAAACTTTACGTCCGGGAAAAAGGTCTTATGAATTATAAAGCAAAATTGTATTCTTTTTTCCTGATCCAATTCCGTACTTTTGTAATTGTGCCTGAAATCCAGATGCCTTTTCAAACAAAAGTTAGATTTCTCATACAACTACATGATCTCTTATGAAAGATCCATTCAAAATTGTTAAACTCACACGGGATCTTTATGAACCGGTCCTGGTGGATCCGGCAGCACCCCATCGTCATGACCATGAGGAATTGATTATCATAACTCATGGAAAACCTGTTCATATCCTGGATTTTAAAAAGGAAGTACTCCAATCGCCTGTTATTGTGTATGTTGCGCAAGGAAAGGTGCATAACTTCTTTCCGGATTCTGAAACTCTTGGCTGGGTGATACGATATAAAAATGAACTTGTACCTCAAAGCCGTTTCAACTTTTACTCAAATTTTCTGGATCAGATCACATACCAGCTGAGTGAAGATTATTGTAGTACAACTTTACATTCATTATGCGAAATCATGCTCAAAGAGTATGAGTCAAAACCGGTAAACTACCTGGTAATTAAACATTTATTAAGCGCGTTATTAACGAAACTTGAAATAGACAGCAAGAAGGAATATCTTGATAACCAGTCTTCAACTAATTCTCAGCTTATCACTTTCAATAATTTTTTGAAGATTCTGGAATTTAATTTTATGCGTTCCGAAGGAGCTGATTTTTATGCCGAAAAACTGAATATGAGTTCCCGTAACCTTAATCTGATCAGTCAATCCGTTTTCGGAAAAAGTATTACCGAAATTATCGAAACGCGAAAACTTATCGAAGCGCGAAACCTTCTGATCAATTCCGGCAAGTCGGTTTCAGAGATTGGGTATGAAATCGGATATAACGAAAAATCCTATTTTACGCGAGTTTTTCGCAAAAAGACCGGTGTAACCCCAACCGAATTCCGCAATCAGATGCATTCTGCTTTTTCCTGATTATACCACATATCTTCCTGAATGTGTAACCTCCTTGACCGGGAGTCATTGTATATTTGCACAATCAAATCAAACATTAAAATCTTTAAAAATGTCAGTTAAAACAAAATGGGTTTTCGACCCAACGCATACTGAGGTTGCTTTCAAAGTAAAGCATCTTATGATTTCGAACGTTAAAGGTTTATTTACCGAATTCAGTGGTCAGGTACTCACCGATGGCAACGATTTTAAAAGCGCTGAGATCAGTCTTCAGATTAATCCGGCTTCCATCAACACGGGTGTAGCTGATCGCGATGCTCACCTGAAAAGTCCCGATTTCTTTGATGTTGAGAATTTTAAGGAAATTGCATTTACTTCTGGTAAACTTGATAAGACCGGAGATTCTGATTTTGAACTTACCGGAAACTTAAACATTAAAGGTGTTTCTAAAACTGTAAAACTCGAAGTTGAATTTGGCGGGCTTATGACAGATCCCTGGGGAAATGAAAAAGCTGGTTTCACACTTAAAGGTAAAATAAACCGCAAGGATTTCGGACTTACCTGGAATGCTACCCTTGAAGCTGGCGGAGTTTTGGTGAGTGAAGAGGTGCATATTAACTGCGAGGTAGAATTAACCAGGCAAAAAGCATAAGTAATCTTTTAATGGTGCGGAACAATTCATTATTCCTGATGACAAGAAAATATTTCCTGAAACAGACTGGACTTTTACCTTTAGTGGTTATTGAATGCAATTGAATAAACTTAAAACACTCACCGCTCCCCCCGGAAGTTCAGAGAAAATGCCGCTCCTTTTCATCGGGCATGGCAGTCCGATGAATGCTATCGAACAAAATGTGTTTACTCATGGTTGGAAATCTGTAAGTAATAAATTGCCTAAGCCAAATGCAATACTTTGTATTTCAGCTCATTGGGAAACACGGGGCACTTTTGTAACAGCCATGGAAAAGCCTCAGACCATACACGACTTCGGGGGTTTTCCTCAGGAATTATTTGATGTGCAGTATCCGGTGCCTGGTAGTCCGCAGCTGGCCTTGGAGACCCGGAGCATGATTGTAAAAACCAAAGTTGGTCTGGACGAAAAATGGGGACTCGATCATGGCACCTGGAGTGTCATAAAAACTATGTACCCTGCGGCTAATATTCCTGTCATCCAAATGAGTCTTGATTATTTCCACGATCCCCAATATCATTACGATTTGGCGAAGGAGCTTTCTGCACTTCGTAATAAAGGAATATTAATAATCGGAAGCGGCAATATGGTTCATAACCTTCGTATTCTCGACTGGAAAAATCCGGATAAAGGTTATGACTGGGCGCAGGAAGCAACTGCAAAATTTAAAAAATTGATTACTGATAATGATCATAAACAACTGATCAATTACCGGCAATTAGGACATGAGGTTGAATTAGCTGTCCCGACTCCCGAACACTACCTCCCTTTACTCTATATACTTGCGTTGAAATCTGAAAATGAAGAAGTAACTTTTTTTAATGATAAGTCTGTAATGGGATCTATATCAATGACTTCTGTTCAGATTGGGTAGATCAGATCCCCTGCTTTCATAATTCTTAAATCTTGCTTTTACATAGATATATTCTGAATTTGAAAAAGGGAAAGGTTGGATCTCCGGGAAAGGCATCGAGTTAAGGGCGATTTTTGAAGCTTTATAACTGAATCCTGGAGTGGATTGAGCCTTTTTGGAGACAGTTATCCGGATTATTTATACCTGCAGACAACATTTTTTCTGTAAATTGAAGGTTCGGATCATCTTATTTAACCAACATTATGTTTTGCATAATTGCAATCAGATATTATCTTGTATAATCAGTACGCGCGTTGTAGGGTTTTAATTATTTCATGATATTTTAAATGACTTCGATACCGTGCAAATTATAATAAATTAGTTTTAAGTACATGATTATCAAATTTATAAGTAATACATACAGTTTGGATTGAATGATACAAATGTCTTTGGTTAAGGTTATTTTTGAGCCGGAAAGCATGCCTGAACAACAAACAGAACTGCTTTTCTCACTAATTAATTTTGGGTAAAAGGCAGTTGGTGAATTCTTTTGAGTATATTTTTTGTAAAAAAAAACAAAATAATTTGAATTATTATTCAATTATTGTATTAGTTAGATAATAAAGACTTATCTTTGCGCAAAATCAAAATAAAATAAAAAACATCATGAGTAAAGGAACAGTAAAATTTTTCAATGATTCCAAAGGATTTGGATTTATCAAAGATGACGCAACGGACAAAGAATATTTTGTACACGTTACAGGCCTGATCGATGAGATCAGAGAAAATGACCAGGTATCTTTTGACCTCCAGGAAGGCAAAAAAGGATTAAACGCGGTAAATGTTAAAGTGATTTAATATATTCAAAAGATAATTCTTTATTAGCCCTGCCTTTGCAGGGCTTTTTTTTTTGATTAACATTAATAAGTAAGACTATAGGTCAACTGTTTCAGTTCAATCTCAGCCACTTTAGCCGAATATTGAAGGTTAACCAGCAGATAAGCTGCATTTTCAAAACTGGTCTGGGCAGCTTTAACATCGAGTATGGTTGCCTGGCTAACATGATATTTCTGCAAAACCACCTCAACCAGTTGTTTGGTCATTTCGAAGTTTTGTCTTTGTGATTCTATCTGTGAAAGTGTTATAGAATAGGACCTGAATATTTTTATGGCTTGGGAAGTAAGCGAATTTTTCAGGCTTTCCTTTTGAAGTATGGAATTGTTAACATTAATCTGTGCTACATCTTTCTGCGTTTTATAAACAGAACCATTGAAAATTGGTATCTGCAATGAAATACCGGCTGTCGGACCATAATTACGGTTCATCTGTATGGTTCCCTTATTCGAATTCGCCAGGTATAAATCATAACCTGCATTCAGTTTAACAGAAGGATATCGCAGTGCTGAAACTTCTTTAACAATTTGTTCCCCAATCAGTATCTCTTGTTCGGCGTTCAGGTACTGAGGGTTTCGGTTCAGAAAATATAATATAGAATCCTGCTGAAGTGTTGCATCTACAATAATTGTGTCGGTTATCGAAAAACGAAATTGTTCTTTCGCACTTATCAGCAGCAACAAATCAGATTTATTTTGTTCAACCGATAATTTCTGCAGTTCCAGAAGTTGTTCAGCTGAATTTACATCCGTCTGTGCCTGTAAAAGTTCCACGGCATCAGCCATTCCGACACTTTTCTTCACATCAACGATTTCCAGTTTTTGCCTGGAAACATCCAGCGAATTCTGAATGATTTTCAGATAGTTCTGTTGGCGGATAATATCATAATAGGTTATCATTATATCAGCAATGGTATTCTGAATCTGCTGATTGAGTTGTATTTCGCTCAGGTTTTGAAGCCGGTTCAGCTTTTCCTTGGTAGCAATTACTTTGAAACCATTGAACAGAACTATTCCTGCCGAAACTCCGGCATTTATGTCATTTTCTCCTTTATTCGAAATGTTAGATTCTGTGCCGTCACTTAATTTCTGGTTTATCGTGCTAATCGAGCCGTTATCACCTGCATTTGCCGAAACAAATGGCAATCCGCCTGCAACGCCATACGTATTATTTTTCATGGCTATCTCAACATAGTTTTTAGCAATCTGAATATCGAAATTATTCCTCAGTGCGGTATCAATTGCATTTCTTAAAGTAAACTGCTGCTGTGCCTGCCCCGTAAATGGAAAAATCAGCCCAATAAACAGGAAAACATTAAATAGGTGAAGTCTCATTGTTTTGACAGTTATGGGTTAATTAATATAGGTTAATCGTATTTTTTTTACCTTTTACCTTTTACTTTTGACTTTTGCATTTTGTCCTTACCTTCTGTCTCAACTAGCTCACCTCTTCAAATACATTCTCTGCTATTTCCCTTTTCCCTGAAATAAAAGTATAAACCGCCGGTATTACTAACAAGGTTAATATCAGGGAGAACATGATCCCACCTACAACCACAATTCCTAAAGGGATGCGGCTGGTGGCAGCTGAACCAAGGCTTAATGCGATAGGTAGCGCGCCGAGTGAAGTTGCAAGGCTGGTCATTAAAATTGGCCTCAGGCGCTGTGTTGCAGCTTCAATAACGGCCTGCCGTTTTGACAAGCCGCTTTCCCTCTTCTTGTTTGCAAATTCCACAATAAGAATTCCATTTTTGGTAACCAGGCCGATCAGCATTATCATTCCGATTTCGGAAAAAATATTCAGTGTTTGTTTAAAAATCCACAAGCTTAGCATGGCACCGGCGATAGCTAAAGGAACTGTTAGCATAATGATCAGCGGATCTCTGAAACTTTCGAATTGAGCTGCAAGTACCAGGAATATTAATACCAGGGCCAGTATAAATGCAAATGCTGTGTTTGAAGAACTTTCGGCATAGTCGCGTGAGGGTCCGCTTAGCGATGTCTGGTAGCTTTCATCCAGTAACTTGTCGGCTATACCTTGCATGGCTTTTACTCCGTCGCCAATCGTTTTCCCCTCAGCCAATGAAGCCGAAAAAGTAGCAGCTTTGTACCGGTTGTAATGGAATAAGGAGGGCGGCATGGCATTAGGAACAATTTTGGTGACTGAAGCCAGTGAAATGTTCTCCCCTTTGTTGTTGCGTACAAACAGGTTGGAAATGTCAGCAGGTGTCTGCCTGTTAGTAAGACCAACCTGGCTGATTACCTGGTATTGTTTTCCATTCATAATAAAATAAGCCAGGCGTCGGCCGCTGAAGGCACTTTGCAGCACTCCTGCAATATCAGTGACTGTTAGTCCGAATTCACGTGCTTTGATCCTGTCGATAGTAATGTCAACTTCAGGTTTGTTAAATTTCAGGTTAACATCCACGTTCTGAAATGTTGAATCATCTTTGGCCAGGTCGAGGAATTTAGGTATGATTGACTTAAGCTTTTCGAAATCAAGGTTTTGAAGTACAAATTGAACGGGCAGAGAACCTCTGGATCCCAGACCGACTGCGATGGTTTGCTCTTCAATCGGGAATATGCGTATATTGTTGAATCGTCCCAGTTTTTTTGCCAGATCAGCAGCAATTTCACTTTGGGTGCGTTTTCTTTCCTTGGCAGGGATAAACCCGATACGGCCAAAACCACTGTTCAAACCACTGCTGCCAAAGCCCGGAACCGCAACAAATGAAAAATCAGCTTCCGGAACCGAATCAATCAGGTAAGCGCCTAATCTGTCGCCCGTTTCCATCATATATGGATAGCTGGCACCTTCGGGACCTATCATCTGTAAACGGACATTTCCCTTGTCTTCGAGTGGTGCAATTTCCCTTTGCAGGCTTTTGCCTAGCAGGAAAACTACCAGAAAACAGGCTATTACAATAGCCCATGCCATCCAACGATATTTGATAAATCGTGTAATCAGATTTTTATACCCGCTTTCCATCCCAGCAAAAAATGGTTCTGTGCTGTTGTAAAACTTGCCATGCTGAGCACTTTTGCGGTTGAGAAAGACATTAAGAACCGGCGTTATGGTGAGTGAAACAAAAGCGGATACAAGCACGGCGACTGCTAATACCACTCCAAATTCACGAAACAAACTTCCAACGAAACCCTGTAAAAAAAGCACCGGAAGAAATACAATTGCCAGCGTAATAGACGTGGATATTACGACAAAGAAAATCTCTTTACTGCCATCAATGGCTGCTTTGCGCACGGGTATGCCTTTTTCTATTTTGCGAAAGATATTTTCAGTAACAACAATTCCATCATCAACCACCAGCCCGGTAGCCAGAATGATAGCAAGAAGGGTCAGAATATTAATTGAAAATCCCGCCACATACATGATGAAGAATGTGAAAATCAGAGAAATAGGTATGTCTATCAAAGGCCGTATTGCAATAAGCCAGTTGCGGAAAAAGAAAAATATAACCAATATTACCAGTATTATGGCGACCATAAGTGTTTCACCTACTTCCTTGAGCGACCTGCGCACATTTCGGGTGTTATCGATAAGCGTGGTAAAGGTGATATCGCTTTTCTGCGATGTAGTAATTTCAGCCAGTCTTTTGTTGAACTCATTTGAGATATTAATATAATTAGCACCCGGCTGAGGGGTGATAGCAATACCTACAGCACTCACGCCGTTCAATTTCCAGCTTCTTTCATACGTTTCAGGGCCAAGTTCAACCGCTGCAACATCTCCCAGCCGGATAATGCCATTTTCATCACCCCGGATAATCAGATCTCGGAATTCTTTTTCAGTGGTCAGATTGCCTAACGCCCTGATCGTGAGTTCGGTTTTGTTGCCATAAATTTTCCCGGACGGTATTTCAACATTTTCTTTATTCAGAACATTTTCTATATCATTAAAAGTAATGTTATACGCGTTCAGTTTATCGGGATCGATCCATATCCGCATAGCAGGCCGCTTTTGACCTATTATGCTTACAGCGCTTACTTCAGGAATAGTCTGAAACTTATTCTGAAGAACGTTTTCTGCATAATCACTGAGTTCCAGCAGCCCTTTGGTTCGGCTCTGAACAGCCATTAAAATAATAAAATCACTGTTTGCATCTGACTTGGTTACCACCGGGGGAGCATCAATATCCTGTGGAAGGTTCCGGATTGCCTGGCTAACTTTGTCGCGCACATCATTTGCAGCGGCTTCAAGGTTAGCATCAATATTAAATTCAACGTTAATACTGCTGCTGCCTACTGAACTGGTTGATGTAATAGTGCGTATGCCGGGAATACCGTTTATTGATTTTTCCAACGGCTCAGTTATCTGACTTTCGATGATATCAGAATTCGCCCCCACATAAGAAGTCCTCACTGTTATCATTGGTGGGTCTATGGCAGGGTATTCCCTGACTCCCAGGTAGGTATAACCAATTATTCCAAACAGGATGAGAAAAAGGTTCATCACGGAGGCCAGAATCGGTCTTTTAATAGATAGCTCGGATATGTTCATTTTATCGGTTAACCGGAATTTGAAATCAATTTTTTTTCAGACTAAACCTTTCAGGGACGCAACCCCTTTTAAGGATTTTGTAGTTAGCAACTAATTAGTGTCTGTCTTTAAACTCAAAATGTTAATAAATACTGAGGTTTGATGCAATATTTTATAAAAGTTCTGAGTAACTTCGAATCAAAGATACAGAAACCATGAAATTATTCAATGATTTGCTTCTTAAGTTCGAAA
>JBBRCH010000021.1:0-60723 GCA_038204995.1 Bacteroidales bacterium | reverse complement strand
TTGAGTATTGGGTTAATCATGGCGTAATCCATGTGACCTATAAAAAATAAGCAATGACACATGAAATACACTGAAATTATATAAAGACTAGATTTTTATGCACAAATTGTTTTGTTTTTTAAAGGTGTGCATGAGATCGCTCCGCTAAGTTGCTCAACTTTTGATCATGCAAAAGTTGAAAAAAAGTAAACTTTTAAAGTTACAAATTTGCGGAACTTATTTTGAAATAATTACTTATTGGAATCAGGCCTGATTAATTTGCCTGAAAAGGCAGAATTCAGAAAAAAATAGCACCCGGTTTCAACTCATGGGGTTGAAACCGGCTCTATTCATCTGTTAAATTTCACTCTTGCCCTTCAGCTTATAAGCAGCATTTTTGGCATACGATTATATTTTGCCGAAGTTTATACATTTTAAAATTCAACTGCAATAAAAAAGTGCATTAGCCATACATTCTGACAAGAATTTTTAATTATCTTTTTTTTCTTTATAATTTGATAAGTTTTACATGCAACGGCTTGTTTTTTGCATCTCTCAAAATTACCGTATATGCACCCGAAGGAAATCGTGTAAGGTTGATTTCATGAATCAATGTATTGTGTTCTTTATGAAGAATTTCCTGGTAAACAATAGTCCCCACCGTATTATAAACCTTCAACTCGTAGTCAGCATTTATATTATTCTCAAGTTTCAGATTGAATACTCCATCTCCGGGATTAGGATAAACAGCTATTTCATTTACGGTCCCTGATTCATCAATTCCATTGGGATCGCGGATAAAGATTGACCTGGAGGTTGTATAGCTGCATATATCGTTACTTACATTTAATTTAACAAGGTATGTACCACCTACCGGATATTGATGAGGAGGCGATTTTAAAGTTGAATTCTGACCATCACCAAAATCCCAGTTATAGATTGTAGCGACCACATCGGTATTGAAGGTAACAGTCTGGTTTATTTCTAAAATACCTTCTGCAATAATGGTGGCTGTAATCGGAGTAGCTACAATGTTCAGTTCTTTTTCCGTATGCCCAAACTCATTGGTTGCCTTGAGGGTAACCTTATAGGTTCCTGTCGTAGCATAAATGTGAATCGGATTTTCCTGGAACGAAATACCCCCGTCACCAAAATCCCATAGGAACGATGTCGCATTATTCAGTGTTTGATTATTGAATTGGACAATTCCCTGGCAATTATCAAGAAAGACATAAGCGAAATTTGCCACTGGTGGAACATTTACAGGTCGAATAATTACGGTGTAATCTTCAAATTGTCCGTACGAATTAGAAGAGCAGGGAGTTAGAGTTGAGCTGCCAGAATAATCCGATCCGATCCTCATACGCAAAGGGACATACTGCACGGTAGTTATCGGGATAGTGATGTTACCTGTAAAGGTTGAAGATGCGCTGATTCCCTGTGTTACAAGTTCAGCGGAACTAAATTCTCCGTCGTTATTGTAATCGATCCATACCGCAACATTCTCATTGTAAGAGCTGCCGCACTGAACTATAATCGGGTAAGTTAAACCAGGAGTTAAGAATGTATGTTCAGCACAAGAATAATCTACATAGTTTTTATTATCCTCTACCGTTCGGTTATGAATTGTATTAAAGGATACATTGTAAATTCCCATTCCGGTAACATAAGAATAACCGGCCGGATTACAGCTGGCTGCCACAGGTCCGCCGAGCGAAGCTAAATTTACCTGGAGGTAAGCAGTATCGCAATCGCTTGAATTGCATACGATTAAACTAACTGTATGGTTTCCTGCTGAAGTGTAACTATGAAGTGGATTCTGAAGAACCGATGAAAATCCGTCGCCAAAATTCCAGCTCCATGATGTGGGATTATTGAATGAAGAATCCTTAAATGTGAGGAGACCTGTACAGATATCTTCAACATACCCGAAATTTGCACAAGGTTTGTTTGAGATTGTAAGTGTAACAGGGATAGTTATATTTGGATGGAGCGGATCATTGGAATTCAACATCAAATCATAGGTATATGTTCCTCCTGTAAGATTTTCACTGTTAAAAGTAATCTCAACCTGTCGATCCTTACCGGCGGTTATTATTCCTGATGATGGATTTACACTGATCCATGATGGTCCGGAGCCACCCCTGCACCATTGCACTGCATTGGCAAGTATTTTAGCAGAGTTGGAATTATATTCATAATAATCAAATCCGATCAGCACAACCTTTCCCTGTCCTAATGCGCGGTACACAACAGCATCATATGACCACACTTTTGCCAGACTTACTGTGTTATCCGAAGAAATCGAATAATACACAGTGGCGTTGGGACCTTCAAACGATGAAGGTATCCCTTCTGTGATCGGATGGACCTCTGAAGTTAGATTTAATGTCGAGGAAAAACTGCTTCCCATTGAATAACCACTTAATAAACCGGTACCGAAAACGCTTGAAATGTATTCGGATGTTCCACAAAAAATTACTGATCCACCATCGCTTACAAAAGACTGCAGGCTGGAGGCAATATCGTAGTAAATATTGCCTGGATAATTTTCAATCTCGGGTATCAGCACAATACTTTTGCCTATTAATAAAGCATCAATTTCACTTGCATTTGATAATGTTGCCTGGGTTAGATTATAATCGGTAAAGTATGTATTAAGCGCTTCAATGGTATTTTGACCTTCGCCATAGGTGTCAACTCCGTTCATTAACATGAGTATATTGACAGCCTGGTATGAATTGCTGGCTGAAAGGCTGTAAGCAAGGTCTCCGCCACTTTGATTGGCAATAGTCAGCTCTTCTGATGTGCCGGCGCCACACGCTTCCAGATTCACATTAAAAAAGGCAGGTGATGCCGTAATGGAGGGAGCTGCCTGCACCTCTAAAGACTTAACAACGGTGTCAGCATCGAAACAATTATGGACTATTAATTTTACCTGGAAAGTACCTGGTGATTGAAAGTTGTGTGTAGGATTCTGTTCAGCAGAGGTATTGGTGTCACCGAAATTCCAAAACCAACTTGTGGCATCTTCTGAAGAATTGTCACTAAAAAGAACTGGTGAGTTAAGAGGTGGATTTACATCCGAAATCAGGAAGTCACCTGCAGGAGGATTTCCGTTCGGTATTACTGACGTCCAGGAAGCTGAAAAACCTGCATAGGATACAGATCCGTCAGAAGTAAATTTGATATACATTTTTCCTGAATAAGCAGTTACCGGAGAAGGTATTGAGCTGCCTCCCTGTGTTAGCAACAATATGCCATTTTCGTCGGGTCCATCATAAACTCTCAGGTAATCACAGCAACCTTCGGTTTGAAACTGACTGAAAGTGAGGGTGATCGAAGTTCCGCAATTATCAATTAAAAAGTCGCAGTTTTCCGAATCTGAATAATTCCCTGTAGGTCCTCCCGAATCATACAGATTACCTGCTGCAAGAGTTGATTGATTTGAACCGGAGCACATGTTAAATGAATTCACTACCTTTATGTATTCGGTTTTGGTGACGGAATCCTGTCCATAGGAATTCGTTACTTTTAGTTTAACCTGGTAGGTGCCCAAAGTACTATAAGTAATTGCCGGATTCTGCTCAGAAGAATGTAATGCCGAACCACCCTGGAAAGTCCATTGCCAGGAACTAACAACATTGTCTGATTTATCCGAAAAATATACGGTTGTCCCGATCGGGATAGTTGTACTATTGGCAGTAAAATCAGCCAAAGGAGGATCGGTATTGGGTTGAACTATAAGCGAATAATCCTCATATTGCCCGTAATAACTATCTGAACAGGCTGTTGAAAGCGAATACGATCCTTCATCACAGCCTATCCGCAGCCTGAGTGGAACATTATTTTCCAAAGGATATGGGATCTTAATGTTTTTCGAAAAAGTATAGGTGTAAAAGTTACTATCAGCCAATACTTCTGTTTCTGAAAACTGGCCATCATTATTTTTATCGAGCCATACTTTGAAATGGTTATTGTAACCGGATTCTAAGGTTGATAGTAAGTCATATTTTTTTGCTTCCTTAACCACAGTTGAACTTGTGCATGTGAAGTCTTCATACCCGGCCACGGAGCCTTCCGAGATGTTATCAATCGTGTTAAACTTAAAGTGAGTAATTCCTTTGTAACCATACGAATAGAGTGTTGAAGGAGAACAATTTGACGAAACCGGCCCACCGCTATTGGTAATAGTAATGTAATCGGGTTGTAATAGTGTGTCTGTTGTTCCGCCGCATAATGCTGAACCAGTGACAATTAGCGAAACGGAATAGGTGCCGACTGCAGTGTAAGTATGTTCCGGGTTCTGAACATTGCTTGTTCCGCCATCACCAAAATTCCACTGGTAGTTTGACGAATTCAGGCTGTTGCTTGTAAAATTGATGGTTGAAGGTATTGAACATGAATATACATAATTTGCTGCAAAATCGGACGTTACAAGGTTCGAGAATGGTAATCCGACTCCAACAGCGTACCATGCATTTGTACATGCGATTACTTCAGCTGAGCATGGGCCGTATAGATCCGTAGCTGCCTGAATTGAATATTCCCGTGACTCATTATAATCCGAACCTGGCGTTAGATATACATTTAGATTCCTGTAAGCTATTGCCTCAGCAGCTTCAATGCCTATCCCTCCAACAGAAAATGAATTTCCTATGTCATTGGTTCCGCTTCCTCCATTGGTGAGCAGATAGAACCAATAGGTCTGAACGGTGCTGTTGGCATGAACTTCCTGGTAAGGATCCCAGAAAGTACCCTGGTATGTATCGGGATTTCCCGTATTATTCGGATTCTGACAATCGCGTATAGGTGTCGAGGTTAATGAAACCTGCTCACCCATGAGGAAATTGGCTTCTGACGGATGCATATAATAATCAACACATATCCCGAAAATATCGCTGAAGGATTCATTCAATGCACCGGACTCACCACTATAGATCAGGTTGGCGGTATACTCCGTAACGCCGTGCGTGAATTCATGAGCTATAATATCTATTGAAGTTAATGCTGTATATTCTATTTGATCGCCATCGCCGAAAGTCATGAACGATCCATTCCAGAAAGCATTGCTGTAATAGTAATCATAATGGGTATAACTGATAATTTTCTCACCGGAATTGCCGTATGAATTTCTCCCGAATTTATTGAAATAGTAATCATAAACTGCTTCACTGCCATAATGCGCATCATAAGCTGCATTATCCTGCTCCGTTGTTGTATTCCAGTAATTAGTGGTGCTGGTAAAATCAACAGCTGCATAATAATTGGTGCTTTTGTTACAATCATAGGTTTCAATCCCGCCACCACGTCCACTTTCGCGTAAACGGTACTGGGAACTATAGCTATCAGTGGTTATGGGTTGAATGCCGTTATATTTGGTCTCGGCAGTACCTGAAACATCTGAAGTGCGGATCCTGTCAATAACTTTAACAATTTCTCCTGATACTGCATTTACATAAATATATTCCCTACGGGGTGATGATGCACTCATCATATCAATTTTATAAACAAGGAAAATAGCTTTATTATTCTCGATAAAAGTTAAGACCGGTTTTGACTGTAACTTGTAGTCCAACTTTTTTTCATTAAATTTTTTATTTGCGATGTCAAAGGCTACTGCCTGTGAAAGACTCACTTTATCCACTTTCGGTTCCATGATCGGATAATCCCCATTGGCAGAGTTTACCAGCCCATTTTTAATATGAACATAATATACTGCATTTTCAATCGGAATCTGATTATACCATAATTGATAGCGATAATGAGTAAATCCGGATTTATCGGATTCCTTTCTAACAAGGTTGAAACTATATCCGCCTGGTAAGGACAATGACTTCTTGATCCAGGCAACATGATTACTCTCATATACGGATTGACTCGCCTTTGGTTTTATGAATATAATGTCGCCTTTTTCAGGATTGACCCATACTGTTTCACATCCGGTGACAACTTTTTCTGCATCAGTGCCTGCGAATTTTTGTGCATGTAACAGACTGGAAAGCAGAAAACTGAGTACGAAAATTAAGAATGTTGATTTTTTCATAACGTGGAAGCATTAATTTGTATAAGTATAAGTTTGAGTTTTTGAAGTTATAATTTATAATAATGGATAATTTTCAGGTATTATTAAAATGGCAATTGATTGAATCCAGGGAATAAATTATTTTATCTCAACAAATGTATAATTATATTCGAATTATAGATTAATGAAAGTTTTTTTTATTTTGATATTTTTGAAACTATAGATAATGTCGGGAATTATGTCACTTATGTTTTTTGGGGAATAGAAAATTGCGTTTTGTATTTTGCTTTTATACTGTCCTGATGATAAATGCGAGGATTATTCAACGGTAAAGATCGATAACTCTAATTTGTATATATCATTTTATTTCAATTAAACTGAAAGTAAAATATCAAATGCTTTTTTTTATACTCACTGAATCAATGGGGTATAAAGCATAATTCCCAATAATCAGAATTTTAAAATTCTATTTAATATAATCAATACTGTTTCTTTTCAGGGTAGGAACGCCCTTTGCATCCATGGTACCAGGTATCGAAAATATAACAGGTACAAATACAGAAATTAATTATAGAAATTTGTCTGATTGATTGAATTAGTGATTATTCCTCCATTATTGAAAGAACCACAGTCCCGGGACCCCCATGCACTCCGAGTACCGGACTGCAATCATTGATAAATAAAGGCTTCTTGCCGGTCCTGGATTCCATCTGCAGAGCATACCACTGCGCTGTTTCCAGGTTTCGAATATGTGAGATAGCATAACCCCATATCTGTCCTTTTTCAATAATGTGTGAAGCCTCCTCCATCAGTAACTTCATGCTCCCTTTTTCGGAATAGGCTTTTCCATAAGTAAAGGCTTTACCTTCGTTATTAACTGAAATGATAGGCCTGACGCCTAACAGTTTACCCGCTATACCTTTCGAATGGCTTAAACGACCACTTTTAACAAGGTATTTCACCGTTTTGGCACTCACAAAAATATGATTCTTATCGTTCCAGCTTTCAATAGATGATACTATTTCATGATGCGATTTCCCTTTTTCAACGGCTTCGGCTGCACGCAGTACAGTAAGTCCTAATGCTGAAGATAACCTGTTTGTATTAACCACAGTAATTTCCTTACCACTTTGTTCGCTCACGGCTTTGGCTGCACGCTGACTGTTCGAAAATGTACCACTCAGCTGCTTGCTCATGTGGATTCCGATTGTGGATTTGTAATGTGTGCTCAGGTATGAATATTTATTGATAAAATCTTTGTAAGCGGGTTGCGAAGTAGTAGGATATACAGGAGAGGATTCGAGTAGGTTATAAAAGCTGTCACTCGAAATAGTAGTACGATCCAGATACAGTGATGCTCCGACCTGCAATGTGAGTGAAACCATAGTTATCTGGTATTTCTCAAGCATTTCCTGGGGTATATCACAGGTAGAATCAGTAACCAGCGCAATAGGCCATTTGCGGTTATGCGACATTTCCTGCTGCATTACCATATCATCTACTTTCTGATACGTAATTGAGGCTTTTTTACTTATTGTTTCGAAGAGCTTGATCGGGGCATCGGAATGAATATGGATACGTAAACGTTTTTCGGAGCCGGCAACAACCATTGAATCACCCATCCCTGAAATAGCATCACGCACGGAATCTTTGGTTTCGCCTGGAAACAGATCAAGTGCAAGCATGGCTTCGCAGCAATATCTGTATGTAATTTCATCGTGCGAATCGGCTTGAACCTCTTCCATGATCATTTCATTCATCGGAATGGCCAGCCTGCGTATAGTTTGCCTGTTTGTAAAAAAATCGATCATTCCTTCGAGGAATAATACAAACCCTTTGGCTCCTGCATCCACAACATTTGCTTTTGCAAGTACTTCCAGTTTGTGGGTTGTTTCAGCAAGGGAATCTTTTGCAACCTGAAAGGCTTTGATAAGGAGTTCAACAAAATCGTCGATCAATCCTTTCATCGCATGGATAAACTCGGCCCATTCGCGGATTACCGAAATCATTGTTCCTTCAACCGGGTTAGCAATGGCTTCGTAAGCGTAGGTTACAGCTTTGGTCAGAGAACGTGAAAAATTTTCAACAGTCATGTTGTCTTCATTCTCAATTTCATTGCTGAAACCATATAAAAATTGGGCGAAAATGATTCCTGAATTCCCTCGGGCACCTACCAGGGCTGCATCAGCCAGAGCTGCGGCTGCCATTTTAACATTATTGGTAGGTATCGGGCTGTCGACTATTGACCGCATAGTGCTTGCCAGGTTTGTTCCTGTATCTGCATCAGCTACCGGGAAAACATTTATTTTATTGAGCAGGCCCTGATTTTCAAATATGCGTTGAGCCCCTGCCAGAAAAGCATAGTAGAAACTTCTGCCGTCCAGCAATCTAACAAGCGGGATTGAATTTTCCAATTAGGGATTGGTTTTTTGATACTTGTTTCAGACGGATAAATAAAACACTTATCCGAAATATACAATACAAAAGTACATAAAAAATAAATATGTGATAATTTTAATATGTAGTTGAATCACATTTTCTATTAAAAGTTATTAACATAGTAAGGCGAAAATTATCGAAAAATCATATAAGTGACAGTATATCAAATATATAGTCTAAACTATTTTATTTTTATAAAAGAAGTAAAATCACCGGCATCAATTTTATTGTTTAATTCATGCTCGATATCCTTAAATGTAGGCCTTGAGCCAACGTTGTACATGCTCCTCAAAGGGTTCTTATCAATTATCATTTCCATTAATTCCCCGGAAGATGGAGTTTTAGGGAGTTTTGAATATTCTTCATAAGTCAGTTTAAGGAAAGCTGCATTTTTATTAATCCCCCTGTTATCAAGAAAAAAACCATCGTGAAGCTTTGTAGGATAGGCAAGTACCCCGTTATAAAAAACGTCTTTGATATCGGGATAGGATTCTATGCTTTTCTTATCATCACTCAAGATAATGACCACCAATTTTGAATAGTCCTTACGGGTTTTGTAAATAATAGCATTTGGTCCCGGAATAGAAACTATAGCAGTCACATTTGTCATGTCTGCTTTTTGAGGAGTGCAGCATGATGAAAATACACTGCTTATAAGAATCAACGAGATAAATATAATGAAAAACCTCATGGGAAATTGTTAATTTTAAACAAAATTAAAATAATATTGGGGATAAATTCGTTTAGGAACGCAAAAAATTAATAGTTTTGTAAGCACATATGATATTGGCACAGTAGTTGAGGTGCCTTAATGAAAATAATACCCGGTTCTTCATTCCGGAAATTAATTAAAACTTAAATCAAAAACAATAAAATGAAAACTATGAAAAGAGTACTTGTTACTTTTGGGATTTCAATTATGATGTCTTATGCCGCGTTTGCACAAAATAATGCTCCGCAGGCTGCAGACAATCCTAATGCACCGGAAATTACTTTTGAGAAAACAACGCATGACTATGGAACTGTTACTAAAGGAGGTGATGGTACATGCGAATTTAAATTTAAAAATACAGGCATTGAGCCCCTTATTTTATCCAATGTATCTTCATCATGCGGGTGCACCGTTCCGGAATGGCCACGCGAACCGATTTTAAAAGGTAAATCGGCTGCTATTAAGGTGAAATACGACACAAACCGTATTGGTCCGATCAATAAGACTGTTACCGTTATGTCCAATGCCAAAGTTGCATCCGTTCAACTTCGGATCATAGGAAACATTGTTGCAGCCTCAACCGGTGCTCAGATGCCTCAGAATGATCTTAATACAGGCGCTGCGCCAGTCGCTAAATAACTCTGCTACAAGTATACTTAAAAGACTGTCTTTTTAAAGGCAGTCTTTTTTTATAGGTATAAGCTTGAATCTGTCGGATTCCTCTCTGGATTTATCGTTTAGTCACCCTGGTTTAACCCAAATTATGCAATAGGAGACAAAGTTGAGCTATTTGCGTTATACCGATTGTACATTCGTACTAGTCCAAATGCTTTGGACCAAACGACTGTTACATCGGCATTTTTATAAGTTGGGTCAACCCCGATATAGCAAATCATTGTATTTCAATGATCTGCCATTAAAATACATTAGATTTGTTTTATTGATTACGCTACTGCGTAATTTTGGTTTAAGAAAATTGTTTCCTTTTCCTTTTTGCCATTTTCCTAGCCAGTTGTGATTTTTCGCATATTGTTAATAAATTATTGTGATAGCAAAAGATGAATCAGGACGAATATTAGCTAATTTTGAAGCGTATGGAAGAGAATGAAAGAACCGATGCGCTGGCAGCGCGCAAATTGATTAAAAGACCTTCATTGGGTAGGGATGCATTTCAGGAACATGGCAAATTACCTCCTCAGGCTATTGACCTGGAAGAAGCTGTGTTAGGAGCGCTTATGCTTGAAAAAGATGCAGTGGCGGCAGTAATCGACATGCTTGTTCCGGCAGTATTTTACAAGGAATCGCATCAATCGATTTTCGAAGCCATAACTATGCTTTTCCACAACAACGAACCGGTAGATATTCTTACCGTCACAAATGCACTGAGGCATACTGGTAAACTGGAGGTTGCCGGAGGTCCTTTTTATATTACTCAACTCACTTCACGTATTGCCTCATCAGCAAATATCGAATTTCATGTAGGAATTCTGAAACAAAAATTCCTGCAGCGTGAGCTTATCAAAATTTCGACTGACACAATCAGGAAATCCTTTGAAGATTCTACAGATGTGTTTGACTTGCTGGATGAAACCGAAAGCAGCCTCTTTTCAATCAGTGAGAACAACCTCCGCAAAAAAGCTCAACTGATGCCTGAACTAGTACATAAAGTATTGAACCAGATTGATAATGCCCGGAAAAATGATGGCGTTTCAACGGGTGTTCCTTCCGGATATATTGACCTTGATAAACTAACCGGGGGCTGGCAGCGCAGCGATCTTATTATTGTAGCTGCCCGGCCAGGTATGGGTAAAACTGCTTTTGTACTCTCAATGGCCAGGAATATTGCTGTTGAATCAAAAAAAGCTGTGGCTTTTTTCTCCTTAGAAATGACCGCCGATCAGTTAGTTGCACGTTTGATTGCTTCGGAAGCAGAACTCTCTGCCAGTAATTTGCGGCGTGGACAATTGCAGAATTTTGAATGGGAACAATTAAATTCGCGCATTTCAAAACTTATAACAGCACCTATATATATTGATGATACTCCGGCATTGTCCCTTTTCGAATTACGTGCAAAATGCCGAAGGCTTAAGGCTCAATACGATATCGACCTTGTTGTGGTCGATTATATTCAATTAATGACAGCCGGTGGCGACCGCAAAGGCGGCGGGAACCGGGAACAGGAAATTTCAGCTATTTCACGTTCGTTAAAAAGCCTGGCAAAAGAATTAAATATTCCGGTGATCGCGTTATCACAATTAAACCGTTCAGTCGAAACCCGCAGTACAGCCCAGGGAAGCAAAAAACCCCAGCTATCTGACCTGCGCGAATCCGGAGCAATTGAGCAGGATGCCGATCTTGTACTTTTTATTTACAGGCCGGAGTATTATAAAATTATGGAAGATGAAGAAGGTAACTCAACCGAAAGCAAAGCACAGATTATTATTGCCAAGCACAGGAATGGAGCTACTGACGAAATCTGGCTCCAGTTTATCAGCAGGTTCGCCCGCTTTCAGGATCTGGCCGGATTAAGTATCGATGGAATGAATCCTTCATTGTTTCCTAATACCGGATTCGAACAACAAAACAACACAGTTATCATGCAGTCGCGTTTAAATAGTATGACAGATGATACTGATCTTGGCCCTACAAATTTTTAAGCCTGAAAGTGTCGGAAATTCAAGAAAAAGCGAATTTAAGACTTATAATTAAATCAGGTCTTGGGCTGACTGACACGTATTTTCTGATAAGACCGTACCAATAAATTTATACAGGTATCTTTCCATATTAAATGACGGGAACATTCTCTTGCATACATTGTTATTCATTAAATCAACATTAATATTTGTTAAGTCTGCAATAAAAGCGGTCCAATGGAGGTTGTAATAAAAAAAAGGAAAATGAAGCGTAGTATTTTGATAATGATATTTGTTTTATTGCTGGTCAGGGTTCATGCAGCATATATTCTGATTCCCATGGATCAATCCCAGAAAAATCATCTTAAAGCATACGGAATTGCATATTGGATTCTGCAGCAGGATGTTGAGGTTTCCTGGTTGCTAAACTACCGCGGAGGATCATTTATGGTTAAGTACCTAAAACCTATTGAAAATGAGTGTTTTATAAGGGGTGTGACCCTCGAGGTAATCGCTGATGTGCAATCAACTGCTATTCTGCAGGAAATTGCAGATCCGGAAGTAAATATGGATGTAGCGAAATTAAATAAAGCTCCTAAAATTGCGGTGTATACACCAAAGAACAAACTCCCCTGGGACGATGCAGTTACACTCGCACTCACTTATGCTGAAATACCGTATGATATTGTTTATGATGAAGAACTGATAAACGGAGTACTTCCCATGTACGATTGGCTTCATCTTCATCACGAAGATTTTACCGGTCAGTATGGCAAATTCTGGGCTGCCTATCGCAACGCATCCTGGTATAGAGAAGATGTGAGGACTAATGAAGAGATGGCTGCCAAACTTGGGTTTAAAAAAGTCTCAGAGATGAAACTTGCGGTTGCACTTAAAATCAGAGATTTCGTGGCTGGTGGCGGATATTTATTTTCAATGTGCTCGGCACCCGATAGTTACGATGTAGCTTTGGCTGCAGATGGAGTTGATATTTGTGATGTTATGTTCGATGGCGATGGAATGGATCCTAACTCTCAATCGAAATTAAATTATGATAATTGTTTTGCTTTCAGGAATTTTAATCTGGTTACCAATCCTTACGAATACGAGATTTCTTCCATTGATGTGAACACACAACGTAAAGTAAGTCCAAACAATGATTTCTTTACTCTTTTCGATTTTTCAGCGAAATGGGACCCTGTTCCAACCATGCTTTGCCAGAACCACATGCAGGTTATTCATGGTTTCCGCGGTCAGACAACTGCGTTTGAAAAAAAATATGTTAAGCCTGAAGTAATTATCATGGGCGAAAACAAAGCACTGGATGAAGCAAGGTATATTCATGGTGAATTCGGGAAAGGCACATGGACATTTTACGGGGGACATGATCCCGAAGATTATGAACATCGTGTTGGTGATCCGCCAACCGATCTTAACCTTTTCCCTAATTCGCCCGGATACAGACTTATATTAAACAATGTCTTATTTCCTGCTGCAAAAAAGAAAAAACAGAAGACCTGATTCCGGGTTTTCTTGTCCTCATCTGATTCATTTTCAACCATATTATTTTATTAAATTGTTAATTACTGCTATTCGAAGTTAAAATAAATAAAAATAAGAAATTTCTTTCTAATTTTACGCCGAAATAATAACTCAGGTATGGATATAAATAGATTGAAAGAACAGTTTCTGAATATTTATGGAAGTCTAAAAGGAGAACCTTCAGTTTTCTTTGCACCTGGACGTGTTAACCTGATAGGTGAACATACAGATTATAACGGAGGATATGTATTTCCGTGTGCATTGAGTTTTGGAACCTATCTGATTATTAGAAAAAACAACGAATCATTAATCAGATTCAGAACCACCAATTTCGACTACAATGCTGAGGTTCCGATTGATAAATTAGCAGTAAAACACGGAACTGAATGGGTAAATTACCCTTTAGGCGTAATCGATCAGTTTAGTAAACGAGGAATAAAAATCGAAGGCTATGATATGCTCTTTTCGGGCAACATTCCTAATGGCGCAGGTCTTTCTTCTTCGGCATCTATTGAAGTAGTTACAGCTGTTGCTTTGGATTATTTGCTCGAAACAAGACTAAAACGGATAGATCTCGTCAAAATAGGCCGTGCCGCTGAAAATGAATTTGTTGGAATGAATTGTGGCATAATGGATCAATTTGCTATAGGAATGGGTAAGGCAGAGGCTGCCATTGCTCTGAATTGCCGTACTCTCGAATATCAGCATGTTCCTTTGCACCTGGGTGATTATGCTATTGTAATTGCCAATACAAATAAACGACGTGAACTCGCTGACTCAAAATATAATGAACGTGTCAGGGAATGTGCATCAGCCCTTGAGAGCCTTCGTAAAGCAAAGCCAATGGTTGATCTGAGTGCAATGAATATGGATGAATTTAATCAATATTCTTACCTCATTATGGATGAAACCATCCGTAAACGGGCTCATCATGTTATAAGCGAAAATAATCGGGTTATTAACGCAATTGCCGCCCTGATCAATGGTGATCTGATTTCTTTTGGTCAGCTGATGAACCAATCCCACATTTCATTAAAAGAAGACTACGAGGTCACTGGTTTTGAACTCGATACCATTGTAAATGAAGCCTGGCAGATTGAGGGCGTTCTTGGAGCCCGCATGACAGGGGCAGGATTTGGTGGTTGCAGTGTTAACGTAGTCCGATACGATAGGATTGATGATTTTATCAACCGGGTTGGTGCGAATTACACTGCATACACAGGTCTGGTAGCGGATTTCTATATTGCGAACGTTGGTAACGGAGCAGGGAAATTGTAAATTTCCAATCATATTTTTTTCTTTTTGTGACCTGGTAATCAGATTCTTGCTGTTTTCAACAAGAGTTTTATTATAATTTATTAACTCTTTGTGTTAACTAAACACTAAGATCATTATTTTTACATGCTTTGAAACGGGATTACTTATCAAAGAACATTATAAGTGATATATGCCTGAACAATTCCATGTGGGGATTGTATCTTTTCTCAAGGGGGAAGGAATAGCTGCAGCTTAAAGAATTATACTACGATTGCCCGACCATTTTAGTTCAATTTAATTAACCATTTTAACAAAACGTTATGGAACAACAAAGACATGCAAACTACGGTCTGGGAATGACTGTAATCGGATCAATCTTTTTTATTTTCGGATTTGCTACCACCTTTATAATAACACTGAGTGGACAGGTAAAGGATATTTTCGAATTAACAGAGTTCAAAGCCCAGTTACTGAGTTTTTCCTTTTTTATTACCTACTTTTTTATTTCTATTCCCATCGGATTGTATATTAAAAAGATCGGGTACAAAAGTGCCCTGATAGCAGGCTTATTGCTTATGGCAGCTGGAAGCTTCCTGTTTTTCCCGGCAGCAAAATACCTTTCATTCCCGTTATTCCTGGCAGCAACATTTGTATTAGCTTCGGGCGTAGTGTTTCTGCAAACTGCTGCCAATCCATATGTTACGGCCCTGGGATCAGAGGATTCGGCCGGTGGCCGGCTTAACCTGGTACAGGCGCTTAATTCAATAGCTACTATGGTGGCTCCCTGGATAATTGCAGTTTTTATTTTCAGAGGTGCAAGTGAAATGCTTACTTCTATGCAGAAAGCTCAAACCGTACAAATGCCCTTTGTCATTATCGGAATCATCGTTGTACTGGTTGCGATTTCAATTGCCCTGATAAAACTTCCAGAAGTAGGAGGCAGCTCAGTCGAATTGAAGAAAAGTGTTTGGAAACACCCACATGTACTGCTTGGCGCCCTGGGGATTTTCTTTTACGTAGGCGCTGAAGTAGGTACCGGTGGCCTGATCCTGAATTATCTGAAAACAGAAATGCTGCTTGATCCTGCTGTAGCCGGAAAATACGTTGCTATTTACTGGGGTGGGGCAATGGTAGGAAGGTTTTTCGGATCAATTATGCTTTCAAACATCACCGATAACGTTAAAAAATATACATATGTTGCCTTGGTATTACTTCTTGCATTAGTATCTGGTTCATTTGTTACTGACTGGAGCTGGAACATTGGGTTGATCTTCATGTTGGTTGCAGTTGGTAATTTTATTTTCATGCAACTAGGTAAAGGAAATGCCGGCCGTTCACTGGCTGTTTTTGCTTTATTAGCAGCTACTCTCGCTCTTGTAACTGCTTTTACTTCAGGCAGTATAGCGCTTTGGGCTGTAGTTTCAATTGGTATGTTTAACTCCATTATGTTTCCCAATATCTTTACTTTGGCAGTCAAGGACCTTGAGCCTGGTGAACTTAGCACTGCTTCAGGAATAATAAATACGTTGATTTTTGGTGGAGCTATAATTCCATTAATAATGGGTAAAATAGCGGATGTTTCAGGCTATTCCTGGGCATTTATTGTTCCTGCTTTATGCTACCTTTACATTTTCTTTTATGCAGTTAAAGGGAGTAAACTTCGCTCAGCCTAAAAGTTTGTCATACAGCAGATCTGGCACATCTTTGAACGAAAAGAAAAATCGAAATAGTAGACAAATAATACTGATACACATGAAACAAGTTGCAATTGGAATTGACATCGGAGGAACTAATACTTCGATTGGTGTTATTGACAGGGATGGAATCATCCTTTATGAGAAACATCCACAGGTTCCAACACCTCAGAAGAGGGATAATCCGACAGGGAGTGAAAAAATCTCAGAAGAATTATTAGTTGATTTTATTTCCTTGCTTGCACTGGAAATCAAATCAGCAATAGAAATAGTAGCGAAAATTAATCCTGCAATCGAAGTGATGGGTATAGGTATTGGCGCTCCCAATGCAAATTACTATACCGGAACCATTGAATATGCTCCGAATCTTCCATTTGTCGGAGTTATCCAGTTTGCTAAAATGATTCAGGCTGAATTCCCTAAAATCAAACACATTAAACTTACGAATGATGCAAATGCGGCAGCGATAGGAGAATGTATTTTCGGGGGTGGAAAATCTATGAAGAATTTTGTGATGATAACCCTGGGTACCGGACTTGGAAGCGGATTAATTGTGAATGGAGACCTGGTTTACGGTGCTGATGGTTTTGCAGGAGAAATAGGGCACACCACCATTGTGCATGATGGAAGAACCTGCGGATGCGGAGGAAACGGTCACCTTGAAGCTTATTGTTCGGCAACCGGGATGAAACGGACTGTTTACGAACTTCTGGCAAAATATAATAATTCCGAAAGTCTGCTCGCCAATATCCCGTTTAACGATATGAACTCCAAAATAGTTTATGAAGCTGCTGAAAAAGGTGATAAACTTGCCAAGGAGGTTTTTGATGTAACAGGTGAGTTTTTAGGCAGAGCCTTAGCCGACACAGTTCATCATCTCAGTCCGGAAGCTATTTTCCTTTTTGGTGGACCGGTTGCAGCAGGTGATTATATTTTTAAGCCTACCAAGGAAAGCATGGAGCGTTACCTGCTGCCCATATTTCGTAACAAAGTCAAAATCCTTCCTTCGAGTCTCAAAATAGGATCGGCTGGAATAGTGGGGGCTAGTGCCCTGGTTTGGAAAGAAATAGAAAAACAAGGGAAATAAAATTTCTTAATATTTTTAGCAGCACTCTGTTTTTTTTAGATAAAGTGCTGCTTTTTTTTTTGACAGTTTCAAGAAAAAAATATCTTTGTAGCTCAACTTTAAATGATTCTTTTTTTAACTGGGTTAACGCTTTACTAACTTCCACCCTGATTTATAAATTAATCTTTTAAGCCCGGCGATTTTTAAGAAAATCTTAATCTACTCTGATGGTCGAAAATTTTACTCTCAGTATAATAGATTATGCCATTATGGCTATCTATTTCATTTTTGTTCTTGGTATTGGCTGGGCATTGAAGAAGTATATGAAATCGAGTTCGCAGTTCCTCGAAGGAGGAAGGAATATTCCTTCGTGGATAACCGGGCTGGCTTTTATTTCTGCAAATCTTGGAGCCCTTGAAGTATTTGGTATGGGCGCTTCAGGTGCCAAATACGGATTAATGACAGCACATTTTTACCTGATTGGTGCAATTCCGGCAATGATTTTCCTCGCTTTGTTTATGATGCCGTTTTATTACGGTTCAAAGGCACGTTCAGTTCCGGAATATCTGAAGCTGAGATTCGATGAGAAGACACGTGGTTTTAATGCATTTTCATTTGCTATTATGACCATTTTTGCTTCAGGTATATCAATGTTTGCTCTAGCACGGCTTATGGAAGTTATGCTTCACTGGAATTTTAATTACAGTATAATCGCATCAGCAATAATTGTGCTGATATACACCTATCTTGGGGGACTGAAATCAGCTATCTACAACGAAGTGCTTCAGTTCTTTCTCATTGTAATCGGCTTTCTTCCTTTAGTAATCATTGGTTTACAGGATGTAGGCGGCTGGGATGGCCTCACAATGAAACTGAATGAAGTTGCTTTGCAAAAAGGTTATGCAGCCGGTACATGGACAAGTACCTGGAGACACCTGGGTTCTGCAGCCTCCAACCCAATGGGCGTCGATTGGATTGCCATGTTAATGGGCCTTGGTTTTGTCCTCGCTTTTGGCTACTGGTGTACAAACTTCCTGGTTGTACAGCGTGCCATGGCGGCCAATTCAATGTCAGGAGCAAGGCGCACGCCTCTTATTGGCGCACTGCCTAAAATGTTCCTACCAATACTGGTTATTGTACCTGGTATGATTGCAATGGCTTTAATGTCGTCTCCCGGTAAAGGCTTAATTCTGATTGGCAATAACGGGCAGACAGATTATAATATGATCATTCCGACCATGCTGGTTCATTATTACCCAACCGGTTTACTCGGGCTTGGAATTACAGCTTTGATGGCTTCATTTATGAGTGGAATGGCCGGAAACGTGACAGCCTTCAACACTGTATTTACCTATGATATTTATCAGTCATATATTAATCCGGGAAAATCAGATGATCATTACCTGAAAGTCGGCCAGTTTGCTACCATTTTTGGCGTAGCTGTCAGTATAGGTGCTGCATATGTTGCTGCCAATTTTAACAACATTATGGATTTTCTCCAGCTCATATTTGCTTTCGTAAACGCTCCTCTCTTTGCAACATTTATGTTAGGGATGTTTTGGAAACGTACTACCGGTAATGCTGCATTCTGGGGGTTACTATCAGGAACAACTGCTGCTGCTCTGCACTACAGTCTTACGGTTGCCGAAGGAAAAGGCGGTTGGATAGCTCAGTTGGTTGAATATCCCAGTGGTATGGCACAAGGCTTTTGGACTGCAATTTATGCATGGTCAATATGCTTTGTAGTTACTGTCGTTCTTACATTTTTTACCAAACAATTAAAAACCTTGGATGATCTTAAAGGTTTGGTTTACTCGTTAACCCCTAAGACTTACGATGAACCTGAAATTGTTTGGTATGAGAAACCAGTTGTGATGGCTGTAATCATTGGCGCAATAAGTATAGTATTAACAATAATTTTCTGGTAGGAGATAGAAGTATGGATATGGATATTCGGATTCCGATAGGGCTATTGTTCGTTATTTTAGGTGTAATTCTCACTGGTTTCGGTGTTTTTACTTTGAATGATGCCGAATTATATGCCCGGTCTCTTGGCCGTAACATCAATTTGTGGACAGGAATATTAATGCTCATTTTTGGGGCATTAATGCTTTTATTCCCACTACTGGGAATGAGAAAGAAAGTATAACGCAACTGGTCCTTCAGCCTTTATCAGGTCAGTGTACGTAACTAACAGAAAAGATGTCGTTTACAGATGTCTTTTCTGCTGATTTTTACTAATGCTCCTGAGTTAAATAATATACATTAGGCAATTTAGTATTACAAATCCACGTTAAGGCAATAAATATGTATGAATGATGTTGCCGGATACTAAAACTTGATTACTTTTGAATAATTATTACTAAATAGACTCCGGTATGTTTCGGCATACTTCCAATAAATGTTTTTAATGTTTTGTTCTTCATGAGAAACAAATTACAACTGATTCTGTTCCTTACCTTACTTATTTCTGGGGTACAGGGAAAATTCAATAATTTAGTTGCACAGCCTTTAGTTGACTATTCATATACAGGCGTTTGTGTTGGAAGCCCAACTCTTTTTACAGTTAATACACTTATTACAAATGTAAATGCTGTTCAAATCTGGTCCTGGAATTTCGGAGACGGAAACTTCTCGAACCTCCAAAACCCATCACATACTTTTGCCAGTTTTGGCAATTATACAGTTACTCTAACAATAACTGATACTACAGGAGCTATTGGTAGTGTTGTCCATGTTGTAACTATTCAGAAGCTTCCCATTGCCAACTTTGCTTATGATTCCCCCAATTGCAGTAATGATTCCGTTCAATTTACTGATTTATCTTTTACCGAAAACGGATATATAAGCCGTTGGATTTGGAACTTTGGTGATGGGTCCCCTAACGATACCACATATTTCCCGGATGACCCGAATCTGAAACATGTTTTTCCAACATTCGGAACCTTTATCGTCACCTTATCCGTAATGAATTCCTATGGATGTCGAAACCAGGTTTCATTGCCTGTTACTGTTATCCCAAGCCCGGTTGCCAATTTTTATTTTACCGGGAGATGTGAAGATCAGATTGTACAATTTACTGATGCCTCTTTTGCCAACGGGGCCGGGAATATTGTAGCCTGGAACTGGGATTTTGGCGATCCTGTCAGTGGTATAAACAACATTTCGTTCCTGAGTGATCCAACACACAATTTTATGAATGTGGGGACTTACTTTGTGAAACTTACAGTAACAAATTTCAATAACTGTACTGACACTATCATAAAACAGGTTGTTATTCATCCCCATCCCCCGGTTGAATTTACTTATACTTCAACCTGCATGAATGAACTTACTTTTTTCAGTCCTGACACATCAGTAATGGATGTTGGATCTATAGGTTCCTGGCTTTGGAATTTCGGTGACGGTATTACTTCCAATGCTTCCTATACTGCTCATTCGTTTATGGCACCGGGCAATTATACCGTTACTCTTACCGTTACCGATTTACTGGGATGTATGAACGTTGTTTCTCATCTTGTGGTGGTAAATGCCCTCCCTTTCGCTCATTTTGATGCCGGCACTTCGAACTGCGCAGGTGCTACAGTCAATTTCAGCAATCAGTCAAGCACTTCTGCCGGGTATATTGTACGTTGGGAATGGGATTTTGGGGATGGAAATACATTAACAGTGTATCATCCAGCCAATCCCAATATTTCGCATGTATATCCGCTTGCTGGTACATATAACGTTACTTTAACGATAACCGCCTCTGACAGTTGTACCGATTCGGAATCACAGTTTATCGTTATTCACCCAAATCCGGTAGCAAACTTTGTTTATACATCGGCTTGTTTAGGAACGCCGGTTCATTTCACCGATATTTCGCAACTAAATGGTGCCGGATCTATTGTACAGTGGCAATGGAATTTTGATAATCCTGCTTCTGGTATTTTAAATACATCATCGTTGCAGAATCCTAATCATCTTTTTACATCTGCTGGAAATTTTAATGTGCGACTTGTAGTAACTACCGGAAATGGTTGTTCAGATACTATTACCCGGCTGGTTGTTGTAAAACCGCTGCCACCGGTCAATTTCACTACAACCCATAACTGTCAGAATAACGAGGTCCTTTTTAATCCGGATGCCGTGGTCATGAATCTGTCAACCATTGCAACATGGTTCTGGGCATTTGGTGACGGAGTTACCTCAGTGCTTCAAAATCCCACTCATATTTATACTCTTGCAGGCACCTATAATGTAACACTAACCATTGTAGACACTGCGGGTTGTACCAATAGCATTATCAAGCCAATAACAATAGTTCCTGAGCCAAATGCTAATTTTTCATATTCAACACCTGCATGCAAGCAATCGGAAGTTCAATTCACAAACTTGTCTTCAGCTCCTGTCGGATATATCGTTAAATGCGAATGGAATTTTGGTGACGGCAGTCCCTTATTAACAGTGACAAATCTGGGCCCTGTATATCATACCTATGCTTCGTATGCAACCTTCAATGTAACTTTAACGGTTACTACCAACGACAGTTGTAAAAGAACAAAAGTACTGCCTGTTGTTATCTTGCCAAATCCCCTTGCCAATTTCTCATATGTAACCACTTGTGTGAATTCGCCCGTACAGTTTAATGATCTTTCGCAGCCTGGTGCAGGTGGAATTGCCGGATGGTTGTGGAATTTTGGCGATCCCCCTTCTGGTATCAATAATATTTCTACCCTTCAGAACCCGACTCATACCTATATTGCAGCAGGTACATACCAGGTCAGCCAGGTAGTTACTAATACAGGCGGATGCCAGGATACAGTTATTATACCTGTGCTTGTGCATGGTTTGCCGACAGTTGATTTTACTTCAACACCTGGTTGTGTTAACGATTCTACCCATTTTGTGAGTTCAACTTTTGTAAATGCCGGTGCGGTAATTTCACGTCTTTGGAATTTCGGCGACGGATTTACTTCCCCCGAGATTGATCCTTATCATATTTATGCCACATCGGGAACATTCACTGTAACTTTAACAGTGACTGATACAGCTGGTTGTATAAACTCAAAAACACATACTGTGTCAGTTGTACCGCCACCAACATCATTTTTCCAGGTTTCGGCTCAAACTTGTTCAAATACACCGGTATTCTTCACCAATCTTTCGTCTACTCCGGGAGGTACAATTACATCCTATTATTATGAATTCGGCGATGGATCCGATACCTTGATTAATGCTCCGGCAACCGGTAATGTTTCGCATACCTATATTGTTGCAGGAACTTATACGGTAGTATTAACAATTAATACTTCGCTGGGTTGCGAGGCGGAATCACAACGTACTTTCACCATTTCTGCAAGCCCGCTTGCGTTATTTAATTACGATAATACCTGTGCCGGATCCGCTGTTAATTTTACCGACTTATCCCAGATTAACTCAGGAACAGCCATTGTAAACTGGTTGTGGAATTTTGGCGATCCTGTTTCCGGTACAAACAATATATCTACGCTGCAGAACCCTATGCATATTTACAATACTCCCGGTTCATATACTGTTCTTCTGCTGATTGAAAATGCTACAGGATGCCCTGATACCCTATCAAAAATCATTGTAATTTTACCCAAACCACCTGTTGATTTTAACTGGTCAAGCACATGCCTGGGTACTACAACCGAGTTTTTTACCAATACAACTGTAACGAATACCGGAGCCGTGGCATCTTATGACTGGGACTTTGGTGACGGCACAGCCCATAATACTACACAGCAGGATCCTGTTCATAATTATACAGCTACTGGTAACTATATGGTAACTTTGGTAATTGTTGATACCGCCGGATGTGAGAACCTTGTATCGCACATTATAAGTATAACACCACAACCAAGTGCATTATTCAGCATGTCAAGTGCTTGCCTGGGTGCCAGTACCTACTTTACTGATCATTCATATACTTCCAGTGGCGAACCCATAATTGCCTGGCATTGGGATTTTGGAATTGTCTCAGCCTCGAATGATACATCAAATCTTCAAAATCCGTCCTGGATTTACACAACACTCGGGGTTTATAATATCAGTCTGATTGTTACCGCTCAAAGCGGTTGCCAGGATACACTTACCCTTTCTTTGCAGGTATTCGGGAATCCAACCGCGAATTTTCAATATACGGCTGCTCCATGTAATAATGGTGCCGTTTATTTCCAGGATTCATCCTTTAACCAACAGGCAACTATTGTGGGATGGAACTGGAAGTTCGAACCAAACAATTACTCAACCCTGCAGAATCCGGTTTATGTTTTTTATGCGTCCGATTCGTGTTATTATGTTCAGTTAATAGCAACAGATGTAAGGGGATGTGTTGATACAATTGTTAAGCCAGTATGTGTTCCTGCTGAGTTTAGCTTTTCATTTGCATCTACTGCAACTTGTTTCCGCGACACAACCTTTTTTGCACCACAACTCCTTGCACCTTCTACTGATTCGCTGGTTTTCTTTAACTGGAATTTTGGTGATCCGACTTCCGGTATTTATAATACTTCAACCAAAAAGCTGCCATCACATTATTATTCACAACCGGGCACTTATACGGTGAGTCTCCAGGCAACAGATATCAATAATTGTTCAAAAACAGTTTATCGGAATGTAATTGTCAACCCACTGCCTATACCTTCCTTTGTTTACACGGAAGGTATCTGCGACAGTACAATTTACTTTAATGAATCTTCGAGTGGAAACGGAAGCAATATCAGCTACTGGGTATGGGATTTTGGAGATGGAGTCAGTGATACAGTATTTTCACCTGATCCTCCTGATTTATCGCACCTTTATGTCAGCCCCGGATTGTATCTTGTGAGCCTTACCGTTACCAATACAAAAGGTTGTACCAATGTGATAGCTGATAGTAGCCTGTTGGTTAAACCATGCTTAAATGCAGAGTTCGAGTTGATTGATACCCTGGTTTGCCAGAATAATATGTTGTCTTTTGCTGATAGCAGTTATAGCGGTCTTCCAACCAATAAATGGTATTGGGATTTTGGCGACGGAACTGATACTACTTATTATACGTATACCAATCCTGTTAATCATGTATTTGCCTCTCCAGGAACCTTCAAGGTAAAGATGAGTATATATACTGATGTCGCAGGCAGGACAGTCAGCGATTCCACTCAGCTGGTAGTTTTTGTAAATCCAACTCCGCTCCCTGATTTCACCTTTGGTGTTGTTTGTTATCTGCAAAATGCAAAATTTACAAACATGACTTCAGGGAATGGAACACAAATCAAAAACTATACCTGGAATTTTGGAGAACCTACATCGGTGCCAAATGATACTTCAACATTCAAGAATCCTTCGCATTTATACAACTCTCCCGGAACTTACGATATTAAGCTTGTTGCAAAAAATACCATTGGTTGTAGCGACTCAATTCAGAAACAGTTGATCGTTTATGGCCTGCCTGATGCAAATTACGATTACACTTTGTCCTGTGCCGGAGATAAGACTGTTTTTACTGACCTGTCTGTCGAAGCTGTAGCCCCGATTATAGACTGGAAATGGACGTTCAATGACAACAAAGGCGTTTTAGGCAGAAAAATAGTCCAGAACCCGGATTTTATCTTCGTGACACCCGGAGATTACCTTGTTAATCTTATGGTAACTGATACAAACGGTTGTTATGATACAGTGAATCAGAATATAACAACTTGGAGTATACCAACCAGTATATTTTCATATACTGATAACTTCAATGATGTTCAGGGACAGTTGCAATTCAACAATACCTCTATTGATGCTACCAAATATTACTGGACGTTTGGAAACGGGGATGAATCGTATGCCGAACAACCCGTTGCATTTTATCAGAACGACGGAACCTATTCCATAACCTTAGTTACCTGGAATGATAAGGATTGTTCTGATACCATCACCGTTCCTTATAAATTTATGGTTAAGGGGTTGTATATCCCAAATGCATTTTCACCATCTAATCCTAAGAAAGAAGTTCAGTTACTGAAACCTGTTGGAATAAATCTTAAACAATACCGTTTTGAAGTATACGACAGGTGGGGTAATTTGTTGTGGTGGAGTGATGTAGTTGATGCTGCAGGCAGACCGACAGAAGGATGGGATGGAAGATATAACGGGGTTTTGATGCAGGAAGGCGTCTACGTTTGGAAAGCCTATGGGATTTTCAAAGATGGCACAATATGGGAGGCAGACAATATAGGTAATAATGATAATTTGCCTAAGTTTAAGACCGGGACTGCGACTCTGCTTCAATAAGAAGAATTATAATGAATGAAAAAATTAAAAAAGCGCCTTTCCCGGTGCTTTTTTAGTATGAATACTTTGTATCTAAAGAGAATGAGAGATAGTTCTATTTTTACTGTGGTTCTAGAAAAGTTTTTTCCCTTTTCCGCCAAGTAAACCACCCAGAAGACCGCGTACCAGTGCCCGGCCTATTTGCCCGCCAATTTGGGTTGTTACCGTGCGACCTACAATCTTTGTGAGGTTGCCCAGCAAACCCGAATCAGCTGCTTTCGCTTTTTCTTTTTCTTCACGTGCAACTTCCTTTGCGCGCTGAGCATCATCTTTTGCTTTAGCTTCCCGGGCCTTTTCCTCTTGTAGCTGTTGAACCTGCTCACTGATGCGGGCCTGCAGAATTTCGAACGCTGATTCGCGGTCTATTTCCTTTTCATAAATGCCCGCAATAACCGAACGACGCATTATAGCTGATCTTTCCTCGGGAGTAATCGGGCCAATCTGAGCTTGTGGCGGAAGAATTCTTGCTCTCTCAACCATGGACGGAATTCCCTTTTCGTCGAGGAATGATACCAATGCTTCGCCTACTCCTAATTCAGTTATCACAGCTTCAACATTAAGTTCAGGGTTAGGCCTGAAGGTTTCAGCAGCTGATTTTACTGCTTTCTGATCGCGGGGAGTAAAGGCACGCAGTGCATGCTGTATTTTATTTCCAAGCTGTCCCAGAACAGTTTCAGGGATATCAATCGGATTTTGAGTGATAAAATAAATACCGATACCTTTTGAGCGGATTAGCCTGACTACCTGTTCAATTTTTTCAACCACCACTCTGGGTGCATCTGTAAAAAGCAGGTGAGCTTCGTCAAAAAAGAAGACAAGCTTTGGCTTATCCAGATCACCAACCTCCGGCAGACGCTCAAATAGTTCTGACATCAGGTACAGGAGCAAGGTAGAGTAAGTTCGGGGAGCTGTCATTAGTTTATCGGAGGCCAGTATATTAATCATGCCTTTGCCCTCTGAATCAGTTTGAATAAAATCCAGTATATCAATAGCCGGCTCACTGAAAAACTTATCGGCATGTTGCTCCTGAAGCCCGATAAGTTCACGCTGAATGGCTCCGATACTGGCTGCAGAAATATTTCCGTAGGAGGTCGTGAATTGTTCGCGGTTATTGCCCACATATTCGCACATCTTCCGCAAATCCTTTAAATCGAGCAATAATAAATTGTTGTCGTCGGCAATCCTGAAAACAAGGGTAAGCACACTTTCCTGAATATCGTTAAGGTTCATGAGGCGGCCAAGCAACAGAGGCCCCATCTCCGAAATTGTGGTGCGAAGCGGATGTCCCTGCTCCCCGAAAAGATCCCAGAATGTAACGGGGAACGAACGACGCGTATACCCTTCAATATTCATTTTCGTGATACGATCCGTAATCCGCTGATTTTCGACGCTGGATTTACTTACACCTGACAAATCCCCTTTTATATCCGAAACAAAAACGGGAACACCTATTGAACTGAATGCTTCGGCCATTACCTGAAGTGAAACAGTTTTTCCTGTTCCTGTAGCTCCTGCTATTAAACCATGCCGATTGGCCATACGTGGATTCAGAAATATTTCTATACCAGATTTGGCGATGAGTAATTTACCTTCTTGATTGATCATTGCTTAACTTATATTTCTTAAATTTACTACTGTGTTATTACAAATATAGAGAATCTTTTAAAACTGCCGGTATAAATGAAAAATCACGCCAACCGTATCGGGAAAGCATTATTTTGTTATAATTTTCATTTTAATATCCCAAAAGTTCCTTTGCTGCAGTATAAATCCGTTCCTGGTCGGGAAGTATAGCCTTTTCCAGAATACGATTAAATCCAACCGGGGTAAAGGTAGAGCCAACTCGGCGAACGGGAGCATCAAGAAATAGAAACCCTTCATCAGAAATCATGGCCGATATTTCTCCACCAAATCCTCCGAATACTTTATCTTCATGAACAACGAGTGCACGGCCTGTTTTCTTTACACTTGCCAGAATGGCCTCTTTATCCAGCGGGATAAGTGACCGGATATCGATAACTTCGATGCTTTTACCAGTCTCGCCGGCAATTTGGTTTGCAACTGCAATACTCATATGAGTAGTATTGCCGTATGTGATGATGCTTAAATCCTTGCCTTCACGCCGGGTACGGGCTTTGCCGAACGGAACTTCAAAGTCGTCGGGAACTATAGTCTCGGCAACAGGATCATTGTATAATGCTTTGGGTTCAAGAAAGAGTGTTGGCCCTTTTGACCGGATGGAAGTACGAAGCAAACCTGCAGCATCATCCGCAAAGGAAGGACAGACAATACGAACGCCCGGAATCGCTGCCAGTGAACCTTCAATATTCTGTGAATGATAAAGTCCTCCTCCGATGTATCCTCCCGAAGCAAGCCTGATTGTAATATTCGGTGAAAACGCACCGTTACTCCGCCAATAGTCATGTGACAACTCTATATATTGCTCCATAGCCGGCCAGAAATAATCGGCAAATTCAGCTCCTTCAATCACAAGTCTGATCTTATCGCTGTAACGGCTCATTCCGTTAGCGGTTCCAAGAATATAATCTTCGGCAATCGGGCCGTTAAAAACGCGCTCGATTCCAAATTCCTGTTGCATACCCTTGGTGACATTAAAAATTCCTCCCTTGTCTTTATTTGCGACATCTTGTCCCCAGATAAAAGTATCGGGATTGAGCCGGAATTCTTCCTTAAGAGTCTCGTTCAACGCCTGGATAAGTTTTAGTGAACGTCCTTCAGTCTGGTGGTGAATTCCATCAGGGAAATTAAGCGGAACATAGGATTCGGGATAAACGAAATTAAAAATGGAAGCCGGATCAGGATCAGGTGCAAGCAAAGCTTTCCGATGAGCTGCCATCATTTCTTTTTGTGCCTGGTCATCGATTGCATTTAACTCCTCTTCCGAAAATATTTTTGAATGTAAAAGTATGATACGGAACCTGTCGAGCGGATCACTTGCTTTAGCGCAATGTCTTTCGTTATCATCACGATATAATTCGTGTTTGTCAGAATTTGAATGTGAATGGATCCTGACACAACTTGCATGAACAATAACAGGTTCCTGCTTTTCGACAGCATGGCGTTTGGCCATTTCCATAGCATTCATGGATGAAAAAATGCTTTTCCCGTCGCAGTGTATGATTCTGAGGTTTTTGAATCCTTTGAAATTATCGGCAGCAAATGCATTAGCACTCTGATCACGCTGAGGTACAGATATTCCATAACGGTTATCCTGAAATACAAAAATTACAGGTAACTTTTCATTGCTGGCGCCATTTATAGCTTCATAAACGTATCCTTCGGATGTGGATGATTCGCCTTGTGAACTTATGGCAACACCTTTACCTCCATATTTTTTTATTCCCCGTGCAACTCCTACTGCATGAAGGGTATGGTTGCCGGTGGCTGATGAAACGTTATGTATATTCCACTCTGGTTTTGCAAAATGATTCGACATATGTCGTCCGCCACCGGCTACATCAGTTGCTTTGGAAATTCCGTTCAGGATTATTTCTTCAGCTGTGAGGCCTGCAGAGAGTGCCGTTTGCATATCGCGGTAATAGGGAAATAGATGATCTGTTTCCCTGTTAAAAGTCTGTCCTATAGCCAGTTGTATCCCATCGTGACCAGCATAGGGCGCATGATACGACCAGCCCAGGGCTTGCTTCAGGTAATTTGGAGCCCGTTCATCGAGTTTACGCCCGAGTACCAAAAGATAATACCATTTTTGTAAAGTTTCTTTGTCTACAGTATCTAACTTGTATTCTTTACGTTTTTCCATTCTTTTACTTAATATTTTCCTAAAGTTATACAAAAATAACGGCTTAACTGCAATTTTGTTCGCATGTGGCAATTTTGATTCCAACAGGCTCAGAAAGAACTTAACCTTTAGCCCCTGATTATGGTGTAAAGCCCATCATCGCGCAACCGTATTATGGTTGAGGGTTTCGATCTGTTAAAATAATCCTGCTTGTATGAAACGATATAATCAACAGCATTTTTGATTTCATCTGAGATCTGGCTGAACACCGGAGGCGCTTCAAATCCTGATATGTTGGCAGAGGTCGATACTATTGGTTTCCCAAATCTCCTGATAAGTTCACTGCAAAAATCATCCTTTACAATGCGGATACCTATGGTTCCGTCAGATGCAATTACATTTGAAGCTAGTTTACGTGCATTTGAATAAATAATTGTAACAGGGTTTGTAATGCTGGAAAGCAAGTCGCCGGTAATATCAGGTACTTTTTCAACATACAGCTGAACTTTTTCAAGATCATCGAGCAAGACAATCAGGCTTTTAGCTTCGGTACGGCTTTTTATCCTGAATATTTTTTCAACTGCCTTCGTATTGGTTGCATCACAGCCAATGCCCCAAACCGTATCAGTAGGATATAATAGTGTCCCTCCTGATTCGAGCACTTTAAGCGATTTTTCTATATCATCATTAAAAGTCATAATTCTATTAACAATTAAACAGGGTTTTAGGTCAGTATTCGACAGCTTTTTTATAATAAATCTTTATAAACCCTCATCAGATTGGCTGCAACATTTACTTCATCGAACTTTTGAGCGTGTATGAAACCCTTATCAATCATTGAATTCCGAACCCTTTCATCATTTAAAACTTTATACAGGTAGTTTCCCATCTGTTCAGAATTGTAAGGTTCGCAATAAAAGGAAGCATCTCCGCCTGTTTCACTAAAACAGCTTCCTGTACTTGTAATAACCGGTACCCCCGAATACAGCGCTTCAAGTATCGGGATTCCAAATCCTTCGATAATAGAGGGATACACAAATACTGAAGCCGACTGGTATAATGCAGGTAAATCATATGATTTAATATTATGTCGGAAAAGAATCCTGTTCCCGGCTGGGTTTCGCTTCAGGTAATCGTTGATTTCAGCCAGATAAGGTGTGGACTTGCCTGCTATGAGAAGCGGAATATCAATATTTTGTGCCAGGTATGCTTTTATAAGTGTTAATGCATTCTTTCGTTTTTCGATGGTTCCCAGATATAGAATATACTTAACAGGAAGATCATATTTTTTTAGTATTGATTCTCTTTCATCAACAGGTACCGTGATCCGGAAAACCGGGTTGCAGGTTTGATAAACTACCTCTATTTTTTGGGGATCTGTATCAAAAAATGCGATGATATCTGCTTTTGTTGCTTCGCTGGTTGCAATTATTTTATCTGCAACACGGCAGGCATGACGGAATTTCTGAGAATAAATCTGCCGGTCGACCAGCGGATAATACTCAGGATGTTTTAAAAATATGAGATCGTGAATGGTTACAACAGATTTTACACTGGTTTTTTTTATGCTCCATGGAAGTTCGTTGCTTAGCCCGTGGAAAATATCAAGCTTTTGGCTCTTTACCTGCCGGTGTATTCCCCATGATCTCCATAAGGATGGAAAGGAATTGTAAAGTCCTGGTTCTGTTTCAACAATGCTTTGGTTGCCGGATGGCTGGAATAATTCCCTGCTATCTTTTGCCGAAAACAGGTAATACTTATTCTCAGGGTAAAATTGGGATAATAGCTGAATCGTGCTCCGGCTGTAATTGCCGAGCCCGCTTCGGTTAAATAGTGCACGTTTGGCATCAAACCCTATATTCATATCTGTTCATAGTAAAGATTACGCAGCCGGATTTTAAAAAGAAACATCGTATTCACGTAAAGCTTCATTTAGCGAAGTTTTCATATCGGTTGAGGGTTTACGTTGGCCTATTATCAGTGCACAACTTACCTGGTATTCACCGGCCGGATATTTACGGGTATATGATCCCGGTATGACCACTGACCTGGGCGGTACGAATCCTTTGTATTCTACCGGCTGACTTCCTGTAACGTCAATGATACGGGTAGTCCGGGTAATAACTACGTTTGCTCCAAGTACAGCCTCCGATGAAATCCGGGCACCTTCAACCACAATACACCTTGAACCGATAAAACAATTGTCCTCGATAATTACAGGAGCAGCCTGAACAGGTTCAAGAACTCCTCCGATGCCAACGCCTCCGCTGAGGTGAACATTTGCACCAATCTGTGCACAGCTGCCAACGGTAGCCCAGGTATCAATCATGGTTCCTGCGCCTACCCAGGCACCTATATTTACATACGAAGGCATCATGATAACTCCGGGTGATAAGTAGGCACCATATCGGGCTACAGCATGAGGTACAACTCTTACTCCGAGTTCTTTATAGTTATGCTTAAGCGGAATTTTATCATGAAACTCCAGAGGACCGGCTTCAAGAACTTCCATTTGCCTGAGCGGGAAGTACATGATAACAGCTTTTTTGATCCATTCATTCACTCTCCATTCATTACCTGATGGTTCGGCAACGCGGAGAACCCCTTTGTCTAAGAATTCAACTATTTGAAATATCGTGTGTTTCGTTTCATCATTGCTCAATAAAGATCGGTCTTCCCATGCTTTTTCGATTATATGTCTTAACTGGTCCATGTTTCTTGTTTTACAAGTCAAAATTAAGGATTTTAAAGGGATCAAAGTGCATGCATCTCTTATTTATACTTGTAAAAGTCAGAAAAGCTTTGGTTTTAGCCCTTTCCGAAATTAATTCTTTGTAATTTTGCCGCAAAAAAAGGAAGTGGGCAGGATTTTGGCAATTGATTATGGACAGAAAAGGGTAGGGCTGGCCGTTACTGACGACCTTAGTATAATAGCTGGTTCGCTGGCTACTGTGCCATCGAAAGATGTAATAAATTACTTAAAGGATTACATTTCACGCGAAAATGTGGATTGTTTTGTGGTTGGATATCCATTGACTCTGCAAAATAAACTTTCGGATTCGGCAAGGTTTACCGAGCCTTTTGTTAAACTTCTGCGAAAGACTTTTCCATTAATCCCAGTAGAACGAATGGATGAAAGGTTTACATCGAAAATAGCAACTGCTGCCATACTGGAATCGGGTGCAAAAAAGAAGGATCGGCAGAATAAATCATTGGTTGACAAAGTCAGTGCTGTGATTATTCTTCAATCCTATATGGAGATGAAAACCATGCAAAGATGAACCTTCCTTATAATTTTCTGTTTGATTGACACGGAAATATTCTCAGGTTCATTACAAGAAACTGGAACCCTGAAACCTGACAATTACTAATAAGTACTTTTAAAAACAATATGATTCTTCCAGTAGTAGCTTTCGGACATTCAAATTTACGCAAGGTTTCGGTTGACATATCGCCTGATTATCCTGGTTTGCAACAACTTATTGATGATATGTGGGAAACCATGTATTTTTCAGTTGGAGTTGGCCTCGCCGCACCTCAGATTAATAAACAGATAAGGCTTTTTGTCATAGATGCTTCACCAAACGAAAAAGAAGATCCTGAAACAAAGGACTTTAAAAAGGCATTTATCAATCCGAAAATAATGGAGGAGAAAGGCGATGAATGGGCTTTCAGTGAAGGTTGCCTTAGTATACCAGATATTCATGAAGATGTAATGCGTAAATCAGAAGTCAGGCTGGCCTATTACGACGAGCAGTTTAATTTTCATGATGAATGGTTCTCCGGTATCCTGGCCAGGATTATTCAGCATGAATACGACCACCTTGAAGGAGTTCTTTTTGTCGACAAAATTCACCCGCTCCGTAAAATTATGATAAAGCGGAAGTTGCAGGATATTTCGAAAGGCATCACGGATGCAAAATACAGAATGATATTTCCACCTAAAAAACGATAATTCAACATTAGTCTTGTTATCTGAAATTGATTTTTACCATGAAAAATACATTATCACTTCTTGCCATCCTTTTAACTTTGTTCTTATTCTCCTGTACACCTTCCCGCGATGAAATGCTTGGTAAAATTTCTAAAATGGAAGCGAACATGAAAACTGCTCCAAAAGTTGATTCAGCAGCAGTTACTGCTTTGTTGAGTGCATATCAGAATTTTGCTGCCAAATACCCAAAAGACAGCCTGGCTCCGGATTATCTTTACAAAGCGGCAGGTCTTGCTGTAGGTTTTAACCGTGGAACGCAGGCGATTGATTTGTATGAAACAATAGTTCATACTTATCCTGAATATAAAAAAATACCTGAATGTTATTTTATGGAAGCATTCACCTATGAAAATACGATTGGTAACATCGGGAAAGCCAGTGAGTATTACAATAAATTTCTGGCTAAATATCCGGAGCATGATTTAGCAAATGATGCGCAGGCTGCAATCAAATACCTGGGAAAAACACCGGAAGAAATGGTGCGCGATTTTGAACAGATGAATTCTGATTCAGCAAAATCTGCATCAAAATAGAACTCCAATAAAATCGATTTTGTATGAGCTTCAGATCCGATATGTTATTTCAGATTTGGATAGCAAGATTTCTAAACGAAACCAATGCCCTAATCTTTTAAGGAAAAGTCTTCGGTAAGCAAAGTTTTTAATCCTGAAGCCTTGATGTCGAGAGAAAGTTCGCCATTACTGCAATAGGAGATGCGCCCTGTTTGTTCAGAAACAATAATTGCAACCGAGTCGTTCCTCTCGGTGATGCCTATTGCTGCGCGGTGTCGCAGCCCGAACTCGGTTGGCAGTTCCGTCCTGCCCGAAACCGGAAGAATACAGCGGGCGGATTTGATTTTGTTATCGCTTATAATAACAGCACCATCATGCATAGGGTTATTCTTATAAAAAATGCTTTCTATCAACTGATCGGATATTAGAGCATCAACAGCCAATCCTGTTTCTTTGTATTCCGAAAGGTCGTTTTTGCGCGCTATTACGATCAGGGCGCCTGTTCGCGATTGAGACATCCGGTGACAGGCTTGCACAACCGGGTCAATGTCAGCGAGGTTGCTGTTTACCAGATGCATTTTAGAAAACAGGGTTCTGAAAGTATTTTGTTTTATAAATCCTGGTGAGCCAATTGCCAGCAGAAATTTCCGGATTTCTGGCTGAAAAACAACTATGAAAGCAATAAATCCTACTGAAGTGAAGGCCCCTAAAAGATCGCTCAGCAGATCCATATGAAGTGATTTCACCAACCTCCAGATGACAAATATTGCCAGAATCCCCAGGAAAATATTTACTGCTGCGGTGCCCTTAAGCAATTGATAAAGAGAAAATAACAACAGTGCTACCAGCATTACGTCAATAAAATCGAGTATCCTGATATGCAGAAAAAGAGGGATGATAATGTCGGTCATTTATATCAGATTGTATAAAGTGCAAATATACTTATTCCGTTGCTCGCATGTATGATTCGGCCAGTTTTAATACTTGTACGGCTTCCTTGACATCATGAACACGAAGAATATCTACTCCGTTTATAATTGCGGCCATATGCAAGGCCGATGTAGCTGGAAGAGCTTCCTCCGGTGTGATCTCCAGTAATTTGTAAATCATCGATTTGCGCGATATTCCGACTAGTAAGGGATACCCCGATTGCTTAAAAATATTTAATTCCCTCAGTAATCTGAAATTATGTTCAGCCGTTTTACCAAATCCAAAACCCGGATCGAGTATAACTTGTTGAATACCTGCACTATGCAAGATGGTGAGCTTTTCTTCGAAGTATGTGCTGATTTCATGAGTCACATTTTCGTAAACCGGGTTTTTCTGCATATCCGAAGGACTTCCCTGCATATGCATTAATATGTATGGTAAGCCGGTAAACGCAACTGTTTTAATCAACTCTTCGTCCAATTTACCGCCTGAAATATCATTAATAATTCCTGCACCTGCTGCAGCTGAAAGTTTTGCCACTGTCGAACGGAACGTGTCAACCGAGAAAACTGTTTCTGGATATCTTGATGCAAGCAATTCCAGCGCAGGAAGTAAGCGCGTTATTTCTTCTTCTTCCGGAACATAGACAGCTCCTGGCCGGGTGGATACCGCCCCCAGGTCAATGATCGATGCACCTTCCTGAATCATTTTTTCAACCTGTGAAATCCATGTATCTTTTTTCGTGTAACGGCCACCGTCGAAAAAGGAATCAGGAGTTAAGTTTAAGATGCCCATAATCAGAGGCTTATCAGTATTTAGCACATTATTGCCGCATTTCAGCTTCTTATTTCCGGGAAAAAGTGTAATTTTATCACTCCAAAAACTCATGGTTTCCTGTTTGAAATCAGTCACAAAGTTATTGATAATATGCCTGAAAAAACTTTCCTACAATACGATACAGTGATAATTGCTTGCCGTAAGGTGTTTATGGCTAAAATGCACGATTACGGAACTGCCTGGCGCATTCTGAGGACTACTTCCATCACCGACCAGATTTACATCAAAGCCAGCCGGATACGAAGTATTGAAGAGAAAGGACAAAACAAAGTTGATGAAGGCATCAGGCCTGAATTTATAGGAATGATCAATTATTCAGTAATGGCAATGATTCAACTGGAATTGGGTGCGGTTGAGGATGCACATATGAACGCTGAACTTGTGGGTGCCAAATATGATGCTTATACTGCAATGGCTCGCAACCTGATGGCTGATAAAAATCATGATTACAGTGAAGCATGGCGACAGATGCGGATTAGTTCCCTTACTGATATCATACTGATGAAGTTACTTCGAATTAAACAGATAGAGGATAATAATGGTTTGACCATCATGTCGGAAGGTCTAGATGCCAATTATCTTGATATTATAAATTATTCAGCCTTTGCGCTGATAATGCTTGATCAACAAAATTAAATATTCATGAAACGGGTTGCTAATATCAGCAGAATTCTTATTGGGATAGTATTTGTATTTTCAGGATTTGTCAAAGGTGTTGATCCACTTGGGTTTGCCTATAAACTTGAAGATTACTTCATAGCTTTCAACTGCGGGTTTTTAATTCCACTGACACTTTTCTTTTCAATCTTGCTTTGCACCCTGGAGTTTTCCATAGGGATAATGTTGCTGCTTAACCTCAGGATGAAACTGACCTCCTGGCTTTTGTTGCTGATGATGATATTTTTTACCGGCCTTACCCTTAACGATGCAATTTTCAGTCCTGTGCCTGATTGCGGATGCTTTGGTGATGCCATAATAATTACCAACTGGCAGACTTTTTACAAGAACCTGGTTTTGTTGCCTTTAGCAATTGTTGTTTTCTCGTACCGCAAAAAATTCAGATCGTTCACAACTGCAGGAAAGCAATGGTTATTGACTGGATTTTTCATTGCATTGTTTGCCGGTTTCTCGTTTTGGTGCTTCAGCCATCTGCCAATAATTGATTTTACTGAATGGAAAACCGGGCATAAATTATATCCCGAAAACCCAAAGCCTGTAAAATACTTTCTTGTCTATAAAAATATGAAGACAGGAGAAACGAAGGAATATTTGTCGCCCGATTATCCTTATAACGATAGCACCTGGTTGGCTAATTGGGAATTTGTTTCTCAAAGGGTCGTGGATCCAAATATGTATTATGGCAAGTCACTTATTATTAGTGATACGTCCGGGAATAATGTTACCAGGAGTATAATACAGAATCCTGATTATCAGATTATTATAAATTCGTATGATTTGTCTAAAGCCAACCGAAAGGCTTTCTTAAAACTAAATACGTTTTGTGCAAAAGCAAATGCAGACAATATTCCAACTGCAGTTCTGGTAAGCTCTCAGCCTTCGGATATTGCACGTTTTATTAATGAAAATAAGCTACATCTCAATTTCTACACTGCTGACGATATTGTATTGAAAACCATTGTCCGTTCCAACCCGGGTTTAGTATTGTTGAAAAACGGTGTAATCCTTAAAAAATGGCACTACAATGACATCCCTGATTATAAGGACTTTAAAAATTCACTTGACAACAAAAAATAAAGCTTCATGTCAGGTTTAAAGAAATAAAAAGTTGCCTATGAAGAATTGTTTTTCAAGGAATCATTCAACCCTGATACACTGAAACTCTACAACTACGAATCTTTTTAAAAATCATGCTCCGTTACGCACTTATTCGACTTATGTATGGAATACTTGTACTTTTCGGAGTGGTTACGCTGATATTTTTCCTTTTTAATGTATTGCCGGGAGACCCGGCCCGAATGATGCTAGGTCAGAGGGCAGATATTGCTTCTGTAGAAGCGATAAACCGTGATTTGGGCCGCGATAAGCCATTGATTACTCAGTACTTTGGCTTTCTGAATGACGTCTCTCCGATTTCGTTTCATACTACAGAGGAAAAATCAAGCACATTCTTTTACGATGCTTCAAGATACCCTTCATCGATGCAGCTTTTGAATATTGGTAAATCAACGGTTGTGTTGAAAAAACCTTATCTGCGACGTTCCTATCAAAGTAAGCGCCCTGTTTCCGGGATTCTTTCAGAAGCCTTTGTTCCAACTATGGTACTTGCAACAGTAGCTATGATTGTGGCCACAATTGCAGGCCTGCTCCTGGGCATTTTCAGCGCACTGCACAAAGACGGATGGTTTGATCGCATTTCGATGATAGTAAGTACATTAGGCATGTCTCTTCCCTCTTTTTTTGCGGCCATAGTCATTGCCTGGCTTTTTGCCTATGTTTTGGCAGATTACACGGGTTTAAGCATGTTCGGAAGCCTGTATACGGTGGATAATTTCGGCCGAGGTGAATATATTGATCTTAGAAACCTGATTCTTCCTGCAGTGACTCTTTCCATTCGCCCTCTTGCTATTATAACCGAACTCACGCGCAGTTCAATGCTCGATGTTATATCGCAGGATTACATACGCACAGCCCGTGCAAAAGGCCTAAGCATGTATAGGATAATCACCAGGCATGCGCTTAAAAATGCTTTGAATCCTGTGGTTACTGCTGTTTCCGGCTGGTTTGCATCCCTGATGGCAGGAGCAGTGTTTGTCGAATATATCTTCGATTGGAAGGGAGTCGGAGTGGTAATTGTTGATGCGCTGGAGAAATATGACTTTCCTGTGGTAATGGGTGCTGTGTTGTTTATATCCGTTTTACTCATTATTATTAATATTTTTGCAGATATAATATATGGAATACTGGACCCGCGAATACGTTACACTTAAATCGTAAATAATTAAAGTAATAAAATATTAAAATCTTTGAAAATGAGAAAGAAAATTGTTGCTGGGAACTGGAAAATGAACAAAAATTTTCAGGAAGCTGAAGACTTAATGTTCGAAATTGTTGACGAACTGACTGAAAAAGGTTCAGGTGATACCGAGGTCATAGTATGTCCTCCGGCTGTTTATCTCGAGATGAGCTCTGATATTGCAGTTGAGAATGGTTTTATGGTGGGTTCCCAAAATTTAAGCCAGTGGGAATCAGGAGCCTATACCGGTGAAATCTCAGCTTCTATGCTTCATTCCATGGGAATCTCCCATGCGATACTTGGCCATTCCGAGCGCCGCACTTACTTCGGTGAAAATGATAAAATTATTGCAGCTAAGGTAGACCTGGCATTAAAGTATGGGATTACACCCATTTATTGCTGTGGTGAGGTTCTTGCTGAACGCCAGGCTGAAAGACATTTCGAAGTAGTCAGAAAACAGGTGAGTGAGGCATTGTTTCACTTGGGTAAAGAATCTGTTAGCCAGGTAATTATCGCGTATGAACCGGTATGGGCCATTGGAACAGGTGTAACTGCATCTTCGGCCCAGGCACAGGAAATGCATGCATTTATCCGCAGTCTGTTGGATGAGAAATTTGGTTCCGATACAAGTGAATCAATTTCAATACTTTATGGTGGTAGTTGTAATGCAAAAAATGCAGCTGAACTGTTTGCAAACCCGGATGTAGATGGGGGCCTTATCGGTGGTGCTTCACTGAAAGCAGCTGATTTTGTAGCTATTGTGAATTCGTTTGAGTAAGATGGAATATATCGAAATGATTTGTTATCCTTCGCAGGGTGCGCATACTGCCGAGTTGTTAATGGCCATGCTTGCCGATGTGGGTTTCGAGAGCTTCAGTGAAAATGAAAACAACACTTTATCTGCTTTCATCCAGGCACAGCATTTTTCTCCTGAATTATCCTCCAGGTTAAGTTCAAATGAGTTTGCCGATTTTCTGGCTTCTTTCCGTATCGAAAGAATTGCTGATCAAAACTGGAACGCTGTATGGGAGAGTCAGTATGAACCCGTACTGATTGATGGCCGTTGCATGGTAAGGGCTCCGTTCCATCCTAAGGTTGAAGGAGTGGAGTTTGATATTGTTATCATGCCTAAAATGTCATTTGGTACGGCTCATCACGAAACCACAAAGCAGATGATTCAATACCTGCTTGGCCAGCCGCTTACCGGCAAATCTCTGCTCGACATGGGTTCGGGTACAGCAGTTCTGGCCATTCTTTCCCGAATGAAGGGTGCTTTCCCTGTATCAGCCATAGATAACGACGAATGGGCTTATAATAATGCTTTGGAGAATGTACAGAGCAATAATTTTGCCGATATCGAAGTTTTATTAGGTGAAAGTTCATTGTTAATGGATAAAAAGTATGATATAATCCTGGCTAATATCAACCGGAATATATTGTTGAACGATATTCCTGTATACAGTGATAGTCTCAATCCCGGAGGTTTGCTTTTTATGAGTGGCTTCTATAGCGAAGATCTGCCGATGATAGAAGCTAAAACCAATGAAAATGGACTCAAAATGGTATCACAGCGTGTTGAAAATAATTGGATAGCTGCATGTTTTGCGCTATAACATAATTGTGAAATCCTCTCAAATGAAAATTTATTTCACTTGAATAACCCTGACTGATCAGGATGAATTTTAGTTTTCAGGATTCAGAATAATAACCAGTAAATAGTTACTTTCAGCATAAAGAACAGATTAGAAATGTACAATAAAAGGATTGTTTTTGTTATTTTTTTCTTCCTGATGGTTTCCGGCTTCAGGCTGAAAGCCCAGGAGCAATCTGCAGCATTTTCATCCGACACTTCAAAATTTATCGAAGACCTTACCATTCAATTCCGGAATGTTGGTGATGCCGACGCTGCCGAAGCGAAAATTGTTTTGTCAGCATTTACTTACCAATGGACTTCCAACCTCCTTCAGCCTTCACAGAAAAAGCATGCCCTGGCAGTATGTCTTGCATTAAATGAGAAGAAACTCCAGGTTGCTCCATATTATGTGCTTTATTTTAAGATTTTAACTTCATTGGTAAAGCAAAATTCGTCTGCCGCTACATTCGACATGTTTCATAACAGTGTGAATTACTGCCTGAAGGCAAAAAACCCGTCACGAACCTTGCTGAAGTATCTGATACAAACTGAGTTATTGCTCAGGAGTAATGCCTTTATGGAAACGAATACTGAAGCCTGGTATATCCGGGGTGGCAACTATAAATTTGCATTCGACAGCGTGCCATATTTTATTTTCTCTTCAGGTTCCCTGGCATGTGTGGTCCGGAATGACAGTGCTTGTATCTATGATACGAAAGGCAGCTATTATCCGTTGAGCCAGGTTTGGATCGGGGATGGCGGAAAAGTATACTGGGAACGAACCGGCCTGAATAGGGATGTCGTTTATGCTAAACTGGCCGGATACACTATTGATACCCGAACAATTAACTATTCAGCCGACTCTGTTTTACTTTACCACGGAGGATATTTTAAAAAATTTCTGCTGGGCAGGCTTGAGGACAAAGCTATGGTTGATATTACAGCAGAAAATGCTACATTCCCGAAGTTTAATATGTATAAAGGCAGCCAGGTTTATATTAATCTGTTCAAAGATGTTGAGTTTTACGGTGGGTTTAACCTTCAGGGTTCCAGAGTAATAGGCACTGCTGCCGATGATGGTTTCTCACGAATAGAAATAAAACATAATGATAAGCCTTTTATAACTTTTAAGTCCATTGCGTTTGTTATCAGGCCTGACAGGTTTGTTTCATCCAGGGCATCAGCATTGATTTATATCGAAAATGATTCCATATTTCATCCAGGGCTTCAGGTTCATTACAATCTTTCAAACAACGAACTCGTAATGAGCAGGGGCGAGGAGGGCCTGAGTCAAAGCCCGTTCTTTAATACATATCACAGATTGGATATGTACACGGAGGCTATCTACTGGAAATTGGATGAAGATGTAATGTATTTCGAAGATTTGAAAGGGGTCAGGACGAAAAGTGAAGCCTTATTTGAGTCTTCTGATTATTTCTCAGCATTTCGTTTTGACAAAATGCAAGGAATTGATGATATTAACCCGGCTATGCTCGTGTCAGCTTATGTCCGTCGCCGCAATACTGATAGGTTTTTTACAGAGGATTTTGCAGACTGGGCTAAAAAACCTATCGAACAAATCAAAGTTCAACTGATTAAACTTGCAAATGCCGGATTTCTGTTTTATGATATTGATCACGATTTATCCGTAGTTCAGCCCCGGCTGAATGAATACCTTGCGGCTCGCTCGGGTGTTAAGGATAGTGATATTATTCAATTTCAATCATTTGTTGAAAAGGGATCCAACGCTCAACTTGACCTTAAAACACTGATGCTATCAATTGAAGGCGTAAAAAAGGTTATGCTGAGCGATTCTCAGTACGTGTATGTAGCTCCGCGCGATGGTAAAGTATTGGTAAATAAAAACCGTGACTTTTCATTTAATGGGCGTGTACATGCAGGCTTGTTCGATTTTCTTGCCAATGAGTGTACTTTTCAATATGATAAATTCTCGCTGAGTATGCCCAAAATTGATTCAGCCATGATGGTTGTGGCAGCCTGGAGTCCGGAAGCTAATGGTTTCAGGCCATTTGTAAGGGTTAAAAATATTCTTGCCAATATGAATGCTGAGTTGTTTATTGACTCTCCCGATAGCAAATCGGGCCGCAAGATGTTACACCATTTTCCGCTTTTAATCAGTAAGGACACCAGCTATATTTATTTCGACCGAAGAGATATAGTAAACGGAGTTTACAAGAGGGACAAATTCTATTTCATGGTCGACCCTTTTACAATGGATAGTATCAATTCACTTCCCCCCGGTGATCTGCGTTTCGATGGTAAACTGGTCTCTGCCGGAATTTTTCCGGATCTGAACGAAACCATCCGTGTTCAGAAAGATTACTCGCTCGGGTTTAATCATGTAATTTCTGATCCCGGTCTTCCGGTTTATGGCGGCAAAGGATCCTATACTGATACACTTAAACTGAGTAACAGGGGATTAAGAGGTTCTGGACGCTTAACTTATCTTAGTTCAGTAACTGAGTCTGCTGATTTTCTTTTTACACCTGAGAACACAACCGCCAGTGTGAAAAATTATCAGCTTGCAAAGGTATACGGGAAATATGAATTCCCGGATGCCCAGGTTAAAGATGCAATTATAAAATGGACTCCTGCTGACGACCTGATGACTGTCCAGAATTCAAAAAAGGATTCTATTAGTATGTTCGATAATAAAGCTAAACTAAATGGGATGCTGGCTGTTACACCCACAGGACTTAAAGGAAATGGGCAGCTATCGTTTGAAAATGCAGAAGTAAGCTCAAAAGCATATAATTTTAAGACTGATGCTTTTACATCCGATACATCAGATTTTAAACTTTTAACTGACGACAGAAAGAAAGAAGCTCTTCGCGTTCATGTATTTAGCGCCGAAATAGATTTTTCCAGCCGAAAGGGCCATTTTGTTGCAACCGGCAAGGGCGCATTAATGGAATTCCCTGTTATTCAATATAATTGCGTAGTAAACGAATTTGACTGGCTGATGGATAAAAAACAACTCCAGTTGATTAATCAGACAAGTTTTAGCAGAGAAGAGTACTTCGGTATGAAAGCAGAGGAACTTATCGCTTTTAATCCCGGCCGCGAAAAATACACCTCAGTAGATCCCAAACAGGATTCGCTGAGCTTCTTTGCTTTGCGTGCTCTTTACGACCTGAATACCAATTTGTTGGAAGTTGAAGATGCCCGCATTATTAAAGTAGCCGATGCTGCCATATTCCCTTATGGTGCCAAACTATCGATTGGAAAAGATGGCCGGATTACCGAGCTGAAACAAGCTGAAATTTTGGCCAATAGAAGCAGTTTATACCACAAATTCTATAATGCAACTGTAAACATCGCTTCAAGAAAGCGGTATACTGCAACAGGCTTGTACGATTATACACCGTCAGATGGTGAGGTTGAAACACTAGAAATGAACAATATAGAAGTGAATAGTAAAGGTGAAACTTTTGCCGGAACTACAATTAGTGAGCCTATGAATTTTATGCTAAACCGGTATTTCCGTTTCACTGGTAAGATGGAGGTAACTGCATCAACCAAACTCATTTATTTTGAAGGAGGATATGGGTTTGTTCACAACTGTTATACATTACATACCGAATGGATCAAAATACGAACGCAACTTGACCCGAAAAATATCCTTATTCCGGTTACCGACGATCAGGAAAATACAGGCAACGGTAAATTACGGGTGTCAATTTATTACTCAACTACGGAGAACAATGTGAGGCCGGGGTTTTTTGTCAAGGCTGAGAATGTGACGGATCCTGATATAATAAATGCCAGCGGCTATATTACATACTTCCCTCAAACAGCTGAATATAAGGTAGCTGACACTGCCAAACTGAAAAATGGACAACTGAACGGCAATATGCTCACTCTTAATACCTCAAGGTGTATGTTGACAGGTGAAGGCCAGATAACAATTGCAAATAATCTGGGCAGAGTTAACATGAAATCAGCAGGCGAAATCAATTATTATTCAATTGTTGATTCAACCGCTCTCAATATAATGAGCGCGTATGACTTTTTCTTTAACGAAGAAGCACTCAAGGTTTTTGCAGATGCTGTAAATGCATCATCTTCAAAAGGGATTGATGTTGCAGGGATCAATTATACCCGTGCTCTCCGCGAATTTGCAGGCAAAGATGAAGCAAATAAAATTATTACGGAATTAAGTCTTTACGGACAATACAGAAAATTTCCTGATATACTCGATCACACAATAGTGCTCTCTGGTTTGCAAATGAGCTGGAATAAAGAGTTGCGATCCTACATTAGCAAGGGTCCGATCGGAATTAATAATCTGGGTAAATTACCTGTTAATAAACAGGTTAATGGATATGTCGAAATTGGCAAGCGTCGTTCAGGAGATATTATCAATTTGTATTTTGAACCTGTTGAAAACCAATGGTATTACTTTACTTATTCGAACGGGACCATGCAGGTCATTTCATCGAACAAAGCTTTCAATGATAAACTCCTTGGCCTAAAATCAAATCAACGTGTCATAAAAGGTGAGAGAGGTCAACCAAGCTACCAGTTTATCCTGGGTACCGGAGAAAAGAAAGCTGTATTCCTGCGCAAAATGAAACAGGCTGAAGGTGAACAATAGAAAAGGCAATACCTGAATACGCTAACTTTGCAAAGTTCAGTAATACTGAATTTTAAATATCCAGTCTAAACAATGAAATAGTTTTCACTAAAATTATTAATTCATTTTCACGGCTAAGAATTTGATACTGGATTCAATTAACCGGATAAGAAATAGTTATGGATGAAATGTTATTATTGATTGGCGGAGGGGTACTGGCTTATTTGATGGGCTCATTTTCATCGGCGGTTTGGATCGGCAAATGGTTCTTCAATATTGATGTACGTACCCAGGGTAGCGGCAATGCCGGAGCAACCAATACGATAAGGGTGCTTGGAACGAAAGCCGGTATTATAGTGATGATCATTGATGTTGTGAAAGCATGGGGTGCCGTAATGTTGGCTCATCTGTTTGCAGGTAATAGCTTAAGCTCATCGCAGTTAATTGATTACCAGATACTTGTTGGATCTTTGGCCGTACTTGGGCATGTTTTCCCGCTATTTACAGGATTCAAGGGTGGTAAAGGTGTAGCTTCCCTTGTTGGTGTAATTATTGCCTTGTATCCGCCAGATATCTTTTTTATAGTTTTAGGCTGGTTTGCTCTGGTTTTTATTTTAACACGCTATGTATCATTGGCTTCAATAACTGGTTCAATTTTATTCGCGGTGCTTGCTATTTTCGTTTTTCACGAGCAAAATACGTATCTTATCATCCTGGCCGCATTAATTGCAATATTTATCCCGATAACCCATCACAAAAATATAAGACGCTTACTGAAAGGGGAGGAAAGTAAACTGAGCCTCAGAAAAAAATAAAAATTATCACAATTTCTCGTTTAATGTTAATATCTTAGTACCATCGAATTCTGATAATCTGAATTAAGATTCATATTTTTGCAACATAAAATTTATTACCTGTAAATAACTGAAATACATAATACTATGAAATTTATTATCAACAGTCAGGCTTTACTGAAGAAGCTTCAGTTGCTCAGCGGCGTTATTAATTCAAGCAATACATTGCCTATATTGGATGATTTTCTGTTCGAACTTGATGAAAGCAGCCTTAGAATTACTGCTACTGACCTGGAAACAACCCTGATCATGACTCTTGAGCCATCGATGGCCGATGATTCAGGTAAAGTAACTATCCCTGCCAAATTACTTCTCGACTTTCTTAAATACCTGCCTGATGCCCCCATAACGTTTAACATCGACACAAATACACTGGCGATTGAAATCCTTTCGAGCGAAGGCAAATATAAACTTACAGGACACAATGCCGACGATTATCCTGAACTTCCCTTGCTTGATGAAACTACAACTTTTGAACTTTCATCAGGTATTCTCGCCGCCGGGATAACAAAAACGGTTTTTGCTACCGGCAATGACGAACTTCGTCCTGCCATGGGAGGCGTTTACTTCGACATTATGCCCGATTATATTACGTTTGTTGCTACTGATGCCCATAAACTTGTGCGTTATCGCAGGAACGATGCCAAATCGGGTATCTCGACTTCATTTATTATTCCCCGCAAGCCACTCAACGTGCTGAAGAATTTACTGATGACTGAAGATCTGACCATTCAGGTTGAATACAATGTAACAAATGCAGCTTTTGCTTATGATGGCGTGAAGTTATTCAGCAGGCTGATCGAAGGCCGCTACCCGGCTTATGATGCTGTTATCCCTAAGGACAATCCCAACAAGTTAACTGTTGACCGAAACCTTTTTATCAGTTCTGTTAAACGTCTTTCACCTTTTGCCAATCAATCTACTCATCAGGTTCGCTTGCGTATCAGCGGGCAGGAACTTCTTATGAATGCTGAAGATATTGATTATTCGAATGAGGGGGTTGAGCGTCTGGCTTGTACCTACTCAGGCGATGATATGGAAATTGGATTCAACTCAAGGTTTTTGCTTGAAATGGTAAGCAACCTCGAATCAACTGAAATATTATTCCAGTTGTCAGGGCCTACCCGTGCCGGGATAATTGTACCTGCAAACCACGATAATGCTGACGAAGATATACTGATGCTTGTTATGCCTGTAATGCTGGGGCAGAACTAACATACTCTCAATATTTATATGATTGAAACCCTGGTGTTATTACCGGGGTTTTTCATTGAGGATCTTATATCAACATTATCTTTATAGAAAATAAATCGAAATTTTACAGCTTTTTTCATTTCCCGCTAACGAGAATAATTCTTGGACTGATTGCCGTTATTGGCGCAGCCTTATTAATGCAGGCGTTTGCCAATGCGTTGATGAAATACACAGGGCTCAATGAGGATTTTTAAAAACTGCTTGTCGCCGTTTTAGTATCTGCTGCTGCTTTAGCAGTTTATATTTACTTGTTTAAGTTTTATGAAAAGAGAAAGATTGAAGCGTTTTCATTAAAAGGATTCTGGCTAAATTCTCTAGTTGGTATTTTTACCGGTTTCATGATACTTACTCTTGTTATCCTGATCATGTTTTTAGGTAATGCCTATACTATTCTTTCTGTCAACCCGCTCACTTTTCTGATGCCGGCACTTGCACTTGGGATTCCAAGTGCTATTTTCGAAGAAATATTGCTCAGGGGCATAATTTTCCGTATCACGGAAGAAAAATTAGGGTCCATTCGGGGATTGGTTATCTCTTCCATTATTTTTGGTTTCGCTCACCTGACAAACGAAAACAGTACAGTTTTTTCCGTAATAGCAATCGCAATCGAAGCAGGAGTAATATTGGGAGCTGCTTTTATTTATTCTAAAAATTTATGATTGCCGATATTTATTCATTTTGCCTGGAACTTCTCGGAAGGTGGAATTTACGGGGCTATCATTTCGGGTAATAAATTGGAAAAGAGTTTAATAAGATGTAAAATTGATGGCCCTGATCTGCTTACCGGTGGGGTATTTGGCCCTTAAAATTCATTACAGGCTGTTATTCTGGGATTGGCGGCATGTATCTTGTTTTTAGGGCTGGCAAAAAGACAGAATAAGATAGTTAAGCCTTATTGGAAGAAGCCTGAAAGTGAATTATTGATTTAAGTTATCGTCTTCTTAAAAATTGTATATCAGGATTTTAAACTTACTATTATTTCACCTAATTCCATCCAATGCATCGTTTTAGTATCTATCATCTCAACAAGCTTATTGTAGGTAACTGACAGATCCGTGATGCTTTCAGGTGTCTCATTGCCTGAATTCATTCGCGCCATAACAATATTCTTCTCCGATTCCAGCTGATGGATTTCATTTTCGAGGGATTCGAATTCTTTCACCTGTCTGTAACTAGGTTTGGAAGCCTGTTTCTTTTCCTTTACACTATATTTATCTTCTTTTACAGGTTTCTCAATCCGTTGAACCCGTTTCTGCTCTTTCATCCGCCATTGGTAATAATCAGTATAATTACCATAAAAATCCTTGATCTTTCCCTGTCCTTCGAATACAAAAACATGATCACATAATTTATCGAGTAAAAACCGGTCGTGTGATACAATAAGCACACAGCCTGCAAAATCCTGTAAAAATTCTTCAAGAACCTGTAGCGTATAGATATCCAGGTCATTGGTTGGTTCGTCAAGGATAAGAAAATTCGGATTCCGGATAAGTTGAAGCAACAAGTACAAGCGCCTGCGCTCGCCCCCGCTCAGCGCACTGAAATAGGCTTGTTGAACCGGGTATGAAAAATCGAAATGCTGAAGGAATTGTGAAGCTGACATGCTTCCTTTTTGAAGCTGAATTTCTTCCGCAACGCTCTTCACTATATCAATTACTCGTTTATCCTCGTCGAGTTCCAGCCCGTTTTGAGTATAATAACTCATTACTACGGTCTGCCCGACTGAAATTTTCCCTTTGTCGGGGGTCAATCTGCCTGCAATCAAATTGAGTAAAGTGCTTTTCCCGGTGCCGTTCAGGCCAACAATACCAATCTTTTCGCCCCGTTTAAAAATATAAGTGAAATCATCAACTGCTTTAAAGTCGCCGAAATTCTTACTCAGGTTATCAATTTCAACGATTTTACCACCCAGGCGGTTGGCATTAACTCCGAATTGAATGCTTTTGTCTTCCCGCCTGAACTTTGCTTTATTTTGCAACTCGTCAAAGGAAGAAATTCTTGCTTTTGATTTGGTTCCCCGTGCTTTCGGCATGCGACGGATCCATTCCAGTTCTGTTCTGTAAAGGTTTTTCGCTTTTTCTGTAGACAAATCTTCGGTAAGTTGTTTCTCAGCTTTTTTCTCCAGGTAATAGGTGTAATTACCTTTGAAAGTAAAAATTGAGTTTTGATCCATCTCAAAGATAGTATCACAAACATTATCAAGAAAATACCTGTCGTGAGTTACCAAAAGCAAACTAAGCGACGTGCGTGAAAGATATTCCTCTAACCATTCAATCATCTCGAAATCAAGATGGTTGGTGGGTTCATCCAAAAGTAAAAGATCAGAATTGCCAAGCAAGGCGCGTGATAAGGCAATTTTCTTCCGTTGTCCTCCTGAAAGTGTACCTACTTTTTGTGACAGATCATTTATAGCAAATTGGCCTAAGATTTCTCTTGCCCTTGTTTCGTAATCCCAGGCTCCGGAAGCATCCATCTCCGACATGCACTGGTTTAACCGCCTTTCACTTTCAGACCCGGGATCACGTTTCAACTCACTGAGTGCATACTCGTAATCGTGAATAACTTTAATTATTCCTGTTCCTGTTGAAAAAATTGTATCAAGAATGCTTTTTGATTCGTCAAGTTGCGGATTCTGTTGCAGGTAGTCAATCTTTAGATCTTTTCGGGAAGTAATGTTACCTGAGTCAGGTGATTCCAATCCTGCCAGGATATGCATAAGAGAGCTTTTGCCGGTGCCGTTTCGGGCAATTAAAGCTACTTTCTGGCCTTTTTCGAGGCTGAAACTTATATTTTTGAAAAGAATTTTTTCGCCGTAGGCTTTAGATAAATTATCAACCTGAAGATAGTTCAATGAAAGAGAATGTTAGTGAGGAACCCTTTTGCAAAAGTAGCAAGATTGGATGAATAATGTTGTTCAAATTTGGCCTGAAGAGGAACAGAAATACAATACCTGAATTAAATCCAAAAAAAAAGCTTCCTCACGGAAGCTTAAGTAGTTCTGTCAATGCTGAATTATTGCATCTTAACATTGATTGCTTTTGGACCGCGGCGATCTTCAACAACTTCAAAGGTAACCAGATCATCATCCTTAATTTTGTCAATCAGGCCGGTAACGTGTACGAAAACTTCTTTTTGAGTTTCATCATCAACAATAAAGCCGAAACCTTTTTGCTGATTGAAAAATTTCACTTTTCCAGTAGACATTGTAATGGGTATTAGTAATTATTTAATTGATAGTTGAACGCAAAAATAAGATATATTTTAATAAAATGATACTTTTAAGGAATAATTTTTTAAATATTTGATTTACAGTATATTATAAATATTTAATTACTGTGATTGCATATAATGTTGATCTTCAACCGATTAAAAATGCCAGGTTTTGCTTTTTTTTAGGCAATTTCCGGCCTATTTGCCCATAAGCCATTCGGATACTTTTTGTGCTTCTTCGGCTGAATTTCCACAAAACAATTTCTCGGGTTTGAATCCTACACATACTTCAGGGCGTGAGGGGTGTCCGAAAAGCAAACATTTTAAATCATTTGTCAGTTGAACACATCTTACGCCGGCAGGTTTGCCTTCAGGCATTCCGGGAATCGGCGAACTGATTGATATGTATATACAGCAAACTCCGCATCCGGGACGGCATTCCATGATTCAGTGTTTAAGGCCTTTTTGGCCAGGTTTAGGGAGACAAGAGGGGGAAGAGGATTAGGGAATAATGGAAAAATAATTGGAGACTGGTGATAGTGCAACCCCGTCTCCAATTATTCCTAATCCATTAATATTTTAGCTATTCACTTTCATCTAACAAGAGCGCAATCGTTTGAATTACACAAAGATAAAACTGCTAACTGTTTATATCTATGTCAACGTATTTCAACGTATTTCAATGTATTTCAAATTTTCAAGTTAGTTACCGTTTATGCCATTGCTAAATGGTTGTTGTCTATTCGCTACTCGTGCTGAGCCAAGGCTGGTGAGTGCAGTCGAACCAAGTCGAAGCATTCACTATTCACTCTTCATTATTCACTATTTTCAATTATCCATGTCTTACAACATTCACCATTTACAACTGAGGGCCAGCTGCTACGAGTCGTTTCCCCTCTTCGTTATCCGTATATTTTGAAAAATTATCAATAAAGCGCTTAGCCAGATCCATTGCTTTTTCATCCCATAAAGATTTCTTTTGGTAGGTATCGCGGGGATCAAGCACTGCAGGATCAACGCCATGCAGTTCGGTTGGTACTTCAAGATTAAAATATGGGATCATTTTGGTTGGGGCATGATCAATAGAACCATCAAGGATAGCATCAATGATACCACGCGTGTCTTTTATAGAAATGCGTTTTCCGGTGCCATTCCAACCGGTATTTACCAGGTAAGCTTTTGCCCCGGACTTTTCCATACGTTTCACAAGTTCAACAGCATATTTGGTAGGGTGCAAAGTAAGGAATGCGTTGCCAAAACAAGCAGAGAAAGTAGGTTGAGGGGTGGTAACACCCCTTTCTGTTCCGGCTAATTTGGCAGTAAAGCCCGATAGAAAATGATATTTTGTCTGATCATCAGTTAGTTTTGAAACCGGAGGTAAAACACCAAATGCATCGGCTGTAAGGAAAATAACCTTGCTGGCATGTCCGCCTTTGGAAACAGGTTTTACGATATTATCGATATGGTAAATAGGGTAGGAGACACGTGTGTTTTCAGTTTTTGAATTATCAGCGAAATCAATAGTTCCGTCATCCCGTACAGTCACATTTTCGAGCAATGCATCGCGGCGGATAGCGTGGAAAATATCGGGTTCGTTTACTTTGCTTAAATTGATGCATTTGGCATAGCAGCCTCCTTCGAAGTTGAAAACTCCGGCATCGTCCCAGCCATGTTCATCATCGCCAATAAGTGCACGGTTAGGATCAGCGGAAAGAGTGGTTTTCCCTGTTCCCGAAAGGCCAAAGAAAATAGCAACATCTCCGTCTTTTCCCATATTTGCTGAACAATGCATGGAGGCAACTCCCTGGAGTGGAAGATAATAATTCATCATGGAGAAAATGCCTTTCTTCATCTCGCCGCCATACCACGATCCCCCTATCAGCGACATCCGCTCGGTAAGGTTAAAAACAACGAAATTTTCTGAATTCATTCCTTGCTCTTTCCAATTTGGATTGGTAGTTTTTGAAGCATTATGTACAACAAAGTCCGGCTTGAAATTCACTAATTCATGATCTGTTGGACGGATAAACATATTTTTCACAAAATGAGCCTGCCATGCCACCTCAACGATAAAGCGCACTTTAAGCCGTGTATCGGGGTTGGCGCCACAATAGGCATCCATTACATACAGCTTTTTCCCCGACAGCTCTTTTTGAGCGATCAATTTCAGATGATTCCAGATATCTGCCGAAAGAGGCTTGTTATCATTCTTGCCTATTGTTGACCACCAGACCGTATTTTCCGAAACGGAATCTAAAACAATATATTTATCCTTGGGCGAGCGGCCGGTAAATACACCTGTGTCAACATTCACAGCTTCCAGGCTTGTTAGTTTTCCACGTTCAAAACCTTCGAGGGAAGAATCCATTTCGTGCTTAAAAAGCTCTTCATACGAAAGGTTGTAATACACTTCGTTAACACCTTTTAACCCGTATTGTTCCAGGTCAATACTTGTTCCGGATCTGTTTAATGCAATAGCCATGAATTTGAGTTTAAATGAATAGGTTGTTGGTTGGTTTGAATAATGGAAATGCCTTTTATATTGATCAAAAAACATATTTCCATATGTTTGCTTGGGGCAAATATATAAAAAAAGGAAGTAAACAAATATATTTCTGATTATTCACAGATGATAATATAAAACTTAATTGAAAAATAAATTTCAGACCTTGTTTAACAAAGAAATTTAACCGGGGACCGTATAAGGGTTAATGATTTTCCGGAAAAGGAGAATATTTTTATTTCGTATCTTGTATATGTTTGGTATCATTTGTGTTTTATTTGGACCGAAGTTTCTACTTCGAATCAACACTGAACAATAATTACTGTTTGCCAATTCATGAAACATATACTTTTACTCAAAAAGAATATAATATTTTAACGATAATTCTCAAATATCTATTACCGTTTTTTATCCCGCCCTTTAAAGGTTTTATCTCCCTTGGTTTTAGGCTTCTTATATTTTGACGCTAATTCCCTTTTATACGATCCACCTTGATTTGTTTTCTTGTTTTTTGCTTTCTTTTCGTGAAAACCGGGAGCAAGTTCTACTTTCTTTTCATTCCGGTTAGGATTCTTGGTATCTCCGGTTGTCGCGCGTTCCTCAGGTGTCTTTTGGGTCGAAATTACTACTTCCTCCGGGAAATGAATCACAGGGATTTTAAACGACATAAGTGTTTCTATCCGGTTTTTTGCTTCTTCCTCTTTTGCGGTATAAAATAAGATGGATTTTCCTTGCTGTTCAGCTCTGCCTGTCCTTCCGATACGATGAATATAGTTTTCAGGGAAATTGGGTGTATCAAAATTAATTACATGAGTAATTTTTTCAAGGTCCAATCCCCTGGCCATAATGTCAGTAGCAACTAAAATCCTGTTCTTTCCTTCATCAAACTCTTTAATGGATTTGAACCTGTAATTCTGGGTTTTATTGGAATGTATAATACCTGTTTCTGATGCATGTTTCTCTTCCAGGGCTTTGAATAAGCGGTCTGCATTGTTTTTGTTGGAAACAAATACCAATACTTTGCTGTATTCGTTCCTGTCGGATATGATATGCGATAACAAATTAACTTTTGTATAGAAATTCTCCACTTCGAAACATTGCTGTGCTATATTATCCAAAGGAGTGCCACTTAAAGCAATTGAAATTTTTGCAGGCGAAACAAAATCATCATCTATCAGTTCGGCAACTTCATCGGTCATAGTGGCCGAAAACATAATATTCTGCCGACGTGCAGGTAAAAGTTCAAAGATATTCGAAAGTTGAAAACGAAATCCGAGGTCGAGCATCACATCCACTTCGTCAATCACTAATTTATTCACACCTTTTAGCTGTAATGCACCGCTTAAGGCCAGATCATATAACCGGCCCGGGGTAGCAATAAGTATATCAGTGCCCTGGGCAACACGTTGTTTTTGTGTATGAATATTTACGCCCCCATATACTCCCAAAACGCGAACGTTGGAATATTTCGCAAAACTTTCAGTCATTTCAACCACCTGAATCACCAATTCACGGGTAGGAACCAATACCAGTACTCTTGGATTAAGTTGCTTCGAAAACTTAATATCCTGCAGAATAGGCAGCATATAAGCCATAGTTTTCCCTGTACCTGTCTGTGCTATTCCTACTACATCTTTTCCTGAAAGAATAACCGGGAATGCTTCTTCCTGTATTGGTGTTGGCCTGTCAAACCCTAATTCAGCTATGGTTGTTTTTAGATTTTTTGACAGGTTGAAATGTTCGAAAGTATTCATAAAAGGTAATCAAATTAGTATCGTGGTACAGGTATTTAATTTTACCTGACCCTTGATTGTTCTCAATGTTCACGGTTATTCCGGAGAATATAAAACTGTTTTTTAACTTTAGTCTCAGTCGCTGAAAGAAAGCTCCGGGCTCTTTGATTGGTAAAGTGCTCAAAGATACGACATTCCAGCCACGTGGTCACTATAATGTTAGTATCCGGATAAAACTTAGCAGGTTTGAGAAACTCTGTGATCGGGAACTATGTGATTGGCTGAACAAACTTGTTTTTCAATACATTCAATGTATCAAAACGGAACTTCCTTTTCGAATCCCTTAGAATCCAGAAGGTAACTACGCTGATGAGTGCTGCAAAAAAGCACCACACCGATGTGAGAAATTGGATAAAAAAGATAGCTGTAACAACGCATGAAAAGAACATCAGAATGCCAAGCATATGCGTTCGCTTAATACCCGATACAAAAGAGGAGTAATAGTAGCTATGAGATAAATAAAAAAAACAGGGTAAGCAACAAACCTTGGGAAATCGTTAATGTATTTAATATGATAACCGTTAATCTGAGGTGTTACGTTCAAAAATATCAGGCAAAAAGCATAGTAAACTGATACCGACAAGCCGGAAATTAAAACTCCTCCTGCGAAACTGGCGGTTGCTGAAAAACACATAGTAGTTACTTTTAGTAAGCATTTATAGATCAATATTTTGAATATCGTGCCAAAAACAATTTTGCTTTAAGATACAACCATTAAACGGATAATGCTTTCTTTTAATTTTCTGCTGTTCCAGTGTAGTTCGATTGCTTTTAACTGAAAATGGGGTGAGTTCCAGCCTTGAAAATGAGAAGTTCAACTGCGATATCCTTTTTCTTAACTCCAATAAGTTATTTTGGCCTAATGTATAAAAGAGTAGACTGGTACGGTCGTTTAGGCGTGTACTTATCGTTAATAATAAAATAACCGGTTTTATAAGCAGCTATACCTTCCCAGTTATAATCCATATATTGCAACGGGAATTCCCAAAGTGGTTTCCATGTAAAATAGTTGCCGGAATATTCAAGATCAATTAGCCGGCAATAGCTATGGTAGCCTTTATCATTTTTTATTAAACGGTTATTTTCTGAATCATCATCAGGAATGCGGTAAACAGCATCTGCACCGCCACCCTTGTAAAAATAATTTATTGCCGTGAAATGGTTATTTCCCGTTTGCGTAATGTCAGTCACCCGGAATGGAATCCTACTCAGCGGTATCAGGTTGATCTTTCGGTTGTTCATAATTGAATCCGTTATAGTTGCATAAACATAATTGGCAGAAGGGAAATAGTTAAATTCGAAAAAACAAAAAATTTGATTTCGCACCATTGCAATAGCCTCAAAACCTGCATTATATATATGCGAACCATCAGGCTCGACCGGCTTAGCGACAGCCATTAAATATTCGGTATTCATAATTACAGCAGTATCATTTATCTTGCCTTCAATGAGGTAGCAATCGGGTGATGGCGTGTCGGTTTCAACCGAATGATGAATAGCATCACCTGAGATTGAAATTGCCTCAAGTCCTTCATAGTTTTGGCCCAGGCCGGTAATCTTTCCTCTCAGTTTTTCAAGATTATACAGAGGATATTTCTGAAAAGGTAAAATATAGGATGTATCATTGATTTTAAGATCAAGATCGGATAATCTCATCGCGTAAAGCTTTCCTTCAGCATGGTCCTGCAGGCGGCTTTCGGACATCATAAAAAGTTTTTCGTTATAAATGTACAGCCCTGAGAACTGGTTATCATAATAAGCTATTTCAACAGGAAGAGATAAGTTAAATGCTTTGAAATCAGATTTTTGCGCAAATGATGTAATAAATACAAGATTCAAAATGAGTACTAAGTTTTTTTTCATGGTGTGTAATACTTTGTATTATTCGATTTGTGGATGCACGCAAAAATAAATTCCAATGTGAGAATATTTGTTATGACATGAGACAGGTGAAAATTCCAGTTCCTGTTGACTCTCTTTCTCGAAGAAAATCAGGTGTTACATTATAAATGCGCTCCAGGCCATGTTGACAGCCAGGGTAAATGCCACAGATATAACAAAAAGAAACCCTAATGCTGCATATTTTACAATTGTTTTACCCCAGCTTTGCAGATAAAGTCTTTTCATGGCAAGCAATAAATAAATCAAAATCCATATAGATGCCATAGAAGTAAAAAAAGTCGTATTCAAAATTTTATCAAGAATAAAATGACTTATTATCAGCAGCAGAAATATAAAGCTGAAGTAATGAAGGCTTAGTATCGCATGATCTACAAAATAAAATTGTTTTCCCCTGATGTAGAGCAACTTCAGCAACAAGGCAAAAACAGGCAACAGGAAAAACAACATTTTGGGGATGTTATGAAGGAACTTTTCAAGAACTTTCTTGAAAAACTCTCTTTTCCCGGCATCACCTTCGAGGTTAATCGTCAATAAGCGTATCGTTATGATCCGACTTAAAAAACCGTCTTTTTTATTTTTGCCAGGCGAGTTTTGAATCTTCAAGTATTCTTCAGGAGATACCCTCTTCTTCATTAAAGAATCTATGTAAGCTGAAACGGTAAAGGAATATTTAACGGAAGAATCTTTTAACGTAACAAATTCGCTCTGTCCGGAATTGGGAATAGTTATCGGCTTGCCGGCAAGAATCTCGTTCGGCGATTCCGGGTCTTGAGTTTTTTGTTCAATAAGCAAGGTTGAATCTTTTTTATTTAAACTAACCGAAGAATCCCGGATGTATGTATCCGGATTATAATTAGCCGGTTCAAACTTAGTTTCCGGGTTATTAAAATAGAAAAACAGGAAGAAATAAACAAAACTGCTGAATAAGTAGAGCCGGATGGGATGGAACTGGCTGAGCTGTTTTCCTTCGTTATAGCTTTTTGTAAGTTTCCCCGGTTTTAGAAGCAAAGGAAGTACTGTTTTGAAAAGTCGTGAATCGAAATGCAAAAAATCGCTGACAAATTCGTACACGAGTTCACCAAACGATTCTTTATGATCATGGTAGGCCTGGCCGCAGAAGTGACAGTAATGCCCCTCAATTTCGGTTGAACAGTTTTTGCATTTATAAGTGGGAGGTTTTATTAAGTGATTCAAATCCTGTGATCCGGTTTTTAAACTATGCTTTGTTTTATGTCTCATACTGCAATATTCTGTTCAATGCTGTTTAAAAGGAAATCTATTGGTAGAAGCTTAATTTGATCATGGATTAAGGAATGATAAGCGTTTTGAGCAGCTGAAAATGCTTTTAAACTTAGTAAGTCTGATTTGATATGTTCCTTATAAGTTGCTATGCCTGCCATCTGAACCAAGTATTACACGATATTCCTCTTATACAAAGATGCAGATTTTATTTCAATATCTGTTTATTATATTCTTTTAAACAAGAGCAGTAATATTTTTTTGACATCTATTAAAGTACAGTTATAGGGTGTTTTTCAGCATATTTTATCTGTCATTTTGAATTGTCAATTAGAGAAATTGTCAACTCAAGTGAGCCATTTCTCCAGATATTATTTCCCAGGTCAATTAATTTTTGCATGTCAGCGTCGATTACTTTAGCAAAAATGTTGCATGCGTCCAGCCCTTTTCCATCACCGTAATATATTCCAAAACAGTTTGCTGTTTTAGTCCTGATGGGTTTTGAGGGTCCAAATACTACTTCTCCTGGTTCTGGATAAACAGAAGCGTTTTCTTGTATAATGTCAAGTTTAGGGACATCGTCTATCCAAATCTCCTGTCCTGATACCCTTGCGTGCTGAAAAGTCCTTTAAAGGGCAATATGGTAACAAACGCTTTTGACGTAACAGGTGCTGTGTCAGAATAAAATTCAAATCTGATTTCCTGCTGATCTGTTGTTGTAATTTTAAACCCTGTCATACTATACTATTTTATTTTTATTCATTTTGTTTAGACCTTTAAAATGCAATCTAACCGAAATAGGGTGTTATTTTGCCAGGACAAAGAGTCATATCCGTGATAACCGGAATGCATTATTGGCAATAGTCCGTGAAATTTAGTCAGGCTGATCAATTGCGCTTACATTCAGTACGTTACATAGTGCCTCAAGTTCCAATCTGGCAGAAGCAAGAGAATTCGTCTTTTTAATTTGCATAATTTCCTGCTTATCCCCATCGATAAGAATCAATCTGAAATCATTGTCAGGAATATCAATTGGGCGGTTTCCACGGCTGAAAGCCCGCCAGGATATACTGGATTCTTTTATTCCGAATTTCATCGATGGTTCTATAGGAATCCATTTCCCTGTTTTAATAATCCCGAACAGATCATTCGAAAATTTAACCTTTTGTAAATCAAAATCAATTATAGCGCTGGTTGATGAAAAGCCTACAAAAGCGCCGAGTATAATCAGTACTAGACCGAATAAGCTGGTATATATCGTTACTATGCCAACAATAAATAAGCATATACCTGCCCAGGAACCAACGGGACCAAAGGATTTATCAAGTTTGTTGTGGATTTTCATGGTAGGTTTATTTTGTGGTTAAGGGTTAAAACCGTGCAATTTTATTGCAGATACTTTAGTTTCTATAAATTATAAATTTTAAAGACCGAAGACAGGAGACCGAAGTCAAAAGTATGTTTTAAATGTATATGGTATTAATGTCCTTTTCTTCTGTCTTCTGACTTCCAGCCAACAAGTTTATATTTTATCGAATTTCATTCTAAATCTTTAAACCCATGTATTTTCAATGCATAGTAGTTTAGTTTCTCATGATGTTCCGGCGCTTTTCCCGCTTATGTCGTACGGATATTGAATAGTAGTGCAAACATTATCCTGTATTGAGCATTCTCTCGATTTATATCCTGAAAGTTAAAAACTCAATTGTATATCCTGATTATTTCACCGTTTATTTTGCCTTCAACGCTTCTGCTATATCCGTTTATAACCCTGCTCATCGGAACAGGGTTATGACCGGGGAAATAATCTTTGTATTTTTCATACGCATCTTCTACCACTCCGGGAGAAACTACATTCAGCCGGATTCCGTTTTCCATTTCCAATGATGCGGCCTTCACAAAACTATGAATTCCTCCGTTTACCAGAGCTGCACTTGCTGTTTTAATAACCGGATCGTCAGCAAGAATTCCTGTTGTTAAGGTAATTGAACCATTTTTATTCAGATAATCTTTGCCGATTCTGACTAAGTTTACTTGTCCCATTAACTTACTTTTTAACCCGATGTAGTAATCTGTTTCACTTAGCTCATTAAACCCGGCCCACCTGGCTTCTCCGGCAATATTGATAATCGAATCAACTTTCCCGATGCGATTAAATAATTGCTTTATCGAATCGCTGTCGGCGATATTGACCTGGAAATCACTGCTTGTGCGACCTGCAATAAACACTTCGTGATTTTGTGAAAAATATGCAGCTACTTTTTTACCGATGGTGCCATTTCCACCAATGATCAGAATTTTCATCAATTTTCAATTTTATCATTTTGTTTGTAAGAATCCTCCGGATTGAACTGACTAAAATTTTATATGCGATCGGGAAAGATTAACAACCTGTTCTTTTTTGCAATGTAACCTCCCCGGCTCTTCCTAAAAAAAAGGGAGGAAGTAGGCTTTGCAATAACTTAACAGATTGCAATTCTGTTGGTTAATATCTGCCTCCCCGGATGCTGAGCGATGGCTGGTGAGCGTGGGTTGGTGAGCGCAGTCGAACCAAGCCGAACCAAGTCGAAGCATAGCAGAGTTGCCGACAGGCGGAGAGGTAATATTTGTTTATCAAATTCCAACTTATTAATGATTCCCGATACACAAAAATATTAAATTGATTGTTCTGTTTATTAATATGGCATTGCGATTACTTCATTTTGTTTTGTCATAAAATGAACATTTTCAGGAAATCCTTCTCCAATTTTCTGAAAGGGATACAAGTGATATATCCCAAACATCTTAGTGTGGATAGTAATATTTTCTTCCCTGGCATTTCTATAAAGCCAGAAAGGGGCAAAAACCCAATCAATACTATCAATTTTGTTTACAGGTTCTATATCTCCGGTATCTCCGTTTAAGTATATTTTTTTGTTGTGCCAGGTGATTAAATAAGAAGTAACTATTCAACCCCTATTTTCATATGGCATTAATTTGGGAAAGGGACTGCAGTGGGTTAAGGCTGTTTTTGATTGCAGTATCGATAATGGAACGTAGTATTGCAAAGTTCAATGCACCTTTGAAGGACTTAAATTGAC
>JBBRCH010000020.1:0-62068 GCA_038204995.1 Bacteroidales bacterium | reverse complement strand
CACCAGTAATCTTCGTCCCAGTAGCTGTAATCTGAAGCTCCTATGTAACCTAAAGCGCCTTTGTTTTCAGCCCTCAGAAGTGCTTCGCCAAAAGTATTCTGATTATAGGTATTGGTCTGGCAGCAGTTGCCAACCATCAGGCAATATTTATCAGCATTCTGCAGGTTAGCAACATCAGAAATTGAAAATGAAGGATTAGCCCATCCATTCGGGCTTCCGTGTGCAGTATAGTTAGCATAGGATACTCCATTACTGATATCACTCTGAATGTTTGCTGAATAATTGCCACCACTCGGTTCAGGTTGTAAATAAGTATGCGAAACCAGGTTGTGAGCCGCATTGAAATAATACGTTGTACCATAGTTTATTTGCCCGTTTCCCCATACCACCTGATACGTTGCATCTGCCCCGGCAACCATAACAACTTCATTAAGGTACGATGGGTCAGGCATCAGGTATTGTTCATATTGCAGGGTTTTATTAATCTGAGGTAATAACTCGGCAACATTATTTGCCGAAAAACGCCCGTAATAAACCTCGGGTAAAAAATCGCCGGTATATTCGCAATAATATAGGTCAGTTACGTGCGCACCGCAGTTGTAAGCAGGGATCTGGTCAACATCCCCGACAAAAAGTACAAAAGTAGGTGCCGGATCAGCGGGAGTTGCAGAAGTATAGAGATTCTGAAGGTAGGCCTTTATTGAATTATAAGTAGTTCCGACTGCCGGATTATTAGTGTAGGCTTCAATTACATTGAATCCGCGTTTGGTTTTCCATTGAATAAAAGGCTGCAATACACTCTGAAACATGGGATCGGAAACGATTACATACTTTACAGGAAACTTCGACAGAGTATCAAGCATCTGATCAGTCGGCTGATAGTTGAGCACGTTGCCGAATACACTTTTAAAATATGGTGAATACGTTTTAGCCTTATTCTCAGCAGTTTTGGCTTTATCGGCACCGTTGAATTTTATTTCAACAACCAGGTTATTGTAGACCCTGATCGTGTTGGTTACCGGATTGTATTCAACCGGCGAGAGGATAAGGTTGGCAAGTTGCACACTGCGGAGGGTTCCGGCAACTTCAACCCTTGCTAATGCTTCTCCGTAAAAGCTATTGGTTTCATAAAGCTCCTTGTCGTATGAAAAAGGTTCTTTTTTAGTGCTGCTTTTAGCCTGAGGCACCTGGGCAGGAAACAACTTCTGAGTGATTCCTAAATCCGCCAGCTTATACTCCTTGACATCATAACTGATCACTTTCACTTCAGGAGTTGCGCCGGCAGGAACTTCGATCAGTTTGCTCAGAACCGGTAATTGAGGCGCCCCGATAAGGTTGCTTTTCGAATACGAAGATGCAAGCAGTTCAATAAATTCTCCTTTTTCAGTCTTTAACCACAATGTGTTAAACCGGCTTATGTTGTTCGAAACCTTTAAACGGGTGAATGTGTTTTCAATCACTACCAGATTACTGTTGCCTGTGGAATTGAGAATTATATCATTGGCAGCCTGCAACTGAGCACCAAAGAAAAATAAAAAGACAACCATCCAAAAGGATGATTTTTTTTGTAAAGATTTGAACATACAGCTCAATGTTTGAGAATTAACATTGTGACATACAAAGTTATATAATTATCAATACGGTATAAAAATATTATCCTTAATTACAGGCGACAAAGTGATTTTTTTTCTCAAGTGGATGAGCATTTCTTCCTGATACAAAATTAAATGTTTGCATTATTCGCATGAAGACTAGCTGAATTGAATAAAAACCCGCAGAAAGTTCAAGGTAGCTCCGAATTACTCAGGTTTCTGCAGGGTAACTGAAATACGATTCACCGGTAGCCAGGCAACGACAGTTCCGATAAGTGCGATAGTCAAAAACACATATAAGAAGTCCGTTGCAATCAATTTAACAGGATACGCGCTGATAATAAAGGATCCGCCGCCCTGTAATTTAATCAGGCCGAATTTCAGCTGAACAATACAAACCAGCAATCCAAGAAGCAAGCCTGAGAAAGCTCCGGTGAGCGAAATTAATAAGCCCTCAAAAAAGAAAATCCGTTTAATTGTAGCATCTCTGGCTCCAAGGCTGCGCAGGATGCTGATGTCTTTTTTCTTGTCAAGGATTAACATTGTGAGTGAACCTACAACATTGAAAGAGGCAACAATAAGAATAAATGTAAGTATCAGGAATACTGCCCATTTCTCGGATTTCATTATTTTATACAGGACTTCCTGCTGCTGAAATCGGTTTTGAATCCGAAATGCAGGTCCGGCAATAGATGCGATTTCTTTCTGTATCAGGCCAGGATCAGCATTCCTGTCGAGCCTGATTTCAATACTTGTAACTTCATCGGTATACTCAAGTAACCGACGGGCAAAACGCAGGGGCACCAACATATACTTATCGTCAAAATCCTGCTGAACCGAGAAAATAGCCACCGGCCGGATTATCTCACTGGAGAAGGATTCCTGGGGTAAACCGGTAATATTGCCTTTCCGTTTGGGAATATAGACAGAGATAAAATTGTCAGGAGCTTTCATATCCAGGTTCAGGAAATAAGCGATACCATACCCCGGAACAGCAAAATCGAGACTGTCGTTTTGCAGCATCATTTGTCCGGTAACAAGCAGCGAATCATTGATCGGACAGTTTACCTGGTAGAGTGAATCAACGCCTTTAATCGTGGCCAGGAATTGTTGTTTTTTGTAATACAAAAGAGCATTTTCCTCAACAACTTCGGTATATTTAATTACACCCGGAAGAGCTTTGATTCTGGCAGCATCAATTTCGTTACTGTGGAACGTTTTTCCTTGCACAACAGTAATTTCCATATCCGGATCGAATACCGAAAACAAGGATTTAACAACCGATTCGAATCCGTTAAAAACACTCAGTACAATTATTAAAGCTGCCGTACCTACGGTAACTCCAGCCATCGAAATACCAGATATCAGGTTGATGATATTATGCGATTTCTTTGAAATCAGGTAACGGCGTGCTATGAAAAAAGGGAGATTCAAATATGGGTGGTTTTAATTCAGAACAAGGATAAAAGAATTGCTTTTAATGAAGATGGTATGATCAGCAGAATTTCAGATTTCTTAAAAAAAAAAATCGTTAATCCTTGATTATTATTCAGCTTTAACATTATTGATGTCACAAATTGAACTGCAGGTACTATTTGATAGGATATAATGCATATTCTTTATCCTTTTCAATTTTTACTTCCACGCTTTTACAACCAGCCCGGTTCCGGTTTTATGCGTTAATTTTGTATCAAAATAATTTAATACCAAGCAGGCCGGGAATGTGACCAGGTAATAGAAAGGCAACACGACAAAGAAAAGTTTGGTTTTACCAAGTGCAAGGATGGGATATTTCATCGAAAGGCGCCAGCTGACTTGTCCGGGTTTGCCATATTGGTAGCTTGCTTCGGTGCGGCTGAAACCTGCCAGTTTGAGTTTCTCCTGTATTTCGTTAATGTTGTATCCGTCGCGAACATGCTCTTCAATAAACGATTCCTCATCATGGTCGTGCACATCGCTTCCTCCCTGGTCCGAAGGGGTGGATATTAAAACCATTCCTCCTGGTTGCATAGAAGCATGAAAATTGCGGAATACCTGTACGTCCTCCAGGATATGTTCCATCACGTCAACCGATAGGATCAGGTTATATGCCGAGGCATCAGTAAACGCAGTAAGATCGGCATAGGCAAATGTTACATTTTTTCGGCCTATACGGTTAAAAAATGCACTGCAATCGGCAATCTGTTCCTCTTTTACATCAACTCCTCTTATTTTCCAACCCGGATTTTTCGACGACATATAAAAATCGTACTGTCCGAAACCCATACCGGCATCCAGTATTAATGCATCTTTTGGTGCGGTGGCAGCCCATTTTTTAAGTTCACGCCTCACATGCCACGAGCGCAGCAAGAGCAGATCGAGTAAGCGGTAAAATACTTTTCGTAGAAATGGGGTGCTATTGAAAACGCTGCCGAGTGAACGTTTGATGGGATCGTATTGCATGATTATTTTGACTGTCTTAAAGTGGTTCTGGTTTGATTTGAGAACAAGGAATTCTGATTATCGATTTGTGAAGTATGATAAAGGCGGAAGATTTTTATTGCCTTCTAGAATCAGAAATCGTCAAGCCTTTTTCAATATTAAAATCGGGCATTTGGCTCTTAATGGTTATTTAGAAACTTATTAACTCTTTTTCAGGAGATTATCAATATTTTCAATATAATCGAGGGAATCATCGATAAAAAAATCCAATTCCGGAATCGAACGCACCTGGTTATGAATTCGGTTGCCGAGTTTAAACCTGATTTCGTTCCGGTGTTCTTTGATCTGTGCCAATAATTCCTGTTTATCCGTTTTCCCGAAAAGACTGAGATACGTTTTTGCAAGAAAAAGATCAGGTGAAATATGTACCTTGGTGACAGTGATCATATTGCCCTGAAAGTTATCGCGACCCATGGCCTGAAATATTTCCCCCAGGTCCTTTTGCAGAAGTCGTTCTATTTTATGCTGGCGTGTTGTTTCCATAGCGCAAAAGTAAGGATTTTATGAATAATAAGATGCTAATAACCCTGGACATAGAACCGAAAAATTACCGATCTATCTCATTTAATGTTAATTTTGTGCAATATCCCGGTATAATCAGGGTTATTTCTTTTAAAAAGTGACTTCGTGAGAAAATTCTTAAAACTAATGCGCTACGCTAAACCTTACTGGGTTTATGCCGTTATCAATATAATTTTCAATATCATTGTTATTCTGTTTTCAATCGTATCATTCGGGGCCTTAATACCTATTCTGCAGATTCTGTTTAAAATGTCGAAACCCATATCTGCGGCACCTCCATTGGCTTTTAACCAGGATTCAATCATGCAGAATCTGAATTTTTATGTCGGTGAACTGATCAGTAAATATGGTGATATTCAAGTGCTTGGGTATATATGTGCCATATTGGTAGGGCTTTATTTTCTGAAAAATATTTTCCGGTATTTTGCTATGTACTTTATTGCAGTTTTGCGTAATGGAGTGGTGAAAGACCTTCGTAATGCCTTATACTACAAAGCATTGATACTGCCATTATCGTATTTCAACGAGCAGCGCAAAGGCGATATTATTTCACGCATAACAGGTGATGTTCAGGAAGTGGAATGGTCCATTCTGCAAATGATTGAAATTATATTCCGCCAACCGATTACCTTACTGGCTTACCTGGTTTTTTTATTTATTCTTAGCCCTCAACTCACGGTTTTTGTGTTGATTGTTTTACCGGTTTCGGGTTTTATAATCGGCAGGATAGGCCGCTCGTTGCGCCGGACTTCTGATAAAGTACAATCGAAAATGGGCAATATGGTTTCACTGATCGAAGAAACTATTTCTGGACTTAGAATTATCAAAGCTTTTAATGCCATCGATTTCAGTTATAATAATTTTGTCAAAACGAATACCGATTATGCCAAAGTTTCGACCCGCATGATCCGCAAACGGGACCTGGCGTCGCCCTTAAGCGAATTTTTAGGCATCATGGTCACAGCTATCATTTTATGGTATGGCGGACGATTGATTCTTTCGCACGACAACTCACTCGATGCAACTTTGTTTTTAGTTTACCTGGGAGTATTTTCGCAGCTATTGCCGCCGGCTAAGGATATTTCGCAGGCAGCAGCGTATATTCAAAAGGGTGCTTCTTCCCTCGATCGCATTGATTACATTCTTAACGCAGAAGAGGTAATTGTCGAAAAACCAGATCCGCTTCATATCAGTGACTTGCAGAACAGCATAGAATACCGCAATGTTGCATTTAAATATAATACGGAACCGGTACTTACCGGTATCAACCTGGTGGTTCCGAAAGGCAAGACAATTGCCCTTGTAGGACCCTCAGGAGGTGGCAAATCAACTATGGTTGATCTTCTGCCCCGTTTTTACGATATCACCGGTGGCCAATTGCTGATTGACGGAATTGATATCCGCGATATCGCGATTAATGATGTCAGAGGTCTGATGGGGATTGTGAACCAGGAAACCATTCTCTTCAATGGTTCGGTTTACGATAATATTTCTTTCGGAATGAAAAATGTGACCCTGGAAATGGTGATTTCAGCCGCAAAAGTGGCTAATGCTCATCAATTTATCGAGAAACTTGAAAAAGGTTACGATACCAATATTGGTGATCGGGGTCTCAAACTCTCCGGCGGCCAACGGCAACGCATCAGTATTGCAAGGGCCGTGCTTAAAAATCCCCCGGTACTTATTCTCGATGAAGCTACTTCAGCATTGGATACCGAAAGTGAGCGGCTGGTTCAGGATGCCCTGGTGAAACTGATGCAAAACCGGACTTCGGTGGTAATTGCTCATCGCTTATCAACCATCCAGCATGCCGATGAAATTATTGTACTCAATGCCGGACAAATTGTCCAGCGTGGTAACCATCGCGATTTAATAGCTACCGAAGGTATTTATAAAAAACTTTGCGAGATGCAATCCTTCAGCTGACAACGGGCTTCAGAGGAAGTATTTATAGTTAAATTCTGAATTTTCGAACAACCTAAGTTATTAAATGAAAGAACAGCTAACAAAAGTGGAGAAAGTCAGCATTGAACAAAAATTGTCGTTATTTTCTGACTACTGGAGTCCGAAAATTGTTGGAGAATTAAACGACCAGCACATTAAACTTGCAAAATTTAAAGGCGAATTCGTTTGGCATAAACATGAGCATGAGGATGAAATGTTTTTCGTGATCAAAGGCAGTTTAAGAATAGAATACCGGGATAAAAAGCTTATCCTGAATGAAAATGAATTTGTAATTGTGCCAGGAGGAGTTGAACACCGACCGGTTGCCGATGAAGAAGTTTCAGTAATGCTTTTTGAACCGGCTACAACTTTAAACACAGGTGACACGGAAGGAGAATTAACAAAACACGTTTTGGACAGAATAAAAAACGAATACAACACATTTTATGACAAATCCCTTAGTTGAAAAAATAAAAGCCCTTTCATCTGAATTTGCTCCTGCTATCATCAAGATCCGCAGGCATTTGCACGCCCATCCCGAATTATCGGAAAAGGAATTTAAGACAGCTGATTTCATTTGTGCCACGCTCGAAAGTTATGGCATTACGTATTCGCGGAATGTGGGTGGTAACGGAATTGTTGCAGAAATTAAAGGACAGCAACCTCATACAGTAACTCTGGCACTGCGAGCAGATATGGATGCATTACCGATCAATGAATTGAATGACTGCGATTACAAATCGCAGCACCCCGGCGTGATGCACGCTTGTGGACACGATGTTCATATGGCTTCGTTGCTTGGTGCATCAAAAATTTTGAATGAGTTGCGAAATGAATTTGAAGGTACCATCAGGTTAATCTTTCAGCCTTCTGAAGAGAAATTTCCCGGTGGAGCCCTGGCAATGATTAAGGATGGAGTACTCAAAAATCCGGTTCCGGAACGAATTTATGGTCAACATGTTTTACCAACCCTCGAAGTGGGGAAAGTGGGTTTCAAGCCCGGACGATATATGGCTTCTACTGACGAGGTATACCTGACAGTGAAAGGCAGGGGCGGCCACGCAGCTACTCCGGAACTGAATATTGATCCTATTGTGATTGCATCGCACATTATTGTTTCGCTTCAGCAGGTTGTGAGTCGTTCTGCGCCTCCGGGCGTTCCGACAGTTCTTTCTTTTGGGCGTATGATAGCAGATGGCCGCACTAATATTATTCCTTCGGAAGTGAAGATCGACGGTACTTTTCGCACATTCGACGAAACCTGGCGTACTGCTGCTCATGAAAAAATTACCTCTATTGCCAAAGGAATAGCTGAAAGCATGGGTGGTTTGTGTGATGTTTTTATCGACAAGGGGTATCCTTTTCTGGTAAATGATGACCTGGCAACATCCGAAGCCAAAGCACTTGCCCAGGCTTACCTTGGCTCTGAAAATGTGGTTAATCTTGAGCAGCGGATGACAGCAGAAGATTTTGCATACTATTCGCATATAATCCCGGCATGTTTTTATCGTTTGGGGGTTAAAAATCCTTCATGGAGAAACATCCGAAACCTCCATACACCGGATTTTGATGCCGACGAGTACAGTCTCGAAACGGGGATGGGATTGATGGCCTGGATTGTGCTGGGGAGTTTGGAGAGTAGGGTGATTAGGGGATAGTGCTGTGTGCCGGGTGCTGAGTGCCGGGTGCTGGGTGTCGGAGATGGCTGGCAAAAAGACTGGTAATCATAATAATATATTAGTATGCCGGAAAATAAGTCGTATACACAACTGGAAGTATGGAAAAAAGCCAGGGAATTGGTTAAGGAAATCTACGTACTGACTCAATCCTTTCCTAAGGAAGAGCTTTATTCTCTTTCCTCCCAAATCAGACGTGCATCAATCTCCATTCCTTCAAACATTGCCGAAGGAATTGGACGGAATTATAACAAAGAGACTATACAATTTCTACATTTTGCCAAGGGATCAGTTTATGAGGTAGAAACTCAGGTTTATCTCGCATATGACTTGAACTACATCAGTTTGGATCAGTTAAATACCATGCTTTCTAAAATTGAAGAATGTCGACGATTGTTATACGGATTTATAATTTACTATAATAATAAGTCAACCAACTCAGCTCAGCACTCAGCACCCGGCACTCAGCACTAAAATATGAAAGTAGCAGGCAAACATTACCGAACAATATGGATGGACAACGAAACCGGCGTTGTAAGTATGATTGACCAGAATGTCCTCCCATTTGAGTTTAAAATTTTCGAATCAAAGAATTACCGTGAAACCTGCCGCGCAATTGTTACCATGATCACCCGCGGAGCTGGAGCTATTGGAGCAGCTTCTGGTTTTGCGATGGCTCAGGCTTTTATGGAAGGGGAGAAGGGTGAGGGGCGAAGGGTGAAAGGAAATCTCTATACTGATCAGCAGCTGTCATTTTTTGATTTTTCCAGAAAAGAAATTGAAGCCACCCGCCCCACAGCAAGAAACCTGTTTTATGCCACCGAAAGAGTGTATAATGCAGGTTTGAGAAGCGTTGATGCTGCTGTTGCCGAAGCGCAACTATTGGCTGATCAAAATATTGCCGATGCGAAACAAATCGGGGAATTTGGCAGTAGCCTGATAAATAACGGCAGCAGGATTTTAACCCATTGCAATGCCGGCTGGCTTGGATTTGTGGATTATGGAAGCGCTTTGGCTCCTTTATACATTGCCAGGGAACAGGGTAAGGACTTTTTTGTGTATGCCGACGAAACCCGTCCGCGTAACCAGGGAGCACGTCTTACTGCATGGGAATTGCATAACGAAGGTATTCCGCATAAAATAGTTCCCGATAATGCAGGTGCACACCTGATGAGCCGTGGAATGATTGATTTTGTGATTGTGGGCGCCGACCGCATTGCTGCCAATGGCGATACCGCCAATAAGATAGGCACTTTTGAAAAGGCAATTGTTGCCAAAGAATTCGGAATACCGTTTTATGTGGCCGTTCCTTTTTCGACTATAGATTTTTCGATAACGGATGGATCGCAAATAAACATAGAAGAACGCAGCGAAGATGAAGTGCTTTATTATTCAGGTCCCGATTCCGAAAACATTATTCGCACCATCCGCCTGGCTTCACCCGGATCACATGCGATAAATCCTGCTTTTGATTTAACTCCTTCACGATTTATAACGGGGTTCATAACGGAAAAGGGGATTATTAAACCAGACGTATTGAAAAGTTTTTCATTACCCTGAAAAAGAATATGCGGAAAATTAAACTTTATATAGCAGTCAGCCTGGATGGGAAAATAGCTAAACCTGACGGGAGTGTTGCATGGCTGGATGAAATTCCAAATCCCGATAAGCTGGATTATGGCTATTCCGATTTTTACAAAACCGTTGACACCACTCTGCAAGGCTATAATACCTATGTGACCATCCTGAATTTCGGGATATCCTTTCCATACCCGGATAAGAAAAATTTTGTTTTTACTACAAAATCAGATCTCGAAGATACCAAGCATGTAAAGTTTGTTACTGGTGATATCATCAGATTTATTCAAAACCTGAAGAAAGAGAAAGGTGATGATATCTGGTTAATTGGTGGAGGGAAATTAAATACATCATTGTTAAATGCAGGCCTCATTGATGAAATTCAGATATTTGTTATGCCGATTGTTATCGGTGAAGGTATTCCTTTGTTTGATCCGTCGCCGAAGGAAACAAGCTTAAAACCGATTGGCAATAAAACCTATACTAGTGGTGTTGTTTTGCTTACCTATGTTATACCCATGTGAATTTTATACTAGGTCAAAGGCCGTTTTAAAATTCTACAATGGTATTAAAACTCCGGTTGCGGATTTGTAACAGCAACTTACTATTTACCTGTAACCAGCAGTCGCTGAAAACGAAACTGCAAATTTAATTCATCAAATCCCGGGAATAAAGATGATTAACAAAAATAAGTCGCCTAAATAATTGTACTATGGAATCTCTGAACACATGTAACTGGCCAGGTAACGATCCCCTGATGATTGATTACCATGATAATGAATGGGGCGTTCCACTGCACGACGACCGGAAATTATTCGAATTTATGGTACTGGACGCATTCCAGGCTGGCCTGAGTTGGAAAACCATTCTGCATCGTCGCGGGGGGTTCCGGGCGGTTTTCGATAATTTCGATATGGAAAAGATTGCTGATTACAGTGAAGAAAAAATTCAGGAATTAATGCAGGATACCCGCATTATCCGCAACCAACTGAAAATCAGGTCAACCGTAAGCAACGCACAGGCATTTCTGAAGGTGCAAAAGGAATTCGGTACATTTGATACATACATCTGGCAGTTTACAGGCGGAACTACCAAATACAATCACTGGACTGAGCTGAAACAGATTCCGGCAAAGTCAGCCGAATCGGATGCCATGAGCAAAGACCTGGTTAAAAGAGGCTTTAAATTCGTCGGATCGACCATCTGCTATGCTTTTATGCAGGCGGCCGGGATGGTGAATGATCATATGGTTTACTGCAGCAGGCACTAAGAGAATGTCAACTACTTTTTATAGAACATTATTCGCCTAAGCATCCAATTTTCTTTGCCTCAGATAATTCATCACCATCCTAAGTTCCCCGAAACTTACGCCATCGCCCAATACGATTTTGGCCTCCGAAATGGATGCGCTGCCTGTTTCCATAAAAAACTCCGAAATATAAGCCACCTTTTCGGGCGGTAAGAGTTTTAAAATATCCAATTCGCCGCTTGCAACAAACCTGGCCAGGTGACCTTCGATGGTCGATGCTGCATAGGAGCGTTCCATAGCTATTTCCGGTATGGTTTTGCCCTGTAAAAACATTTCGAGGCTTAGCCGCTGCGATTGGCCTTTTTCTTGTTTTTTCTTCTCAGGAGTTTCCTCATCCGGCAATTCCAATTCCAGTTTATCAAGGTGGTTTACCTGCAGGTAGTTTCGGATAATACCAAGTAACTCGCCACCATATTTTTTCAACTTTTTCTTACCAAAACCTTTAATGGCTGCCAGTTCTTTTTCGCTAACCGGCATGCTTTCAGCTACTTCGTACATTGTTTTTTGCGGTAACACCATGTAAACCGGCAGGCCTTCTTCCTGAGCTTTAGTATAGCGCCAGGCTTTTATTTCGCGCGATAGTTCCGTATCGCTAATGCCAGCTACCGGGATGTATTCCTTAGTTTTTACTTCCTTTTTGAGTTGGATTTTCTCGATCGAAGCCCGTGCTTTTGCCCCGAGATAATTTTTTACAGTAAAGCCGGAAATACAGGCCTTGAAACAGCCGGATTTTATCAACGCTTCCTGGTACAGGTTTTCGAAACTATCTCTCAGCAGTTTTCGGATAGCTTTGTTATCGGTTTCAACATCCGTGTTTTGAAGCACCTGGCAGATGCCTTGTTCCGTTTTCTCGAAAAAATAGACGCTGGCTTTCTTTACGCGTTCCTGCAAGGCTACGTGGCCCTCTATCATGGGATTATTGGACAGTAACTGCCCGATCTGTGGCCTGAATTTATTAGCGACGCCTGTTAAGTCAGTATCTGCAAGGTTATTTATTGTTGTGAATATTTCGGCCAGTTCTGGAAGCAAAACGTGCGAATTTTCCTTAATCAGTTTGCGGCAATAGTTTAACCTGCGTTGTAAGATCGAAAAATCGAGCAGCTCAACCAATAGGGTTTGCTGGTAGGCTATTTTCGAAGCTAAAAGTTCTTTTTCTCCGGGGTGATTCAGCTCTGCTTCGGCGGAGAAGCCTTTTACATTCGAATCGCTCTTGATACAATTCTGCGAAATACGCGAACTCAGCACCATGCCTTCAAAAGTCTTGCAGCGGCTCAGTGCTACATATACCTGTCCGTGGGCAAAAGCCGCGTTGGCATCGATTATTGCTTTTTCGAAGGTTAATCCCTGGCTTTTATGGATAGTAATGGCCCAGGCAAGTTTCAACGGATATTGCGTAAAGCTTCCAACCGGTGTGGCCGTAATCTCTTTGGTTTCCTCGTCAATAGCATATTTGTTATTCGTCCATTCAGCAGGTTCTACTGGAATAACAGCGTAGTCGTCCTCACATTTTACAAAAATAATATCATCTTCGATGCCTGCAATGGTGCCTATTTTCCCGTTGTAAAAAAGCTTTTCACGCGAAATGTCATTTTTAACAAACATCACCTGCGCTCCTTCCTTTAATACAAGTTCGAAATCAGTAGGGTAACTGTATTCGGGAAACTCACCATCTACGTTAGCAGTAAAATGGTAAGGATGGCTTTTCAGCTGTTTCAGTTTCGTTTCGTTAATAACTTGCGACTGGTAATTATGGGTGGTAAGCGTGATATAACCTTCGTCGTTGCCGGGATCAAATCCGGGTATATATCTTTGATTCAGAGCATTAATTGCCTGTTCGTCGATCATATTGTCCCGGACTTTGTTCAACAGGCGAATAAAGTTTTCATCGCTCTGGCGGTAAATATGTTTCAGTTCAATGGTAGTGAAGTTGGTTTTTTGCAAGGCCCGGCTGCCGAAAAAGAAAATAGTATCGTAATACGGTCGCAGCAGTGCCCATTCATCGTCCCTGGCTACCGGGGCAAGTTGCTGCAGGTCGCCTATCAACAGCAGTTGAACCCCGCCGAAGGGTTTGTCGCGGTCCTTGAAGCGGCGAAGCACCTCGTCGATAGCATCCAGTAAATCGGCCCGCACCATGCTGATTTCATCAATTACCAGCAGGTCGAGACTGCGCATAATATTTATTTTTTCGCGGCTGAAACGCTGCGAACGATCGAAATTGCTTTTGTGATTCTGTTGTGTATTTCCTTGCTGTTGAACGGCTTGCCCGGGTATATGCGGCCCGAAATGCATCTGGAAAAATGAGTGAATCGTCACTCCACCGGCATTAATAGCAGCTACTCCTGTTGGGGCAACAACAATCATTCGTTTAGGCGAAATGGTCTTGAGATTACGCAAAAAGGTGGTCTTACCAGTCCCGGCTTTTCCTGTGAGGAAAAGGTTAGTGTTGGTTTGCTCTACAAAATCGAAGGCAAGTTTAAGTTCGGGATTCGGAATTTCCTGGGCCATTACTACCGTTTTTTAACTATGTGTATTGATTTAAGAGTTAAAATATCCCAAATTTTCATAGTTTATCTCCCTTGAAAGAGTGAAATTGCTGAGCGTTCTACCAAAGGTCAAATTTACGTTTTCCCATTGGGATCTTTCTAACCTTTTCAATGTTTAAATGAATTTTTTGAAGGATCTCTTTAAATTCATTATTGGCCGGCGGGTCATCAAAAAATATTTCCATAATAACCTCATCTATTTCCCAATCCGTCAACCATTCATGAATCATGAATTCAGCTTCATCAAGATACTCATCATCCGATTTGCAATCACTTGCTAATACACCAAACTGTAAAGTTAAATCATGGTGAAATAATTCTGCTGTTTCAATAACAGCAATGTGTGTTTCGCGTGATAAATTATTTGTATCCATATTGTACCCGGTTTTATTAATCTTAATCAATTGAACTACTATTCCGATTTTTCCGCTGCATAATAGTCATCTTTTTTGAGCAGATGGTCCAGATTGGCAATACCCAATACAACAATGGCCGTTACTATTGAAGTTTGTTCCTGGTATTCGGGAATACTTTTGGTATATAAATCCCTTTCGGTATGCCAGATTTCACCATAATTAAAGTTGTAGCCTTTGGCATCTTCAGTGCCGAAAGTCATTGTCGGAACCCCTTCGACGGCAAATGAACCGCTGTCGGTCCCCCATGCAACCTTAGGTTTAGGCTTTGATTCAAGTTTTTTCATAGTAAACGGGAAATCTGGATTTATACTGTTCAGCGGTTCGCATATTTTTTCCATATCGTCCCACCACGATTCAGGAACACTCAGACTATTGGCTACGGTCGGCCCACCATCGCGGTTAAACATATTCGAAATTTTTACAAGTTTTTCGGGATTTCGTTTCACCCAGCTTTTCGATCCAAGCAAACCAAATTCCTCACCTGCCCACAGGCATACCATTATGGTGCGTTTGGGTTTCCCGCCGGCTTTCATAATCAGTCGGGCAGCTTCCATAGTTGGTGTTACTCCCGATCCGTCGTCAACACCCCCGGTTGCCACATCGTACGAATCGAGGTGGCCGCTCATCATTACGTATTCATCAGGATATTTTGTTCCGGGAATGAAACCTATTACGCTATAGTATTTTACCGGACCCATTTTAAAATGGTTACGAATATCAAATTCGAGGAAGAAATTCCGGCGTTCCTTTGCCATTTGCTCAATGATTGCGTATTGATGTTCGTCAAGCTTAATGTCCGGTAAATCAGGTAAGGTTTCAAAGGTCATGCTATCAATATTTTTCCTGTCGTAAAGCACGCGAATCGGTACCGGCGCTGACTGAATAATTCCCAGTATTCCGGCTTCTTTCATCTGTTTATAGAAGAGTGCGGGTTCATCATTAAGTTCAATTAGTTCTTTCTTTGTAATGCTATCACCTGCTTTAGCGTTTTCTGCTTCAATATCATGATTCTGCTTGCGGATTTCGATATTGGCAGCAATCAGCGAATCTCTCCGTTGATTTGCTTTTTCTGAAAAATCGATCGGCCATCCATCACTTTTCCCTGTTATCAGCACCCATGCTCCTTTGAGGCTACCTTTCATGCGGTCGAATTCTTCCTGCGTTTTTGGTTCCGGAAGCACATGGCCTGTTTGCAAACCTTTTGTTCCTGCTGAATATGAGGGAGTTGCAAAATGAAGATCCATGCCGTTTTCGGAAAGCAATTTTCCGAACCAGGGCCCGCGATTAAATCCTACCGGTACAGTTCCGGCTTCGTCCATCTGCACCTGCATGCCCCATTCCTTAAATTTGTAAGCAGCCCATTCGGCAGCATTCGCATAAGCATCAGAGCCAACAGGCCGGCCACCGAAACGGTTGCAGAGCACATCAAGATGTTGCATGGTTTGATTATCGGTTTTGCCGATTTCAATGATTTTGTCCACTACATTTTTTTGTGAAAATGATTTACCGGATATCAGAATACATCCGGAAAGCAATAGAAAAGTAAAGAGTTTTAGCATCAGAAAGTCTCCCTGAAATTATGATTGATAGTTCATTGAATAGTGCAAATGAAAAGATTTTTTCTATGCAAAAGCAGCAAACCGATGTATTTATATGAATCAAAGGTGTTGATTCGGCTTATTTGAAGAATAAAAGATAATTTTACTTTTAATCCAGGTTGACTATTGTATCTTTTCCATTAATATTAGTCTCTGATTATTGATTTCAGAATCGCATCTAACTGATTTAAATACAGGCAGATGTATCTGATTGACCAACAATTAGTATAAAATTGAAACAATTATTTTAGTTTAATTTGTAACTATTTCGACTAATTCCCGATTAACTGTAGTATGACGAAGGATGATTTCATTACCTGCGCGAAGCAATTTACTCCAAACCTTTTAAGGTTCTCGAAGCACATAGCAGGAAATGCGATTGAAGCGGGTGATATTGTTCAGGAATGTTTTGAGGTTTTATGGAAAAATCTTGAAAAAGTTGAGTTACAATCGGCAAAATCCTATCTGTTTTCAATCGCACATAAAAAAATAATTGATTCGTTTCGTACAGATTCCAGATTGGAGAATTTTGATCCATCCTATCATGAACAGGCTGTCTATCCCGATCAAACCGATACTCAACAACTTGTGCAACTTGCCATCAATAAAATCCCGGCGATATACAAAGAATTGCTTACTCTCCGCGACCTTGAATGCTACTCGTACAAAGAAATTGAAGAAATAACCCATTTGACTGAAGCCCAGGTAAAAGTGTACCTCTTCAGGGCAAGGAAGGCAATAAAAGAAAAAATCCTAGAATTGGAAACGATATGAAAATAAATATAGATAACTACGAAGAAATCATGTTTCGCCTGCTGGAGAATGATTTTGATGAGCAAACCCGTATTGATTTTCTTCAGCAGATAGAGGCGGATGAACTGTTTAAATTTGAATGGGAATCGTGGCAGAAAACCAAATTTGCTGACCCGCTCGAAAACTATTTAGCTGAAGGCCGTGAGCTGACAGAAAAAATCATCCTGATTGCTGCACCCCAAACGGCTGGGCGAAAAAGATTTTTCTATTATTGGGCGGCAGCTGCATCCATTATTCTTCTGATTGGCACTTTGTTTTTATTGACTGTCGATTTTACTTCCAGGCCAAAACAAGAAGAAGTTGTTCCAGCTTCAGAAACAAAAACTACAGTAAAAAGTTTAATTCCACCTGCTCAAAACCAAACTACATCTATTGTTAATTCTGGCCATAAGAAATTCCAGAATTCCAAAAAGGAAAAACAATTTACACATTTTCCTACCGATTCAAACTCACTTCTTTCAACTGAAAACATATTAGCTGAAATTCCAAAATTGATTGATTCTGTTACAAACAAAACCAATGATCTGGCAAAAGCCCCGGAGAAAAAACCGCGCTATACTATCACAATTGAAACTTCGGATATTGTTGCTAACAATCAAAATAACAATGATTTGGCGCAAAACCATACGGTGAATTTCAAGAAAGTATTTACCAATACAAAATTGTTGCTTTTCCGAAAACCTAATGGCGAACCGGATAGAATAATACTTGTAGGTGACGAAAACAGCTATTTATGTATAAACCTAAACTATTGATCAAATGAAACTTATCAGCAAATTCCTTGTATTAATTTTTGGAATTACAACTACCGCAGCAATAGCTCAAAAAGCTGATTCAGTGATTGTAATATACCAGAACCAGAAGTCGATAATTCCGTTGCCTGCATCTGGAAGCCAATCATCGGTAAGCTACGCGGATTCGAATAAGGTTGTCGAAATCGGCGTGTGGGTGCGAAAACCGGGTGAACTTTCACCTTTCCCACAGTTTTCCACAATGAATGGCAATGCAGTAAAGTCTCCCAAAAGATCAAAATGGTTTTCGAAGGTTGAAGCTGGTTACGTAATAACTATACCTGCCTATACATATCCTCAATATAATATTAGGAACGAGAATTTTAGAGGGTACAAAATAGGCTTTTCTGTACGTGAAAAAGAGCGGTTTGTCAATAACAAAATTTCAATAGTAAGTGGCGTAAATCTTGCCTATATACAATCCTTCCGACATGTTTTCACACCGGAATCCAACGACCAGGTTATTCTTTATAGCGAGGTCTTCAGAAGTAGTTTTGCAAATATCTCGTTTCCAATAAGTTTCAAATATCATGTTAATGCATTCGATTTGCCAGCCAATATTCATATTGGTGCTAATCTGGTTTATGGATACTTGTTTATCAGCAGATATGATAACAGGACCGGACTTTTAAAAGCGTATGATAATGCACTAATTTTTCTTGAACCGAACATGGGGATTGAAATTAGTAAACTGGGTTTGAATTTCGCCAGCGGGCGGAATCTGTTTCCGGGAATGAGTATTTATAACCCTATAAAATCGATTAACAGCTTTTCTGTTACTTATCGGTTATTCTAAGGTTGAAATCATCTATAACTCCATACTTAATAAGCCAATGGGGAACAGATACATTAAACTTATGAATGAAGAAAGTTTTCTGAAAGTAATTAAACTTAATAGATCAAGAAAATGAAAGCACTTTGTATAATTTTATGGTTGATGATTGAGATTTCAACATTAACAAATGCCCAGGAAGCTGATTCGATAGTTGTTTCGTTTGATAATCAACATACTACAATTCCGTTGCCCGCATTTGGCAAGCAAACTACTATCAAAATGGCGGATTCAGTCCAAATGATAGAAATAGCTGTTTCGCGGCGAAAGCTAAGTGATATTCAGCAGGCGGCTTTTTATCCTTCGAATCCGGTTACACCAGGCAATCCATCAAACAAGGTAAAATGGTACTCGCAGATTGAAGTTGGTTATATTATGAATTTTATGTCAAATAATTCAAAAGGCCTAAACATAGAAACCACTGATTATATTAATCTGGAACCGGTTGTTTTTTGTTATAATACTGACAATCTCAAAGGGTATAAAATAGGCTTGTCAATATTTGAAAGAGAAAGGCACATAAATAATAAACTTTCTTTTATTAATGGGTTCAAGTTGGGATTTGCTCAATCATATAGAAAATATAAAGAAATACCTAGTGCAAATGATACTGTGGTGCATATATATGTAGGCTATGAAGCATTGAATCTTACCCGGATTCAGTTTTTATTTCCTTTTGAATTGAGTTATCTAATTGCATCTGGGAAATCAAATACAAAATTAATTTTCGGAAGCAATATTGGCTCTTCTATTGGCTTTAATACAATGCGTCATAGTAATATAAAATCATTCACAGGATCTCCTCTTATTCTTCAGCCATTTTTAGGTATTGAAAAAGGGAAATTGGGATTACTCGCATCTGCGGATTTATCATTCGGATCAACATATGATTATTCGATGCCGCGTGTAGGTTGGAATTTAGGTTATGGACTAGGAATATACTTGACATATAGGCTGTTTTAAGAAGCTGAATCCCTATAGCTCTTAAGATATTGCGAGATGAATTATTGTAGATTTATAGAGGTGTGAGTTAGGACTAAACCCCACACTCACACCTTTCTTATTTTGTACAAAACACTTTTGGGAAAAGTTCTTTTAATGGAGTTACAATCCTACGAAAACCACCGCATAAAAAACTTCAAAGCCTTCATTTTATCCCGGTATGGCGCATAGCGTACAGGCAGATCGAGCCAGTTGTAGCGTGTGGTAATTCCTTTTTTGAAAGTGAAGGTATTGAACGAATGCTTCCCGTGATATGCACCGAAGCCACTGGATCCCACACCTCCGAACGGCAGGCGGTGATTGGCAAAATGCACTAAAGTATCATTGATAGTTCCTCCTCCGAATGAATGGTTGGCAATAATTCGTTTTATAAATTTCAGGTGGTTTGAAAAGACATATACAGCCAGGGATTTTTCAAAGGAGCCAATAATAGCATTGATCTCTTCTTCAGTTTTATAGCCTATAACCGGGAGCACAGGGCCAAAGATTTCGTGCTTCATTATAGGGCTGTCAAGGCCGGGATTGTCGAGAAGAGTCGGTGAAATGTAAAGGTCATTGTTATCAGTAACGCCTCCTGTCAGAATCTTTTCACCAGCTATATTCTGACGCAACTCTTCGAAATTATGGTGATTGATAATCCGTGCATAATCCGGTGAAAGCTGGGCATTTTCACCGTAGTTAAGGGCGATTTCCTTTATGCAATATTCGATAAACTTATCTTTGACGCTTTCGTGTACCAGCACATAATCCGGAGCAATACATGTTTGACCGCAATTAATAAATTTACCCCATACTATGCGTTTTGCAGCGAGTTTGATAACTGCAGTTTCATCAACTATACATGGATTTTTTCCGCCAAGTTCAAGGGTTGCCGGGATTAAATGTTCCGCAGCCGCTTTTGCCACTATTTTACCAACAAAAATGCTTCCTGTAAAGAAAATATAGTTCCAGCGTTCGCTAAGCAGCCTTGTCGAAATGGCCGCTTCACCCTCAATTACCGTAACATGGCCGGGATCAAAAACTGCCGCTATTATTTCGGAAACGACCCTGCTTGTATTGGCTGAATGCTCCGAAGGCTTTATCACAATTGTATTTCCGGCTGCTAAAGCTCCCACCAGCGGCGAAAAAACCAGCTGAAAAGGATAGTTCCAGGGAGCGATGATCAGAACAGTGCCATACGGTTCATTGTAAATCCGGTTTGTGGATGGAAAGTTTACCATTACCGGCCGGACATACCGCGATTTTGCCCAGCATTTTACTTTCCGGATTGCCAGGTTCAGTTCGTTGAGTACAATTCCGGTTTCGGTCATTACCGTTTCGAATTCCGGTTTTCGGAAATCATCGTACATGGCTTTGGCGATATCTCTTTCGCGTTTAACCAACTCTTCCCGAAGGAGTTTCAGGCAGTTTATCCTGAAGTTAATATCCCTGGTTTTCCCGCTTTTAAAAAAATCTTTCTGACGCTGAACTATGGCTTGAACTTCCATTTGGGGATTGATGGGGTTAGTGCTTGGTGCATATTTTTTGTCGCGTGGTGCATAGCGTCAGTCTTCTTACTTCAATTGTTCAAATGATCTGCTGTTCATTCATTCAAATAGTTTTTTTCAACCTTGAATTTGTGACCAGGTACTTGGAATTTGAGACATGGTATTTGATCCTTAAATCCGGAACCCGGAACAAAACCCAACCTTCTGAATTTAACTTACTCTCTAATCCTCCTTTTTAACCGGTATCTTACTCATACCTCTTTCGGAAATTGCAGTAATGGTTAACGATGGATTAACCCCCGGGTTGGCCGAGATCATGGAACCGTCAAAAACATACATATTTACGTACCCGAAAACTTTGTTGTTGCTGTCAATCACTCCCTCATCAATGGTTTTACCCATGCATGCACCACCCAGGATGTGAGCGGTTGAAGGAATTCCAGCAAGAACTTCATTTACCATAACCTGTGGTTTTGCCTTAAGGATCGCCGAAAGTGCATGGGCCATTCGGTATGCTTCAGGGATAAAGGGAGTAGGGGCTTTCCCTTTTTCGATGCTGGTTTTGGTGCGAAAACGTCCTCTTCGCAGTTTTAAAGTACTATCGAGGTGTTGCATAAACAACAATATGGAACTGCTGCGGGCAAAATCACGGACAAAACATATTTTTAACCAGGTAAGTGGTGCCGTAAATGGCAGGACTGCCATTTTCAGAATCCGGACAGCGGCATTCCGGCCGCTGACCATCGGCAGCATGGTTATTCGCCAGAATCCGGATCCTTCTCCATATCGGACAGGTTCAATATGCGTGTTTTCGTCCAGCTCAAGAATGGATCCTATGGCAATACCTTTATGTAATTCGAACGATTTATCTGTGCTGGTATTAACAATTAGTGCTTCGTTGTTGGTCCTCACCATATCTCCGATCCTGGAACTCAGGTTCGGCAAAGTGGTTTTTTTAAGTTTCAGCATAAGGGGGGTTGTCCCTAAAACGCCGCCTGCAAATACTACTCCTGTTGCGTTTATGTGTTTGATTTTTGAAAAATAGCTTGTTGATTTTCGGAAGCTGATTTCATAACCTTCTTCCCCTTTTTTGCCGATGGGATCCACGGAAGTAACCTTATGTTCAGGTAAAATAGCAACTCCAAGAAGTTGTGCCAGGTGAAGGTAGTTTTTATCGAGTGTATTTTTCGCATTGTGACGGCATCCGGTCATACAGGCTCCACAATGAATACAGCCTGTGCGGTCAGGTCCTTTCCCGCCGAAATAGGGGTCTTTTACAGTAACATCTGGTTCGCCGAAATAAACAGCTGCGGTAGTCGGTGAGAATTGTGCTGATTTATTAAGCTGAACAGCCAGTTTCTGCATGGCAAGATCGCCGTCAGCAAGTTTTGGATTTACTGCTGCCCCAAGCATTTTCCAGGCAATTTCGTAGAACGGGGAAAGCTCTTTTTCCCAATTTGCCAGTCCAAACCACGAACCCTGATTAAAGAAAGCAGGTTTCGGCTTCGGAAGCGTATTGGCATATACCAATGAGCCTCCTCCAACGCCAACGCCACTCAAAATATTGATGTGCCGGAGAAAAGTGAGTTTCTGTATCCCGAACAATTTTAGTCCGGGGAGCCATAGCCATTTACGCAGGTTCCAGTTTGTTTTCGGAAAATCAGCGCTTTCAAACTTTTTGCCTTTTTCGATAACCAGAACTGAATATCCTTTTTCAGCTAAACGAAGAGCTGAAACGGATCCGCCAAATCCCGAACCGATGATTATGTAGTCGTATTTTTCTTGTAAGGACATTTATGTTTGTTTGTGATCTGTTAAAAATCCCAAGGCTCAAATCCCGAGGCTCATGTTCCAGGTTTAAAACAAAAGTTCAGTTTGTGGCTTGCTGTAACCTTATAACACTGAAACTTTGATCATGAAATCTTTCATTCCTTTGCCATGTCCAGAAGCATTTCTCCTTTAAGGCGGTATACTGTCCATTCATTTTGCGGTGTAGCTCCAAGATTTTTATAGAAACAAATGGCTGGCTCATTCCAATCGAGGCATGCCCATTCCAGCCGTCCACAATCACGTTCGACAGCCAGTTTTGCCAGGTGCGAAAGCATTTTCTTTCCGAAACCTTTTCCGCGCATTTCAGGAATGATAAAGAGATCCTCCAGGTAAATGCCGGCTTGTCCTAAAAAAGTAGAGTAATTAAAAAAAAATAAAGCAAAACCGACCGGTTTGCCATCATATTCACCGATGATTACTTCAGCCATTTTCTTTCGGAAAATAGAATCCAATAGTTTTTCTTCTGTAGCCACTATTTCGTGCCCAAGTTTTTCATATTCTCCAAGTCCGGTAATAAACTGTAGTATTAGTTTCACATCTGCCTCAGCAGCAGACCGGATTTGAAAGTGCGCTAATTCAGAATCAGGGGTTGCAATCATATTCTGTGCATGATTTGATTAAACATAATAAGGTATCAAAATTCCAATCCCTCAAAACCAACAAACTCTTCAAATTCTTCCAACCCATCAATCCCATCAGCAAAGTTAACCGATATTCCTTCAATCCGTATCTTTGCATAAATTTTCAAAAAACAATGGATCAACTACCCCTCAATGCCTGGCTTCCGATAACCCGCGACGAAATGCTCGCCCGTGGCTGGGATGAAGTGGATGTGGTGATTATTTCGGGCGATGCGTATGTTGATCACCCGGCTTTTGGCACCGCAGTAATTGCCAGGGTTATTGAAAATGCCGGATTTGCCGTTGCCATTGTTCCGCAACCAAACTGGCAGGATGATTTACGGGATTTTCGGAAATTTGGCAAACCGAGGATCTGTTTCGCCGTTGCCGCAGGCAATATGGACAGTATGGTGAATCATTATACTGCCGGAAAGCGCCTTCGTTCCGACGATGCCTATACGCCCGGTGGAAAAGCAGGTTTCAGGCCCGATTATGCCACAGTGGTTTATTCTCAGATACTCAAAAAAATATACCCCGATGTTCCGGTAGTAATCGGAGGAATCGAAGCCAGTATGCGCCGCCTGGCTCATTACGATTATTGGTCCGATACGCTTAAACCTTCTATCCTTATTGAAAGTGGTGCTGATCTGTTGGTTTACGGTATGGCCGAAAAAGGGATTGTGGCAGTGCTAAAAGGACTAAATGAAAATCCTGAGCCCGCCTGGCTTACCGATATTCCGCAAACCGGTTTTGTTGTTCAGGAAGCGGCTGTTAAAGATTTTTCAAATCAGAATTCAATTACTATCCCATCTTTCACCGCTTGTCTCCATGATAAAAAAGCCTTCGGCGAATCTTTTAAACATATTGAACAGGAAAGCAATAAAGCATCTGCCAAAAGACTGATTCAGCATTCGGGCGACAAGGCTGTAATTATCAATCCGCCATTTCCCTTAATGACTTCCAAAGAACTGGATGCCGTTTATGCTTTGCCATACACCCGTCTTCCTCACCCGAAATACAAAAAACGCGGTACGGTTCCTGCCTACGAAATGATCCGCCATTCGGTAACCATGCACCGCGGATGTTTCGGTGGTTGTGCATTTTGCACCTTAAGTGCACACCAGGGGAAATTTATTTCGAGCCGTTCGGAGAAATCCATACTTAAAGAAGTAGAAGCAATAGCAAAAATGCCCGACTTCAGCGGCAATGTTTCCGATTTGGGCGGCCCGTCGGCCAATATGTACAAAATGCAGGGTTTCGACCTCGATATTTGCTCAAAATGCAAACGTCCTTCCTGTATTTTCCCTTCAGTCTGCAACAACCTTAATTACGATCATAAACCTCTGACCAGCTTGTATAAACAGGCAGCAGCCATCAAAGGCATAAAAAAAATCTATATAGGCAGCGGAATCCGGTATGATATGCTTATTGGACGAAGTCCGGAAGATGACAAACGTTTCAGTCTGACTGATTATACCCGCAACCTGGTGAAAAATCATGTTTCAGGTAGATTGAAAGTTGCCCCTGAGCATACAAGCGACCATATCCTGAAAATAATGCGGAAACCTTCGTTCAAACTGTTTCACCAGTTTAAACAAACTTTCGATAAGCTGAACCGTGAAGAAGGTCTCCGTCAGCAGATAATTCCCTATTTTATTTCGAGCCATCCCGGCAGCGAACTTAATGATATGGCACAACTTGCCTGCGAAACCCGCGAACTCGGTTTCCAATTGGAGCAGGTACAGGATTTTACACCCACACCATTAACCCTGGCAAGCGCCATTTACTATTCAGGTATTCATCCGTACACCGGCGAACAGGTTTTTACCGCCCGCAGCCGACAGGAAAAAGAAGATCAGCGGAAGTTTTTCTTCTGGTATAAACCCGAAAACCGGCAATGGATAAAGCAAACGCTTGCAAGAATGGGAGAGCCTAATCTGGCTGACAGATTGCTTGGAGAGAAAAGGAGGTAGAAGTTAAAAATGCGAGGTAGTTAAATTAGCAGCAAAATTTACTAAAAGAAATTAATTTACCTGGTCTGTCCTTTATTTCTGATTTGTAGAAAATCTGAAACGATGAAAATGAATTATTCTAAATAAGTAAACAGATCATTTAAGCTGTTTTATATCATACCAAGGTGAAATGATGTCATCGAAATTCCTTAAACTATTTTTCCGGAACCAGCATTACCGGACAATGAGTATGTTTAATAACACCCGTGCTTACACTTCCGATAAAAGCCCTGTAAAGAAAACCATGGTTATGAGCGCCCATGATAATAAGTTCAGCGTTGTAGTCAATAGCTTTTTCTATAATCGATTCAATAACCGGTCCTTTGACAAGTTCATAATCCGACTTAACTCCTTGTTGTGTCAGATAATCAGACATCGCTGAGAGTTCTGACTTTATTCTTTCAATTTCATCTTCACTCTCAATAGTAATGGCCGGTGGAATGATTTCATTCCCGACATACGCAGGAATGGGCGCTTCAACATGCAAAATATGAACATGGCTCCCGAAAGCTTTGGCGAACGTAGCTGAATAGTCGATGGCTACACTTGCTAAATCTGAGAGGTCAACAGCAACTATAATCTTATCCATCATGTATAAATTTTATATGTACAGAATTAATACTACAAATATACTGAATAACACAGGCAAATGCAAGCTTTACTGAAGTGAAGCAAGCCGGTTGGGGCAAAATGTTTTAGTTTATAACAAGTTTGGAAGAAAAGACTGACTCTTTTCCACTTACGCGAAGTATATAAATACCGGGTTTCAACATACTAACATCCACTGTGGTGCTTAAGAATTTCGAAATATTGCCATTAATTAATTCCTTACCGGAAATATCTGAAACTGTGTATTGTGCTTTTTCATGTATATCTTGCTGATTTACAATAGTCAGTATTTCTTTTGCCGGGTTTGGCCAGATTGAAAATGAAAGGGGGACAATTGTATTGTCAACAGAGTTCAGCACACAAATTTTTGGATATATAGCACATGAAATAATCAGACCACCCTGCTGTGGATAAAGTACCTGGGCTGATTCCCAGATATCATCGCTCTGTTGTATCCACGTTGTGTTTATTGGTTCCATTCCCGGACCCGTGGACCACAGGCAAAGCGTGTCACCGGTTAATACAGGCAACATAACACCCATAAAAAAGGAACCGCCGGGTTGCACCGGGGTATCGAAATCTAAAGTCGTGGGTCTGTTGTTAGCAACATCAGCAACCAGCTCTGAAAGCAAAATAGTATCCGAAGCTAACACTATTCCCGGTTTCCCGGTTGAAATATTCGACTTCCAGGTGTTAAACATAATTTTTTCATTATTGAGAAGTACCTGTTTGGCTATGCTGAATTCACAAATAATGCCTGTAACTACCAGGTTGGGCTGCATATTATCGAAATAGTCGCAAACAGCCTTATCTCCATAAGAATTGTTTCCCGTAACATAGCCTTTATCAGGTATAGCATAATAGGTCAGCGGTTCGGGAAGCGGGTAATGCAGGGTATCACAATTAATGTAATCATTGATAACCCGGATGTAATCTTTCTTCTCCAGCGCAAATCCGTTGATTCCGTCAGAAATAGTCAGTTTAACAGTAAAAAGACCCTGAGCCTGGTATATGTGCAATGGATTCTGAACCAGGCTGCTGTCGCCGTCACCAAATATCCATTTCCAGGAAGTAGGATTGCCGGTTGACTGATCCGTAAACTGCACCGAAAGCGGAGCCACTCCCTGCGTTACATCCGCAGTAAATTTAGCTTCAAGACTTTTTGGAGAAGAAGTGTTTGCATACTTGTTAACCGGGATCAACTGATCCGTTCTCGGTTGTTGTGCATAGCCAACAAGTAAAGTTAATGAAAGCAGAGCTGATAACAGAAGTTTCATAAAGCCGGTTTTTTATACAAAGGTATTATTCCCGGATCAGAATTCAAACTTCATTCCGGTTTTAAAACCAAGCGTAAGTTCATCTGTTGCCTGGTTATCCTTTATAAGCACCGGTTTAAAATACCATCGGCTTGTAGGTGTAAATGTGATGCTTATCCGTTTGAGGATTTTATAATTAAAATCAATACCGGTTACGAAATTTACATTCACATTGTTGTATTCCGGCTTTGATGTATTAACACTGGTTATCATGGCATTGTACTGGCCTTTGATCGATTTTTCAGTTGAACTGATCAGGTCAGGATTGTTTAGCCTTATTCCGAATCCGGCACCTGCATTAATCCATGATGAGAATTTCCCGAAACTGAATAGCTTTCTTCCTATGCCCAGGTTATAAGTAAAATACTGGTGTTTTTCGGTTCCCATGTAATCTGATTCAACGTTGGCCGTGCTGTATCGTATGGTATCAAGCTGTCCTCCGGGTCCTATGGATGTTACCGGAGTTTTTATATCATAATTCATTGCAAATTCAAGCTGTTCTTCATTATAAGCCATACCCAGGCTGGTATTGAACCGCACCTTTTCCTTGTTGTAACTGGCGGTGAGGTCAACATTATGAAACAATGAGTTATTGGTCCCGTTGTTGATGTTCTCAGGCAGGTAATTCATGGCAAGTGCAAAATAATTCTTATTGCTGGTTTGTTTAGGTTCTTTGGGCGAATAGTATTTTACAGGAGGTTTTGTTGCTGAATTCAGAGGTTCATTCTGCAAAAGGGCTATTTTGGATCCAAGGTCTGTTTTTAGTATTTCTGTTACCGGTATTGTATGTTGATCGTGGATCGCTGTTTTTTGAAGTAAATAATTCATATTGTTTTCGGTGGAACCAGCTATTTCTTTACGTAAAGCAAAATCAATATCCGGAGGGATGATTTCCGTTTCAAAATTAAAGGATAATTCATTCGGGATTCCGGCTGCCGGGGCAACAGAATACTTAACAGAAGGTGCTGAGGCAGAGGGACTCTTACTTTCCTGGTCTTTAACCTGAGTTTCGGTCCTTGAGTCATCACGACTTGCAACCATAACCGGATGGGTAGTTTGCTTCTGGCTTACTAATGTCTTGGTATTGGTATCAGAGCTGTTTTGATATGTATCGGCAACGCGGGAAACCGTAAAAAACAATAACAGTCCGGCTGCGACAGATAGTGCTATCCGTAAACTGGTTTTATAAAAAGCGATGCGGTTCAGGCGCGAATATATGATCTTCCATGTTCCCTGGTCAGGGGAATGAACGGGTAGCTGCTGTAATTTCTCCTGGTACACGGTTTCGGCATCCAAAGCATCAAGCCTGCCTGAAAGGCGTTGCCATGTTCCCGGATCAGGGGAGTGAGACGGAAGCTGTTCACTCAGCTTTTTTTTGTTTGGGTTTTTGAATTCGTCCATGTTCATTAATCCATCAATGCTGAAATCCGTGTTTTAAGCATTTTTTTAGCATGATGCAACTGCGATTTTGAGGTTCCTGTTGAGATGCCAAGCATTTTGCCGGTTTCTTCGTGCGTATATCCTTCAACTTCGGTAAGCAGGAAAACGGTTCTGTATCCGTCGGGCAAGGACAGTATCACTTTTTCCAGGTATTCGCTGTCGAGTGTATCGGGGATCAGGATCATTTCATCACTCTTTACATCATCCATATCGGCAAAAGCCAGGTTTCTGTTTTTAGAAAGCTGCCTCAGCGAAGTGCGGACAACGATGGTCTTTATCCATGCCCCCAAGGTTGAATCGAACCTGTATTGTCCGATATCGCGGAATACCTGCATAAAGGCATCCTGCAGTACGTCGTGGGCATCGTCGCGGTTGTTAACCATGCGGTAAGCAATGGTGAACATGGCATCGCAATACTTGTTGTAGAGGTCGCGCTGGGCAATACGATCGTTACGGGTGCAACCATGCACAAGTTCCCGCTCAATTTCGCTTTTGCTGCCTGTAAATAGTCTTACAACGTTCCTCAATGAAGTATAGGTTTAGCCTTTCACAAAAGTAATACTTAATTTGTCAATGTGCTCACTTTTGCTTAACTGCTTCGCTTTCTTCAGCTTTCTGATGATAAAGGGAAGTGCAGTGGTAAAATGGTTGCATTGGATTGATATTTATATTGTTGTTATATCAAAAAATGGTAACTATAGAGAAAGAGTAGTCTAATTCTCTACGCCTCCGGAGTAAAATGCTATTCTCTAGAACAAGCTATACGTCAATGCCAAATTTACCTGATGGTTCCACCATGTGTATGTACTTTTTTCAGGACTTCCTTCAGCTACCTCTCTTGTAAATTTATAATTATCAATTCTGAATTCACCATTAAACACGAAGTTCAGACGTAGCTTCTCCGACAGGTAAAAATAAGCGTTAAACTGGGGACCTGTATGGGCATAAAAAGTATTCATTAAATCCTTCTTGCTTTTTCTGGTATCTCCATCAAATAATTTATCCCAGCCACTCTTTAACCACCATTTAACTGTTAGCCAGGTTCGTGAATTTGGATAGTAACCAAACCCATAATCCGCTGAAAGTATCAGAGATGGAATTGACCCACGATAGCTTGTGTATGTTGTTTCAACGTTGTGTAATTGATTGTCACTGAGCTGTTGTTTGATTCCAACTCCAATTTTGGCGCTTGCAGAATTCTGCCACTCCAGGCTTACAGGCTTTTCATAGGTTATCCCGCCAACTAATAAGAGCCCTGTATTTGTATATTTAAATTTATCCTCAGTTGATCCAATTGCAGGAACTATAACTTCGTTTTTTGAAAATTGATAGTTATAGCCATAATTTGCTTCAATTCCGGTAAATATCCGTCGACCGCTATACCTGACCGGGTTATTGGCATAATTCCAATTGTCGGTTAAGGATGTAAAATAGGTTGCATCTGTAGCTCCGGCAATACCATTTTTCTGCAGAAATGAATCAATGGCAGTAATTTCGGCTATCTTACGCAAACGATCATCGAAAAAGCGTTTGTATTTTAATAAAGTAATCTCGCGGGCAAGTGCAATCACATCTTCGTTAGAAGCCAGTCGCTTTTCGCGGTTTAGTTTTTGCAGATCTTCCAATAAATACATAGCAATTCTTGCATCCTGCACCTGTTCAATTCGTCCGGTTCCAACCAGGAAATCCCCGCTGATATTCAGGTTTAGCTGATTTTTCGAATTTTTATACTGAGAGTTTATCGTATCATTAGCCATATATTTATCGGATTCAGAGAGACCAGTATTTGTGCCATATACAGTACCTCCGACTTCAAAATATTGCTTTTTTTCGTTATAAAACCTTGTCAAAGCTGAAATATCAAGATTTTCGAAATGGTTGAATGAATTTTTTGTAGATTCCTGACCAGGAGGGCTAAAACTTTCATCATTGAATTTTTGAATATTAGCAAAAGAACCTACTCCGCCAGCGAATGAAATATGTTTTTCTGCCTGGATCTTTGGCGAATTCTTATACCACGAATACCCCGCACCTGCACCTGAGTTAAAAGAATAAGAAGTTGAAGAAATGCTTCCCGCATTCGAATAATGCGTCATCTCGTTGTTCAGCCCGAAGTTCAAATCCAGCGTCTGGTAAAGGTAATTAGGGTTTTTGTAATCCGAAAGTTTGAAGGTTGAATCTTGTGCATTTGATGTCTTGATAGCCAATACTGCTATCAGCATCATCATGAAGGTAATGAACCTAATGTTTTTCATATAGGAAGATTAAAAATGTATAGTGGGATAATTGTAAGTGGTCGAACTGTAATTAACTATTCATGCGAAATAAACTTCAAAATTGTTTAATACTTCCTGGTGATACCTGCTGCCGGATCGTGAAATTTTAACAATTTTTACCAATAACCGTACCATAATGTATGGTATGACTTTATATATAGTAATAGGTTTAATGTTGGCCGATAAAGTTGCACATGGCTGGTTATTTTAACAGCTTTTATGATTCATTCACCGATTCTGTAAGCACTTTTGCATATTTCATCCGATTTTTGAATAAGGGTAAAGAATAAAATTCCATCTTTGTTATATCAAATAATGTTCAATGATTGTTTAATCTCAAATTTTAAGTAACCAAAATCCAGATTCATATGCGAAAAACCACACTCACTTTGTTTAATGGTACGATAACAGCTTTGATTGTTGTTATTATGCTCTCATCCGGTTTCGGTGCATTTGCACAGAAATCCAAAACCTCAAAAAAGGAACCTGCAAAGCAGGAAGTTAAAAAAGACAAAGCGAAATCTACCGCTGCGCCAAAATCCAAATCCAAAAAGGAATCTGCGAAGCTGGAAGCCAAGTCGGACACATTAAAATCAGCAACTTTCAGTGGATTGAAATGGCGCTCCATCGGGCCGGCTTTTACCTCAGGTCGTATCGCTGACTTTGCAGTAAATCCAAACAACCACAGCGAATGGTTTGTTGCAGCGGCTTCGGGTCATGTGTGGAAAACCAGTAACAACGGAACTACTTTCGACCCGGTTTTCGATGGTCAAAAGTCATACTCGATCGGAGTGGTGGTTATTGATCCGAATAATCCCAATGTGGTTTGGGTTGGAACCGGCGAAAACAACCACCAACGTGCCCTTGGATATGGCGACGGTGTTTATAAAAGCATGGATGGTGGTAAATCATGGAAAAATATGGGTCTGAAAGAATCGGAGCATATTGGCAAAATTGTAATTAATCCTAAAAACAGTGATATTGTTTATGTAGCTGCTGAAGGTTCTGCCTGGGGGCCGGGTGGCGATCGCGGACTTTACAAAACCATTGATGGGGGTAAAATCTGGAAGAAAGTATTGGAAATAAGTGAAAACACTGGCGTTAACAACATCCTCATGGATCCGCGTTACCCCGATATTATGTATGCAAGTAGCGAGCAGCGTCGCAGGCACGTTTTCACTAAAATCGGCGGAGGCCCGGAAACAGCCATTTACAAATCAACCGATAGCGGCGAAACATGGGACAAATTAAAAACCGGTTTGCCAGGCGTTGATATGGGCGGTATCGGAATGGCCATTTCTCCTGTAAATCCTGATTATATATTTGCTATAATCGAAGCTGCTGACGATGCAAGCGGATTCTACCGCAGTACCAATCGTGGCGCTACCTGGCAGAAAATGGGTGACCATTCGGCCCAGGGTCAGTATTACAACGAAATTACCTGCGATCCTAAAGATATTAATAAAATATATTCTACCGAAACTGTTACCCAGGTGACGGAAGACGGAGGTAAAACATGGCATGCTTTAGGCAACAACAAACGCCATGTGGATGATCATGCTATATGGATTGATCCTGATAATACCCTGCATTTCCTTATTGGTGGTGATGGTGGGGTGTATGAATCGCTTGACGGAGGGAAAGAGTATGTGTTCAAATCGAACCTGCCGGTGACACAATTCTACCGTGTACAGGTCGATAATTCACTGCCATTCTATTTTGTGTATGGCGGAACTCAGGATAACAACAGTTTCGGAGGGCCTTCGAGGAATATTGCCGGATCAGGTGTTGTTAGCGACGATTGGTTTGTTACATGCGGAGGCGATGGTTTCTGGTCGCAGGTTGATCCTACGGATCCTAACATAGTGTATTCCGAATCGCAATATGGCGGCATGGTACGTTACGACCGCAAAAGTATGGAAGCCATCGATATAAGACCCGAGCCGCGGAAAGACGAACTATCTTACCGCTGGAACTGGAATACACCTTTGATTCTCAGCCCGAACTCGCCAACCCGCTTGTATTGTGCTGCCAACAAAGTTTTCCGCAGCGACGACCGCGGCAATACCTGGCAGGTAATCAGCGATGATCTTACGGCTCAGATTGATCGCAATACCTGGCCTGTAATGGGCAAATACTGGAGTTACGATGCCGTAGCTAAAGATATTTCAACTTCATTGTATGGAACAATTGTTTCCCTTGATGAGTCACCAGTTATAGCTGATCTTTTGTATGTTGGTACCGATGATGGATTGATTCAGGTAACTGAAAATGCAGGTAAAACATGGAGTAAAACCGATAAATTTCCCGGTTTACCCGATTATACGTATGTCAGCGACCTGATGGCTTCGCGTTTTGACGAAAATGTAGTTTTCTCTTCATTCGATAATACGCTGCGCGACGACTTCAAACCATACCTTTTTAAAAGCAGCGATAAAGGTCATACCTGGACTTCGATTGTCGGAAACCTTCCCAAAAATGAAACGATACACAGTATTCAGCAGGATTTCATTAACCCGGATTTATTGTTCGTCGGAACCGAATTCAGTTTCTATTTCAGTAATGACGGAGGCAAAATCTGGGTACAACTCAAGAGTGGTATGCCATCGATACCGGTTAAAGATATAGCTATCCAGAAACGCGAAAGCGATCTTGCCCTTGCAACTTTCGGTCGCGGTTTTTACATCATGGACGATTATTCGCCTTTGCGTCTTGTAACCAAGGATTTACTCGAAAAGGATTCGTATATATTCCCGATTAAAGATGCCTTGATGTATATTCCTTCTGATACCAAATACGGCCAGGGATCAACCTATTTTATAGCCAAAAATCCTGATTTCGGCGCTGTTTTCACGTATTATCTGAAAGATGCACCTAAAACGATTAAGGACATGCGGCATGAACGTGAAGCAAAACTCTTCGAAAAAGGAGAAAAGATTCCGCAGCCTTCAGATAAGGATTTGAGGACTGAACGTGATGAAATTCCTGCTTACCTTACTTTTACTATCAGCGATGAATCGGGAAATGAAATTTGCCGGATCAACAAAGCGCCTTCTTCTGGGATTAGCCGTATAAACTGGGATTTGCGTTACCGTGATAAATCACCGGTTGACGGGAAAGAAAAATATGACCCGTTTGCAGTTTCAAATTCCGGAATTCCGGTTATGCCCGGGAAATACAAAGTCAGCCTTTCGATGACGGTTCGCGACACTGTTAAACAACTTTCCGGGCCTGTAGAATTTAATGCCGTTGTGTTAAACAATGCAACTTTACCGGCTACTGATAAGGCCGCAGTTGCTGGTTTTCAGAAAAAAGTTGCTGAACTCACACGGGTAATGGCTGGTACTGACCAGTATGCTGAGGATCTGCTCAAGCGTTCGTATGCTTTACAGGACGCATTAAATGCAGTATCAGGTGCAAATACCGGGCTCCGTGCACAAATCAGCAAAGTGTCTGCTGAATTGGAAGATATCAAACTCAAATTCAATAACAACAGCAACCGCCCGAGTGATGAGGAAAATCCTCCTGCACCGGTTACACTTTATAACCGCCTATATAAAATGGCATGGACGCATTGGGGATCGACCGGTGCTCCTACACAAACCCAGCAGGATGCGTATAGTATTCTGATGGCTGAATTTCCGCCGGTATACGATCAGATCAAGCGCATTGGTGAAACCGACCTGCCAGCCATTGAAAAGGATGTTGAGAAACTTGGCGCACCCGCTACGCCAGGCAGACTTCCTGAGTGGAAAAAATAGTTTTTGGAGTGTCTGCACACCATGGAGTGTCTGCACACCCGCAGGGATGTCTGACACTCCAAGGTGTTTTTGGAATAAAATGAAAAAACACCCCGAATTCAGGGTGTTTTTTCATTTAGTGTGAATTGGCTTTTAGAGCGTCTGCGCACCCGAAGGGATTTCTGACACTCCAATGCGAATCTTGTTTTATTTGGTTGAAGGAACCGTGTTTTTGTAAAACGAGAAAATAGCTTTGCTTACAGTTTCAATATCCTGTTCGGAGAGGTCGTAATAAAACGGAAGTCTTAAAAGGCAATCGGCATAACGTTCGGCCTCAGGCAGGGGTAATCCGTCATATTTATCTTTAAAATAGGGGCTTTGGTGCAAAGGCAGGTAATGAAATACGGCCTGAATGCCTTTTTGAAGCAGATGTTTAATAAGCTGGTCGCGTTGATGAGCTTTGTGTGTTACTAGATAAAACATATGCCCGTTATGATTAGCAAATTCAGGTATAGCCGGCAGAATAATGTCGCCTGCTTCCTGTAAAGGCTTTAATAATTCGAAATACAGTCCGAAAATATGTTTTCTTTTCAGTTGAATATCGTCCAGTTTATCCAGTTGCCCTAATAAATAGGCGGCAGCAAGGTCAGAGGGGAGAAACGAAGACCCGACATCAACCCAACCGTATTTATCAACTTCTCCCCGATAAAAAGCAGCCCGGTTTGTCCCTTTTTCCCATATTATTTCAGCCCGCGGAGCTAGATTCATATCGTTAACAACCAGCATCCCGCCTTCGCCACAGCTGATGTTTTTAGTTTCGTGAAACGAAAAGGCAGCCATATGACCCATACTCCCAAGTGGCCGGTCTTTATAAAATGAATCGATTGCATGGGCTGCATCTTCAATTACCAATAAGTTGTGGCGGGCAGCCAGTTGCATTACTCCATCCATATCACAGGCAATCCCTGCATAATGAACCACTACAATGGCTTTTGTGCGGGTTGTTATTAAACTTTCAAGTTTTGTTGTGTCAATATTTGGATTTTCAGTATTGCTGTCAGCAAAAATAATTCGTGCGCCTCGCAGCATAAAAGCATTCGCCGTGGAAACAAAAGTAAACGACGGCATAATAACTTCATCACCAGGTTCAATCCGGGCCAGGAGTGCTGTCATTTCCAGGGCATCAGTACACGAAGTGGTAAGAAGCACTTTCCCGAACCCATAGCGCTGTTTGAAAAAATCATGACATTTTTGGGTAAACAAGCCATTCCCCGAAATTTTACCTGATGCACCTGCTGCTGCTACATGATATGCTTCGAGACCAGTGAAATGTGGTTTATTAAAGGGGATTTCCATGTTGTTAATGTTTGTAAGGAAGCTGCCAAAGGTCAATCTGGAAGCTTCTGTGCATGATGTGCTATATTTTTATACTTTTGAATGCTTAATTGCCAATACATTATTCCGGTTCAAAAATACACAATTGCTGTGAAAGATTGATACCAGGTTCTTTTTAACTTTCATACATGCAATCAATCACCGATAGTAAGAAAATTGCAAGTCTGCCGATGTTTTTCATACTTGGAAGACCCCGCTCCGGTACTACTCTTCTGCGTACGCTTTTTGAAGCACATCCCAATATTATTACTGCCCCTGAGTGTAGTTTCATTATTAACATGGAACCAAAATACGGGAAAATACGTTTTTGGACCAAGGAACTGTTAACCTCTTTTTATGATGACCTTCAGATGAATCCTAAAATCAGGAACTGGGATCTTGACAGGGAATCAACATTGGAATGCCTGATGCAATTTGTGGGAAAAAATTCATTTCAGACTATCTGTAAAGTTATTTACCTGAATTACAATTCCGTTTTTGAAAGTGAAGAGGTCAGATGGATTGCAGATAAAAATCCTGTTTATGCCACGTATGCGAAACGTTTGATGAAAATTTTTCCGGAAGCAGTATTTCTGCATATTACAAGGGATCCTCGTGATAATATGCTTTCGATCATGACTTTCGAATTCGAAGCGCCAATACCCGCCTTGCTGGCTTTCCGCTGGTTGAATTCTTCAACAAAATTATTCAGGTTAAGGAAAAAGTTTCCCGAGAGATTCTTCCTTATTCGTTACGAGGACCTGGCTTCCGAACCCGCAAAATATTTTCAGTTGTTATGCGATTTTTTGAAAATACCTTTTCATCAGGAGGTATTTGAGTTTTATAAAAAAGCCGACGAAAGGATCAAAGGGAAAATTGAAGTCGGTGCTATGAAATTTCACAAAGGCCTGTTATCACCTATCAATACCAGCAAATTAGGGTATTGGAAAACCAACCTTCCTGATAAGGACGTCCGGATTGCCGAAACTGTGATCGGTAAATGGATGGAGCATTACGGGTATGAAAGAAAATATAAAAAATTCAGCCTGGGGATATGGTTAAAAGCAATTCCCTGGATGATTTATGCAAGAATCTTATACCTGGTGAGGGATTTTTTCGATATACTTCCTTACAACATGCAGATTAAAGTTAAAAACAAGGGACCGCTGCTGGCAAGGTTTGCCGGTAAAATAGCAAAAAGATAGTTTAAACTAAATTTCAACTCCGATGCCCAGGCGTAGCTTTGCCAGAGATATTGCAGGTGTACTTGGAAGCAATGTGTTTGCTGTTCTCATTGGATTCCTTATTGATGTTGTGATTTCGAGACAACTGGGACCCGGTGGCCGCGGACTGTATGCTTCGGTGCTGGTGATTCCTTTGCTGGTTGTCAGTTTTATGATGATGGGTGTGCGCCGTTCGGCCGTTTTCCACATCGGGAAACAAATATACAATGACAACCGAACGGTTTCAGGTGTGATTCAGTTACTGCTGGTAACATCAGTTTTTGCCGTGCTGGTAAGCGGCCTGAGTTTTTTGTATTTTAAGCCTAAAGGGCTGACCCTGCCATTGGTTTTACTGGCTGTGAGTTCAATACCGGTGAGGTTGGTTCTGAGTTATGCAAGTGGCATTTATCTGGGAAAAGAGCAATTCAAACGTTCGAACCTTATTAACTGGCTTCCATTAATTCTCAATCTTGTTGGTGTGATCCTTTTTGTAGCTTTTCTGCACTGGTCGGTTGCAGGAGCATTACTGGCTCTTTTTGTTTCAAATCTATTGGTGGCGTTACTTTCGCTGAAACATATTTTTAGTGAATATAAGATCTCTTTCATGCCGGATAAAGAGATTATATTGAGCCTCGTAAAACTGGGAGTAGGATATGCCGTTGCTCTGCTTATTATGCAGTTAAATTACAAAGTTGATATTCTTTTGTTGCAAAAGCTGTCAACACTCGACCAGGTTGGATTCTACTCGGTGGGTGTGGCAATAAGTGATAAACTCTGGCAGTTGCCCACCGCTATGGGCGTGGTTGTGCTCAGCCGAACGGCAAATATGCTGGATGAAACCTCATTGAATCAAAGTGTTTCAAGGCTGCTGAGGATTTCATTTGTCCTGGTGCTGATTGCGGCTGTAATTTTATGGTTTATTATCCCTTATTTGTTACCGCTTATATTTGGCGCTAAGTTTATCCCCAGCGTTGCAGTGGTAAGAGCCATGCTTCCCGGTATCCTGGTGTTTGTGATTCCAAGGATACTGAACAGCAGGTTTGCCGGTATCGGGCAACCCAAAGTGCTGATAGCCATTTTTGCACCGGCACTTATAGTAAATATACTTCTGAACTTTTTGTGGATACCGGATTATGGTGGTATTGGCGCAGCTTGGGCAAGTAATGTGAGTTATGCGTTTGGTGCAGTTGTATTGCTGATCGTCTATTCCATCGAAATGAAAGTCCCTTTTATGGAGATTTTCCGGTTTCAGAAGGGTGATTTCGACCTGATCAGTAAATTTTACAGAAGGAGGATTTTAAGGAAGCCATGAACAGAACTTTAGATATAGAAAAAATCAGGCTCACTCCTATGTTTTTCATATTAGGGCGGCCACGCACCGGATCAACCCTCTTGCGGACCTTATTCGATGCTCATCCGCAGGTTATTATTCCGCCGGAGTGGCCGATGCTGCTGTTGTTGCATTTTCAGTTTGGCAAAGTCAGATATTGGGATAAACCGAAACTCGAAGCTTTATACCTGGCTTTGTTTCAGCCTTTGCGGATACCATTCTGGTCAATCCGAAACTGGCCGGGAATTGACCTTGAACTCCTTCACAATAACCTCTTGCAGTGTGAAGGAGAGCAGACCCTTGAAACACTTCTGAAAGTAGTTTATTTCCACTATAATTCGTTTTTTGATAAGAAAGAGATTATCCTGTTTGGCGATAAAAACCCTGCCATTTCAAACCATCCGGAGTTTATTGCCTGGCTTTTCCCGTCAGCTAAATTTATTCACCTTGTGCGCGATTACCGCGATAACCTGGTTTCATTGCTTGAGGTTGATTTTGAGATGCCCAATGTTACACTGCTGACTTATCGCTGGAAATATTCCTTTAAAATTATTGAGAAGTCGGCCACGCTTCATCCTGAAAGGTTTTTTACCATTCGCTACGAAGACCTGGTCCTGCAACCGGAATATAAGTTTGGCCAATTATGCAGTTTCCTGGGAATACCTGAAGATCTTTCGATATTTAAATTTCATCTGAAGAAAAAGGAACTCGAAACATCCTTGCCTCCCGAGACGGTACAGCGCTACTTTAGTAGCCTTATGCAACCCATTGATGATAGCAAAGTTGGTGTGTACAAACAAAAACTAACTCCAAAGCAAATTCGGATAGCTGACCTGGTTGCCGGTAAAACTGCCGAAAAGGCTGGTTATCAGAGAAATTCGACCAAATTTTCGCTGTTTGATTATCTATGGATTGCCCCGGCAATAATCTACACTAAAGGTCTTTATGTAATTGGCAAAGCTGTCCGGATTCTGCCTTTTAACTGGATGCTTTGGCTTGTGAATAAGCCTTCGGTGATTGTTGGAATATATACAAAGCTTTTTGGCTCAAAAACCAGGACCTAGCTGTGTCTGCACACCCGAAGGGTGTCTGCACACAGCGGCCTCCAGCGGCCTCCCGAAGGGCATCTGCACACAGCGGCCTCCCGAAGGGCGTCTGCACACAGCGGCCTCCCGAAGGGTGTCTGCACACAGCGGCCTCCCGAAGGGTGTCTGCACACAGCGGCCTCCCGAAGGGCATCTGCACACAGCGGCCTCCCGAAGGGTGTCTGCACACAGCGGCCTCCCGAAGGGTGTCTGCACACAGCTATTCATTCAAAAATCCCATCGAGGCTATCTTCGGCCAGTTCAATCAAGTTTTGATTATTAAAATCATTTTCAGATAAGTTGAAAATTCGTATTCCCAGATTTACATCACATAATTTGCCGGAACGTAACCCACAATAATCCTTATATGAAGAATATTCCCAATCACTCATGTTTTTTACTATACCAGCTTTGACTGGATTTTGGTGAACATACCAGAATGAAGTATTTGCATAATCTCTTGTTTCAAGTAATTTAGCTTTTGTCTTTTGCTGAAATAGACTACCTGAATGGTTTTGTTTCTTATTAATTAATTTTGCGTAATTGCTTTGCAAAAGCTGAAATCCATTTGTTATTGCAGGCATCTGATTGCCTCCCCATTGGACACGCTCCAGGCTTTTCTCGTTAATCTCAATCAGGAAATGAAAATGATTTGGCATCAGGCACCAAGCCAATATATTGCAGCGTGGAACGAGATATTTAATGCATAGTTCTATGAAAAGATCATAATCATGCTCACTGAAAAACAGGGACTGCTTATTATTGCCTCTGTTGTAAATGTGAAATAAGCCTGGTTCAAAAATTTTCATAAGAAAATAATTAACATTGTCAGGATTCTACTCCCCTTATGTGTGCAGACACCCTGCGGGTGTGCAGACACATAAGGTTACCGGAAATACTTCCTGCTTCCCGCAATCCCTCGCCGGTGGAGGTAAATTCCGGCTTCTGTAAAATAATTTTCGATCTGTTGCGCCAGGCCTGATTCATAATCGAACGGCTCGAGCAGCAGGTATCCTTCTCCTGACTCCTCATCTAAAAATGCCCGGGCAGCTTTTTTTATTTTTTTGCCTTTTGTTTCGAAAAGCTCGCGGGTGAGGTAGTACTTCTGGTTCGCGACGTTTTCCTGTCCTTCTAAAAGCGTATATCCCAAGCTGTTAACGTATTCGATCGCTTTCGGATTATCGCGTAAAACTTTAATATAAGATATATTCCAGTCCAGGTAATAAAACCCCGTATCGAGAAGGCACAATGAAGCCAGAACAGGGACTATCGTATCGATATAGGTTTCATTCCATAAGAATAGGCCTGATTCAGAAGTGCGTGCCTTCCAGTCCATATTTTTATCGTTAAGCAAGCCTATTTTAACGCCTTTATATTCAATTAAATAATAGAAATTCTCAAAGTTATTGATGCTTTCGAACCACTTTTGCTGCATTTCGGGCGTAATTTCTTCGCGAAATTCCATAACCCGTCGCACATCCTCTGAATTGCGTTTCTCCCGCACAAATTCAAGGTCATCCTGCCTGAGGCGATTCAATGTTATACCGTATTTGCAGATTTTCATTTTAGTATTTTCCTGATCGAATAGGGTGGTTTTTTATTCTGAACCTGGTAAATCCGTGTCAGGTATTCACCGATCAGTCCAAGGCAAAGCATGATGATACTGGTTGAAAACAATATGGCAACAATCAGCGAAGTATAGCCAAGAGGCACGTCGTGTACCATTTTACTAATAATAAACCGGATGCCGATAATAAAACTCAGCACCGATAATATAAATCCGCCATATGTCATCATGCGAAGTGGAACAGCTGTATAGTAAATGATAATATTGGCCGAAAGCTGAAAAAGTTTCCACGTAGAATAGCCCGAACGGTGAACGCTTCTTTTCTGGTGTTGAACATCAACAAAAGCGATATTGCTGGTATACCACAGCAACAATTCATCAATATACATAAAATGTTGCTGATGCTTAAGAATATTAGCCACAAGTCCTGCAGTTATCAGCCTGAATGATGAACCTTCGCCCGGAGACTGCAGGAGAATACGCGATGATTTTTTTATAAAATAGCTACCCAGGTTCCGGATCAAAGAATGTTTTTTCTTACCAAAATATCCATACACAAGGTCGGCATCTTTTTCCTGGTATTCCGAAATAAGTTTGCTGATTTCTTCGGGCGGTATCTGCAGGTCATCGTCTATGGTGATCATAAGTTCGCCTGATGCGTGCTCCAATCCGCAAAAAACAGCATTATGCTGCCCGAAATTTTTAGCCAGTTTTATGGCAGTGATGGCTGAAGGATATTGTTTTTTTAGTTTTATCAGTACTTCCCAGCTTTTATCCTGGCTGCAATCATCAACAAATACCATTTCAAAGCTGAATCCGGCTTTAGCAAAAACAGCGGCAGTCCGGTTGTATAATTCAACCAGGGTTTCCTCGCTGTTGTAAACCGGTACGATTACACTGTATTCCGGGGTATATTCAGGCATAGTTTTTATAATAAAATAGTTTTCTAGATCAGTGACTAAAGTTTGGAGTGACCAGAGTGCCTAAAGCTTTGTAAACATATTGCAATAGTTTCAAATGGCTGTTAACTTTAGCTCACTTTAAGTACTTTAGAAACTTTAAGCACTCTTTCCCTTCCTCATCCTCCACCCAGCACCATATTACTTCCGGTTACCCATTTGGATGCATCCGAAAGAAGGTAAACAATTGCATTGCTTACATCAGAGGGTTCGCCGAATCCCAGTGGCATCATTTTTTCAAATTTTTCAAGTACTTCGTTACTGATTGTTTTTCCTGCATCGTCAACCATAGGGGTGCGGACAAAAGAAGGCGAGACGCAGTTTGATCGTATGCCTTTTGCTGCAAGTTCGATGGAAAGAACTCTCGAATAAGCTTCGATTGCCGCTTTGCTGCTTCCATAAAGTGCACCTCCGTAATACGGGTATTTTGTGGTGATTGACGACATGAAAACCAACGAGGCATTTGGTGCAATCTTCTTCTTCCGAAGTAAAGCGGAGGTGAGCAAAACCGGGGCCATATAATTTATCCGCATCGTCTGGGAAATATCGTCGGCTCCTATGAATTTAGCCGGTAAATGACCGGTAACACCGGCAGAATGAACTACCCCATTCAGCAATGGAAGGATGTCAGCCAGTGTGACAAAGGAGTCAAAATCCATCAGGTCGGCAACAAAATGTGTGTGACCGTTGCCGTGTAAAGCTGCCAAAGTTTCTGCCAGCCGTTCTTCGTTTCGCCCTGTAATCACCAGCCTGGCTCCGGCAGCGCTCAGATCAATTGCAGCCTGCTTCCCGATTCCTGATGTGGCGCCGGTAACAAGAATGGTTTTACCTTTGAGTGAAAACTTTTCGGACACTGAAGTAAGCATTTAGACATTAGGTTTTATGAGTCGGATGACAATCTTCAATCGTACATTGACAATCGTACATTTTTTAATAATCAATTACCTCAGGGCAAACTACCTTATCCATTTCAATGGCGACGCTTCCCCACGATAATCCGACTCCAAATCCACAGGTCAGCAGTTGAACTTTCCGGGTTGTGATCTGCTCCCGAAGCTGGTCAACAATGGTAAGCGGAATGGATGCTGAACTGGTATTGCCGAAATTCCGGATAGTGTAAGGCGTTTTTTCTTTTTCTACTTTCATCATCTTGCGGATGGTTTCGTTCATCAGCAGGTTAGCCTGGTGCATCACGAAGTAATCGAAGTCAGCAGTGGTTTTTGATATTTCCTGCAGCAGTTTTTTTGCATTCGGAACCACTTCGCGCAAAGCGAAATTGAACACGTCAATGCCGTTGAGTGCTATCTGGAAACGGGTACGGTAAATGCCCTGTCCGTATTTTTTGTAGTCGAATGATTTTTTGCTGATAAAATTTCGTAACCCGCCGTCAGGAATGATTATAGCCTCATAACCCGATCCGTCCGATTCCAGATTGAAATGTATGGGTGCTGCAGTATCGCTGAGTTCGAAAGCTGTAGCTGTGGCTGCATCGCCAAATAAAGGGTAGGTGCTTTTATCGCGGTACGAAGCTGTGAGTGTTGAAATATCGCCAACCAGCAACAATGCCTTTTTTATTCGGGTGGCCGACATCATGCTTGCAACAGCCGAAATGCCATACACCCAGCCTGAGCAACCCAGCCCTATATCGTAGGCTACGCAACTGTGCGGTAACCCCAACCTGTCCTGGATAATGCCTGCAGTGGACGGAATGATGAAATCGCGCGACTGGCTGATAAAAACCAGTAATTCAATTTCATTTTTATCCCATCCCAGCTCGGATATCAGTTTCTCTGCTGCAACATAGCAAAGGTCCGAAGTGGTGGTTCCGGGTTCGGCTACCCGGCGTTTCTCCACTCCCACAGTTTTCACGATCATTTCGCGATCCTTAACCGAAACCCATTTGTAATCGAGGTTTGACACCTCTTTACGCGGAGCTGCAGCTGCAATACCTGAAAGCCGAACGCCTGGAATGGAGAAAATAGCCATTATATCCTGCTTTTTACAATTTCGAATATATCACTTACCGATTTCGATTTCTGTATATCTTCGGCATTAATCGATACATTATACTCAGTTTTGATAAGAGCAATAAGTATCAGCGCATTTATTGAGTTCCATTCGAAAGCTTCGCGGAAATTGCTTTCGGCTTTCAGTTTTCCGGGTTCAAGGTCTTCGAATTCGGCTTCCAGTTTCAGGATAAAATCTTCAATCATCAGTTAGTAAGGATTAAAATGTGCAATGAGTATGTTGAATGGCAAATTTATACAAAAATATCCGGTTATATGAATTTCAGATTTTTGTTTTTGTGTTTAATTAGAATAGAATGTTAAGAATGTCAATCTGATATAAAAAAGTTATCCGGATCGGAAGATCCGGTTTACATGAATAAAATAACAGCTTTTTGTAACTACTAAAGAATCAGCAGCAATTTACTTCATAATGATGAGCTCAGTAGAAGCAACCTGGTTGTGGTTTTGTATTTTCAGTGTATAACTGCCATTCTGCAATTGTTCCAGGTTCAGATCGGGTGAATCACTTTTGGAGATTTCTTTTAACACCAATTTTCCATTCATATCAAAAACTCTGATAAGGGCTCCGCGGCAACTAGCGGAAGGAGATTTAAGTGAAAAATGACCGTTTCCCGGATTCGGGAAAACAGAAATTCCCGGACTATCCGGTTTTTGTGTCTGATCTGAAGTGTACAGGTTCGCAAGCCCTGTATCACATTTACGGACACTGTATTGGATGGAAGACGATTTCTGATCCAGGATTACATGGGTATAATAAATAAATGCACTGTCGGCAAATACAACAGGTTCGGGGTCGTTGCGTATGGCTTCGGAACTATCGCTTACGCGCCTCATGAATGAATCTGCCGGATTAGCTCCCTCTATCCATATCTGGGCCGGCAAACCATCCTTTCCTACACCGGATTGGGCAGCCATGAACGAAATGTATGAGTGGCCACCGCACACAAATGGTTCAGGTGAAGTAAGGTACTGAAAGGGCCCAGGTAAGGGGCTGTTAAAGCTGTTGTAGAGTACCCATAGTCCGGTGTTTATTTCCTGAAATATCTTAATAGTCGTATTGTTATTGGTGCGGTACACAAATAACCTGTGACTGGTTTCCGGATCATTCCACATGAAGGGAGCCCCGATTGTATCCTGAGATATGAAGGTAATAAAAGGGAGTGAAGATGCTGACTCAATAAATCCCGGATGTCTTGATTTATCTGTTGCACAACAAATTTGCTGGTTACCCTTTGCAAAAAATCCTAAGGTTACATCAGGATAAAAATAGCGTGTGTTTAAATCAGTATTCTTTACCCAGTAAATTCCACGGGTAGTTGAGGTCTCAAACAGAAAGAGTGCAACACTATCAGAATAATTTGAGGTTGCCATTGAATATACTGCATTCGGATACAAGAAAAGGGTGTGAGGTTCCCAGCCTCCCAAAACCTGTGTTGCAACGCCCGGATAGCGGATTCCACCGATGGTCTTGTTGTATACGAGCTGGGTGCCCTGGCTGCTCAGCATCCATTCAGGACCATTCCAGCTCTCGCCTTCGTTGGGAGATAAGTTACCGGTTACATAAGTTCCCTTGCCGTCAGCAGGCTGATACAAATGAGTTACCGGGTTTAATCCGCTTATCCAAAGTTCATTGTCGTCAGATTTCCAGCAAACGATGTTAAATTTGGTATTATATTCAGGATCAAAAATACTTGCCTGCGGGGTCACAGCCAGTATATCTTTTACAACAAACTGACCCTGAGCATTCAAAATTGACAATATACCAATTAATGCAGTAAAAATATATTTTATCATGTTGTTTGCGAAAGAAGATCTGTGAATTTACTTTTACAGTGCTAAATTAAGTAATTATAATGATGCATTATATTTTAAAAAAAAAATATATTTTAATTAAGTGAATAATATAGATTAATATTTTAATATAGCAAATATATAGTTGTATATAAATAAACATTTATTTAAACTTAATAAAAATTAGATTTCTATAAGTTGTTGGATATAAGCACATTTCAACATATGTAAATGTTATGGACCAGGTTTGAACATTAATTTTAGCCACAGTCAGGAATTATTTTATAATTCTTACTTTGTTTCTTAATACCTTTGAGTCTGGCCAACCAGTATCATACCTGGTTTTTGCTTATAAAATATGCCCTATGGAGCATCAAAAAAGAAAGCTTCTCCTGATCAATCCCGCAAATCAACGACGCAAAGGTCTTCGGATGCGGAACCTGTCGACCTATCCTCCCCTGAACCTGGCTATTATTGCAGGATTAACGCCTGAAAACTGGGAGTTAAAAATACTGGATGAAAATTTCGATCCTTTTATTTTTGAAGAAGCTGACCTGGTTGGCTTTACCTCATTTACTTCCACGGCTCCCCGTGCTTATGAATTGGCTGCAATATACAGGGGAAAGAATATCAAAACTATAATGGGTGGTATTCATGCTTCCATGCTTCCTGAAGAGGCCTTGCAATATGTTGATGCTGTGGTTATAGGGGAAGCCGAAAGTATCTGGGCGAAAGTGATTTCTGATTTTGAAAGTAATCAGCTTCAGAAGAAATACATCGGCGAATTGCTCGAATTGGGAGGTAAACCTATGCCGCGTCACGATTTGCTGAGTAAAGAGTACTTGTTTTCAGCCATTCAAACCACCAGGGGTTGCCCGATGCAATGCGATTTTTGCTCTGTGTCAACATTCAATGGCTGCCAGTACCGGTTGCGGCCTATAAGCGAAGTTCTTGATGAGCTCGAAACTCTGCCTACGAACCTGGTTTTCTTTTTTGATGATAACATTATAGGTTATGGTAAAAAAAGCCAGCAGCGTGCTATTGAATTATTTAAAGGTATTGTCGAAAGAGGAATAAAAATGGATTGGATCGGACAGGCTTCTCTCAACTTTGCAGATAATGAAGAAGTCCTGAAATGGGCTGCCCGAAGCGGATGCCGTATGGTATTAATTGGAATTGAATCGGAAAAAACGGAACAACTCCTTGAAACCGGGAAAAAAATGAACCTGCACATGGGAGTGGATGCATATGCTGAAGTTTTTCGCAAAATTCACAAGCATGGTATAAGCATACTAGGAGCTTTTATTTTTGGTATGGATAAGGATTCAAAGCAATCCTTTTATGATCGGGCTCAATATATACTGAAATCAAGAGTTGATGCATGGCAAACAACCATTCTAACCCCTTTGCCGGGTACCGGGCTTTATGATCGTTTGAAATCTGAAAACCGGATCAGGGATATAAATTACCCTGAGGATTGGAGTAAATATGATTTTATGGAACCCGTTTTTGTTCCGCTTCAGATGACGAATGCTGAGCTCTCGGAAGTTATGCGTGAGGTCAGGATAAAGATTTATAACCGCAAAACTGTAAGGAAACAATTCAGGCGATCATTGTGGAATCTTAGAAATTTTAAATTCGCTATGTGGGGATATATTACGAATTATAATTACTATTGCCTTTCCTTTGAAGAGGATATCAGGTCTGGCGATCCGCGTTATGCGCATTGGCTGAAATCGGAAAAAGCGGCTGAAAGGTCTTGAATCGTTCAATCCGGGTGTAAGCTTTATGCTTATCTTTGGCAAAAAATGAAGTACACCTGTTTGAGCGTTGCACATGAAGCAAAGGTTAGTCTACCTCGATAATATCAAAGTTTTTCTTATTGCATATGTCATTACCGGACACCTGGCGGCAAGTTACGGGGCAATAGGAGGCGGCAAATGGAATTATCTTGAGCCGGTTAACGATTTCGCTACCAAAGCTGTTTTAACACTTTATGTATTAGTAGCATATTCATTTCTGATGAGTATGTTTATTTTTATTGCCGGCTATTTTACATATCCCTCCTTAAAAAGCAAAGGAATTACGCGTTTCCTGAAGGACAGGGTGATCAGGCTGGCCTTACCCCTTGTATTTTATTACTTCGTTATCGGACCCCTGGTAAAATACATAAGTAATTCAGCAAAAGGATATGATGGTTCATTGATCATTTTTCTTTCCGGAATTTATCATTCAGGCGTCTACGGCTATATTGGCGTAATGTGGTTTGTGGTATTGATATTGTTTTTTTCGGTGGTATATGCGTTTTTCCTGTATTTTTTCCCAAACGGCTGGTACAGGCCAAAAAATGATTCTTTTCCGGGTAATTTGCAAATACTGCTTTTTATACTTGTTGTTGGTTTTGCCAGTTTTCTTACCCGCCTTGTTTTTCCGCAGGGAGGCGATATTGTTGGAAGCAGGTCACTGGCTTCGATGGTGTTTTTCGGGACTTCATTTTTCCTGGGCACAACAGCGTCGCGTTATAACTGGCTCGAAAAACTGAATATGAAAAGAGCAAAGCCCTGGTTTATAAGCGCAGTAGTGGTTATGGTCATTCCTGTTGTGCTTCTTGTTATCTTCAGAAAAACCCATGGTATAGGGACAATTGTACGATCAGGCTCAATCTTTTCGTTAGTATATGCCTACTGGGAAGTGATCAAAAGCCTTGGAACAGGAATGATTGCTATAGTAATATTTCGCAAATGGCTGAATAAACCTGGAAAAATGGTCAATGCACTCGGTGGTAGTGTTTATATGGCCTATTTCATTCACCCGCTTATCTGTGTGCTGTTTTTGTATGCATTTTCTTCTTCCGGCATTCACCCCTTATTGAAATTTGCTATTGTTGCCCCGGCATCTTTGATTACTACATTTTTTACTGCCTGGTTGGTACGCCTGATACCTGCAGTGAGAAGAATTTTATAGCGTGAAAGTATACGGGATAAATTCCCTGATTTGGCAAGTCAGAAATCCCATACGCCAGGCTCAGAATTTCAGAAATGATTTTCGCGAAGGGTTGGGCTATTGATGCCGGCATACCGGATTCAACCCGGACCTGGTATCTTTTATTGAATAGTATCCCTTACCAGGCAGAATTACCTGAAACAACAAATCTGAAAAGGACATGATCAGGCATACATGTTTTCAATTACGTCCCGGTATTTAACATAAAGCATATACCGGTTTAAGCTTCCATCCTCATTAAGTAAACCGTTTTCCACCGACCACTCATCGTCTGCGATCCCGGACTTTACAATCTGATCATATTTAGAGCACTGTAAATTATATGCAGCAATTTGTGATTCGATTTTTGTCGGCTCAGTTCTTTCACCCGGAATTATAACGGCCGTGAGAAATGTCCGATTGTGTCCGTAAACAAATATATGTCTGATATAAGTCGAATGTTCAAGTTTCTTTTCAATGGGCCTGGGATCCATATACAGACCTGAAGATAGTTTAAAGATTTCCTTCTTTGTTCCCGTGAGCGTTAAAAAACCTCGTCTGTCGAGCATGCCGATATCACCGGTATGCAGCCACCCGTCAGCATCAAAAGGTGATGAGCCTTGTTTAAAATAGCCCTGCATGATACCTCCACTCCTGACAAGAACTTCCTGGTCGTGGCTAATTTTAACCTGAACTCCCGGCATTAGTTTTCCAACACTCTGGCTCTTGAAACTACTGTAACGGTTATAAGAAACAAGAGGGCCTGCTTCGGTGAGGCCGTATCCTTCATAAGTCCTGATGCCGGCAGCCCACAGAATATTGAGCGTTTCGGGATTTAAAGCAGCGCCGCCGCATAGCATTACCTTAATACGACCGCCGAAAAAGCTGCGTAAACCTTTAAAACTTACATTGAAAAGTGATTTTTTAAATGGCAGGCTGATCCGATGGGGACCCGCTTTCTCCTTAGCTGCCAGCTTTAAGGCCATACGTGCCAGCCATCCCTGAACGCCGGTAACTTTGAGCATCTCCTGTTTAACAGATTCCACAATTCTTTCGAGCACCAAAGGCACTGCCAGCATAATTTCAGGCTTTTGTTTCCTGAGCAATCCTGCAAGTGAAGATAATCCTTCGCTATAGCATACTTGTATTCCAAGGTATTGAAAGCTGTAATTCAAAGTACGCTCAAAACTGTGAGCAAGTGGAAGGAAACTGATGCTTTTCTGACAGCCTTTCATGTGATGCAGACTACAATAGCTCAATACGTTGAAAATATGTGCCGCATGAGATAGTACCACACCCTTCAGTGGAGTATTCGATCCTGAGAGATAAATAATCGATGCCGGGTCTTCAGGTTTAATAACCGATTTGAGCGAATGAAGAATTTCCGGGGTTTCTGCACCTGCGCGAATAAAATCTTCGTAATAAACTGCGCCTTTTACAGGATCAAAACTTACGATCAGCTTTAGTTTGCAGGAAGGAATGTGCTGTATTTTTTTCAGAACCTCCATGTTCGAAATAAAAGCAATGCGGGCGCCGGTTTCGGTAATTATTTCTTTCAGCCTGCTTACATCAATGGCAGGATAAAGGGGAACATGCACAGCACCGGCCTGCAAAATACCCATATCCGCAAAATTAAATTCAGCCCTGTTGTGTGTAATGCTTATAACGGGTTCGCCTTTAGATATCCCGTAATTAATGAGTGCAAAGCTGGTAAGATCTGAATATTCAAGGTATTCGGAAACGGAATATTCGCGCCATTGCCCGTTGTTCAGTGACGAGAAAATAACCTGATCCTTAGGCCTGGAATCAACAACCTGCAACAGGTCAAAAACTCGGGTGGGGAGAATACTCATGAGTTAACCGGGTTATTTTGCACTTTGTGCCTTTTCGTATAGATCCCGGTAATAGGCTGCTTTCTGCTGATCTCCTTTTCCGGCAAAATACCTGGCAAGTACACCTGTTACTTTTACATTTTCGGGCCGCACCTGGACCGCTTTTTCGAGCCACATGATGGCATTAACCGAATCGTGGCGGGCAAGGTAATAAGATGCATTATTGATTAAAGGAAGCGCCAGGTTGGGTTTGCTCTTCATGATTTTTTCATTGGTTAGTACCGCTGAATCTATTTGCCCGGCTTTATTATAGCAGGTTGCCAGGTTCGATAATGTTTTAAGGTCGGTGGAATCCAACGAGGCCGCCTTCCGGAAGTTATCAAGAGCATTCGGTAAATCTTCCTTCTGGAAATAGAGATATCCCAAATTGTACCATCCGGATGCATAAGTCGGTTTCACTTTTACGGATTGTTTAAAATATTCAAGCGCTTTATCATTATCATTTTTCATCATCACGTACATTTCGCCCAGGCTGCTCCAGGCTTCGAAATGGCCGGGGTAAACCTTTACAGCATGCTCAAGCAAAGCAATTATTTTATCAACCTGTGCTTCGGTTACACTTTGGTTGCTTTCAGTTTTGTAATTTTCAATCAGGTTGGTTTTTAAGGTGGTAGCATAAATATAGTTCGCTTTTGCCGAATTATCAAGGTATTTGATATCGTGCGAGAACAGGCTGAGCTGCGAATTCCAGTCTTTGTTGCGGATAACGGTTCGGGCAGTAAACGGAATCAGGATAACCAACATCACAAGAATAACCCTGGTAATTTGTTTCCTTCCAACAGGCTTATCAAAAGGCACTTTCAAAAAAGTAAAAAGCAAATAAACTACGGCTATGCTAAATCCTATGGAAGCAATATACAGGAATCTTTCGGCAATAATCCCTGCCGGAGGTTTTACTATATTCGAGTACATCGAAATAACAATGAGGTAGAAGAAAATGGCAAAAGAAAGAATATTCTTTTCGCGGAATTTCATTACCGCATAAACTAGTAATCCGGTATGTAGTACGATCGAAAGTATTACCCATGGGTTTAAAAGTCCTGTTACAGGAATCATATTGTACCCGTAATAAAAAAGCAACGGATGAGGAAATACGAGTAGTTTCAGGTAAATCAGTAACCCAAACATTCCTGTGCCAATGTGATGAATCAGGTTTTTATCAAAAGCCAGCGGATTTTCATAGAACAACATGGGCCTGTTCCCCGCCGGAAGTGATAGCCGTAAGAAAACCACCGCTGCTATTGAAATCAGGATTAAAGAACCGACAATAAATACCAGCTTTTTCAGGTTAGCATTCGTGAAAAAGTAAATTGTAAAAGGAATGGCGGCCAGAAAAGGAATGGTGGATGGTTTCGAAAATATACTCATTAAAAAAAACAATGCCCCGCCTGCAAGGGCAATGTAAGAATTCCTTGTGGCATACATAATAAAGCTGTGCAATGCAAGCAATCCGAACAGGAGACTAATAATTTCTTCCCTGTTTTTGAGGCTGGCAACTACCTCGGTATGAACCGGATGCGCCGCCCAAAGCATGGTGATAAGGAAAGAGAACCATATAGAATAAGTTGCCATCAGCATTCGCAAAATGGAAAACAGGATCAGTAAGGTCAACGCATAAAGCAGGATGTTTATCAGGTGACTTGTACCGGGATTTTCTCCGAAAAGCTGGTGTTCTATGGCAAACATAACTTTAGTAAGCGGACGGTATCCGAAATTCATCATTCCGCCTTCTTCGGCATTCACATTGATATACCTTGTGCTGAGTATCATTGGAATGGCTTTAAATCCCTTATTTACCATTGGATTATTATAGGTAACATACATGTCGTCAAGGGAATAGCCATTCTTCATGGTGTTGCCGTAAAGTACAAAGGCAAAAGCGAAAAGTGTGATTTTAAGCCAGAAAGCAGTGCCTGCGTACCATGGCGTAAGGACAACCTGCTTTTCTGCAGGCTTAATAGTTTTAACCTGTTTTGCAGAGGTATTTTTTGAAGGAGTATTTTTCTTCATATGCCGCTTAAAAAATCGTAGTAACTGAGACTGAAAATATTCTGAATGTACCGCAAAATTACAATTTCAACAGGTCTTTGCAGCGTTTTTTGAAAAAATGTCACGCAAAGGCGCAAAGACGATGAGTTTAGCAAAGAATCGGTGTCTTATTAGTTCAATTGAACCTGCTTTTAGCCAGGCAACAGATGCCGCAAAAACGCTAATACGCACAGTTTAATGTTAGGCGTCTTTTAATTTGTGCTTTTTTTAAAGAAAAATTAACCCGGTCAGATGTTGTTTTGTTGAGTCAACGCAGATCTCCTTATATATTTACCTGTAAACCGAATGCGCAAAAGCTCCCTGCTGGTAGCGTTGTATTACCTTGTAACGCTGAATTTTACCGCTCGAGGTTTTAGGTATCTCATTGGACTTTATAAGGATCAGTTCGTCAATCGGGATGCCAAGTTCTTCGCGCATCAATGTTCTAAGTTGATCCAGTACGGGAGGTGCTTTTGCTTCAGCGATCGCGGCAGCAAAAACCAGCACTTTTTCCTTTCCGGTTCTATAGTCTGTGATTCCCCCGATAATGGTTTTTCCGAAACTGAATTCTTCCAGGGTGCAGGCAAGAGCTTCAAGGTCGTTGGCAAAATAGTTTTTCCCGTTAGCAAAAATAATGTCCTTGAAGCGCCCGCTTATATAAAGATTACCCTCAAGTACAAAACCCATATCACCTGTTTTGAGCCAGTTATCGGTGAAAAGCTCTTTGGTTGCTTCCGGATTTTGAAAATATCCCCGGGTTACGGATTTGCCGCGTACCAGTATATGTCCCACTTTGCCTTCCGGAAGTTCTTTATTACTAACATCAGCAATCCTGATCTCAATGTTGTTAAGCGCTTTTCCCACACCAACAATCGTTCGGATGTGCTTCCCGGCTTTTGTATGATCCGGTTTTACCGCTTTGAAATTTTTATCAAGCTCTTCATTATCAAAATCAGTTACCACGGTTGGATTCATCAGCGGAGTAAAGGAAATAGCAAGTGTTGCTTCCGCCATTCCGTAAACCGGCATCATCGCTACTTCGCGAAATCCGTAAGGTTTCAATGCCCGGTTAAAATCATTCATCACTTTTACCGAAATGGGTTCGGCTCCGTTAAGTAAGGCTTTTAAATGAGATAAATCCCAGCTATGCCCGTCGGGTCTGCGCTTCAGGTAACGGATCAGAAGCTCCTGACCGAAGTTCGGACAGCCGGTTACGGCAATTTTATACCGGCTCATCATTTCAGGCCATAAAGATGGATTCTTAATAAAATCGATTGTGTGTATATGAAACTGGCTGGTTGGACAACTGAGGGGTGTAAGATGGTACCCGATCAGTCCCATATCGTGATAAAGAGGCATCCAGTTGCCAATCGGGTCATAGGTTTGCATGTCAAGCCCTTCAACGATTGATTCCATGTTACTGGCAATATTGCTATGAGTAAGCATAATGCCTTTCGGATCGCCGGTGCTGCCGCTCGAGAACTGGATAAACGCCAGGTCGTTCATATCAGCCTTGTGTGCCGGTGCACCTTCCAGTGAAGGAATCAGGCTATATGGGACTATTCTGGTACTGAACTCCCCGGGGATGTCATTATATGCATGAGCAGTGAAAATATATGGATTTCCCATCTGCCGGAAAACATTCAGCAATTTCGCTACCGAAGGATTGTTAAGATCAAGTGCTGCTAACGGCTGTAATATAGTCGGGACCATTCCTGCCAGGAAACAACCCCATAATAATGTTAATGTCTCCCTGTTATTTTCGGTAGCAATAATTACTTTATCGCCAGGGTTTATTCCCATCGAGAGCAATCCGCAGGCAAGCGATTTGGATTCGCTAAGCAATTCCCCGTAGGATTGGAAATCTACAGTACTGTCATCCTTAAAATAATAAATCCCTGATGCGGGATTATCTGCAGCAGCGCGCTGCAGCAACTCTGGTAGCGTATGTTCAGGCATGAAAAGTGTTGAATTTTGGCAAAAATACACTTTATTGACCGACTGAGGAAAGGATTTGTTCAGATTCAGAATAAAGGCAGGGAGTTTTGCCGGCAAAATAAAAAAGGGAATGCTTGGTAACTGTCTAAATTTTGTAATTAGAATGATTATTCACAAATGTCTTAGTCTTTTGTCAGGCTGAGCGGAGTCGAAGCCAACTAAAACAGACCAAAAACGGATTATTTTTGAGATAAATGCGTGCATTTCAACTACGCTCAATGTGATAGTAGTGAAAGTTATGATAATTGAAATTTTTTTACCAATTTTAGACAGTCTTCTAAAATTCCTTAAGTGCTATTTATTCCGGCTTAGTGCCGGAAAGAATGGCTTCCATATCATTTGTCAGAGCTACAAACTGGTCCACACTCAACTGCTCAGCCCGTTTTCCGGCAAATTCGCCGGCATAATCTCCCAAAGGTTTTAAAGCGTTATGAAGTGTTTTTCTTCGTTGGTTAAATGCCGTTTTAACCACCTGTAAAAGAAATTTTTCACTACATCCTATTTCCTTTCTTTCATTCCTTTGCAACCTGATTACTGCTGATTGTACTTTAGGAGGTGGCACGAAAACCGTTGGTTCAACCGTGAACAGGTATTCAATATCGTACCAGGCCTGGAGCAGAACACTTAAAATACCGTAATCTTTCTTCCCCGGAGGGGATGCAATACGCATCGCTACTTCTTTCTGAAACATGCCAATGGCTTCGTTAACCTGTTCGTGGTTTTCGAGGACCCTGAAAAGTATCTGGCTCGAAATGTTGTAAGGGAAATTGCCGATCACCGAAAATGGTCCGGTAAAAAGATTTGCAAAATCCATTCTGAGTATGTCAGCTTCTATAAGCCCATCACCAAGTTGAGGATAATTCGTACGCATATAAGCTGCCGATTCACGGTCAATTTCAACGGCAACAAATTTCTCAAAATTCCGGTTTAGGAGATATTTGGTAAGCATCCCTGTCCCGGGTCCAACCTCAAGCACTTGTTTTGCCAAAGGCGAAAGACTTCCGGCAATTCTGGAAGCAATATTTTCATCTTTCAGAAAATGCTGTCCGAGGTGTTTTTTTGCTCTTACTTCGTACACGGGCGGTGGGGTTGGGGGTTTGGGATTAGGGGTTGGGAAGAAAGGGAGAGTGGGGAAAGAGGTGACAAGGAGAAGGGATAAGTGGTTTGGGACCTGGAATTTGAAGCTTGAAACCTGGAATTTATTTAATTGCCTAATTAACCGGATCCTTACGAAGCGCCCTGAAGTGTTTACGGGCATCAACCACGTATAGGCTACCAGGATATTGAGTCAGTAATTTTTCGTACAGAGCCATGGCTTTGCTTACATCATTCAGTTGGTTTTCGTAAAGGCCGGCCAGGTTATACATGGCGTCATCAGCAAGCAGGTCGTAGGGATATTTCTCGATGATTTCGGCATAGTAGGTAGCTGCCTCCTGAAATTTACCGTTTTTAGCGTTGATTTCCGCTTTTTTAAATAACACATCGTCAATAATGGAGTGCATGGGGTAAAGCGTTATAACTGAATCAAGCACGGTGAGGGCATCCTGATCGCGGTTACGGAATTCGAGAAGATCGGCCTTTGCATACATGCTCAGCGGAATGGTAACACTGTCTTCTTCAATATTATCACTGATCATTAATGAAAGTTCCAGAGCATCGTTGGCTATAAGTTTTGAGGTAGCGGCTTTCAATATGTCGAGTTGTCCGCGGGCCCATTCGAATTCACCGATGTAAAACGAAAGTTTTGCATTCCGGAATTTTGCTTCATGCCCCAAAGGTTCATTTTTAAAAGTCTTCTCAACCTGTGAATACAGCAAAGTTGCTTCCCACTGCTCGTCAGAGAAAAGATAAATATCAGCCAGTTCGAGTTTACACTGTGCCTGATCCTGCAAAGGTACCGCAGGGAGATTTATAGCCTGCAAAAGCAATTCGGCGGCTTCGGTGGTTTCGCCCAGGTAAAATGCCTGTAAATGTGCCAGGTTGAGGATTAGCGGTATAGTGAAAGCTGTTTTTCCAAGTTCATCAAGCAACCTGGTGTATTCCTGCTTCATAAGCAGCAGCTGGTTTTTGTCGTGTGAATATAAGTTCTTGTATTGACTGAACTCTGTATTAATAAGTTCAATCCGGCTTTTCATGACCCATTCGTTATTCGCGTTTTTCCTGATGATATAGTTGAAACCATCCATGGCTGCATCGAAATTCTCGTTGCTTACACAAAGCATTGCCAGGTCGAAAATGCGTTGTCCGCTTTCTCCGTAGCGACGGTCAAGGGCTTTTGCCTGCAGGAGTGCAAACGGGAAATCTTTTTGTTGAACGGAATGCCAGAGCAAAAGTTCGTTATAGAGTATTTCATCAGGATTTTGCTGTGATTTTTTTAAAAGTACGGCCCTGAAAGTGTCGTTCTTCGAATTATCCACATCATCACTGAGCCAGGCTTGCAGCCGGTTCTGAACCATGCTCATTTGCTGGGGAGAAGCAGTAAGCAGCTTCAGATATTCGTCGATCATCAGCTCAGTACTTCCCAGCGACTCATATGTATAGGCCAGTTCAAATGCAAATGCGGCGGGGTCTTTTAAAAGATCGCGCCCGCGCAGGTAAGTTCTGATCATGTAGTCCGTTTCCCTGCGGTTGCTGAAGGCATACGTCAGGTTGTAAATCTGCATCTTGTCAGGCTGAAGATCTTTCAGGCAGTTTTCATAAATCTTACGTCCTTTCGAAATGTCCCCCTCCATTATATTCAGGTACCCCATGTCCACCTGGTATCGCGGATCATTCGGGCTGGCTTTCTGCTGTTTTTTTATTACTTTTTCCGCCTTGTCAAATTCTTTCAACTCAAAAAGTGTGTTAATATAGTAGAGGTAATTGAACTGGCTCGGATTGCGGCTGAATAATGTTTCGAAGGTGGATAAAGCCTTATCAAGTTCACGGTTGTTATAGTATTGAACGCCTAACTGTTCGTCCGTTTGCTGAGCCAAAAGCTTCCCGGGGCCTATGGTGATCAACAGGCATGTAAGTATAAAAATAAGGCGGGCTCCCGGCTTCATAGCTTTTAGTTTATTTAAACAAAGTTTAAGGTTTTTCGTTTTTCGATTTGTGTTTTTCGATTTTTTATATACTGCCTATACCTGCAATTCCCCATCCGCACTACGTCAGTCTAATTCCGGAATTATCTAATCCATTCAAATCCCGTGTAAGGCACAAGCGCTTTCGGAATCTTAATTCCTTCAGGGGTCTGGTTGTTTTCGAGTAAGGCTGCAACGATGCGGGGCAGGGCCAGGGCACTGCCATTTAAAGTATGGGCAAGTCTTGTTTTCCCGTTGCTGTCTTTGTAACGCAGCTTCATCCGGTTGGCCTGGAACGATTCGAAATTAGAGACCGAACTTACTTCAAGCCAGCGTTTCTGGGCAGCTGAAAAAACTTCAAAATCATAAGTTAATGCAGATGTGAAACTCATATCGCCACCACAAAGCCTGAGGATCCGGAAGGGAAGTTCGAGTTTACGCACCAGGCTGGTTACATGTGCCCGCATATCTTCAAGGGCTGCATACGATTTATCCGGGTGCTGAATCTGAACAATCTCTACTTTGTCAAACTGGTGCAGGCGATTCAAACCTCTGACATCTTTGCCATACGATCCTGCTTCACGGCGGAAGCATTGTGAATAGGCTACATTTTTAATAGGGAAATCGGTTTCTTTCAGCAGCAGGTCGCGGTAAATATTGGTAACCGGAACTTCGGCAGTCGGTATAAGGTAAAAGTTATCCAGGTCAGCATGGTACATCTGGCTGTCTTTATCAGGTAACTGACCTGTAGCATATGCCGAAGCTTCGTTAACCATCAGAGGCGGCTGAATTTCAAGGTAACCTGCATCTACACCTTCGTTCACAAAGAAATTGATGAGTGCGCGCTGCAGCCGGGCACCCTGTCCTTTATAAACCGGAAACCCGGCACCGGTAAGTTTAACTCCCAGTTCAAAATCGATGATGTCATATTTGGAGGTCAATTCCCAATGCGGAAGAGCATCATCGCCAAGAACCGGCATTTCGCCTTCACTGAAGATAGTAACATTGTGTTCAGGAAGATGCCCAACCGGAGTTTCGGGATGCGGAAGGTTAGGCAGGGTAACCAGCAGGTCGTTTTGTTCTTTTTGTAAGGCTTCGAGCTTTTCGGTTATTTCGCGTGCGGCAACTTTCAGTTCGGCCGAACGTGCCTTGAGTGTATTAGCTTCCTGCTGGCGGCCTTCCTTGAAAAGATTCCCCACTTCGCGGGCTATCTGGTTCGATTCTGCCAGGTTATCATCCAGCATTTTCTGGGTTTCGCGCCTGTTTAAATCGGCTTGCAATATTTTTTTTACCGTTTCACGGGCATCCACACGCTTAATGGCGAGGCGTTCAATTACAAGTTCGGCATTTTCGCGCAAAAGGGATAATTCGAGCATATGATTTGTATTTTTTTAATTCTTTGATTATGACTGTTTGTTCCGGATTCCATGTTCCGGGAAGCTTAGCGAATTAGAAGTGCGGCTTCCGTTAGCTGGTGGCACCCGGCACCCGGCACTTGGCACTATTTCCTGCTTAAAATAGTTTTAATAGTTACTTATTCCTTTTCCCCCTGCAAAAATAAAAAATCTCCTGACTTGACCGATCAGGAGACTTCATATAAGTGGTTGGAACAGCAGTATAAACTGCCAATACGCTTATTCGCCCTGAATAGGATGAACCGAAAAGTATGATTTGTCGTTCGCGCGTTTCTTGAATTGAACCAGTCCATCGCAAAGAGCGAAGATGGTATGATCTTTTCCAAGTCCTACGTTCAGGCCTGGGTTGTGAACTGTGCCACGCTGTCTGATGATGATGTTACCGGCCTGGGCGAATTGTCCGCCATAAATTTTCACGCCAAGACGTTTGGAATGCGATTCGCGTCCGTTCTGTGAACTACCGGCACCTTTTTTGTGAGCCATATCTTTTGAATATTATAAGTTACACTTAAAATTATGCGTTTATTGCTTCAATTTTCACCTGGGTCAGATTCTGGCGGTGACCGCTTTCTTTCTGGTATCCTTTACGGCGTTTTTTCTTGAAGACTTTTATTTTGTCGCCACGCAGATGAGCTACAATGGTTGCCGAAACTTTGGCGCCTTCAACAAGCGGTGTGCCAATGGTTACGGCACCTTCGTTGTCCACAAGCAATACTTCGCTGAATTCAACTGTCGAACCTGCTTCGCCTTTGAGGCGGTTCACATAAAACTTCTGATCTTTTGCAACTTTAAACTGCTGCCCGGCTATATCTACTATCGCGTACATTTTCAACAATTATGTTTTTTCTCCGTTAAAATGGAGCGCAAAATTACAAAATATTTCATACGAAAATGCATGTAGGTCAAAATTTTACAACTTTTTTTTATAATGTTTATAATAAAGAAATTAATTCATGAATTAGCAAGTATTTTAACAGGTTTTAGGATTTAGGTATTGGAGGTAAGGGTTTTCAGGTTTCCGGACAAGGAACAATCCTTATTTGCCTGTTGTTGATTTTTACTTTCATCTAACAAGAATACTATCGCCTGAATTACAGATTGATAGATATTCTGACTATTTCTATCTATTTCAATTTATTTCAATCTATTTCTATCTATTTCAATTTATTTCAATTTATTTCAATTTATTTCTATTTATTTCTATTTATTTCTATTTATTTCTATTTATTTCAATTTATTTCTATTTATTTCAACGTATTTCAATTTATTTCTATTTATTTCAATTTATTTCAATTTATTTCAACGAATTTCAATGTATTTCAACGTATTTCAATCTATTTCAATGTATTTCAATGTATTTCAATTTATTTCAATGTATTTCAATTTATTTCAATGTATTTCAACGTATTTCAACGTATTTCAACGTATTTCAATTTATTTCAATGTATTTCAATGTATTTCAATTTATTTCAATTTATTTCAACGTATTTCTATATATTTCACCGTTAAAGTTAGTTCCTGTTTGTGCCATTGTATAATGGTAGTTGTCTTTTCACTTCATTTTTTCAATTCTTTGTTTTCACTTTTCTTCCTGAAACTCCTTATAATAAATACCTGTATCACCTTTAATGCGATGCGGGCAAACATGCTTTTACGATAGTGCGGCGGCAGAAAGCGGAAAATAATATCGTTGGCAATATCGAGGATGGAAAGGACGTTATTATTTTTTTCATCTCTATAAGGCAGGATTTCGTTACCGATAATTTCAGGGAAGTTATTTCTTAATTCATCGAATTTAAGACCTATCAGTTTTTCCTGTGTGGCACACAAAGTCTGTAGCTCATGTTTTTCATCGATCAGTTTCCTGAGATTGCTCTTATTATTAGCTGGATTGCTCATCGTCATCCTCCTTTCTTGTTAGTTCGCCGATAATTCGTTCAATAAGAAATTTTTCCAGCAGCTCCTTCTTTAATATCATTAAAAGCACAAACAGGATTAAATATAAACCTGTTACTGCTAGAAATCCCAGGGTATAGCTATCATTGAAAAGTTTGGACAGGTAAAAGCCTGCAGTCAAACTCAGGAAAAATAAAAGAAAGAAACCAAGCAGAGCAACTACCAGAGATGAGAACAAGACAGCCGTAACCTTCGCTGCTTTTTCAAAGGAATCGAGTTTTATCAGTTTGAGCCTGGCCTCAAAGTACTCAGTTATAAGTTGCTTAAGCTCTGTGATTACAGGGGATTTTTCATTCATGGCTTCAGGATTTAGATTCTATTTCCGTTTCAGGTTCGGAGTCATCACTTCTAAAAGCATCAAAAATGTCTTTTACTGTCCCCAGGCTGTCGTTGATAGCCTTTTTCAGACTTGTGGCCCCTTCTTTCAGATCTTCAACCAGTTCATCTTTTTTATCGGAATTCAGAAAATACCCTATAGCTCCACCAACTGCAGCGCCTGCCAGAAAAGCTATAAATAGTTTTCCTTTATTGTTATCACTCATATTTATATGTTTAAAAAGCAGTAACAAATATAGCATAAAAAGCGATTGATCATTAATTTGTTTTTATAATACTCAGTCGAATCAAGGGTTGGATTATATTTCTGGTTCTGCAGGAGAAAAACCCTTCAGGAATTTAAATCCTTGAAGAGTTCGCCTGAAAACCACCAATTTACGATTCCAACCCTTGATTCGCATTACTCCTTAACTAACAGACAGCTATAACAATAAGGTATTGAACTGTCGTCTTCAAAATGAATTTGTTGTTTTCGGCTAATTCTTACATTGAGGTGCTATATTTCAAATATTGGCAATAAATCACTCTGTTATGTGGCATTCACAAATTCTTATCAATGGTTAAGTTTAATTTATTGTTCCTTTCTTTGTCCTTTTCCCTTGATGGAAAAGTA
>JBBRCH010000019.1:0-64796 GCA_038204995.1 Bacteroidales bacterium | reverse complement strand
GACAATGTTTCATGTTTAATGCCTGGTTCGAAGCAAATAATGATGGCCGCCTCCAAAAGAGAGTAACTTCGGTGAGTGAAAATCACATGATATACTATTAATAATCAACTTTTTGTCGAATAAATATAAAAAAAAAGACTGCTCCTGAATTTGGAACAGTCTCCTGAAAATATCTTGCTAAGCCTTAGCTTATTTGCGTTTTTCCTTGATACGGGCTTTCTTACCTTTAAGATCGCGAAGATAGAATATCCTTGCGCGGCGAACTGCACCACGTTTGTTCAAGTCAATTTTATCAATAAACGGCGAATGAACAGGAATTATCCTCTCAACACCAATTGTTCCTGAAACTTTGCGAATAGTGAAGGTTTCAGTAGCTCCCTCGCCTGAGCGCTGTAAAACAACACCCTGGAAAAGCTGGATACGTTCTTTTTCACCTTCCTTGATCTTATAGTGTACTGTGATGGTATCACCGGCTTTAAAAGCGGGTAATTCGTTCTTTCCTTCAAATTGATCTTCAACGTACTGAATTAACTCCTTCTTACTCATTAGTTTATGTATTAGATATGCGTTTTTCTCAAAAATGAGTGCAAATTTACGATAAATATTTTAAATAATATAACTTAGTATCAGTTTTTTTAACAATCCATTGTTGATAATCCTGATTTTTAGTTAAGATAACAAAATTACGAATTAATTTTATATTTGCCTAAGCCTTAAAACCCGATGTATAATTATCGTAAACAGTTGTAAAATAATATGTTATGAATGATGAAAATCTGAACCTTTCGTATATTATCAATATACTTGGCGAGAATGAAACCGAAGGAATCACACCGGTGACGCCTCCGGTTTATCAAAGCAGTAACTTTTACTTTAAAACAGTGGACCAGTTCCGCAGTGCAATTTCTGATGAGAAATCAAACCTGGTATATAGCAGGGGAAATAACCCGACAGTTAATTTACTGTGCCGCAAACTTGCTGCCCTCGAAGGCGCTGATGAAGCCCTCTTATTCGGAAGCGGAATGGCTGCCATATCAGCCGCTATCCTCTCTAATGTTAAAACAGGCGATCATATTATTTCCGTTCAGAATCCATATTCCTGGACAAATACCCTGTTAAACACTAATATTATGCCAAGGTTTGGCATTCAGGTAACTATGGTTGATGGACGTTCCCTGCAGGCTGTTATTGATGCCTTGCGCCCGGAAACAACTTTGATTTATCTTGAAAGTCCCAATTCATGGACCTTTGAACTTCAGGACCTCAAGGCGATCAGTGAATTTGCACGCAAGCATGGAATAATTACAATTATTGACAACAGTTACAGCACTCCTCTTTACCAGCAACCTCTTAAGCATGGCATCGATCTTGTTGTTCATACGGCTTCGAAGTACCTGGGTGGCCATAGCGACGTGGTAGCAGGAGTGTGCTGCGGTTCGAAAGATCTTATCGGAAAAATATTTTCCAATGAATTTCTAACTTTGGGAGGAGTCTCATCTCCTTTCAATGCATGGTTGATTTTGCGCGGACTGCGAACCTTACCTGTAAGAATGGAACATATAAGCAGAGTTGCTTCCGAAATGCTTTCGTATTTTAAAACACAACCAATCGTTAAGCATATTTATTATCCGATGTTACCTGAGAATGAGCAGTATGATCTGGCAAGGATACAGATGAAAAAGGGATCAGGTTTATTTACGATTGAGGTCGATTCGCCGGTTGAAGCAATTGAGAAATTTTGCAACAGCCTCACTTATTGGCGTATGGCCGTCTCATGGGGTGGCTTCGAATCGTTGATTATTCCTTCATGCACGTTTGTTCGCCCTGGATTGTATAGCACATTACCCTATAATCTTATTCGTTTTTCTGTCGGTCTCGAAGATGCTGAAACCCTTATTCAGGATATAGAAAAAAGTATAAAGTATTTATAATTAGCTGAAAATAAAATCCCCGTGGATGTGAACCACAGGGATTTTCAGTGTAAAAGAATACCAGATATTCTATCCTTTCGGAGTTTCTTTTGGTGTAGTCTTAACAGCACTTTCAACCGTATTCTTAACTTTTTCAGCACCTTCTTCCGCTTTTCCATTAACTGATTCTATAGTTTCAGCAGCTTTTTCAGTAACAGGTTCATTGGTAGTTTCAGCAGCAACGGCCTGATTATTATCCGATCCGCTTCTGATTTTTTCTTCAAGTTTATCAACCAATTCGGTTGCCTTATCCTCCAGTTTATCGAAGGCATCTTCAGCTTTATCTTTCAGATTTTCACCAAAATCCTTCACTTTTACGGATGCTTCTTTGGCTGCAGTTTTTACATCGTCAACTACATCATCAAGTTTATCAACGGCATCTTTGGAGTATTGCTTAGCTGTATCTATACCCCTGGCAGCCTTTTCTTTCAAATCAGCAGCTTTCTCATTTGCTGCATCTTTGAAATCAGCAGCTTTTTCAGCTGTTACATCTTTCGAAGTACTAAAAAGCTTTTTTAAAGAGTCTAATAATCCCATAATATTGTTTTTTAATGATTTAGGAGGGCAAAGGTACAAAATAAACTGAATTTTCGCTATAAAAGACTTATTAAGGCTACATATTATTTAGATGTGCTGGAAACAAATTTTGATGTATGATATTTTAAAGAAATGAGATTGTTTTTGTTAATATCGGATTGAATATATTCTTTCTCTTACTTTTTGCTTGAACAAAAAGTAACAAAAATTCAAGGCTTTCGAAAAATATGTTGCTTTTCTAAGCCAGAGGTATCTTCTCGCAATACAAGGCATGAAAGATAGTGGCAAATCCAGGCATTTGTGGTTGCTGTGTATTGCTACGCACATGCCATTCGCACGACCTGCCCTGCCCTTACGGGATACCTCTGTCAAGAAACGCTAACATATTTTTCTAATGCCGGTCACTTCTAAGAGAATCTATTCTTATGGCGACATCGAGGAATAACGGTTTGGCTCATGAGCACAATTTTCGGGGTGTAGAGACCGGCCTAATAGAAATTTTACAACAGCTGTTGACGAAGGTAAAACGCGCAGGCACGTGCGTAGCAAAACACCAGCTTCACGTGCTGTCAGGATGATGTTCCCAACTTCTCAAGCCTTGTTTTGCGAGCCTTTACCGAGGCATACAGATGTGTAAAATTTATATTAAGCCTAGACATTTTGGTTCTTTTGTGTCATGACAAAAGAACAAAATCAATATCAATATGGAAATTTTTCTTCATGTGGTAATATTGCCCAGCACATCAAAATATTATGTAGCCAGTATATAAAGACATGCCATGCAGAGAAATTTGATTTGCTCAGGAATTAAATGGTCAAATTTGTAAACGCCCTATGTTTATGTGCTAAAGTGTTAAAATTTCATATTAAAAGGCTAACCACTCTGATAATCTGCCTGATCTGCAACCTAAATAATTGTAATACTTTTTTATCTCAACTACCCTATAATGTCCAGGTCCGCTTCTCTCCGATTTTCGCTTAACTTTGTAATCGTTTTATAACAAATACAGGTGAATCACGTTTATAACACTATATGCCTGCAAATCATACTTTCATTGAAACTCAATGTTTGAAGGTTTGCTGAATGACTTAAATCATATTTATGACTGAATTTGACCGTTTTACATTGGACAATGGGTTAAGGGTTATCGTTCACCGGGATACCACAACTCCTATTGTGGCCATGAATATCATATATAATGTAGGTTCGCGTGATGAGCATCCCGAGCGTACGGGTTTTGCTCATTTGTTCGAACATCTTATGTTTGGTGGATCGGTGAATATTCCGCGTTACGATGAGCCGCTCGAAAGGGTAGGAGGCGAAAACAATGCTTTCACAAATAACGATTTCACCAATTATTATCTTACCGTTCCCGGGCATAACCTCGAAACAGCTTTTTGGCTTGAGTCGGACAGGATGCTGAACCTGGCATTTTCTGCTAAGAGTTTCGATGTACAGCGTAATGTAGTGGTCGAAGAATTCAGGCAAAATTACCTGAATCAGCCTTATGGTGATGCCTGGCTTTTACTCAGGCCACTAGCCTATAAAATCCATCCTTATAAATGGGCAACCATTGGTATAGAACCGTCGCATATCGAGCAAGCCGGTATGGATGAAGTTCGCGAATTTTATTCCACTTATTATAATCCCTGCAACGCCATCATGGCGATTGCTGGCAATGTTGAAACATCCGCTATCAGGGCTTTGGCTGAGAAGTGGTTCGGAACTATTGAAAAAGGCAGTGAGAACCATCGCAGTCTGCCGGTCGAACCCGAACAAACTGAAGCGAGATCCCTTACCGTTTACCGCGATGTCCCGTTCAATGCCCTATATAAAGCCTGGCATATGTGCAGTCGTGTTGATTCAGGTTTTTATGCTTCCGACCTGATTTCAGATATCCTTTCAGCCGGTCAATCGGGAAGACTTTATCAAAAACTGGTCAAAAACCTGCGCCTTTTCAGCGAGATCAATGCTTTTATTTCAGGCGATCTTGAGGCAGGGCTTTTGGTGATTACTGGTAAGCTGATGAAAGATGCAACAATGGAAGAGGCAGAATCGGCCTTGCAAATCGAAATTGACAGCATATGTAAACAGCCTGTTGATGATATTGAATTGCAAAAGGTTAAAAACAGGATTGAGTCAATGATGGCATTCAGTGAAATGCGCGCACTCGACAAAGCTATGAACCTGGCCTACTATGAATTACTCGGTGATGCCGGGATGGCTAATGAGCTGGTTTATAAATATGCTTCCGTTACTGCTGCTGATATTAGTTCTGAAGCAAATAAGATTTTCAGACCCGAAAACTGTTCAACACTTTATTATTTTGCAAGAAAAGCTGAGCCTGATAACGCCTCCCTCAACTAACAACTCAAATCACTAATTTCAGCGTCTCTTCAAAATAAGATCTAACCCTAATATCTTAAATTCATTTTAATGACCATGCCTCTTAACCGGAAATCTCAACCTGCTATAATGCCTCCCGGACACATTGATTTTCCTCAGCCGGAAGTATATCAGCTGAGCAATGGGATAAAAGTATACCAATTCAATTCAGGAACCCAGGATGTAATTTCTATTGAAATGGTATTTGCTGCAGGAAGCTGGTTTCAGAAGAAACCTTTTGTTGCAATGGCTACAAACCTGATGCTGCGCGAAGGAACGAGGAATTATACAGCTAAGAGACTTTCGGAAACCGTTGACTTTTTCGGCGCTCATTTCGAGAATACCACCGAGCGCGACAATGCTTATGCGACCTTGTATTCGCTCAACAAGCATCTGGATAATACATTGCCCTTGTTAAGCGAAATTGTTAAAAATCCTGTTTTCCCTGAAAACGAGTATGCTGTCCTGGCTGGCAAGCAGCGTCAGATGCTTGAAGTGAACCGACAAAAAGTTAATTTTCTCGCCCGCACCCATTTCAATTCTTTCGTATTCGGTAAAGAACATCCATACGGAATGTATCTTGAACCTGACGATATCGCTAACGTAAATAATTCTGATCTGATAGATTTCCATAAACAACAGTATCATTCAGGTAATTGCACCATTATAGTTGCCGGACGCATAAAGCCGGGACTCATGAAAACATTGGAATCACATTTTGGTGCAAAGGATTGGGGTGGAACTAAGAGCGAACGTCTTAAATATGTACCCTCGGGTTCCGGGCAAAAGAGTCATTTTATTGCCAAGGAAGGTGCCATGCAATCGGCTATCCGCATAGGCGGACGGCTATTCGACCGTACCCATCCCGATTATGCCGGAATGAAGGTGCTGAATGCAATACTGGGAGGTTATTTTGGATCACGACTGATGATTAACCTTCGGGAAGATAAAGGTTATACCTATGGCATAGGGTCTTCAGTGGTTCCGTTGCGGGGTGAGGGATACTTTGTAATTTCAGGCGAAGTGGGTGCTGATGTTACAAAGGATGCCCTGGCCGAAATAAAGTCGGAACTTAACCGTTTATGCAATGAAAGGGTACCTGAAAGTGAACTTTCATTGGTTCGCAACTATCTTTCAGGCGAAATGCTTCGGGCAGTTGATGGTCCTTTTGCCCAGGCCGGGATGTATCGCGAACTCATTGAAGACGGTCTGGGAATTTCTCACTTTGAAGGGTTGATCCATACAGTTCAACATATTAATGCGGACCAACTGCGGGATCTGGCAGTCCGATACCTGAACCCGGAAGACTTGTTTACATTGGTTGTTGGGCCTGAGGAAATTTAATCACTATATTTGTCGGCACATCTATGGTTAAAGCCTGCATGAAAACAGTTATCAATATGTTCAGACTATTTCTTTTATTTTCTGTATTTACGGCTTCCTATATAAATGCAAAAGCTTACTCAATAGATGTTGTTTCTGATAATTTCGGGAATACTGATATGTTGGTGCTGCAGCACTCAACAGATAATGGTAATCAATCCTTTGCTTTAAATATAACTGATAAAGGTATGATCCCCCTTGCCCCGACTATCACCCTGACAGTTACACCACTTAACGCGCGGATTGCCCGGTTAAGCTGGACCGTTTCCGAACCGGTTTTTGAAGGAACTTATTATGTTGAGCGGCAGGTGACAGGTTCAGGTGCGTGGGAAGACATTAAACAGCTGCCTTTTGATGCTTCCTTGTTATTTAATGATACTATTACAGCTCCTTATTGCATTCCGACTGATTTTTTGTATCGTATCCGTTACGAATCTGCTCTTTCCGGGATTATATTCTCCAACACGGATGCCGGTAATCAGTTATCGGATCTTACTAATCCGGTAAATGTGCAGGACCTGCTTGTGAGTCTGACCACAGGCGGAAAACCCATTTTAACCTGGACGCAGGTTTTGGGTGATAGTATTGGCGGTTATGAAATAAACCGATTTGACGGAACTACCTGGCAACCTATTACTTCGCCGCCTTTATCGCCTGACTCAAGTTCATATATTGATCAGGCGGTGTCCGACGGCTGCACTGTTTCCTATGCCTACCTGATTATAACTCTTGACGGTTGTGGAAACCGGAGTGTTCCGGATTATACCTTTCAAACCCAAACCATCAATCTTGACCTGCCTCCGATTGATGAATGTGAGCGGCTTGCAAAATTATCGTGGAATTCATACTATACAATGCCTGGCGGGCTAGGAGGATATAAGATTTACAGATCGGTTGATTTTAGCGCCCCGGTTGAGATCGTAAACCTGACAGATACCTCAGTTACGGCTTATAATGATGCCTACCAGTTCGAAGACGGACATAATTACTACTATTATGTTGAAGCCTATAGTTCCTCAGGTTCATTCTCTTCGAGGTCCTGCTGGAAAATGAAGCTTTTTACCGGTTCCGAAGTGCCGGATTCAGTATACATTACCCAGGTGAGTGTACTGAGTGATAGTTATATCCGTATTAATTACTATAGTTCCCCGGATAGTACTGTAAAAATACTGATGCTCGAGCGTTCAGCAGATCAAGGGGCAACTTTTCAGGTGGTCGATTCCTTATATGCTGATACATATTTTGTTGCCAGGGAATATTATTTTGATGATTATACCGCTGATGTGCATAATCAGAGTTATTATTACCGTCTTGTTGCATTAGATTATTGCGGCAATGGACTGAATTCAAATATTTCGAGATCCATACTGCTTCAATGCAGTTCCACACAAACCCAGAATACGGTTGACTGGAATACATATGCCAGCTGGATGCAGGATGTTGAAGGGTACAAACTATTCAGGACAGTTGGCGGAGAACCCGGCGGAGGCGAGCTCATTGGCAGCCTCACATCTTCTATCGTTTCGTTTCCTGACCTTTTAACCGGCATCGATCCGACCAAAGAAGTTTGCTATTGGGTAGTGGCACAGGAAAATCCCGGAAACCCCTATCTGAATAATGCTGAATCAGTTTCAAATACATGCTGTGTCGCTCAGGATGCAACTCTGTTTTTGCCAAATGCTTTTCATCCGGGTGGTATAAATAACCGTTTCAGGCCTATAGCTTCATTCGTTGAACCGGGGAGTTTCATAATGACAATTTATAACCGTTGGGGGCAGATGCTATTTGAAACTACAGATATGGTCAACGGATGGGATGGGATGGTTGGCGGACAGATTGCCCCTGCAGGCTTATATGCTTTTGTAATTTCGTACAAATCAGTAGGAGGTCATGATTATACCAAACGTGGGACAGTATTTGTTGTCAGGTGATTTTATCTGTATGTTTTATTATCCTTTGCTTTAAGTATCCTGATTCGCTGCAATCTAACGGCAGGTAAAACCTTAAGATTTTTTAACAGGGACTTCCATTAAAATTAGTAAATTTGCAAGTTCAAAAAAAAGGCTATGTTCATTGATAGTGAAAAATTTGCGGGCGATGGCCTGACTTATGATGATGTCTTGCTCATTCCCGCTTATTCTGAAGTACTTCCTCGCGATGTTGATACTTCCTCGTGGTTTACGAGGAAAATAAAAATCAATATACCTATAGTGTCTGCTGCCATGGATACCGTAACCGATTCGACCATGGCAATAGCTATTGCCCAGGAAGGCGGAATAGGTGTGCTGCATAAAAGTATGAGCATACTGGATCAGGCTGCAGAAGTGCGCCGGGTCAAACGATCGGAAAGCGGTATGATCACAGATCCGATCACTCTCCTGGAAGATGCAATCGTTGCCGATGCTCTTGCAATAATGCGTGAACATAAAATCGGAGGGATCCCCGTAGTTAGTGCTGTTGGTAAACTTGTAGGCATTATAACCAACCGCGATCTTCGATTCGAGCGTAATCCCATGCGTCCTATTGCCGAGGTTATGACCCGCGAAAACCTGATTACCACAAATACGCTTACCGATCTGGATAAAGCATCAGATATTTTACAGGAATATAAAATTGAGAAACTGCCGGTTGTTGATGCTGATTATAAACTTGTCGGCCTTATTACCTATAAGGATATCAGCAAGATAAAAGCCCGCCCTAACGCCTGTAAAGACGAACAGGGCCGTTTACGTGTTGCTGCAGGAGTAGGAGTTACAGCAGATGTACTTGAACGTGTAACGGAACTGGTAAAAAATGGTGTTGACGCTGTTGTTATTGATACTGCGCACGGCCATTCGAAAGGAGTGCTCGACACCACACGGCTCGTTAAAAAGCAATTCCCTGATCTTCAACTTGTTGTAGGAAATATTGCCACCGCCGAGGCTGCGCGTGCACTGGTTGAAGCTGGTGCTGATGCGGTTAAAGTCGGGATTGGTCCCGGTTCCATCTGCACAACCCGGGTTATTGCCGGCATTGGTATTCCTCAGCTATCAGCAATCTATGTTGTTGCCAAAGAATTAAAAGGAACAGGTATTCCCGTAATCGCAGATGGAGGTATCCGCTATACCGGTGATATTGTAAAAGCTATTGCCGCCGGCGCCTATAGCATCATGGCTGGATCTTTGTTTGCAGGAGTTGAGGAATCACCCGGAGAAACCATAATTTACGAGGGACGCAAGTTTAAATCCTACCGTGGAATGGGCTCCATCGAAGCCATGCATAAAGGATCGAAGGACCGCTATTTCCAGGATACAGAAGATGATATTCAGAAACTGGTTCCTGAAGGAATAGTAGGCAGGGTACCATTTAAAGGCGCATTGGCAGAGGTAATTCACCAAATGGTAGGCGGCTTGCGCGCTGGTATGGGATATACCGGTTCAGCAAATATTGCAGGTCTTCAAAACGCGAAATTCATAAAAATTACTTCTTCCGGAGTTGTCGAAAGCCATCCACATGATATTACTATTACCCGCGAAGCACCAAATTATAGCAGGTAAATACTAACTGGTGTCCGATTATTAACTCTGATATCCGGACACAAAAACGAATGTCGAACAAGTTTGCCTGTCCATCAGCTATTGATAAACTGCAAAAACCTGATGCCGATTTTTACTTTTTTGATTGCATGATCAGGCAGGGACTTAAAAGTTATGAAAAAATCAGTTTATCAAAAATACCCTGCAAATCACAAATCATTTGTTGTTTGTACTTAAATCAAAATAAAATCGCTATAAATAATAACTTTAATCTATTATTAATACCTGAAACATCAACAATAAAACCTAACCCATTGAGCCTGAGCCCAAAACCTCAGACGAAAAATAAATAATTTTTAACGACTATGAAACGGACAATTCTTAATGCATCACTTACGCTATTATTTGGCTTCTTTTTCTTATCAGCTTTCAGCCAGAACACTGATCCTGTTTTACTTCAGGTAGCTAATGAAAAAGTCACAAAAAACGAATTCATTAAGGTGTTTGAAAAAAATAACACTAAAAACGAAAAGCCGGATACTAAGGCGCTTGAAGAGTACCTCGATTTGTATATCAATTTCCGGTTAAAAGTAACTGAGGCCATCGCATTAGGTATGGATACCGTTAAATCATTCCGGGATGAACTTGCAGGGTACCGTAAACAATTAGCTCAGCCTTATCTGGTCGACAATGATGCAAATGAAAAAATGATTAGCGAAGCCTATGATCACAGGAAATACGATCTCAGGGTCAGTCATATTCTCGTTCGTGTCGACAGGCTTGCATCAGCCGCTGACACCCTGGCAGCCTGGAATAAAATTATGCTGTTACGCAAACGAATTGTTCAGAAAGGAGAAGATTTCGGAAAAGTTGCCGCTGAAGCTTCGGAAGATCCGTCAGCAAAAGACCGTGATGCTGATGGTAAGAAAATTAAAGGTACCCAGGGAGACCTCGGGTATTTTACAGCTTTCGATATGGTGTATCCCTTCGAAAATGCTGCCTACAATGCCAAATTAAATGAAGTTACTATGCCTGTCCGCACCGACTTCGGGTACCATCTCATAAAAGTCACCGACAAAATTCCAGCCCTGGGGAAGATACAACTTGCACATATTATTTTGATTTATCCTACGAAAGGTTCACTAGATGATTCACTTAAAGTTGCTGATTCAGCCAATATGGCTTACAAGTTGTTAAAAAGTGGCGTTGATTTTGGCGAAGTCGCCAAAAAGTTTTCTGACGATTTCTCAACTGCCGGCAAGGGAGGCGTTTTGCCTTGGTTCGGAGTAAATCGCCTGCTCCCTGATTTTATCCATAACATACAGAAGATGAGACAAAAGGGAGATTATTCAGAACCTTTTCAAACCGTGTATGGCTGGCATATCATCAAACTCATCGATCGGAAACCAATAGGCAGTTTCGAAGATGAAAAGGATGATATTAAGCAACGTGTTACCCGTAGTGACCGGAATATGGAGATTCAGAATTCATTTATCGCCAAAACCAAAGCTCATTATGGCTTTACAGAAAACATTCCGGCCCTGAACGAATTAATAAATACTGTTACCGATTCGATTTTTGAAGCAAGCTGGAAAGTAGAGCAGGCAGATGGTCTGAATAAAGATCTCTTCACCATAGGAACTAAGACATATACCCAGGCTGATTTTGCCGGTAATCTTGCTTCCACCCAGAAACACGGACAAAAAAGGGATATCCCGGCTTTTGTTTATCAGCAATATAATTCATTTGTGAACGATGCCGTTCTTAAATATGCCGACAACCAGCTCGAAAAAGAGAATCCTGATTTTAAAGCCCTTACTAATGAATATCACGATGGAATTTTACTTTTTGACCTCACGGACAAAAAGGTTTGGTCTAAAGCTGTAAAAGATACGGTTGGACTGCAAAAGTTCTATGAGCAGAACAAAAACAATTACCTGTGGGAAACCAGGCTCGATGCTTCCATTTTTATTATTAAGGATCCTTCCATTATTAAGAGCCTTAAAAAGCAATTGAAAAAAGGAGCTGATGACGACCAGATTTTAGCAAAATTCAACCATGATACGATTCCTAAAGTTACTGTCGAATGCAAAAAATTCGTGAAAGGCGAAAATATGAATCTCGAAGGCCTTGAGTGGAAATCAGGTATATCTGAAATTATTCCATTAGCCGATAATGAAAATGCACTGGTTGTTGTTCATGGAGTAGTGCCTCCGGAGCCAAAATTGCTAAATGAAATCCGGGGTGCTATGACCGCTGATTATCAGAACTTTCTGGAAAAAGAATGGATTAGCGAACTTCGTGCCAAATACCCGGTTATCATTAACCGGGAGGTGTTTAATTCTATACTAACTCAATAATAACATGCTCCGTTTGCTGATATTTTCAGCTTTTATTTCCGGTTTACTTATTTCCTGTAGTTTGTTTCCCATGAAAGGGAAAAAGCAGGAACAAGCTATTGCACGGGTGTACGAAAAATACCTCTACCAGGACGACCTGGCGGGAGTCGTTCCACCGGGAACAAGTGCCATGGATAGTGCTGAAATAACGGCTGCCTTTATTAATAATTGGGTTCGACAGGAATTGTTGCTTAAGCAGGCTGAAGATAATCTGGACCAGGCCAAAATAAATTTTAGTAAGCAGATAGAGCAATACCGTAATTCACTCATTATTTATACTTATGAATCGAATCTGATTAGTCAAAAACTGGATACAGCGGTTTCGATGAATGAAATTGAAGAGTATTACCAGAAAAATCAGAATAATTTTTATCTCAGAGAGAATATTGTACTGGCCAGTTTTGTGATTATTGGCAAAGATTCACCTTTAGCTCCCAGGTTAAAGAGTTTGTTGCTAAGCAGTCGTGATACGGATAAGGAAAAACTAGTAACTCTTTGCCAGGAAAACGGAGTCGAATATTTGATCAATGAAGGAAAATGGATGTCATTTACTGACCTGGTACGCAAAATTCCCTTATCGGTTGATGACCAGCTTGAATTTCTGAGAAAAAACAAATATTTTGAAGTTAAGGATTCTGCAACCCTTTATCTGGTAGCAATTTCATCTTTTAAAACCAAGGAAAGTATTTCGCCTTTGAATTTCGAGATCAAAAATATCCGCACCATCCTGTTAAACAAACGTAAAGCAGAGATGCTGGCCCGAATGGAAGACGATCTGTACAGCGAGGCTGTGAAACAAAATAAATATGAAATATTCAAGAAATAATTTCCCAATAAACATGATAAAAAGAATAATAACATCTGCATTACTGATTGTACTCATCGGATCGGTGGTTCAGGTTAAAGCTCAGAATGAAAATGAAAAAGTAATTGACGAGATAGTTGCCCTTATAGGTAGCCACCCGATTTATTGGTCTGATGTTGAAGCACAGTTTGCCCAGGCCCGTGCACAGGGTGTTGGTGGAGATCCTTATGCATTGAGGTGCGAGATTTTTGAAAATCTGGTTTTTCAAAAACTGTTGATTTACCAGGCTGAAATAGATAGTCTTGTAGTGAGTGACGAGCAGGTGAACAGTGAACTCGACAGACGACTTCGCTATTATATAACACAATTTGGCTCCCAGCAGAAACTCGAAGAGTTTTATGACAAATCACTCGATGAATTTAAAAATGAACTGCGTGAGCCACTTCGGCTGGAAATTCTTTCACAGCAGGCCCAGGGGAAAATAGTTGAAAGTGTAAAAATGACTCCCAACGAAACAAAAGAATATTTCAACGGCCTAAGCCAGGATAGTATTCCGATAATACCTACCGAATATGAGATAGGACAAATTGTAATCAATCCCGTTGTTGGCCCTGCCCAACTTAAGGAAGCCCGCGATAAATTATCAGCATTGCGCGACCGCGTGTTGAAAGGCGAAAAGTTCTCGACTCTTGCAGTGCTTTATTCTGAAGATCCGGGATCGGCAGCCAAAGGCGGCGAACTTGGACTCTTCAGCCGTGGAAGTATGGCGCCTGAATTCGAATCGGCAGCTTTTAACCTCAAAAATAAAAACGATATTTCGGAGATTATAAAAACAAAGTTTGGATACCACCTGTTGCAACTTATCGAACGCCAGGGTGATTTCGTAAATGTCAGGCATATTCTGGTTATTCCTAAGGTTTCCCCGGAGGATCTGATTGTAGCTGCCAATAAACTGGATAGTGTAGCTGAAAAAGTCAGGGCTGATTCAATGTCTTTCGAAAAAGCCGCCATTCAATATAGCGACGACCCGGGTAAGGTTAACGGCGGATTAATACAGAGCCAGTCGTCGGGCAATACTCGCCTGGCAGCTGATGAACTCGACCCAAAAGTATTCTTTGTGATCGATAAAATGAAACCGGGTGAAATTTCAAACAGCCTACCCTATACCACCGAAGACGGAACCCAGGCATATCGGGTATTGTATCTTAAATTACGCACCGAACCGCATAAAGGCAATATGAAAGATGATTATAATAAAATTCAGGATTGGGCACTTGAAAACAAAAAAGGGAAAGTTATAGCCAAATGGATTGAAAACAAATCGAAAACGGCTTATATCCGCCTCGGCGACAGGTTTAAATCCTGCGAATTCAAATACAACTGGACCTTTACCGAACAATAGTTGCTGAGTATTGGAAGTAAAAGTTAAGGGTAAATAGAATTAGTAAGGGATTGAAAAGCTTGTTAGCGCATTAATAATCATAAGTTGGCGTTAATCCTTGAAATCTTACCAGCTAAAACCAGGAGCAAAAAACAGTAAATACTCAAAGTGCATGCTTCGGCCAGGCTAAGTATAATAAATGCAAAAATCAAATAGAACGATTTTTATGTAAAAAATAAAGAATTTCAAGAAAATATAATCTGAATAAAGAAAATCCATTTTGTAAATTTATTCTAGTTTAGAAATTCTAAATAAACTTTACATTTTGATACCGATGATTTTAGAGATTATATTTTGACAAACGGAAGGGTTTAGCAATGAAGAGTTTGCATTAATGAATCCTTGTTTTAAATATAAAATACGAAACTAAAACCTATAAATAAATAATTTCGGGCATTGTTAATCTAATAAAGCCCTTTCCATCAAATTCTGTAAAATATGATTCAATACAAGTCAGATACTGAAGCTCTCAATGATTTTTTAAATAAATATAATGCATTACGTTCCGAAATCGGAAAAGTAATCGTGGGTCAGGATGAAGTAATTCAAAACCTGCTAATTGCTATTTTTTCGAAGGGACATGCATTGCTAGTCGGGGTTCCCGGGTTAGCAAAAACACTTATGGTAAATACACTTTCCCAGGTTCTTGGCCTTACATACAGCCGTATTCAGTTTACGCCCGACCTTATGCCTTCGGATATTATCGGTACTGAAATTCTGGACCAGGACCGTAAATTTCGCTTTATCCGAGGGCCTGTATTTGCAAATATCATTCTGGCCGATGAGATCAACCGCACCCCTCCCAAAACACAGAGTGCCCTGCTCGAAGCAATGCAGGAAAAAGCAGTTACAGTGGCTGGTGTGAGCCATAAGCTCGATGAACCTTTCTTCGTGCTTGCAACTCAAAACCCTATTGAGCAGGAAGGAACCTACCCCTTGCCCGAAGCTCAACTCGACAGGTTTATGTTCAATATCTGGTTAGGATACCCTTCGTTCGAACAGGAAATACAGGTTGTGAAAAACACTACAACCATGCACACAGCTTCGCTGAATGTTATTCTTACAGCCGAAGAAATCAAGTATTTCCAGGATCTGATACGCCGTATACCCGTTGCCGACAATGTATACCAGTATGCAGTAAGACTGGCTTCACTCACAAGGCCCGGCACAACTCTTGCTCACTCGTGGGCTAACAACTATCTTACATGGGGTGCAGGCCCCCGGGCATCTCAATACCTCATCCTGGGAGCCAAATGCCATGCAGCCGTCAGTGGGAAATACTCACCCGATATTTCTGATGTGCAAGCAGTAGCCACATCCATACTGCGCCACCGGTTTGTCCGCAACTACAAAGCCGAAGCTGAAGGAATAAAAGAAGAGGATATTGTAAACGAATTGCTCAAATAAATACTTTGAACTAAAATACGTCAATCCCAAATCGTGTGAAAAGACTGTTTTTTTATGTTTCTCACAACAATAGATGAACGTGATGGTTTATAAGTAGCTGGAAGCAATCTGATCAATTCCCGCAAAATCTGTTTATATTTGCAAAATAAGTTGAACCAATAAAAATTAATAATTAAGATGGCTGTTTTAGTAGGAAAAAAAGCGCCTCAGTTCGAGGCAGACGCTGTAATAAATGGTGGCGAATTTGTTGAGAAATTCTCACTCGCTCAGTATATCGGCAAAAGGCATGTGGTATTTTTCTTTTATCCCCTCGATTTTACCTTTGTGTGTCCAACCGAGATTATTGCATTTCAGGATAAAATGACCGAATTCGAAACACGCAATACGGTTGTGGTTGGTTGTTCTGTTGACAGTAAGTTCTCGCATTGGGCTTGGCTCAATACCGAGAAAAGTGCCGGCGGGATCAAAGGTGTAAAATTCCCTCTGGTATCCGACCTCTCAAAAACCATATCCGAAAACTATGATGTTCTTGCAGGTGAATGGGAATATGACGAAGATGAGGATTATGTTGAATTTAACGGGGAAGCAGTTGCATACCGCGGACTGTTCCTCATCGACAAACAAGGTGTTGTACGTCACCAGGTAGTTAACGATATGCCATTAGGCCGTAGTGTTGATGAAGTATTGCGCATGATTGATGCTCTCCAGTTCTTTGAGGAAAATGGGGAAGTATGTCCTGCCGACTGGCACAAAGGAGATGAAGGTATGAAAGAAAATGCCGAAAGTGTTGCATCATACCTGAGCAGGCATTGATTTCGAATCCGATAAATGTAAAAACCGGTCCTGGACCGGTTTTTTTTTGATATATAGTCATACTTTTTTTTAAAAGACAGCTTAAAAATTAGCGGACAATCTTTTCAGCTTAGCAAGTTCTTTCTCAGTAAGCCCGTGAGGCACAATATTAGCCGAACGGCACATAATGAAAATCCTGGCGGATTTAGCCAGGATATCTATTACATCGAAAGTATCAGGTACCCTTTTCCCAATGGCAAAAACACCATGTTTCTCCCATAATGCAACATCATGGTCCTGAAGTGCTTTTATTGTTTCCCTGGCAATGTCATATGATCCGGGAAGAGAATAAGGGACAAAACCGACACCTTTCGGAATAAAAACTATAGTTTCAGGGTGCATGCCCCATAAAAGTTTGTTCAGAGCATCAGTCTGGCAGAATTCACGCTCATGGGTTAACGTAACAAGTTCGGTTGCATGGGTATGTATTATTACCTTCTCTGCACTTCCGCGTAAGGCAATCATTTGATGTATTCCCAGGTGTGTCGGGAGTTCTGACGTCGGCATTAAAGTTTCGGCATCATCTTTAGACGAAAAGATCCAGTATCCTGTAGCATCAGCGTTCAGTTTAAGTATAAGCGCATTTTTCAAAGGTTTACGCGCCAGGTCACGCATACGACTACCGGTACCGCTCACCAAGAAGCAACAGCCCGACAGTTCAGGATAGGAGAGGGGAAGTGCAAAAAAAGGAAATGAACTATGTTCTGAAATTCCTTGCTGTATCCATTCAGTGATATTGACTGAAATATTACCTGCATTACGCTCAGCCCATCCACGCTGCCATAGGTAACCGGCTGTTTCTGATATTTCACGAACAACATTTTTAAGAACCTTGTTGCTTTTTAGAAATTCTTTCATCTTTAAGGAGTTATTAATATTAGAAATCAGATTATTTTTCTGCCCGGCGTTTTAAAAGTGAATTGAAGTCAATTCATTGACTGCTTATCTTTGGGGTCAGGACTCCACCCAGTTTATCGGCCCAGTTTTCAGGAAACGCATTAAAATACTTTTCCCAGTTCCGGCCATACTTTTTCCGATACCAGCGGCTGCATAACGCCCTGAGCAAAGATGGGATTCCAACCAGTAGAAGATAGAGCGGTCCAAGTATTACCGACTGCCTGGCATGACCGTATTCATGCATACGGCAATCATTGTTATAGCAGGAAAAACGGTTTCCGGCAGGTGTCCAGAAAACAAACCAGCCCAGGCTTACACCGGTATTGGGTGTCTCAATAAAATAGCGGTGTGCTTCCTTCTCAATTCTTTTTACTTTACGTAAATTTTTCATTTTCAGATAAACCGCCAACCCCAGCAGGTTCTGCGGGAACTCCCAAATAAAAATGAGAGGTATAATCATGAATTGGAAATTTCTATTCAAATCGGATAAGCAAGTATAGATTAATGTTCCGTTAGGGAAAACGTCAGCAGGTAATTTACTCATTGATGTCAATACCCAGCCAATTCTCCAGTGCTTCAATTACCAGCTTATGCTGTTGCGGGTCCAGTCCTGCAATATCAGACCCATGAGTCCCACCTGCTTTTACTAGTTTAAGACTGTTGCTGCCAGGCTTTATTTCGGCAGCCGTTGCTCCCCAGGGATCATCTTCTCCATAAATATAAATCATATGCTGAGGATAACCTGCAAAGAATTTCTTTAATTTTTTCTGGTAGGATGGATCCCAAACGACGAAAGTATCCTTAGGAACAAAGTCCGAATTAGGATAATCTTTGTTTTTCAGGTATTTTCTGAAAGGCTTCTCATTGTATTCGTAATACCCAAGTTGGGTATAAAACTGGTAAAAAGCGGGTTGAAATGAATTTGCAGCCTCAGTATACCAGAAAGGTGACACTATTTCTGCCAGGTATTGCGCCATCTTTTCAGGAGTGGTTGAATGAACATCGGGAAGTTTACTTTCATCAGCAGTATACTGCCAGAATGAGAACGGGAACTCCAAAACTGAGTAGTCAAAAGCTGATTCTGCATCAACTTGAGTAAATTTCCTTCCTGACTTATCGACAATCGTTTTCCATACAGGCAGGATTGTAGTTTTATTTTTAAATAGGTACCACTGTATGTCCTTGATATGTTTTCTTTGGGATTTGGTACCCACCGTTTTAAAATGGGTATCAATCCGCTTATCCAGCCTTGAATAATTTATGGGGGCAACATAGGGAATGGTTACATCCACGTCGTCAGGATAATATACTTTGTATTCAGTGGCGGTTTGCCCTCCTTTGCTCACACCGGTTGCTACCCATTTGCCTTTGTAAATCTGTCCGAATAACTCGCGGATATAGTGATAATCGCCTGCATCCTGTTCAGCATTCAGGTATTTCCAGTTAACCGGATTGGGAGAGGATATTCCAAAATAGCGATGCTCAACGTATAACTGGTTGCCATTTACAAGCGTGGTGACTTCGGTTTTTGTCTTCGGGGTAACCCAATCCGCATTATATCCTTCGGTTTCCATAACGGTCGGCCGGTCAAAACCTTCATGCCCGATAAAAATACGCTGCCGGAAAGAAGGGCCGGAAGGATTGGCATGATTTACCGCTTGCGGAAGCATTACAATGTAAAACTCTTTAAAAGCCGAAGTGTCTTTTTTAACAATTTCAGCGCCTTGAATGGTCTTAAGAAATTTATAAAGTACACTTTCCTGCGCGACACTAAGTAACGGAAGCAGGACAAGAGTAAAAATCAGCAGGGAAAGAGATTTTATCATGGCTTTTAAATAATAAGGTAATGCAAAAATATTCATTTCATTTCAAACGTTTATAAAAGAATGCAAAATCACTTTTTTAATAACTTTGCAACTATGAAATGGATCAGATATCCGGTCTTTGAGTAATTCTCCGGATATATTCTTCCACGCGAGACATCTGATTATCATAACCTTTTAAATTTTAACTTTTGCACTCTGCATGTTAACTTATTTGCAGTCTGTTTGCTGAATAGTAAGACTCCAGAAACATCAATTCTTAAAATGAATACCAAATACTAACTATCAACCCTTAAACCCTGAACGATGATTCTTCCCCGTGAAGAAGCGCTTGAACTGCTTCGGAAATATGTAAAAAATGAAAAAATGATTGCCCACAGCCTGGCTTCGGAGGCTGTATTGCATACACTGGCTCTTCACCTGGGACGCGATGCCCGGGCATGGGCCCAGGCCGGATTGCTGCACGATATTGATGTTGAGGTTACCCATGCCGACGCATATACGCATGGACCTGAAGGTGCCAGGTGGCTGGCCAAAATGGGCGTGGATGCTGATATTGTCGATGCTATCGGAATGCATAATGAAATTGCTACCGGGAAAGCCCGGACTAGTGAATTCCAGCATGCATTGGCTGCCGGTGAAACTATAACCGGACTGGTTATGGCAACTGCACTGGTTTATCCCGACAAAAAAATTGCATCTGTTAAAACCAAGTCAGTCGTAAAAAGGATGAAAGAAAAAGCTTTTGCCGCTTCCGTTAAACGTGAAAACATCCTCGAATGCGAATTAATAGGAATTCCGATTGATACCTTTGCCACCCTCGCTATTCATGCTATGACTGGTATTGCTGATGAAATTGGACTATAGAATGAAGTGTTTGAAAATCAAAGGGGGAAAGTCAAAGTTACATTTCAGAGGCTTCCTGATTTCATAATATTGGCAGAAATTATATACTTGAAAAGCATGCAATAGTGCACTTTGACTTAATACTTTTCAGTACCGGGTATTGTGCAAAATAAAAACATCAGGTCAGGAATTACGACACTAAGCCACAAACGTCCACCTTTTCCGCAATCCATTTTTTAATATCTTTGCATCCTCATGTTAAATAAGTTTTTTAATAAAATTCCTCCGATTTTAAAAAACAAATACCTGCTTACAGGTGTGGCTTTCTTTTTATTGATGCTTTTTCTCGACCGTAACAACCTTATTTCTCAATATAAAATGAGGAAAGAACTTAATGGCCTCAGGAAGGAGTTACAATTCTATCGCGATCAGGCTGCAAAAGACAGTATTGAACTTAGCCGGCTAATGGGTGATTCACTGGAACTTGAAAAACTTGGGCGCGAAAAATATATGATGAAACGCGACAGTGAAGATATATACATTATCGTTCGTAAGCCATCTTTAAAGAAATAGGGACTTTACGGCACGAAATTTGTTTTATAACTGAAAAATCTCTCAATGAAAATCTCATCCTTAAATATAGTATTAGCAGTGCTGCTGCTTTCCGGATTGGATCTCAAAGCCCAGGTTGTAAATCCCCCTGTGCCTGTTGATCCTGACACCAAGCTTATTACATACAAAGAAGTTGTAAATGTTGCCGGTAATCCAAATGAATTGTTTATCCGTGCGATTGAATGGATAAATACACAATATAAAAACCCGGCAGATGCAACTAAAGTCAGGAATCCTGCAACCGGGCTGATCGAAATCATTCATCGTATTGAACTTACAGCACTTGATAAGGGGGTTACACATCCGGCCGGGGTAGTGGATTATTCGATGAAACTCGAAATGAAGGAAGGTCGTTACCGTTATACGATTACTAATTTCAATTATAAAGATTTATCACGTCAGCCGATTGAAATATGGTTGAAGACAGATGACAAAGGATACAAGCCTGTATGGGAAGACTACCTGAAGCAGGTTGATGAATTTACCCGCAAACTGATCGAAAGCCTTAAACTGGGCATGCTGCCTCCGGTGCCTAAAAAGGCGGATGATTGGTAGAAACCCAGGATTAAAAGCAACTATTTGTTTTCAAAAACCCTTCTTGCTCCGGCGTAATTGACTTTTTTAACATCTCCCAGGTAGTCGAGCAGAGTCTGCGCGCTGGTATTATAATTGGTTACCCCCGGATCATTATGATCAAATTTATAGCTGGCTGAAATATAGCTGTTTATTCCTACTGTATATTTTTTTGTTGCATCCAGAATCCGGCCCGACATATCTTTCATTTCTAATCCGGAGCATAAGCCTTCGCTGTTAACAGTCACAGTATATGTCATTCCTGAAGGGATCAGGTCAATTTGCTTATCCCGGTTATACGCGTTACAAATCAGCGATTTAATTTCGTCCTGAGTCATAGTATAAGTAACTACTTGGTTACCAAAGGGATCGAGAATAAAAATATCCTTCAGCCGGATGTCTCCCTGCGGCAGATTCTGAATGCGTATGCCACCTAAATTCTGAAAAGCAAAATCAACTTTCATGCGTTTTGTGATGGCATCAGTCATAAGGCAACCAAGTTCTTCACTATTTTCAAAGGCAGTTTCGGCATATCCCACAACGCGGCTCATTTCTTCGTTGGTATTGTATTTATCAATAACAGACTGGATCTCAGGGTCGCTTTTGTTGATGCTTGCCAATGCGATAAGTTCATACTTTCTATCCACAATTTTTTTTCCGGCAACCTGCAAGGTAGTCATCCCGACATATTTCAGACCCGAGCCTGCCTGTACAATCATTACACCGTTTACCATCATAGGTTCTTTCATTGTGGTGTGTGAATGACCGCCAATGATCAGGTCGAACTGGGGATACGCATTGGCAAGAGGTACATCACCTTCAACGCCCAGATGAGTAAGCCCTATAAGCATCCCGTATTTATTCTTCAGCCATAAAAAGTCTTTCGCTTTAACAATCCCGTCAGTGAATTTCAGGCTTTCGAGCCGCGAAGGATGCGAATCGGGTAAACCATTTTCGCCTAGTTGAATAATACCAAGAAAGGGGATTTTTACTTTGCCGGCTTTCAGTACAACATAAGGTTCAGGTTGCAAAAGCACTGCACCGGACGCATCAATATTACAACTGATAAACGGGAAGGAAGCCTGCTGCCGTCGCTTGTTCAGCAATTCCTGGCCCATATCGAACTCGTGATTCCCTAAGGCGGTTACATCGAAATGAAGCCGGTTCATCAGGTCAATCATAGGATACCCTCTGTCCGGATACATATCTACAATGGGATTGCCGGTAAAATTGTCACCCGCAGCAACCAGGAATACATATTTGTGCGTTTTGCGCAAACTGTCGGCCAGGAAAGCCAGCTTACCAAAGTTATCAATTTTTGAATGCATATCGTTGGTATGCAGGATCACAATTTCAGTGGATTTGTGATGTTTTTGCGCTAGCGTATAATCAGGAGAAATAAATAGCGCAAAAATGGCTGATAACAATGCTAATGCTTTTATTTTCATAATTTTCTGATCTTTTAAATAGGTAACTGCTCGATGTGACTTTAGTTATACAAAGATAATAGACTTGGGAAATTATCTTTAACTCTAAACGGAGTTTCATATTAACATTATTTCAATAAGGATAAGGAAATTTACACATGATCTTATTCTGCCCGCTTCAATAAAAACATTTGTCCTTCAAATACGGGCCCGTCGGCCTCGGTACGATTTCCAAACCGGTCGAAAACACATAGCTTTCCGCTCTTCAACATCTTATAGCTTCGTTCCGAATAGGCCAGAACCAAATCGCTTATTGTCGCTCCCTTAAAAATTATTACTTCTGTCTTGTTAAGAGTAACTTTCATGTTCCGGCTTGGATTATCAGTCGTGAGGTACTTTCGGGTTTAAGTTTTAATGAGTGAATATCGACATTTTCAATAAGAACTACTCCAGGATTTTTCCCTTTTTCAAAGCTTCCGAGTTTTTGTTCCAGTCCTAAAAAATCTGATCCGTTTAGCGTACCCCAGCGGATTAGTTCCGCAAGTGGAATCTCAGGAATGTATTTCTGTATTGTTTTAATTTCTTCAAGAATGCTTATCTGATGGTTCGAAGCAAGACTATCAGTACCTAACGTAATTTTACAATTTTCACCTCTAAAAAGGTTTATATCAGGAAGTCGCCTTTCGATATACAGGTTTGCATTCGGGCAGAAACACCAGCATGCGTTCCTGAAATATTGATTTACAAAGTTAATATCCTGTTCCTCAGTAACGGTGTTATGAACCAAAAGAATTTTCTGATTCTGCTTGTAGAATCTGGCAATACTCTCTATTGGCCGTTTGCCCGTACCTTTATAATTTGGAAGACCTGGGTTAAATGCTTTTCTCCTTGCAGCAATCGGACCGCTTCCATCCTTAAAAAAGAGATTTTCATCTGTATTTTCCTGGTGATGTATACTTTGTAATTCCTCTTTCGATTCTGCCAATACTAATTCCAGCAATTCTTCGGAAAGTGAATAAGTAGCATGCGGAACCACTGATACTGCTCCTGATAATTGCTGTCCTTCAAATTGTGCCTTTAATTCTAAAGCTTGTGTTAATGTATTTTTAGCTTTATGCGGGTCTGATCCGAAAACTTCAACGAAAGTATGAAAATAATGTCTGCTCTTACTTTTATAAATAAGTGATTGATTTCCATTGACAATATCAGCCGTGGCTACAATTCCTGATTGCTCCATATCGGAAGCGGCCTTGTTAATGGACTTCAGGATGTATGTTTTTGAAACTGACTTCCTGAATTTTTCGAGTTGCCATATAAAAAAATCGAGACCTTCTCCAGCTGAAATCAATCCTTTAGCCCACGAAAGTTCCAGATGGCAATGGGTATTCACAAAACCTGGACAAAGTATCCCTGAATAATGATGAATTTCGTGAACAGCACTATTAAGTTCGCTTTTGTTTAATAACCCTTCAACAGTTCCGTCACTGGCCAGCGCAAGCACACTGTTATAAGTGGGTTCGCCTGTTACAGGAATAATGCAGTCTGCTGAAAGGTATTGCATAATAAATTTTATCCGGGATGAGTAAACAAAGCTATCGGTTTTTTAAAGAGTAGCAATTTATAAATAAAAATAAGAATGTCGAACCGGTAACTTCAATATATAAAAGTGTTTTCTCACATTATTGTTCAGATGAATCGGATAAAAATTAAACAAACTTATATTGCAAGTGTTATTAGATTGTAAAAAAAATTAAACACATCCTCAAATGACTAACTTTGCGCCTCAAAATCAGATAATGATTAACAATAAAATAACAACCGGATTTTCCCGGTTGGATAAGCATCAGAAGATCGGCCTGGTTGCAACACATCTTTCTGATCCTGATTTTTTCAGCAATACCCTGAAGTCTTCTCTTCACCACGATCCCGCGATACAGAAGCTTTACGACGAATTTAGCGAAAATACGCTGGGAAATTATTTTTTCCCATATGGTGTAGCACCTAATTTCCTGATAAACGGGAAAATGTATATGATGCCAATGGTAATTGAGGAGAGTTCGGTAGTGGCAGCCGCATCGAGGGCCGCGAAATTCTGGGCAACCCGGGGAGGATTTCACAGCGAAGTACTCGGGCTCGAGAAAATTGGCCAGGTGCATTTTACCTGGAATGGTGGTTATGATTTACTCAAGCGACTTTTTCCCGAAATACGGAAAAAAATGCTTGCCAATACAAAGAGAATTACATCAAATATGCTGAAACGGGGTGGGGGTATAATTGATGTTGAACTGGTAAATATGACGGATAAAATTCCGGATTACTACCAGGTAAAGGCAACATTTGACACGCGCGACTCCATGGGAGCAAATTTTATCAACTCTTGCCTGGAGGAATTCGCTGATACCCTGAAGGATTTTGCATCTGATACCAATGAAATTTCTGGATACAGCCTGCAGGTAATCATGTCGATTCTTTCGAATTATACTCCCGGTTGCCTCGTGCGCACTTGGGTGGAAGCAGAAATTAAGGAAGGTCATAATTTTGATGATTTATATACCGACACTGAATTTGTGAAGCGTTTCGAAATGGGAGTCCATATTGCACAGGTCGACAAGTATCGCGCTACAACTCACAACAAAGGAATCTATAATGGAATTGATGCCGTTGTTCTGGCTACCGGTAACGATTTCAGGGCTGTGGAGGCTTGCGGGCATGCCTATGCTTCGCATAATGGCGAGTACAGCAGTCTGTCGAAAGTTGATATCTCGGGAAATACATTCCGTTTCTCACTTGAGATACCGATGTCCCTTGGCACTGTAGGTGGATTAACTGATTTGCATCCGCTGGCAAAACTATCGCTGCAATTGCTTGGCAATCCCAATGCATCTGAGCTAATGATGATAGCTTCAGCAGCAGGACTGGCAAACAACTTTTCAGCCATTAAATCATTGGTTACCAAAGGAATTCAGAAAGGACATATGAAAATGCACCTGCTGAATATTCTAAATGTTTACAAGGCTACTGATGATGAGAAGAAACTTGCCATTGAATATTTTAAGCACGAAAAGGTGTCGCATAGTGCGGTAAATGATTTCCTGCTATCTGTACGCGACTGATATTTTTTCAGACACATTTTAAGAGCACCTCTGCTTGATAACACAATAAATCTATAACCCTTGCCATTCAATTCTTATTACAACGCCAAGCTTCTGCTCACTGCTGAATACCTTGTACTCAATGGTGCACAGGCACTTGCATTTCCTTTGCGTTTTGGTCAGCATTTGCAGGTTGAAGAAAACGGGCAGAATTTTATTTCCTGGCAGGCAATTGCGCATGACGCATCAACATGGTTCAGCGGGAAATACGAATTAAAAGATTTTACTATTATTGAAAGCAATAATCAGGAAACTGCAAAACATCCCCAACGGCTTTTAATAGCAGCGCGAAAACTAAATCCTGGTTTTTGCAAAAAATCAATCGGTTACAATGTCATTTCAACCTTAAATTACCCTCTCCCTTGGGGAATTGGCAGCAGTTCAACACTTATTGCCGCCATTGCAGGTTGGGCCGGAATTGATCCTTTTAAACTTCATTTTAAAGTCTCTTCGGGTTCAGGGTATGATATAGCATGTGCCATCAGCAAGGGCCCTGTTCTTTACTCACTGGAGGGGAATAAACCGAATTTTGAAAATGTTAAATTCTCACCTTCCTTTACGGACCGGATTTTCTTTGTTTACCAGGGGAATAAGCAGGATTCCGATGAAGGAATCAAAAAATACCGGTTAAAAAATCCTTTGCCTGATAAAAACACTGTTGAGGCCGCCAGTTTGCTGACCCGAACTATGCTTCACTCCTCCACGCTCACAGAATTCGAACAGGTTATGAGCAGGCACGAGAACCTTATCAGCAGTTTAACAGGTGTACCAGTCCTTAGGGAAACCACTTTCAACGATCTTCCCGGTGAAGCAAAATCATTAGGAGCCTGGGGTGGTGACTTTTGCATGATCACCTGGCGCGACGATCTTTCCTTACTTCCTGCTTACCTGTTAAATAAAGGTCTCGGCATATGGTTTAATTTCAACGATATTGTACTTTAGCTTCCAAATTCAGCTTTCACATGACTAATTCTGACTTTCCCGGTTGTAAGCTGGCATCAGCATTATCAGAACCTGTTTCAGTTTCGTGGCAATCGCCCAGTAATATTGCACTGGTAAAATACTGGGGTAAAACAGGTAAACAGTTACCTGTGAATCCGTCGCTGAGTCTGACGTTGTCAAAAGCACATACTGTTTCTAAACTTACAGCTTATCCCCGCACGACCGAGGGTGTGGTTGAACTGGATTTTTGGTTCGAAGGCAAGCAGAACCTGACCTTTGGCCAACGGATGAACAGTTTTTTAATATCAGTAACCGATATATTTCCCTGGTTAGGACAGGTGAGCCTGAAACTCGAATCTCATAATACTTTTCCCCATTCAGCAGGTATAGCATCCTCGGCATCAGCATTTAGTGCACTGGCGCTCTGCATGTGCTCCCTTGATGCGGAGCTTTTTGGCATCATTCTGGATGAGACGGAATTCTTGTTTAAAGCTTCATATATTGCCCGGCTGGGCTCAGGCAGTGCCTGCAGATCACTGTTTCCAGGGTTCGTAGTGTGGGGATTTACGGAAGCTCTTGCAGGTTCCTCCGATTTTCTTGCGGTGCCTGTTAACGATGTTCACCCTGTATTTAAAACTTTGAGAGATACGATACTGATTGTTAACCGGAAAGAAAAACCAGTTTCGAGTTCCGAAGGACACAACCGCATGATTGGCCATCCTTTTGCGGAAGCTCGTATAAAGCAGGCCGGGAAAAATACAGCTGATTTACTGAAGGCCATCAAAACCGGCAACAAACAAAATTTTATAAGGATTGTTGAAAATGAAGCCTTTACTTTGCATGCTCTGATGATGACTTCTGACGCGGGATTTATACTTATGCAGCCCGAAACATTACTTATTATCAATAGAATTCAGGAATTGAGAAAGGAAACCGGCCTTCATATCTGCTTTACATTGGATGCCGGTCCAAATGTTCACTTGCTGTATTTTGAAGATGAGATTGAACAAGTAAATAAATTGATTGTTGAATATTTATTAAAAAATATTAAACAAAATTATCAATTGGACGATTTATATGGAAATGGTCCCGAAAAAATCGGGTAAATACATGAAATTGTTACATACTAAGTTTTTGTAAAAAAGAGAGAATGATCAGCAATACAGATATTTATTACGGCAAGGTTTTGTTATTTGGTGAGTACAGCATACTTTTCAATTCCAAAGGACTCACAATACCGTATACACATTTTACCGGGCAACTCAGTTTTATTAACGACGACAAATACACGGATTATGATTTCGCCGTGCAATCCAACCAGCGACTGAAAGAGTTTCTAGATTTTATGCTTGAGCTCGAAGCTAAGAATGAAATGCCTTGCAGCATTGATTTTAAAGCACTCGCAAATGATATAGCAAATGGACTATATTTTGAATCTAACATTCCCCAGGGTTATGGGATTGGAAGTTCAGGTGCCCTGGTTGCAGCTGTTTACGGCAGGTACTGTACTAACCGGATTGAGGCCAATGAATCAATTTCAGGTCGTGATATCAGTAAACTTAAAGAAATTTTCTCAAAGCTTGAATCATTATTTCATGGACAAAGCAGTGGTATAGACCCTTTGAATTGCTATCTGCATCATCCTTTATTGATTCATTCCAGCGAAGATATTGCAATAACCGGTGTGCCAAGGGCCAAGTTCGAGAGCGAGGGTGTTATTTTCCTGGTTGATACTGGCAAAGTCGGGAAAACCGGTCCATTGGTGAATCATTTTCTCGAACAGATGCGCTTTAAAGAGTATGAGGATCTTTTCAAATCAGATTATATACCTTGGGTAAACCAATGTATATCAGATATACTGAGTGGAAACATGCGTTCTTTTTTTGAATCCCTGATTAAAGTATCCACTTTTCAGCTCAAATATTTTACTAACATGATCCCCGAGAATTTTATGCCGGCCTGGCAATGGGGACTGGATAGCGGCAAATTTCAGCTTAAACTCTGCGGCTCCGGAGGCGGCGGATTTTTATTAGGTTTTACAACTGATTTTAAGGCAGCAAAAAAATATTTTTCGGGCTTTAAGCACGATCTGATTCCGGTCTACAAGTCTGCTTAACCTGGTTGGAATAACCTGAAATTTAAAATTTTGTGTTATCAATAGGTATCAATCCTGTACTTTTGTAGATGGGTACAAATTTGTTTTGTTTTTATTGTTATGGAAAATTCCTTCTCACTTTCTGGCCAGATAGTCGACGTTGTAGCTGGTAAAATATTCCCGGGCATAGTTGAAGTTTCAAATGGCAGGATCCTTGCTATCATACCAGTCGAAGTTGCTGATAACCAGTATATAATGCCCGGATTAATTGATGCACATGTACATATCGAAAGTTCCATGCTGGTTCCGGCAGAATTTGCACGGCTCGCTGTTGTGCATGGAACCACGGCAACTGTTTCCGATCCGCACGAAATTGCCAATGTGCTGGGTATGGAAGGCGTTGATTTCATGATCAGTAACGGAAAGTTATCTCCCTTCAAATTCCACTTTGGTGCTCCTTCGTGTGTGCCTGCAACAGGATTTGAATCTTCAGGTGCTGTTATAAATGCCTCTGAGATTGGTCAACTGCTTATGCGGGATGATATCTTTTACCTTTCGGAAATGATGAATTTCCCCGGTGTGATCTTTGGAGACGAGGAGGTGAATAAGAAACTGGCATTTGCCGTAAAATACAACAAACCGGTTGATGGCCATGCACCGGGACTCGACAGTGAGGATATTAAAAAATATGCTGCCGCCGGTATAACAACCGATCACGAATGCACCAACATAGCTGAAGCTGTTGATAAGATTAATTCAGGTATGCATATTCTCATCCGCGAAGGAAGTGCTGCACGTAATTTTGATGCTCTGGTCAAATTGCTTTCCACATATCCTGAAAAAGTGATGTTTTGCAGCGACGACAAACATCCCGACGAACTTTTAGCCGGCCATATTAACCTGCTGATAAAACGTGCAATCCGACTCGGGTATGATCCGATTGCTGTTATCAGAGCCTGCACACTCAATCCGGTAAAACACTATAATCTTACATGCGGATTGTTGCAGCCAGGCGACGCGGCAGATATAGTAGTTGTTGATGACCTTTCAAGGTTTAACATTAAGAAAACCTTTATTGACGGTATATTGGTGGCCGCCGAAGGCAAGTCGGAATTAACTTCGTTTAATTATGAGGCGCCTAATCGTTTCCTGGCATTGCAAACCACAGCCTCCGACTTTGAAATAGCCGTAGGTGAAGGTCCGATGAAAGTAATTCAAGCGTTCGATGGTGAACTGCTTACAAAGCAATTCCTTGCAGAACCTACGGTAGTTGATGGAAAAGTCGTTGCTGATGTTCAGAATGATATCCTGAAAATTACAGTTATAAACCGTTACGCACCAACTAAACCTGCTGTAGCTTTTATAAGCGGATTTGGCCTGAAGCGGGGTGCAATTGCTTCAACAGTAGCACATGACAGCCATAATATTATCTGCATCGGGACAAACGATTCTGATATGGTTACAGTTATCAACAGCCTGGTTGAAAATAAAGGAGGGATTGCCGTTACGGATGGAACTGATCTGGATGTTCTTTCATTACCTGTTGCCGGATTAATGGCCGATTGCGATGGATATGAAGCGGCAGCCAGGTATGAAAGTATAAATAAAAAAGCACTGGCCCTGGGAGGCTCTTTGAAAGCTCCATTTATGACACTTTCTTTTATGGCGCTCCTGGTAATTCCGGAGCTGAAACTTAGTGATAAAGGACTGTTCGACGGGATAAAGTTCGCTTTTACCGGTTTATTCGGAAATACATCTGCATGAAGCGTGAAATTTTAAGTTTTTTATGTATCATTCTTATAGAATAAGCTATATTATTTTTATTGTTAAGTACTATTTATCATTTTCATATACCTGATTAATAGCATATTACTATATATTCTAATAAACGCATTAATAAATTTACATATTTACGATCTGGTAATGTATTTATTTATACTTTTGTAAAAAAAAATATTGAAATGACCGAACCTTTGAAACTTGACATTGTAAAACTTGAAGCAGCAGCAAGTAAACTGCGTGCTATGGCTCACCCGATGCGTATAGCAATTATCGAATTGCTGAATAACAATAAGAAACTGAATGTGACCGAAATATATGAAGCACTGCGTATTGAGCAGGCTGCAGCATCACACCATCTTAATATACTGAAAAGCAAAGGTATACTTGCTTCGAAGCGGGATGGAAAACAGATTCATTATTCGTTAAAAAACAGTACGCTTCTCGATATCATTACCTGCATAAATAAATGCAACGAAGCACAATAATACTGCTAAAGTAGTTTATTGTATCAGGTAGTCTATCAGGACTAAAGATCCCACGTTTCTTCCAGTTCCCAGTTAGTGCGCACCTCAAATATTTTGGGGTGTACGAGCACTTTTTCGGGCTGGATTTTCTTTAGGAATATCCCTGTATCCCATCTGCCGTTCCTATTAGCATCGATGATGGCTTTCAGACCATATCTTCCGGGTGGAAGCAATCCGAAATCAACGAGTTTTTCGGTGGTTACTATCTTTTGGCTAACAACCAGGCCTTTTTCAGTGAGGAGTTGGATGATAAGCGGGTATTCCTGAACTGGGCGGTTGATTGTAACTGCAAAATTCCCATACTCTTCCATAGGCTTTACCTTGAATGCAACATGGGTTGAATCGCAGCTTTCGTTGTAAATGTCAGTTATTGAGCCTTTTGGAATGTATAAATCAAAATAGTCAGTAGTATTCCAATTGTAAGATACCAGCATATGACGATGAATACTATCTGTAAACCTTACGACCGGAAGGATGGTAGTAGTATCTTTACCCGTCTGGCGTACAAGTGTAAAAGCATTCGGATTATATTCTTTTACCGGGTTCTCAAATGATAAAATCAAAGGCTGATTGTATCCGAGTATTTTGTTTTTTAACGAAGCGGAATATTTCAGAGAGGTAGCTTTTGGAGTATTTCGGGCTTTGTCGGTTACTTTCATCGTTGTTGAGAGCGTGATTGTATCCATTACGTTACCATGATCCGAAACTTCAAGCTTCAAAGTATCCGGTTCGTTCAGCAGCCAGGCATTAAGCGTATCGTTGGTATTGTTCCATTCCTGCAAGCCCCAGGGTAGAGAGTCCGGAATATTTAGGACACGAAATCCGGGCGATGACATCGGATACCGAAAAGCTACATTCAGCCTGTGTTTGGCAGCAATTACACTTTTTAATATACGCTGAATCGAATCCGGTTCAGGAAATAAATCGATAGACAGTGAATATTGCTGTTCCAAGGCTTTTTGTGCGATGGCACTGGTATCATTCTGGCTTATGCTATTAAAAGATGGTTGAACGGAATCGGAACTGAACCCGATCATTTCGTTCGGGAGGTCATACATATAATCATTATTCATGTCGAGCAATGCTACTGCGCGGTATTTGCCCGATGCAAGGCTGTTCATTCTGAAACTCCCGTTATCAGTTGTACGCGAAACATACATAGGAATTTGCTTCATGGGCACTGAGTCAGTAAAATCTTTATAAAGCAACACCAGGGCTCCCATAACGGGCATTCGTGTTAAAGCATCGGTAACGTTTCCAGCCAGGCTTAATGAATCTATATCCGGTCCGGTCGAGAATGCAAAATTGAAATTTGTAATTGCGTTACCCTCAGTGATGTCGACAATAGCATCGCCAAGGTAAAAATTATAAGTTGTATTGCTGCGAAGCGAATCTGCCAGCCTGATAACAACTGATCGTCCTTTAACTTTAATATCAGGCAATTTACTAAGTGGTGGTGATATCAGCAGGAATTTTTCGGGCGTCTTCAACTGGATGTATTCGTCGAAATCTAATATAAGTTTATTCCCTTTGAAATTTGTTGAAAGATCCTCCGGTGTTGAACTTACCATTTTCGGCGGCGTAATGTCTTTCGGACCTCCCGAGGGTTTTACAATAGTAGCGCACGACCATGCAAACAATACGATAGCTGATGGTATCAGCAGCTTCATTATGTTAGGCATATTTCCTGGCATTCCGGATCGCATAGGTATGGTATTTTTGCTTCTGCAAAGATGGGAAAAATTCGGTGAGTAAATGAAACCTTCTTTTTTGAGGGTTTATTGCAAAAGGAATTTCATGGGTGATGCTAAGGGTTGAAACAAATAACATATTCACTTGTTCTAATTGTTTAGAAGGCGCAATTTTTTAGGTATACCTGAACACAGTCAATTTGATCTAAAATATCTATTGGTATTGCACTTTTAATCAGTACATCGGGATCTGGTAACCGATATGAACTAATATTCAAAAAGAATGCCTTGCAAAATGGTTAGTGATACGTTCAATCTTTTTTTCTATTATTGGATGTATATCAAACAAGAAGACTTTATGTAATCCGAATTTTCATTTTATGAAAAGAAACCTGATTATTACTGCAGACGATTTTGGTGCTTCAAACAACATTAATGAAGGAATTGAAATAGCAGCGGAAAAGGGGGTGATAACAACAATTTCTGCACTATCAAATTTTACAGAATCATTGCCACTGTTAAAAAAGATTTCTGAAAACCACCCGGAAATCGGAATGGGTGTGCATTTGAATATTACAACCGGAAAACCAATACTTGGATCCGGACAAGTACCTTCACTGGTTGATAAAGATGGAAATTTCTATACCATTGAAAAACTGTTGACCAGGCTCAATCGAATCTCTATTCAGGAGTTGAGAATTGAACTCAAAGCTCAGATACTTGCCTTGGGTAAATATAATATCAGAATTGATCATCTTTCAGACCAAAATGCAGTTTTATCTTTTTATGGACCCTTCTTTGAGGTTTTAACTCATCTGGCTGGTGAGTTTCATGTTCCGGTAAGAACTCCGATAATTGCAAGTCTTAAATACACTGATTTGTTTCCGCATTCGGAAATGAATAAACATGGACATAAAATAGCCTTTAAATTAGCACTTAATCACCCTTTTAGAAGTATTGAGTTGCTGAAATATACCCGAACCAGCCAAATCGATAAAAAGGTTCAGATATTGGATAATCTTGGTATTTTGCATCCTGATTTACTAATCGATTATTTTTGGGGCAATCCTACTGAATCAAATTTAAATTATATACTTGAACATCTTCCAAACGGAACTTCAGAACTCATTTTGCATCTTGGGACTGAAACACGACAAGAGAAATATCCGACTGGCCTGGAACTAGATTATTTTACAAACCGGGAGAAGGAGTTAAAAATCATAACTACAGCTTGCCTTCAAGAAACCTTTAACTACTTGAATATTAATATGATTGGCTATTCGGATATTTCAAAATACAAACTGGTTAAATAAAAAGCCAGTTTGGAAAAATTTTGATTGTTAATAAAATTATTTTGGAATATTAATTCCTACTGATACCGTTTCACATGAATTGACTGGCATTGCAATCGCCGGTATTATTCTTTTCGGGATTTTAAATCCCAAACAGGACCTTATTCTTCTGATTTTATGTGGCTGTTCAAGATTATAGTCAAAATTGTTATTTCTTTAACCGGTTCATATCCTTAAATAAAATCAACATGTGTATTACAAGCTAAGAACTATTTTTCTTTTCTTTTAAAATATATTGCAAAATGTGATTATCTTAGCTTGCTATTTTGCAAAACCAATAGTATTTTTAAAAAGGAAGTTTATGAAGCAACCGCAAAAAAAGCATGACTCTATTTTTCATCTTGGCATCGATTTAGGTTCGATCTCACTGAATACTGTTGTGATGACAGAGGACAGGAAGATTATTGATAACCGGTATACCTATTGTGAAGGACGTCCGTTTAATGTTTTGAAAAGCATAATCGCCGGAATATTTGATCAGTACGGGGCCGAGAACATAGGATGTATTGCATTGACCGGCAGTGGCGGCCAAAAAGCTGCCGAACTGATCGGCGGGCATTTTATCAATGAGATTATTGCACAATCTACTTCAGTCTCGGCACTTTATCCTCAGGCCAGAACTATTATTGAAATGGGTGGTGAAGACTCCAAACTCATATTGATGGAAAATGGCCGGGAAAACGGGTATTCGCAACTTTCTGATTTTTCAATGAACAGCCTTTGTGCTGCCGGAACCGGCTCGTTCCTGGATCAACAGGCGAAGCGCATAGGTGTACCCATAGAAACCGAATTTGGTAAACTCGCACTTTTATCTGAAAATCCTCCACGGATTGCAGGCAGGTGCAGCGTTTTTGCCAAAAGCGATATGATCCATCTCCAGCAGATTGCCACTCCTTTGCACGATATTGTCGCGGGATTGTGCTTTGCCGTTGCCCGTAATTTTAAGAGCAACCTTGGCAGGGGAAAAAAACTCCACCCTCCTTTCCTTTTCCAGGGCGGCGTAGCTGCCAATGCTGGTATGGTGAGAGCATTCCGCGAAGTTTTCGAGCTGAACGATAACGAACTCATCGTGCCCGAATATCATGCTTCCATGGGTGCTATAGGTGCATTATTCCATATTTTGTCGAACGGCAGGGAGAACGTAACTCCTTATAAAGGACTTGATATACTGGATCATTACCTTGAAAATAAGGAATATGAAAATGTTTATCACGATCAGCTGGTAATCTCCAATGCCACCTACAATAAGGACGTAGTAATTAAGAAGAAACCGGGTGAAAAAATAAAAGTCTCGCTGGGCGTCGATATCGGTTCGCTAAGCACCAACGTGGTTCTTATTGATGAAGAGCATAATGTAGTAGCACGTAGATATCTGCCAACCGCAAGCAAGCCGCTGAATGCCGTTCAGCGCGGTCTGAAGGAGATTTTTGACGAAATAGGTTCGGATGTGGAAGTCGTAGCAGCAGGTTCCACAGGATCAGGCAGGTATCTTATAGGCGACTTTATCGGCGCTGATGTAATCCGCAACGAAATTACAGCCCAGGCAACAGCAGCCATCGATCACGACCCTACTGTTGACACCATTTTCGAAATTGGCGGCCAGGATTCGAAATATATCTCAATCCGCGACGGGGTTATTGTTGATTTTGAAATGAATAAAGTATGTGCCGCCGGAACCGGTTCCTTCCTCGAAGAGCAATCGGAGAAACTGAACATTAATATCATACAGGAATTTGAGGACCTGGCTCTTTCGGCTACCAGGCCGGTGCGCCTTGGCGACCGTTGCACGGTTTTTATGGAATCTGACCTGAATTCGCATCAGCAACGGGGTGCCAATAAGGATAACCTGGTCGGAGGACTGGCTTATTCCATAGTTCAGAATTATATTCAAAAGGTTGTGGGCGATAAACCTATTGGTGATAAAATATTTTTTCAGGGAGGTGTTACCAACAACAAATCAGTGGTTGCCGCTTTTGAGAAAATTACCGGCAAACAGATCATTATTCCACCGCATTTTGATGTAACCGGGGCCATAGGTGCAGCAATCCTGGCGCAGAAAGCAATGGCCGAAGGACAGAAATCCCGTTTTAAGGGATTTCATATCAGCGATTTGCCTTTTACAACAGATAGTTTTACCTGCAAGTCATGTACCAACCACTGCGAGATTCAGAAAGTGAAGATTGCCGGTGAAAAGAAGCCGCTTTTTTATGGCGGGCGTTGCGAATTGTACGAAATTGATGATCGCAAAGGCAAAGGAAAAGATATTCCGAATTATTTTGAAGAAAGGTTGAAATACCTCATGGGCGATTTCGAGGAAGAAGCTCCCGATTCCCGGATTACTATAGGTATCCCTCGTGCATTGATGGTTTTCTGGCAGCAATTCCCATTCTGGCGGAACTATTTCAATGAACTCGGTTTCAGGGTTGTGCTTTCCGATCCAACCGATTTTCAGCTTACAAAAAAGTCGCTTGAACTGATGGTTGCCGAAACCTGTTTTCCGGTTGAACTGATCCATGGGCATGTAAATAACCTCCTCGAAAAAAATGTCGATTTTATTTTTGTTCCTTTTATTGTTAATACAAAAGGTACTAAAACCAATCCAACCAACAACCCGAACTGCCCCTGGATTCAGACCTATCCGTTTATGTTGCGCAGTGCATTCACGGATATGAAAATCAAGGATAAATTTCTTACTCCGACCTTGCATTTCCGTTATTTCGGCCGGGTGCTGAACAAGGAGTTGTCGGAGTTTATGAAAGGGAAATTCGGCACTTCAAAATCGAAAACTATAAAAGCAATTGAGAAGGCCGATGAGCAACAAACAGCTTTTGAAGCTGTATTGCAGTCGCGCGGGCGTGTTATTCTCGAAAACCTTCCGGCTGATAAAAAAGTGATGATACTGCTTGGCCGCCCCTATAATACTGGCGATCCGGCATTAAACCTGCGGCTTGTCGAGAAACTTATAAACCTCGACACTATTCCTGTCCCATTGGATTTTCTGCCTTTGTACGAGGAAAATATTTTCGATGATTACAAAGTGATGTACTGGCCCAACGGGCAAAAGATATTGGCAGCAACCCGACTGATCCGCAAGAATGACAAACTTTTCGGAGTATTCCTAGGGAATTTCCGCTGTGGCCCTGATTCGTTTCTTACACATTATGTCCGCGACGAAATGAAAGGCAAGCCATACCTGCACCTCGAAGTTGACGAACACAGCGCCGATGCGGGAATGGTGACACGACTCGAAGCATTCCTTGACAGTCTGGATGGTTATCTTAAAGCAAGTGCCTCAAAACCGGCAGCGCCTAAATATATCCATAATGTGATCAATAAAGTGGAAGGACGTACCCTGTATCTTCCTTACGCCCGCGATACAATTCATGCACTGGCCGCTTCATCAAGGTTATGCGGCATTAAAGCTGAAGTACTGCCTATGCCTGATGCCCGCGATATACAGATTGCACGAAAACTTACCAACGGGCAGGAATGCTTTCCCTTTATTGCTACGCTGGGTAGTTTTGTTAAAAAATTGATGGAACCAGGTTCTGATCCTTCAAAAATGACCTTTTTTATGCCCGATCACAACGGGCCTTGCCGCTTCGGCGATTATAACAAATTACACAGGATAATATTCGACAGGCTGGGATATTTTGAAGCTGAAATTCTTACCCCTACCAATGATAATTCGTATGCCGAAATAGCGCCTGGTAAATCGGGTAAGTTCAGGCTAAATGCCTGGAAAGGGATAGTGGCTACTGATCTGCTTAAAAAAATGGTGCAGGAAAAGCGGCCCTACGAAAAAGTGAAAGGATCTGCCAATGAACTCTACCAGTTCTGGTTAAATAAAGTTATTGAATCCATCGAAAATGGATCTAAAACCTTACCCAAAACTCTCGAAAATGCCGGAAAGGCTTTTAGTGAACTCGATGTGGTTAAAGGGATTCGAAAACCGGTTGTTGCCGTTCTGGGTGAAACTTTTATGCGGGATAATCCATATTGCAGCGGATTCGTTGTCGAAAAACTTGAAGCACTGGGTGCCGAAACCATAATGGCGCCGTTTGGCGAGTGGCTTATTTATTCATCATACCGGTATGAGCGCGACAGTTTGTGGAAAGGCGATATAAAAGGATTGTTCAAATCGAAAATCCAGCAATGGGGACAACATTACACAGGGAATAAACTCAAGAATTCAGTAAAGAACTTTGTGGAAATGGAAAGGGAAATTGAGCTGGATGAGATGATCAAACGCAGTGCCCCTTACGTTCATAAAGACTACGACGGTGATCCGGTTGCAGCTTTAGGCTCTGCCGGTGGTCTGATGCAGACCGATATTTCGGGTATAGTGTATATTATGCCGTTTACCTGCATGCCCGGAACTCTGGTGGCAACATTAAGCAATGATTTCCGAAAGGATCATAAGAATATTCCATGGGAAAACATTGCTTACGACGGGCAGGAAGATTCCAATATTGACTCCCGCCTTCAGGCATTTATGCACCAGTGCAAATCGTATGCCCGGAGCAATAAGTTTGATACGGAAAGGGTGGTAACGGGTTGATCTTATTGTTCTATTTTAATTTATAAACTTCTTCTTTTCTATTCCTTCAGGGGTTTTAGACCCGTGAAGGCATTTCATCTGTTTTTAAAAACCAACTACTAAACTGAAACTAATACAAATGCTGCCGACACGCGTCGGAAAAAGAGAAGCGCTTCAACCATGGGAGTTGCCTCTTGTTTCGTGGCGAAACAACCACTGGTTACAAGCATTCAGTTTGACTTCAGCTTTCTGCGAGGAAGTTTATCGTATAGTTAGATTTATTTTTGCGCTTATTAAAATTGAACGATAGGTTCAGTTTTCTGATTGGAATATTGCCCGGTATTATTTTTGATAAACCTTTTAATATAAGGTGCCTGATCGATTTTTTTTTTGTTGGAGCGCTGTTATTCCTGGCTGGTTTTATTCGGAAAATATTGAGCTGCAGGAAATAAAGAGAATTTCACAGCGTTTAACTGCTGATGATTTCAAGAATGCAAATCTTCTGCAATCAACAACCGATCCCGGCCCTTATAGAACATTATTATTTTTAATAGCTTGATTGTTAATAGTTTATTGCTTAGCAAAATGAAAAATACATTAATTACTCTTGTATTTATCGGAACAACCTTTTTATCCTTGGCGCAGGGTTATGATAAGCTAACGGTTTATTTCAGGTTCAACGATTACAAACTTGATAACATGTTTATAAGCAAACTTGACAGTTTGCTGCAAGCATCCGATTTTGCAGCATTCAGAATTGAAGCGCATTGCGATTCGGTTGGCAATCATTCCTATAACGATAATCTTTCGTTACAACGTGCACAGTCTGTTAGAAAATACCTGCTTGAAAGAAATATAAATGATTCGCTAATAAGCATAAAGTCAATGGGTAAAAGGTTTCCACTGTATAATAATGAGACGGTTGAATCAAGAGCCATGAACCGGTGTGTTGAGCTTTTTAGTATGCCCGGCAAAAAACCTTTGGTTACTGAATTGATTGATCTGACCAGCGACAGCACTATAAATATAGGTAAAGTAAACATTGGGTCAACTTTAAGACTTGAAAATATTAATTTTGAAGGCGGAAGACATAAACTGGTGCCATCATCCATCCCGACACTTCAGCAATTACTTAAAACCATGAAACTGCATCCTACTCTTGAAATAGAAGTTCAGGGGTACATCTGCTGCGAAAATCCGGGACTCGATGGCTTGGATTTTGATACCAAAACCAATGACTTATCGGTTAATCGCGCCAAGGTGGTTTACGATTATTTAATTGAACGTGGTATTTCTGCTTTGCGGCTTTCGTATACAGGATACGGCGCCAATAACAAACTGGTTGAAGAAAGGACCGAATCGGACAGAGCCGCCAACCGGAGGGTTGAAATTAAGATTGTCAGGAAATAACTCAGAATTCAGTAATCAGTGATTTATAATGAAGTTCAGCGACCCGGCAAATTCCATTTATTATATCGTCTTCCGATTTTATCAGGTAAAATGAGTACAATATAGTTATTTAGCAGAGTAACAACACTTCTGTTGTCCTGATCAGTTTTGATGCTGCCTGAGCTTTACGAATTACGTTTGTTCCAGTATAGACTAACTACTTATGCCAGATCTTTTTAGTAAACTTCTTTGGATATTTCCTCCATTAATTTCGGCCCGATGATATTCCTTATAGAAAGAAGTACAATTAAAATGTGATGTTAGATGTTTGTGAACATACATGTTATTATCCAGGCACTCGTCGTGAGCCAAATCAGCTCAAATTGATATTTGTAGCAGCCTGGATTATCTGCCTTTGGCTGAAGAGATCCCTTCTTGTAGCAGAAAAAGCTTAGCTCAGTTACAAATCCGCGGCAGCTTGGTGATTGATTTTGGTATATAGAATATCATGTTCTTGCAAAGTGTTGATAAAATACCCGCAAAAGCCAGGACTAAACCTGGATTTAGCTCAAGGTTTTTTTTGCAATTGCTTGAATATTCTTGAACATTTAGCCTGAAAATTGCTTACTTTCGGACAACCATTTAAAATTAAAATTATGAAAAAAAGTATACTGCTTATTGTCATATTCGTTGTTGGATTGATCACCCAATTGCAGGCTCAAACCGTTTATGTAACTTCATCAGGAAATAAGTATCACAAAAAGGATTGTGAGCTGCTAAAAACAGATGATGTTATTTCTATGAGTATGACTGATGCCATAAGCAAAGGATATACTCCATGTTCTGTTTGCTTTGAAAAGACTACCTCTAAGGCAGCCGTTAAAACCAAAACATCTGTAAAGAAAGAACCTGCCACTTCTAAAGTTGAAACCCAAAAGGTATCTTCAAAATCCAAAATAGCAGAAAAGAAAGAAGCTGACAAAGCCAAAACTATAGCAAAGAAAGAAGCTGAGAAGAAAAAGGCAGAAGACAAAAAAATAGCTGACAAAACAAAGAAAGAAGCTGAAAAATCCAAAATAGCAGCAAAAAAAGAAGCTGACAAAGCCAGAACCGAAGCAAAGAAAGAAGCTGAGAAAACCAAATTGGCTGAAAGGAAAAAAGCAGATAAAACGAAGCAAGAAGCTGAAAAATCTAAAATAGCAGCAAAAAAAGAAGTTGATAAAGCCAGAACCGAAGTAAAGAAAGAAGCTGAGAAGAAAAAGACAGAAGCAAGGAAGTTAGCTGACAAAACGAAGCAAGAAGCTGAGAAAACCAAAATAGCAGCAAAAAAAGCAGCTGAGAAGACAAAAGCCGAAACCAGGAAGCAAGCTGATAAAGCAAAGAAAGAAGCTGAGAAAGCCAAAATGGCACAAAAAAAAGAAGCGGAGAAAGCCAAAATTGATGCTAAGAAGGAAGCTGACAAAACTAAAGCAGAAGCAAAGAAAGAAGCTGAGAAGGCTAAAGCAGAAGCAAAGAAAGAAGCAGAAGCAAAGAGAAAAGCTGAAGAAAAGAAACCTAAATAATTAAGATTGAAGAAAAACTATTTGGTGGAATGTAAATTGTTCGTATTTAATCACACTGTTTATAAACGATTTATTTGAGAAGTTTTGAGATACTCATACTACAGAATTATATTTCTTTAACGTTTAAATGATAAATAGCTAATACTATTACACATTCAGGGTGGGTAGGTTTTTGTAACCAATGAAAATGGTATATTTCCTTTCCCAATGAAGTATTCCGCAACAGGCAGGTTTATCCCAAATTTTTATAAGTTGGGTTAATCCCGATTTAGCAAATCATTGTATTTCAATGATCTTACATTAAAATACATTAGATTTGTTTTATCGATTACGCTACTGCGTAATTTGGGGTTATAAACAATTATCATGACAGCCATTCGAATTCACTCTTGAGGGCAATCTTCGGGTTTTCAAGGAAGCGAATTTGAGGCCTGCCAGCAATGGCTGCTTGTATGAGAAGCAAAAAGCAGTCAATCAACTTCTTCCTTCATTTAAAGTTATAAAGAACTAATTTCCCGGTTTTTCAATATCAAAATATTCTTTCAATTGTTATATCTTAAAGAGTTGAGTATCTTTACAATTGCAACGTATTAACACTACTGTCATGAAAACCTCAATCATTCCCATATTTATTCTTCTTTTCTTCGCTACGTGTTCCGGATTGTTTGCACAAGAGCCTTCGTTAAAAAACCTGGAGTTGATTTCTGAAAGCGATAAAGCAGCTTTTAAAAAGCTTATGCAACCTCATGAGTCAATGCTGGTGAATAATTATGATCTTAAATACCATCGGTTTTACTGGTTTACCGATCCGGCAGAGACATTTATTCGCGGGGCGGTTACTTCTTATTTCGTGGCAACGCAGCCTCTGATGATAAGCATTCAGTTTGAACTAAATGCCGATATGTCGGCCGATTCTGCTGATCATCATGGTTTTATATATGGTGTAAATCATACAGGAAATATTATCACCGTGCCTTTCGGTGAGATTGTTCCGGAGGGTACTTTGGATTCAGTTACTGTTTATTACCATGGTAACCCTACCACGAGTGGCTTTGGATCATTCGGCAACGAAATTCATAACGGCGCTCCGGGCATGTGGACCTTATCCGAACCCTATGGTGCATCCGATTGGTGGCCATCAAAAAATGATCTCACTGACAAAATTGATTCCATCGATGTATTTGTAGTTACCCCTAATGGAAATCATGTTGCCAGTAATGGGGTCTTAATGAGCGAAACGCCTTTCGGGGTAAATTTTACGCTTGCACACTGGAAACACAGGTATCCGATTGCATCATACCTGATCGCTATTGCCTCAACAAATTATGCCAGGTTTTCGGATTATCTTGTAACTGGTACCGATTCATTACAGGTATTGAATTATGTATACCCCGAAGATTCACTCGAACTTCGCACAAATGCGAAAGCAGTTTTGCCGAGTATTGCTTTGTTTGAAGAACTTTTTACCCCATACCCTTATCGTGCGGAGAAATATGGGCAAGCGCAGTTTGGCTGGGGCGGAGGTATGGAACATCAGACTATGACTTTCCTGGGCAAAGGAGCTTTTAATCCTGAAATTATTGCACATGAACTGGCACACCAATGGTTTGGAGATATGATAACATGCGGCTCATGGCACGATATATGGCTGAACGAAGGATTTGCCACCTATTGTGCAGGGCTTAGGTATGAATTTATTGACCCGTTTTACTGGCCAATCTGGAAGCACAATAATATTTCCAATGTATGTTATAAACCTGCCGGATCAGTATATTGCGATGATACCACCAATATCGGAAGGATATTTGATGGCCGTCTTTCATATAGTAAAGGCGCCATGCTGCTGCATATGCTCAGATGGGTCATTGGTGATGATAATTTCTTTGCCGGTATGAAGAATTACCTTAATGATCCCAAACTGAGTTATGGATTTGCTTTCACGTCAGATTTTAAAGGACATATGGAAGCCGTTTCAGGTCGTGACCTGACAGGTTTTTTTGCAGATTGGTATTATGGACAGGGTTTCCCGTCTTACACGTTGAATATAGGGCAATCGGCTGATCATTTTAGTTCAGTAACAATCTATCAAAGTCAATCTGATACATCCGTCGATTTTTTCGAAATGCCTGTTCCTATTCGCTTCTACGGAGAAGGGAAAGATACTACTGTTGTATTTGATCATGCCTTTTCAGGCGAAATGTTCACAACAAACCCTGGTTTTGTTATCGATTCCGTCATATTCGACCCTGACCTCTGGCTAGTGTCTGCCAATAATTCAGTTACACTTGGTACAAATGATCTGCCTGCCGGCAAAAACCTGATTCTGATGCCGAATCCTGCCAGCAATTTTTTAACCGTAGAGCATAATCTGGATACGATTGTTTTGCTTGAAATCTTTTCAATGGATGGAAAACAGCAAAGGGTCAATGTGAAAAAACATGATGACAACCGCCTGGATATTAATATACAAGATCTGAAATCGGGGATGTATGTGCTTCGGGTTGACTATAAGCAAGGCAGTGTAACGAGAAAGTTTGTAGTGAAAAGGTAGTGTGCAAATTCATAGTGCATGCTTAGGTTAAGCTCAGCATAAAAAATGCAGAATTCACTGTGATTATTCTTTGATTGGATCATGTTTACTCCAAAATCTTAAAGGAATATCCTTCTTTCAGGCAATACTCAATATATAAAGGCAGTGCAAATACCATGCGATCGTGGGCTTTTATGCTGTCGTGAAAAACGATTATGGAGCCTGGGCGTGTGTTCTTTATAGCGTTTTCTAGGCACTGCTGGCCGCTTAGCTTGTTATTGTAATCGCCGGTCAATGCAGTCCACATGATGATTTTAAAATTTTTACGGAGAGTTTGGGCGATCTTCCGGTCGATTTGACCGTGTGGCGGTCTGAATAAGTTGCTGTTAACAAGCTGGTTGCAGTTTTCAACTTCCGATAAATAGGTGTTGTACTCAGTTTTAAAGGCCTTTACATGATGGAAAGTGTGATTGCCGGTGGCATGCCCGTTTTTACTGAGCATTTTAAAAACTTCGGGATATTTCTGTACATTTTCGCCGACACAGAAAAAGGTGGCTTTTATATTATACTTCTTCAGTATTTCAATAACCAGCGGTGTTACTTCAGGTACAGGACCATCATCGAACGTAAGAAATACTTCGCGTTTGCTTGTTGGTATGCGCCAGATAAGTCCTTTTGGATATATCGCCCTGATCCAGAATGGTGCTGAATAAAAATACATTGCACTTATTTTATGAGGCTAAAATACGGATTTATTGTTGATCCCGGATTCTCCCCAATTGTCTGCAAACAGTTACATTTCTTCTTTGAACTATTATTTTTAATGTTGGTTTAACACACTTTAAATGAATCTCTAAAATAGTGCTTGCTCAAATTAGATGAAAATCGTACATTTGCGAATATAATATTTTAGCTTAATTCTCTTGACATTCAGATAATTATATTTATTAAAAGCAATACTAGATGAAAAAATTAGTGCTTCTGCGCCATGGTGAGAGCCTTTGGAACAAAGAAAACCGTTTTACCGGATGGACTGATGTTGATCTTTCGGAACGCGGAGTGAAAGAAGCTTCAGAGGCTGGTAAGGTCTTAAAAGAAAACGGTTTCGATTTCCGCCTGGCTTATACATCATACCTCAAACGAGCTATCAAAACCTTAAATTTGGTTTTGGAAGAAATGGACCTGATGTGGATACAGGTCGAAAAAAGCTGGCGCCTCAACGAAAAGCATTATGGAAACCTGCAAGGACTCAACAAAGCTGAAACGGCTCAGAAGTATGGAGACAAGCAGGTTCTGATCTGGCGCCGCAGTTATGATATTCCACCGGCCGAACTTGCAGCTGACGATCCACGCAACCCTCGCCTGGACCCAAAATATAAAGCTATCGGAAATGAAGCGCCGGTAACCGAATCGCTAAAAGACACAGTTAACCGGATGGTTCCGTATTGGGAAAATGAAATCCGCCAATCCCTTTTACATCACGACCAGATATTGGTTGCTGCGCATGGCAATAGTCTGCGGGCGGTTATAAAACATGTAAAAGGGATAAGTGATGAAGATATTGTTTCGCTTAACCTTCCCACAGGCATTCCTTATGTGTTCGAATTCGACGATAAGCTGAATTTTATTAAAGATTATTTCCTGGGTGATCCTGAAGTCATAAAGAAATTAATGGATGAAGTTGCCAACCAGGGCAAATCGAAAAAATAGATTATGTATATGCCCATTTCGTTGCTAGAGTGGCATTAATTATATTTTATATATGAGAACCTGGGTAATTCCTGACGTACACGGTTGCTTGCTTACCCTTCGGAACCTTGTCGAAGAACAGATAATGTTACGGGAGGAAGATACCCTTATTTTTCTTGGTGATATTATCGATCGCGGGCCCGCCAGCAAAGGAGTAATGGATTACATTATGAAGCTTGATGAAAGTGGAATAAAAACTACGGTTATCAAAGGGAATCACGAGGACTATATGGCTAAAGTGTATCGCGATGAACAGTCTAAAAGCAGATTACGCAAAATCCTTGGCCTGAAATCAGCTACTTGCAAAGAATGGATGTTATATGGAGGCGAAGAAACCCTGAAGAGTTTCAATGCATATTCAATAAGCGCCATACCTGAAAAATACATTGAATGGATAGAATCAATGGTTTATTACGTGGAATGGAAAAAATTCCTGATTGTGCATGCCGGGTTCAATTTTGAGATTGATGATATTTTCAGTGATACACAATCAATGATGTGGATACGCGAATATAAGATTGATTCTGAGAAACTTGGCAACCGGAAAATCATTCATGGGCATGTACCTGTAGCGCTTGACTTTATTCACCAATCCGTAAAATCTAATTCATTCCAATTTATCGATCTTGATAATGGTGTATACCTCACCGACAAGACTGGCTATGGTAATTTACTTGCACTCGAACTCAACACCCTGGAACTCCTGGTACAGCCTAATCTGGATTTTTAGCATACTCCTGATGAAGGAATAAATATAAAAGCCCCGGATTATTTCTATTCTTGGGCTTTTTATCTGCAGGCAGAGGCCTAAAACAAATTTCCAATGTTAATATAAAGTCCTTTTAGTCCATCCTGTTTATTTGTTGCAAAACCATAGTCAACGGCCAGTATAAAGTTTTCATTTAAAGCAATGCGTAATCCGGCTCCAAGGCTGGGGTGAAGCTTGTCTTTATCATATGAAAAATCAAAATACTTAGCCTGATCGGGTTTGCTGATCTTCGACTTGTCAAATTTTACCTGTTGCACAACCATTCCAAAATCGGAGAATCCATTGAGTGCAAAATACAGGTTTTGTTTCCCGACATGGGTTTTTAGGAATTTCCAACGTAATTCTAGGTTGCCATAGGCAATACCATCACCAACTATCCTGTCGCGCATAATGCCGCGCAAGGTTTTGGCGCCACCCAGTCCATCAGTTTTTGTAATGGAAGAATAGGAACTCAACATATAAGGCTGCATGAAAAACGGGGCAGTACCTCCAATAGTTCCCTGGTAACCAAGCCGGTATACAAATGAGAGTTTATCTTTCACCAGGGTAAAATATTGCCGGTGTATCAGGACTAGTTTGGCATACGAAAACTCAGGATTGAAAAGGAAACCGGGAGCATAGGTAATCAGCGCTTCGCTCCACATTCCTTTCATCGGGTTGGCTTCGTTGTCGCGGGTATCATAAATAATACCTGCTTTCAGGAAATTGGCACTTCCACCATCTTTTTCATTTTCACCTATAATTCCCCATGCAACATAGTTATCGAAAAGGGTAGTAGTGTCTTTTAGCTTGTCTGCATCATTCTTCCCTTTGTTGATGGCGTTAAAGTCAACGCGGCCAGCTTTCATGTTCATGATTCCAATGCCTCCCAGCCAGCGTAGGTGTTCGCCTGATAACTGCCCCTGAAGGTCAACTGTAAAACGGAACATTTTACGCAAATCACGATAAAATACCCTTGTAATATAATCAGCTGCTTCTTTGTCGGTAAAACCGGATGTATAGCGGCTTTGATAACCGTTAAACCCGTAAAAGTCGAGCGATTTTTCGGTAAGGTAGCTCAAATCGGCCGTGAGCCGCAAATGATGCGGTAGCAGGTTTTTGGCATCATAAAACAACTGATTGGTCCCTGAACCCTTTGTGTAACGCGAAATTTCCACCTTCATCATCTGCTTGTAGGATGGATACAGAGTGCCGTCGCCATAATCATACAAACTCACAAGGCCGCCATACTGAAACCCCATGTCCGCGTCGAAAGATATGGTTGGCAGTGCTCCGAAGGAAAACCCGGTAGGTGTTTTAGCTTCCTTTTTTTCTTTTTCATTTTGTGCCGTAGCCGGGTTTTGCTGAAACATTAGTGCAGACAAAATAAAAATTAACAGTAGCGTTCTTTTCATAGGTTTAACTATTAATGGTGGCTTTGATTAGGTTAATTAGTTGATTTCTATCATTGTATAAATCCTTGTATTGCTTAGCTTTAAAATGCCGGAGGTTGAAAATCCGGAGTTTCCCCGTCAGTTTTTTTAAGTGCCTGTAATTATAAAAAGCAAAAAATCCGGACAAAGGCAGTGAAAAACCGAAAACAAGTTTTAATAGGTATCCATCAGTTACAATGCAAAAAACACTGATAATGAGGAGGTAATAAATTGGAAATAAAAACATTCCGATCCCGAATTGTATTGAACTTTTAAAATGCGGATCTTTATTCTTAGCTGCCATCAATATTGATGTTTTAAACGGAAGATAGTTCAGAATCCATCCGTAAATATGTATCGGGAGTAATAAAATACTGAGAATACAATTAAACAGCAATGATAAAAAATGGTCCGGATTTTGCTGCAGGTCACAATCTTCCAGTTTGTGCAGACTTAGTTTTTGCTTATACGAACTGAGTGTTTCACCGATTATAGCCGATTTTTCAGGAAACTGATTAAAGGCCCCGGTGACTTTTTGAACAATATACTGTTTGATTGTCAGCTTATTATAAGAATGGCGTTTGACATTACAGGTATTCCAAACGTTGGGCTCATACATTTCACTGATCTGCCTGGTCAGGTCATAATTTTGTTCAGGGATATCGATCATTACACTACGCATATTCTCTGCCAGCACATTCATCAATGTATTGATGGTTTTCTGCTCATTTTCGTGGTATTGATCTGCATAATCCGCAACTCTTATTGGTGTTCCGAAAACAACAGTTAAATCTGATCCGGCGTTGAAGTAATCGGAATAGTCGAGTCCCACAGGAACAATGTGAAGGTTAAGTTTAAACTGTGTGCTTTCTTCCGACTGAAATGCAATGCGTAAAATTCCTTTTTTCAGAGGGCGTAATCTTTTCTGCCCTTCGTGGTTGCCTTCCGGCAAGATACAAAGCGGGATTTTCGATTTTAAAACCTTTACTGTCAGGTCAAATACTTCCTGGTTACGTCCAAGGGCTTCGAATCCGTCCCTGATCCTGTAAATAGGAAGAATCTGCAGCATGTTAAGGATCTTCGCAATGGCTGGTTTTTTGAAAATATCAGCCCTGGCAAGAAAAACCAGTGGCCTTCGGGCTGCATAAGCTACTGCCAGTGCATCCATTAGTGCATTCTGGTGGTTTGGTGCAAATATTACAGGTGCGTCAGCAGGAATTTTCTCAAAGCCCACTACCGAAAACCGCCTGTAGTATAAGCGGTGAGCCACCGATACATAATTGTAAAGAAATTTATAAAGATATGGCCACTTGAATTTTACTTTTCCACTCATATTATTTTTTGCTGACTCTTTATTTTTGCATGGCTAACCTGCGAACTTTTGCATGGAATACTCACTATGCAAATTCCTGTTATTCTATTCTTTTATTTGACGTGCGGATAAAGCCTGTATGTGTATATCAAGGCATGCAAACAGATAAATTGGGATTTTTATACCTGATTCCACCTGATTGAATGTGTAAATCTATGAAAAATATAATTATTATACATCAAATCGTATAAATTGTAATTTTTGCATATATCAAAACGGTCAGCATTATTCATAATGATGGCACCTCCTCCCGTTAAATCAATCGGTGTTTTGGATTTTTCCATTAAATATACTATATTAGTAGCGTTTTTATACTATTTACTTCTGATTCTAAAAACTATATGCAATTATATATATACCCCTCCGTAATGAAAAATCTCATTCAAATACTCACCGCATTTTTTTTACTGTTTTGTATCCCTTCCGTTTATGGCCAGCAATGGCAGAATGTTACACCAATTGGTAGTGGTGGCTCCATTTGCTGGTCTTTTTTAAGCGAAGTACAAGGGTAGATATGCAGCCGCGACAGCACTCATGCTGATTCCTTCCGGATTATGCATACAAGCAATGCCTGCCTCGATTGGGATACCTGTTATATATTTACCAGTGGAATACATTTTTCCCGGCTGCAAATGATCGATAGTCTTACCGGTTATGGAGCCGGGGGATATGGCTGCCCGATATTCCGGCGTACTGCTGATGGCGGCCATACCTGGCAGGATATTACCGATTCGGTACTCATGCTGAATGGCGGGCCACTGGAACAATCAAGCGCCTTCTGTTTTGTAAATGCGGATACAGGGTTTTATGGTGGATTAAATCAGTGAGACTTTAGTTTTGAGAAACAAAACTATTTAGTCGAACTGATCCCGAGCGAAGTCGAGGGATCTCATGGGTAATATTCCCCGCTCCTTGGAGCGGATTTGACACTGATTACACTGAGATACCTCGCCAGCTTGCTGCGAGGAGTTTTATTTGTATGTATAAAACGGTTGATGGAGGCATGTCGTGGGCGCAGATAGCTATCCCGGCTGATGCATATCCTTCAACTCCTGAAATGGATAGTTATCGCATTAAGCAGATTTTCTTTTCAGGTACTGCCAACTGATGGGCAATTGGTAATGGTGTGTATAGTTGTGTGCTCAACACTATTGATGGTGGAGAAACCTGGCAGTTAGCATACGGGGTTGGTGGGTATGATTATGACGGCCTGCATTATTGTGACAGTATGCATGGCGGCATTTATGTAAATACGAGTTGGAGCCATTATACCATATTTACTTCCGATAATTTTAATTCTACGTATTTTAAAAGTTTCGGTTCTTTGCCAACCGAACTTAGCGCTTTATATTTTCAGAACGATTCAACAATCTGGGTGGGAGGCTCTCACGATGGTGTAATACTCAGAAGCACCGACGGGGGAATTAACTTCGTTACGGTTAATCCTGCCGGCATTGAGAGTGATCATCTGTTTGTAAACGGGTTTGACTTCTGGGGCAATACAGGCTATGCTTATGGCCTTCCTATGTTTAAATATATTGATACATTGTATGCTTCCGTTCAACAGATCCCTGTTGCAATAAGCAACCTTTTTTTGTACCCGAACCCTGCTGATGATAAGGTAAGTATTGATTTTACTTTCAATCAGACTGAAAAAATAGCACTGGAACTGTATTCACCTGAAGGCAGGTGTGTGTACAGTCGAACCTAAATACTCTTTAAGGGACCGGCTACTATCAGTATCCCGGTAAAGGATTTATCCGCAGGTGTTTATATCATGCTTGTGAGAGGCAACCACCTCAATACAGCACGAAAACTTAACGTGAAGCGATAAATCATCTTTTTCGGGATTAAGTTTCCTTACTCTTCAATTCTGCCGGATGTAGTTTATCTGGTAGGTATATTCTGATTATAGCCAATGTTCGGGCAGAAACTACGAGTTTTGACAATCTAGGCTCTTGCGGTGAAAAAATAAAATTATCGCCGCATAATTGCGGTAATTAATTCGTATATTTACCGCAAAATACTATTAGTAATGGCAAAATACATATACGAGTACAAAAACTGGACAGATTTTTCGTGGCAGGACAAAGCAATAAATGTCCTGTTTGGCGAGGTTCGGCTTTTGCAAGGTAAAATAATAGGACAAATGAACGCTCTGGGATTTTCGGCCAAAGAAGAAGCCACGCTAAACGCCTTAACCTTAGACGTAGTAAAATCATCAGAAATTGAAGGCGAATTACTCAATTATGACCAGGTACGTTCGTCCATTGCAAGGCGTTTGGGCATAAACACCGCAGGGCTTGTATCGAGTAGCCGACACATTGAAGGCGTTGTAGAAATGATGCTGGATGCCACCCAACGATACACTTTACCTTTAACCGAGAAACGATTGTTTGGTTGGCACGCAGCACTTTTCCCTACTGGGTACAGTGGCCCTTACTTAATAGAAGTGGGACGATACCGAACAGGTGAAATGCAAGTTGTTTCGGGTGCTATGGGCAAAGAAAAAGTGCATTACGAAGCTGTAAAGCCTGGTTTTGTGAAAACAGAAATGGATAAGTTTTTGGATTGGTTCAACAACGAAAACCGGCTTGACCCTGTTTTGAAAGCCTCCATTGCACACTTTTGGTTTATTATCATTCACCCCTTTGATGACGGAAACGGCAGAATTGGAAGAGCCATAACCGATATGTTACTCGCCTGTGCCGAAGGCAGTGGTGAACGTTTTTACAGTATGTCTGGCCAAATATTAGCTGAACGCAAACGCTATTACGAAGTATTACAAAAAGTGCAACATAGTACAGGCGACATTACCGAATGGATCGACTGGTTTTTGCATTGTCTCAAAAATGCGATGCTCTCCACTGAAAACACCACACAGAAAATAATGCGTAAAGCTGAGTTTTGGAAATTACACGAACACACCCCCGTCAACGAACGTCAACGCTTAATGCTTAATAAACTTTTTGACGATTTTGAAGGAAAACTACAAACCTCAAAGTGGGCTAAAATTGTTAAAACCTCTAATGACACCGCCTTACGTGACATAAAAGACCTGATTGAAAAAGGCATCTTGAAACAATCTGACGGAGGAGGACGAAACGCAAAGTATGAATTAGTAAACAACAGTTAGAATAACCACCGGCTCTAACAGCACCTGGCCAAAATGCGGGTTTTGATAATGGTTGAAACATTTGTAATCTTAACATACATTGTATTTGCATACAGTCGGGCAGCATACTATTCCCGCACTAGGGTCAGCAGCAAACCGCTATTGAAATGTTTTGTTTAAACTTTATGGCTGAAAGAACCGATCTTTGATCATTATTGATCAGGAAAAGTCTCATTTTCAATTGCTTTTTGCAGGATACGAATGTTTTTATACTTTTGAAGAAAAACATTCGTGTGAAAATTGCCCCAGCAAGCCAAAATCTGCACATACAATTTCTGATTGTAATCGTTGCATCATTGCTTTTTATCCCTTTTGCCGGGGGTGTTCACCTTTTCGACTGGGACGAAATCAACTTTGCCGAATGTGCCCGCGAAATGATCGTTAGCCACGATTACCTGAATGTTCAGATTAATTTCAGACCTTTCTGGGAGAAACCACCTCTTTTCATCTGGATGCAGGTACTGAGTATGAAAGTATTCGGCATCAATGAGTTTGCAGCCCGTTTCCCCAATGCGGTATGTGGGATACTATCCTTGCTGTTTATTTTCAACATTGGAAAAAAATTGTTTAATGAAAACTTTGGGATTTGGTGGGTAGTTGCCTTCGCAGGCAGTATTTTACCGCATTTTTATTTCCGCTCAGGCATTATTGATCCCTGCTTCAACCTGTTGATATTTGCTGCCATCTGGTTTTTCTTCAGGTTACACATTGCAGAAGAAATTATTTCAGCCAGGCAAAGATTTCTGTTTTCTGCTTTGTGGGGCGTTTTTACCGGGTTGGCCATACTTACTAAAGGACCAACGGCATTGCTCATCATTGGATTAGTTGTTGCCATTGCCTATCTGCCTGATCTGATGCAAATTTTTAAAATCAGAATCCGGTTAATAAAATTTGTACCTGATTTCAAATTGAGGTTCCAGGATATTTCCGTTTTCCTTGTTTTCACGATACTAATAGGCGGTTCCTGGTTCCTGATGCAGATTTTGAGTGGACACGCCGACATGGTTTGGAAATTTATTCTTTACCAGCTGCGGCTTTTTACTATACCCGATGCAGGACATGGAGGGCACTGGAGTTACCACTTTGTCGTGTTGCTGGTGGGTGTTTTCCCGGCTTCGTTATTTGCATTGATGCGGTTTCGGCGACAGGATAATCAGCCATCTCAGCAAAGGCAATTCCACGGTCTTATGCTCATCCTGTTCTGGGTGGTACTTATTCTTTTTTCCATCGTAAAAACCAAAATTGTACATTACAGTTCATTGTGTTATTTCCCGCTTACATTCCTGGCAACGCTTGCCATCCGCGATATGCTGAACGGCTCATTACCCTGGAAAAAATGGCTGAGCATTCTTTTAGTCGTATTTGCATCCGTATTTGCACTCCTGGTTTCTGCTTTACCGCTTGTTGACACATTTAAGGATAAAATAATAAGCTCGGGATTAATTAAGGATGATTTCGCGGTCGCTAATCTGCAAGCCGAAGTTCAATGGACCGGATTTGAATGGCTTATCGGGCTTGTGTTGCTTTCGGCTGTTATCTTCGCAGTAATACTGGCACGCAGGCGTTCTGTAAACGCGGCTTTAAAAGTGCTTTTTGCCGGTACAACTGTTTTTATAGCACTGGTGATTTTGATTTTTCCTTACCGCATCGAGAAATATTCGCAGGGGGCTGTAATTGATTTTTACAAAACTAAAGCCACTGAAAAATGCTATGTCCTCAATTCAGGCTATTTCAGCTATGCGCCGCTTTTTTATACGGCTAAAATGCCCTCCGATTGTGCACGGCCTATGTGGCTTCTCACTGGTAATATTGATCGTCCGTTTTATCTGGTCCTGAAAGAGCCTCATTACGAAAAGTGGAAACATATTATACCGGCAATGAAGGTGTTGTATAAAAAAAATGGTTTTGTTTTTCTTGCACGCTATCCTGCAAATAATGATGAATGATTTTATATCAAAAACATATCTCTTTTTTATATAATTTGCAGCAAAATTCCGCTTATGAGACTAATAGTAATTTCCTGCACTATTCTGTTATGTTTTTATTTGCTTTCAGCATGTAGCGGTAATTCGGAAAAACAACTTGTTGGTGTTAATCCCGATCAACCATCAGGCGATAGTTTGATGGAAGGAGAAAAATCTGCTTATTACGAAAACGGCAAACTTCACTATATCGTTGAATATCAGAAAGGGAAAGCTAACGGAAGGGTCAGGGAGTATAGCTTAGATGGCAAATTATACATGGATGCCATATACAAAGATGGTCACCGAAACGGTAAATGTTCCCATTTTTATAAAAATGGCAATGCTTTCGAAGTGGCTGATTATGTGGATGGCAAGAAAGACGGCATTCTGACCAAGTACCGGGAGAATGGAAAAGTATGGTCAATCACTACCTACAGGAATAATAAAGTTCAGCCGGGACTCAGGGAATTCAGACCGGACGGAACGGAGATTCCGGAGGATGTCAAAATTCTCGTCAGCGAGATTGATCATACAGCGCTCGAAGGGAAATATTTTATTCGGGTAAGCCTCTCATCGCCGCGTAAGGATGTAAAATTCTTTGCATCGCCTCAGTCAGATCCTGATTCAAGAGAAATCCTTAAAATGTCAGGAAATTCAGGGATACTTGAAGTGCCTTTATCAGTTACCGGTTTCGTGATGAAAAAACTGATATTTGAAGCTGAATACAAAACTCCCAGGGGTAATACCATGAGGTTACAGAAATTTTATAACCTCGCTGTCGACAAATAAGAAATATTATTTCAACTCATTGAGTTTTTTCTTCAGTTCCCAGTTATCCGGATCGTATGTAAGGCCCTTATTCAAGGCTTCTTTTGCTTTACCAATATTTCCTTTTTTAAAGTAATAGGATCCTGCTAAGCTATAGGCCGAAGCAGGGCTGCAATAATTCTCCCTCTCTTTTATGATATATTCTCCATCATCGAACTTATCAAGCAGCCTTTCTCCTTCGGCCGCATTATTCAGATGAAAAGCTTCCTCGGCATTATAAACCAGCATCTTACACCTGTTGTACCTGTAGATATCGAATTCCATCAGAGCAGGGTAATGGTCAGTAAGGGTATCATACATAATTACTCCCTGTTTATTTAAAGGGATATTGTTAGTGAGCGTATTAATATTATACTGTATCATTTCCTTTATATATCCTCTTTTATTCCCTCCGGCATAAGCGGCATAAAGGAATTCAAACATCTCATCAAAATCTTTTTCTGTATTCAGATATAAAATATATTGCGTTGTATAGATATCTTCCAGTACCTTTTTCATGTCTTCATCATCGATGCCCTCATTAAGTGTTTGATAAAAAGGTAAAAGCGAGTCGGGTGAAGGGAAAGAGCTCAAAAGGCAATAATAAGCCGTTTGCTTGAATTCATCTGCAACCTGGTTTTTTTTATTTTCATCTTCGGTTGAATTATAATAGGTTACAAGCAGCCCGGCTCTTTTTACACTTGTTTTATTAGCTTGTAAAATGGCTTGTTTAAGCAATTCATCCCTCAAAAGAAATAACTCATCCATAGGTGTAAGCAAAATACTTTTGGTTACCTGGTTATAGGCCGTAAGGTAACCCTTCTTCAGGATTGATCTAAAAGCTAAGTTTGTATACTGGTACCCTACAAGTCCTCTCATCTCGGTATTATTAAGCTTGATATAATAACGGTCGAAAATATCACCGGCAGGTTTTTTCCCCCCGTTATCAGAAGCCATAAATTGCATGAGCCTCATGCTTTGGATTGCATTTCTTTGAACGGTACTATTCAGTTCAACAAAACCATTTGTCGGATCGGTGGTTTCAAAAATATATGGAATCTCATCTGCATATGCAATCAGGTAAACATGCCCGGGCATAAATTTTATGGTATGCTTAATTCCAAGGTCATCAAAAAGTAATGCATATAAAATGGTAGCAGTAAGGCAATTGTATTTTCCTGTTCCGAACATTTCCGAAAAACCTGCATCCAGATCGTACTGCTTTAAAAAAGTGACCTGCACCCGATCAAAAACAAATCTGAGCATTTTTGCCGGTTTCTTTATCCCCCTGACTTTTTCTTTTATCAATATAGCCTCATTCCTGACTAACTCACGGATATTGTTCAGCTCAGTTAATCCTGCATCCTGATTTACTGCCACCGCCATCAACAGGTAATCAGGTTCCTCTCCTGAACACAGAGATTGGAAACCCTTCTGTTCAATACAGGAATGAAAACTGAGCTGGTTGCATGTCACTTTTAAAGCTTGCTGCGAAAATGCAGCTGGAACGAACACAAGTGAACCATTTAAAATTAATAGAATAATTGCGAATCGAATGGGATGTTGCATATGGAACCAATTATAATTACCTTTGAGTGAATGTATAAAGGAATCAAATATATGAATCCTGATTGGTGCGTGCAAAAAAATGATGTAATTTATTGGGTTAATGAAATTAAATGCTTTTGGCTCATTTGATTTTAATTTTTAATCTTTTGATTACAAAGTGATTAGCGAAATAGCCATGAATAACAGTTTGATTTCCAAATTGAAAAGATTAGTTGAACGGAGAACATTTAATTCATGAATCCCTTCGAAACAAGCAATGGATGAGTAACTCCATTTGACGGAATAAAGAAATTAACGACTGAAAAGTGGTATTTAATTAAGCCTTTGCTTACAGACCATGCGTGTCAGGAAAAACTTACTGCAAATACTTTTTGGAAATCACGAGGATAAGATGCTGGAAGATCAGATTCCTGTAGTTTTATCTTTTGCAACCGCGACGCTTTCACTGGTAGCATCACTATTAAATATAATTATCGGGCTTTCACCAATCCTGATAATTATTCCGCTCTGCGCGGCAGTTGCGATGTTTTTCATTTATTTTAAGTTGCGAAACAGCGAAAACAAATTTTTATATAAAGTATGGATGGCTATAGTCGCATTTATTTATTTGAATTTTTTATGGTTTTACAACTATGCCTCTATCGGCCCGAATCTTTACCTTTTCCTTATCTTTTTTATTTTTATTATCATAATTTTTGAAAAGAAGAGCCGGTTGGTATTTTCTTCTTTAATCTTGCTGAATATTCTCTTACTTTTCATGGTTGAAGTATATGCAAATGATATACTCAGTCGCTATCCTGATGATAAAACCAGGATTCTGGATACCTATTTTTCATTTATACTTTACCTTGGTTTTACCTTAATAATGACTTTAGCCATCAGGTATTATTTTCTGCTCGAAAGAGGCAAAGCAAGAAGGTCAGATCAGTTAAAATCAGCATTTCTATCGAATATGTCGCATGAGATACGCACTCCTATGAGTGCCATACTTGGTTTCAGTAAATTGCTGGATTATACAGACTCTGAAACAGAACGAAATGAGTATGTGCAGATTATCAACGAAAACGGCAAAATGCTGATGCAGCTGCTCGATGACATTATTGATATGTCAAAATTGGATGCCGGGCAATTTGATGTTTATAAAAGTGGTTTTTCTCTTAATAGCGTAATGGATGAATTAAAGAAAGTCTTACAGTTAAATCTGGAACAGCAAAAAAAATATAATATTAAACTCACTTTGCTGACTGAACCTGGCGACATTTCTGTATTCACTGACGAAAACCGGTTCAGACAAATATTGTATAATCTGTTATCGAATGCTGTAAAATTCACCAACGAAGGAGAAGTCAGTTTCGGATATAAACTCGAGGGAAATGCTGTGGGGTTTTTTGTTTCAGATACCGGTATAGGCATAAAAGATCAATTTAAAAAGGAAATCTTCAAAAGATTCTACAAGGTTGAGAATTCAGATTATATCCGTCTTCCCGGGGGCTCAGGCATAGGGCTGTCGATTGTAAAACTGCTGGTTGAGAAATTAGGAGGAAATATTTCATTTGAATCAGAATATGGGAAAGGGACTACTTTCAGGTTTGTTTTGCCGGAAGTTCTGCTTGAAAAATTACCCGAACCGGAAGTACCCATATCAACAATCTATGTGTTCAGTCCCAGGAACACTATATTGGCCGTGGATGATGATATCAGTAATCTGATGTTGATTAAAAACATGTTAAACAAAATGGGAGTGACTTGCATTGAAGCCGGAAACGGCCAGGAAGCAATTGATTTATACAAACAGAACAAACAAATCAACCTGGTATTACTTGATTTAAATATGCCTGTCATGAGTGGATCTGAGGCACTTCTTGAGTTGAAGACTTTAAATCCGGCTCTTCCTGTAATAGCTCTTACGGCTTATGCCATGCAATCGGACAAAGAAAAAGCTATGGCTGAGGGCTTTGATGATTACCTTACAAAACCAATTTATTACCAGGTTCTGGTCAGTTGCTTAAGAAAATATCTTATGTTGCAAGCCAAAGCGTCGAAATGAGGTTTTCTTCTTCTGGAAGATACATTCTTCATAACCTCTACCTGACCAGCTTGGTCTCACTGAGAAGAGGAGCTAAATGTCCTGTCAGTTATGCGTTTCAGCAACATTCTGATTTATTTGTCTTTCACCAACTATATAAAATCCTTCCTGGAATACAGAAGGGATTTTAGAGGTATTAAAGATGTAACCCTTTATTTCCGGCTACTGATCAGTATCTCAAGCATTTGTATAGCAGCTTCCGGAATTTTGGTACCGGGTCCGAAAATGGCTACAGCACCGGTTTTATAAAGGAAGTCATAATCCTGTGATGGAATTACACCCCCTACAATAACCATAATATCTTCGCGGCCAAGTTTTTTCAGTTCCTGTATTACCTGGGGTACCAGCGTTTTGTGCCCGGCAGCCAGACTGGAAACCCCGAGTACATGTACATCGTTTTCAACTGCCTGTCGTGCTGCTTCTGCCGGAGTCTGGAACAAAGGTCCCATATCCACATCAAAGCCTATATCGGCGTAACCGGTTGCTACCACCTTAGCGCCGCGATCATGGCCATCCTGGCCCATTTTGGCGATCATAATTCTGGGTCGGCGGCCATCGAGTGCTGCAAATTCGTCGGCCATTGCACAGGCTTTCATAAACTGCTCATCACCCTGGCTTTCTGAGGAGTAAACTCCTGATATTGATCTGATCACGGCTTTATACCTCCCATATATTTTTTCTAATGCACTTGAAATCTCTCCTAAAGAAGCACGCTTGCGCGCGGCGTCAATTGCTAATGCAAGCAGGTTTCCTTCGCCGGTTTCAGCACATTTGGTAAGTGCATCCAGCGTTACCTGTACTTCATCATTATTACGTTCAGCTCTCAGTTTTTTAAGCCTTTCAATTTGCGACAAACGTACAGCATCGTTGTCGACTTCGAGGATATCGATTGGATCTTCCTTGGCTAATCGGTATTTGTTAATTCCTACAATGGTGTCTCTGCCTGAATCAATCTTAGCCTGTCGACGGGCTGAAGCCTCTTCTATCCGCATTTTCGGGATTCCGGTTTCGATTGCTTTCGACATTCCGCCGAGGGCTTCCACTTCTTCAATTAATTTCCAGGCGCTGTGCGCCAGCTCGTGAGTAAGTGTTTCAACATAGTAGGAACCTGCCCAGGGATCAACAGCTTTGCAGATATTGGTTTCTTCCTGCAGGTATATCTGAGTGTTACGTGCAATGCGGGCCGAGAAGTCGGTAGGCAGCGCTATGGCTTCATCTAAGGCATTTGTATGTAAGGATTGTGTGTGGCCCAAAGCTGCTGCAAGGGCTTCAACACAGGTGCGGGTAACGTTGTTGTAGGGATCTTGTTCGGTAAGGCTCCAGCCCGAAGTTTGTGAGTGCGTTCTCAATGCCATTGATTTAGGATCTTTTGGATTGAACTGCTGAACGATTTTGGCCCAAAGCATCCGACCAGCCCGCAGTTTGGCAATTTCCATAAAATGGTTCATTCCTATTCCCCAAAAAAATGAAAGTCTCGGTGCAAAAGCATCTATCGGTATACCTGCTGCAATACCTTTCCTGATGTATTCCAGTCCATCTGCAAGTGTATAAGCAAGTTCGATATCGGCAGTTCCACCTGCTTCCTGAATGTGGTAACCGCTTATGCTGATTGAGTTATACTTCTTCATGTTTTTCGAGGTGAACTCGAAGATATCAGCAATTATACGCATACTCGGAGCCGGAGGATAAATATATGTGTTGCGGACCATAAACTCTTTCAGAATATCATTCTGTATGGTTCCACTGAGTTTTTCCATGCTAACACCTTGTTCTTCTGCAGCCACAATGTAAAATGCAAGCACAGGCAGAACTGCCCCGTTCATAGTCATCGAAACCGACATTTTATCAAGCGGGATCTGATCGAACAGTATTTTCATATCCAGAATAGAGTCGATAGCTACACCGGCTTTACCCACATCACCTTCAACCCGTTCGTGATCACTGTCATATCCGCGGTGCGTAGCCAGATCGAATGCAACAGAGAGCCCCATTTGACCTGCTGCCAGATTACGGCGGTAAAAGGCATTAGATTCTTCGGCGGTCGAAAAACCTGCATATTGGCGGATTGTCCATGGTTTCATTACATACATGGTACTGTATGGCCCGCGAAGAAAAGGTGGTAAACCGGCAGCATACTCCAGGTGCTCCATGCCTGCCAGATCATTTCGGGTATAAACAGGTTTTACGGCTATCTGCTCGTTTGTCATCCATTCAGTTTGAGCTGACGGCTGACTTACGGCCGGTTTTGACTGGGTACTTCTGATATCAATATTTTTAAAATCGGGTCGCATCGTAGGATGGGGGATTTTGTGAGTGCTAAATGAGTTTTGCGTAACAGCTGTTTCTAAAAAATTCCAAGTTTTTCCTGGAATGATTCCAATGTCTGTAAAAGGTTACTGCGAACATGAATAAATTCATCAACCCCGGCTTGTTTCAGGGTGTCTTTTACATCTTTCGGAAAACCGGCAACAACAAGATGTATGTCTTTGTCAGCTGCTTTGAGTTTTTCAGCTATTTCATGTCCTAAAGTGGCATATTCTTCATCAGAACTGCAGATTACCACTATTTCAGCTTTTGAATCTATGGCGGCTTTCACACCTTCGTCAACCGCATCGAATCCTGGATTATCAAGAATTTCGTAACCGGCGCAACCAAAGAAGTTTGTGGTAAACATTGCCCTTGCTTTGCGCATGGCAAGGTTCCCGATATTGAAAAGAAATACAGCAGGCTTTTTATTGCCTTCGGCAGCATATTGTTCAGTGGCAAGTCTTATCTGGTCGAAAGCATCGGAAGCGCCAAAAAGGACAAGCTTTTTATATGGGGTGGGTAAATCCTCATCCTCTTCAATTTCCATTTCTTCATCAGCATATATTTCTTCTTCCAGCATTTCATCTTCTTCAGCGAAATGTATCTTCTCAAGCATTTGTTCTGACGGGTTGGGATGTTGGTTGGTGCCAAGCTGGATCAACCGGCGGTTAGCAATATCATCAAGAGTTTGCCCGGCTGTTTTTTCTACCATATCCTGCACAAATCCCGCTTTTACGGCTTCTATCATTCCTCCTTTTTCTTCAACCTGCAGAAATATTTCCCATGCAGCATCTGCAATCTGTTGGGTAAGATTTTCGATATAATAAGAACCGGCAGCGGGGTCGATTACTTTATCAAGATAAACTTCTTCTTTCAGTATAATCTGCTGGTTGCGGGCCAGACGGTTCGAAAACTCATCGGGATCTTTATAGAATGTATCAAAAGGAAGTATGCTGAGCGATTGAGTGCCGCCAATGATTGCCGACATGGCTTCGGTAGTACTTCGCAACAGGTTTACATAAGGATCGTAAAGGGTTTTATTCCAGGCTGAAGTGTTGCAATGAATATGCATCTGCATGGATAATTCACTAACTGGTTTATATTGTTCAACTATTTTTGCCCAAAGCAAACGGGCTGCTCGCAGGCGGGCTATTTCCATAAAATAATTTGAACCCACTCCAAAAGAAAACATCATACGTTGAGCCGCATCGTCTGCTGAAATTCCTGCGGCAGTTGCCAGAGCCAGGTATTCGTTCCCTGAAGCCAGACTGAACCCAAGTTCCTGGACCAGGGTTGCTCCTGAGCTGTTGAAATAATGACCGTTAACATTGATCACTTTCATAGCTGGCATGAGTTCTTTACCTAACTTTACCATGGTAGCCACCTGGGCCAGATCATAATCCTCCGACTTCCAGAAATCACCGTTGAGCAACAGGTAGCTGACAGGGTCGAAATCAAAAGATCCTTTCAGCTTAAGTATCGGCAAATTCTGTGATTTAGCATATGAAGCTACAATTTTCAGCAATGCAGGGTAGGAAGAGGCAGCGCCAAAATGTAGGGCTACTTCCGCGGGATTTATCCCTTTCAGTAGATTTTCAACGTCTTTTTCAGTATCCAGGTCAGTGGTAACCATACCTATACCGTTAGCTCCGCGTTTAACAGCATCAATAGCCAGAAGGTTTGCCTCCGATTCGTCGCCGGTTTCAATATCCTGGCGGATTTCCCAGTTATTGGAAACCGTTTTGTTACCTCGTACGAAGGGGTATTCGCCAAGCTCTGAATTGACAGATCCGGTTTCCCTTGTATCTTCATCCCTGTAATAAGGTTTTACCTCAAATCCTTCGGATGTTTTCCAAACAAGTTTCTTCTGGTAATCAGCACCTTTCAGATCCTCCGTTATGCGTGCTTCCCATTCGGAAGTCGATATGCGGGGAAATGTGCCGAAAAGTTTATCAGTGTTCTGATCCATAGTTAATTATAAGTTGGTCAGCATGTTAGCCTGATCATGCCGGAAGTGTAAATTATGGTGCAAAGGTATAAATATTTATAACTCACGCATCCATTTGTTAATTGATTAACAGATGAACTTGAAAATTTATCATAACTTTACATGTTGTTAATTAACCTTTAGGAGATTGAAATGTTTATTATAAAAACAATTGAATATGATTATTGCAATATCCGGTGCAGGTGGCTTTATAGGTAAAAACATTATTTCTTTTTTTCAGGCCAAAGGGTATGAAGTGCGTCGTATTCCAAGGGTAGATAAAGGAACCGGAGCCACTGAATTGGCAAAGCTCCTGTCAGGGGCCGATGTTGTGATTAACCTTGCCGGGGCACCTATCGTTAAACGTTGGACCGCTGCATATAAAAAGACCTTATTCGACAGCCGGATCGTTACAACCCGCAAAATAGTGGAAGCTTTGAGCCTGATGGAAACAAAACCCGAGTTGATGATTTCGGCATCTGCAATTGGAATTTATACTCAGGAAGGGGAACAGACCGAAAGTAAATTCCAATTTGCCGGTGACTTCCTTGGAGAAATATGCAGTGCCTGGGAAAAGGAAGCAAAAAAGGCGGAGCCTATTACGCGATTGGCAATTATTAGGTTTGGAATCGTACTTGGGAAAGATGGAGGTGCTCTGGCGAGGATGCTTCCCATATTTAAACTTGGGCTCGGAGGTAAAATAGCTTCAGGGAAACAAGGCTTTTCCTGGATTCATATCATTGATCTCGTAACGGCTATACAGTTCATTATTGCCAACAAACAATTGTCAGGTGAGTTTAACTTTACTGCACCTGAAGTTGTTGATAATACTAAATTTACAAAAACGCTTGCAAAAGCGCTCAAAAGGCCTGCTTTTCTCAATGTCCCGTCTTTTGCACTGAAATTAGTATATGGAGAAGGATCTGTTGCAATAACCAGCGGACAGTTTGCTCTGCCAGAACATCTTTTATCTGAAGGCTTTATTTATACTTTCCCTGATCTGAAGACGGCTTTGGATGATATAATTGTAACTATTCCGCCCCCCCTCTAAAAAGCGCTATTAACTGCCTGCTGTTTATATAATTCCGGATATGACTGTAAAATTACATTATTTATGCTGTTCCTTTGTCTTAAATTTGAGAGTTATTTTGGATCCCTACAAAGAAA
>JBBRCH010000018.1:0-65799 GCA_038204995.1 Bacteroidales bacterium | reverse complement strand
AACCTTTATTGATAATACTCATAAGTCCTTCAACCTCACTTTTGGTTAGTTTAACTGTATATCGTATCATTTGTTTAGTTTTTACAAAGATACAAATATATTATTGAATTACGTCATATTATGTTTAACTTAACACTAGTTGACTTGCTTTATCCTCAAACGGATAAATCAATTTCTTTTGTTAATAATAAAGCATACCCACTTACTATTAACATCAGTCCAAACCCCGCTTCAGATCTGCTAACAATCAAATTTAACCAAGTTGTTAACGGCCCAATAAATGTTATGATAATTGAATCTACTGGAAGGATTGTATTTTCGGAAACCAGGATAACAGATGCTGGCGGACACAGTATTTTGCTTAATACAAATGAAATCCCCGGCGGATTTTATCTGTTATGCATTCAACCTGAGGGGGAACAATCTGTTACAAAACGAATAATTATAGCCAGATAATCTGTAACTTTGTTAAAACTGAATTATAAACCAATATTAAGTTGAAAGTTCTTCAAGGGGAATCTAACCCTTGAAGAGCTTTAACAAACATCAACACACATAAAAACAATCAATACCTATTAAAAACCACCACAAATTAATAACAAAGGCCATGAAAATACTATATTTGAAAATTGCCATAATCTTCATCTTACTTTCTACTTCTGCAAAAGTATACAGTCAACTTACTACTTTCATTCGTGGGCATACAACTGATGATATGTATGTATACTGTTATTCGGAAGTTTCGGGAATGCCAATGCTATTATATCTGAATACTGATGGGAATTTGGTTCATAAGCAAAATGAACAGTGGTTATTTGCTGGAGGAATAACTGCCGAACCTGCTCCGGGAATTATAATAGGTTTTAATGACCAATATTTTGGAGAAAGTTTAGATTATGGTAAAACATTTTATTTCCTTGCCCCATTTGTAAATTACTATACGGGTATAGTAGGTTTATATGGTGGTGAGGCACCAGGAGAATTTATTATTCAGGGTGTTGATGCATCTGTTTTTCCCTATCCAATGAATGTAATTTATAAAACCAACGACTACTTCGCCCATTATACATTGATAGCCGATACCTCCAACGGAATTATCAATGGAGAAATCGGACTTGTATCAGGCGAATTATTCCAGGTGCCAATTATTAACAAGCATGCCTTTTTGGCCCACAGCCTTGATTACGGCGCAACATCCGATACTATTCCAGTTGATACAACTATAATTAATGAGAACTCCGGACTGCTGTTTAAAGAATTGAGCAGGGGCACGGCGCCGGGCGAATTATTCCTGGTTACTCAGCAAACTGTTTCGGCATCGGAAGTTCATTATTACATCTATCATACAACTGATTATGGCGCCAACTGGCAACTAAAAAGCAACAAGGTATTTGACTCAGTAAAGCAACAGTTTACTGCGGGAAGAGGCACATGCAAATTCTATATTGCTAATTTGCAGGAAGTTTCAGGTTCAAATTATTACAAACTTCAGATTCTCTTTAGTTCCGACTGTGGCGAAACTTTTACTACATACGAACACTTGCTTACCCCTGATGTGGGTACGAAAACAGAAATAGCCGGGGCTAAAAATATGATGCAGCTTTCTCCCAATCCGGCATCGGATCATACCGAAATAAGTTGTAATCTTGTAAAGTCTTCAATGATTTCAGTTGAGGTTTACAATTCGCTGGGAAGGTGCGTTTTACGAACAATCCCTGAATGGCAGCATCCGGGTGAATTTGTTAAAACCATGGATGTCAAAGATCTTGCAAATGGATTCTATTCTGTACAAATATTGGCTGGTGGTGAAACCATTACAACAGGCAAACTTATTATTTCACGATAAATTGGCTTAAACAGGAGAAAAAATGTCTTAACGCAAAGGGCCACAGTCCAGCATTAAGCGAGATTAACTGCGATTCGCAATGCTATTTATCAAATGCTTATACCTCCGCTGTTCTTTGCGCTACCTTTGCGAAACTTCGCGGTTAATATTGCTTGAATCTCATACAGCATCCCCATTAAATACAACATCATGACAAAGTTCCTTTTATCCCTTACAGCAGGCATTCTATTCATCTTACTTAGTATCCAGACAGTCGCGCAAAGCTATGCCATTCAACGAGGGCATTCCAACGACGACTTATACATCTATTGCCGGAAAAATGCTACGTCGAATTCGATTATGCAGTTTTATCATTTATGGGAGCATGGACAAAAAATCAGTGTTCAATACACCATACCTTATCCCTCAACCGAGAACGATCTGAACCTGAAGAATTCCGTTGCTGATCCAACACCCGGATTGCTTTATTGTACGTCTTTAAATAATACGGATACTGTAATTTATCAGAGTACTGATTTTGGGAAAAAATGGAAGCTGATGAGCACGGTTTTTACGGATCAGCTTCCGCCACTGGCATTACTGGGAGGATCGGTTGCCGGCGAAATAATTATGACCGAAAGGCCAACCGTACAATACTACGGAATTGGATCCACTACGGATTTTTTTACCACACATATGATTAATGCCTATTATACATCCTATTTCACTAAACCGGAAATCGGAATTACTTCAGGAGAGATATATGGCATAAATAATGCATATGCCAGCAACAGGGACTTTTTGCTTCATTCGCCTGATTTTGGGGTAACAATTGATACAATCCCTATTGATTCTGCCATCGTTTATAATCCTAACGGAAACCTGGCACAAAAGGTTTGCCATGGCACATTACCGGGCGAAATTTATCTTATTACCCTCGAACCTGAGCAAAGCGGGATTCCCCATGTTTATAGGATTTATCATTCAACTGATTATGGCGAAAATTACTCTTTACAGGACACTGTAAAATTCGATGAATCATCGGCAAATACTGATTTTACAGCTGGCAGAGATGCTTGCTCTTTTTATGTCGCTAACTGGAAATATAACCAGTTTGAACAAAAGCAGATTCTCCAGATTTTTTATAGTGCTGACTGTGGTCAAAATTTCACACTTTATGAGCATCTACTCGACAATCAGGTAAGTACTTCTGAATTAGAAAATATAAGAATAAATGATATTTCAGTTTCGCCCAATCCGGCTTCTTTGGAAGCAATCATAAACTATAGTTTAAAAAATTCCGGCAAAGTAAGCCTTGAAATTTCTTCCATTGAAGGCAAGAATGGAATTCTATTATTGAATTCTTACCAAACGGTAGGCCGACACGACTTCAAATTGGATTGCAGGGATTATACTCCCGGGATTTATATCGTTAATTTAATAGGAGAAAATGGAGCTTCTTCAAGATACAAATTGGTTATTTGCAAATAAGGCGAACTCTTCCAGAGTTTTAAACTCTGGAAGAGTTTAACGCCTCAATAGACAACATATGAATCCAACCTTTGATTCGCTTGAATATTTGACTAATAGTTTATTCTGTTAGTGATACTTTATCAGCCATATTCATTTTACAACAAACAAAGGACTTAGTTAAAAAAAGTTCATAATTTCGCATTCTAAAATATGGATACCCATGTCAATCATAACCCGCGATATTACTAAAGTTTACGGCACACAGGTAGTGCTTGATAAGGTGAATATCAATATCGGTAAAGGAGAAGTTGTCGGATTACTAGGACCAAATGGCGCCGGTAAATCGACCCTGATGAAAATACTTACAGGCTACATCCCTCCTACTTCGGGCACAGCATCCATTTATGGCCACGATGTGCTTTTGGATACCGAAGAAGTAAAAAAGATTGTAGGCTATTTACCTGAGCATAACCCGCTGTACCTTGAGATGTATATTAAAGAATACCTGGAGTTTATAGCCGGCATTCACAAACTGGGTAAGGCTTCACGAAGCCGGATCCGCGAAATGATTGAAATTACAGGTTTGGGACCTGAACAGAATAAAAAAATCGGCACTTTATCGAAAGGATACCGGCAGCGCGTCGGCCTGGCGCAAGCATTGATCCATAATCCGGAAGTGCTGATACTTGACGAACCAACCTCAGGCCTCGACCCGAACCAATTGGTCGAAATCCGCGAACTGATCAAAGGCATTGGCAAACAAAAAACCGTAATTCTGTCCACACATATCATGCAGGAAGTGGAAGCAGTTTGCAGTAGGGCAATAATTATCAGCATGGGAAAAATTGTGGCTGATGGCCCAACTTCGGAATTATCCGTCATTCAGTCGCACGATATTGTTACTGTTGAGTTTGCAACGCTTACCACAGAGAAAATGTTGCTATCAATCCCGGGAGTAGCAAAGGCTGTAAAAATCAACGACCGTTTATGGAGACTTCAATCTAAGCCCGGAGAAGATATCAGGCCAAACATCAATAAGTTTGCTGTCGACAATAACCTGACCCTGCTTTCGCTCCATCGCGAAGAGCATAACCTGGAGCAAGTGTTCCGTGAGTTGACGGGGAAGTTCGTGGAATAATGTTGGATTTGTGATGTAAGATGTACGATTTGCTTTGTGCGATTTACGATCTTTGAAAAAGTGACCAGATATCGGAACATTTATAACCTAACAGTCTAAGAGCCTATCAGCCTTATTAAGTTACTATTTATGATTTACGAATAAGCGAAGATAATGAAACGTTAACATCCTAACAGCCTAACAGTCTAAAAGCCTTTTCAAGTTACGATTTACAAAGTACGATGTACGATTTGCGATTGTGCTAAATTATCTACTCACCTTCCAAAATACCAACTCATGCAAAAAAGAGCGTCCAAAACTTTTCTATTCCCCGCAGTTCCGGCAAATATCAAATTCAGATCGATCGGTCAGAACTTTTCTTCTGAATGAAGAGTAAAAATGGTTTTTCCAGATCGAGGAAAGAGAATCTTCCATTAGGTTACCAGTTTGATAATCAGCATTTTTATCATAACAACAGGGAACCACTTTGCCGTCCCAGGTAACAACCAGTGAACTCCAGATACGGTGGCAACGGTTCCGTACTTTGTTCGCTGTGGTCCATGAACCATCCGCATTTTGGCTGTATCGTGATTTTGCTTTCAGTGTCGGAATGATAGTGCTTTCGTCGTTGAAATGATACACCTGTGCCGTTTTGAATGACAGCCTGTCGGCCCCGGATTGCCTTGCATACTCACGCATTAGCTGCATCTGATGTTCATTATGACGCATTACCAGGAACTGCAGTTCAATAAAAGGCGAATTCGATTTCGCGGTTTTTCTGGCCTCAATCAGTCTTTGAATTCCATCAGTCACCGTATGAAGATTTCCGTTAACACGGTATGTTTCGTAGGTTTGCTGGTCAAGGCCATCCAGGGAAATGATAAGGTGATTCAAACCACTTTCGATGATCTCGTTTACTTTTTCAGTGTTAAGAAAATGACCGTTTGTTGAGGTGGAAACAAAAATATGCCGGCTTCGGGCCAATTGAACCATAGCAGTAAAATGAGGATTCAACAAAGGCTCACCTTGGAAATAAAGCGTAAGATAGAACAAGTTGGGTGAAAGTTTATCGAGAATTTCCCTGAATACTTCCATTTTTATAATCCCTTTTGGCCGCGAGAGCGATTGCATTCCTGTCGGGCATTCGGGACAGCGCAGGTTGCAGGCAGTAGTTGGCTCAATAGAAGCAGCCCATGGTTTTCCGGAAACGACAACTTTACGGGACAGCCTGCTTATGTAATAACCTGCTTCAACATGAACCAGATTTGATAACCGATGAACAGTAATTGTCTTTAGCAGCTCCAGGTAATAAATAAATATTTGTTTTTTTCTCAATCTTAATCAATCATTTCTGTGAGTTTCTTTACTACCCTGAATTGCTGAAAGAACTCTTTCGCAATTACCCTGAGTACGGTATAAACCGGAATGGCCAGCAACATGCCAAAAATTCCGGCCAGGCTGCCACCCATTATAATCACGAAAAATATTTCCAATGGATGAGCTTTCACGCTTTTTGAATAAATTAAAGGTACCAGGATATTATTGTCAATTGCCTGAGCTGCAATGAAAACTCCTAAAAGCTTTGCCAGCACCGGCAGCAAATCATTAAAGGAACCATATGCCAGTGTTGCAGTTACACCTAAAATAATTCCAATTGAAGAACCCAGAATTGGCCCCAGATAAGGAATAATATTCATGATACCGCCAAAAAATCCGATCAGAAGAGCATTTTCAACACCAAATATCAATAATCCAATGGTAATCATCGACATAACGCCTATCAATTCAAGCATAACACCAATAAAATACCTCATTAAAAGGTGTTTGGAAGAAGAAATAACATTTTTTGTTGCCTGGTGATGTTTTGACGGAAGCAGCATAAGTATGCCGTTCTCAAACAAATTCTCATCTTTCAAAAAAAAGAAAGATATAAAAAGAACCGAAACCAGCCCTACCAGAATGGCTCCGGCAGCACTGAATACACCGCCCATCGCTTTACTGACACTTTCCAGGTTTACCAATGATTTCAGGTTTATCACTATATATTCCTGTAAGGTTTCACTTGCAGGTATTATCCCCAGGTTATGAAGTGCATCATCAATCCAAAGTAGAGGTCCTTGCAGGTTTTGAGCCAGTTTGTTGACATCTATCTGAGCAACTGTTTGAGCCTGTTTAATGATAAGCGGTACAAAAATAGCTATCAGTCCAAAAAACATCAGAACAATGATCAGCAAGGAGAGGGCTGCACTCATAGCATGAGGAATGCTCAGTTTTTTAATATGTAAACGATCGAAAAAATGAACCAGCGGATTTCCGATAAATGAAATAACTGCAGCAATAAGAACCCAAACGATCATAAATGAGAACCGCCAGATCAGGAAACCAATTATAAATAAAAGCAAAAAATAACCTATGTATTTCAGAACTTGTTTCATTGCAAAGTGGCTTTGTAAGATTACAAATTTAAGAATAAAGAAATGATATCAGGAAAATGGTTTGTTTTTATATTACATCCATACATCAAATAGAATTAGGGCGCGTTATAAACCACTGCGAATATTAATCAACTAAATTTGTAAGCATAACATTACAACTACTTAGTGGGTTTAAGAAAACGAGTTTAAAATGAGTCTTGCTCACGCGCACCCCTTGGTCCCCGTAGGGGAAAGTCCTCGCTCACAGAAGATTGAGTTTTGCCTGCCAAACCTGAAGTTAAAGAAAATGAGCATTTTTACGTAAAATGATGAGTTTTCTTAGTGACCCTACTTAGCAATATGAAAATCGCTGAAATACTGAATAATAAAATTAGTAAACCAAAAGAAAAAACCGAAATACTAAGCAAAATTGAAATCTGACGGTCATTTGTCAATTGATCAACTCATCAGTTTCGCGGATAGTGCTAAGGAATAAGAAAAGGCATGCTGCATCGAATCGCTTGAATATGTTTCAAAAAATAAGCCTGAGATTGTTAACTCCAAAGCTTTCGACTTTGTTACTCAAAGCCTCAATGATAGAACGCCACGAATTAAATGGGAATCAGCCAGGGTAATAGGCAACACAGCTCACTTATTTCCTGGTAAACTTGACAAAGCAATACTGAACCTACTGGCAAACACGGAGCATTCGGGCACTGTTGTGCGATGGAGTGCACCATATGCGCTAAGCCAGGTTGTTAAACTTCGGTTACCGGCAAATTCAGAACTTATACCTGCAATTAAAGCTATCGCTGACAGGGAAGAAAAAAACAGTAGCCGGAAAATTTTCCTTGAAGTTTTAAAGAAAATAAGCAAATAATACCGATATGAAATTCATAATAGTCCATCCTGATAAATATCGGGAGAACTAAACAAATTTCTGATCGGTATTTACCACTGTAGAATTTTAAAACGGCTTTGGCCTATTATAAAATTCGCATTGGTATAACACGACTTTTTATTTCAAACCCGGAAAATTCCCATCCAATCTGTTATTTCGGAATTACTGTTGTATACTGCTGGTCTGTGTTGGTCCGACCAGCATACCAGCTTGTTACCATCGAATGAAAACATGGGGATTACATTGCAATAACTTTAAGAGGTTCAAGGACTTGACTATCTGTTCTGAATAAAAGAAATCCGGTTTTAAAATTGATCTTGTTTTTAAAATAAGCTTCCAGTAACCTGTACAGAAAAAAAAAACATTTACCAGCAGAATAAACTGGTAAATGTTTTTTTCAGGGCAAAAATGAAAACTTGTAACCAACTTTTAGACAATTATGAATAATAATATCTTATTTTAAAGCCGGTAAAATTCATTTTTACTTTATTCAGCTGTTAAAACCTTACGGCGATTACGATAAAATTTAAATGCGCCAAATGCCAAAGCTGACAGTAAAAGTATGCTTGATCCATCGCCTACAGGAGCACTGGCTCCAATACGCTCTCCTGAAACAGTGCTATTATCGCTTTGCTGGCCAGGATGCGGCTGAGCCTTTAAAACATATCCAGCAAATAAAAATACTACTATGAGTGCTGAAACTCTAAATGTCTTCTTCATATTGTTAGATTTATCTTAGTTTACAAATACTTTTTCGATTGCTATAGCCTTTGGCGTTATAACTTTAACCAGAAGATTTCCAGTGTAGTTTACTATATCAATCTTGTCGAGTTGATTACCGCTAAGCTTAGAACTATGGATCAGTCTTCCGGTTATATCGTATACCTCTACATTACCCTGAAGGTTATTTGTGTTGCGGATGTAGACCGAATGCTGGTTACTGTAAACACCGACAACACTGTTGGCTTTTTCGTCAATCCCATTGGTGTTTTTAAAATGCAGATTGAAACGATGTTCTGCATCAGCAGGAGATGCGTTGAAGGAGTATTCAGGGTTCTGGCGCAGATCAATCATGTTATTGGTTTTCAAATCCTCAAGTAAAACAGGGGTAGTTACATCAAAGCTTCCAATGCCGCCTGCATTAAGAGTATAAGTGGCATCTGCTCCAACTTTTAATCCCAATGATATCTCAGAATTGGTTTCGATGGAAGGCAAGGTATTTACAGCAGCTTTCTCACCCGGAATTATTGAAAAAAGTTGAGGAGCTTCATCAAGTCCCGGCATTTTGTATGCATCGAACACCTGGTCGAAATCCGGAGTTGACAGCTGATGGAAACGAACATAGGTTACATCCGAATATCCATTTCCATTAATTTTAAGATTCAGCATTTCGGGTATTGTATTTCCATTTTTTAGAAATGTTCCCGAATGTGTTTTAGCAGCATTTGCAAGCGTGAAAGAATTAGTACCGGAATTTGTTCTGACGAAAAATCCCTGCAGTGAAGCAATAGTTCCCGGGTTGGTATTTGAACCGATTGAAAGGGTGTTATAATTTCCGGCAGTACCGTCCCATACATAAGCAAACGCATTCATACCCGAGGGGACACTGCACAACTCAGGATTAATACCACATGGATAAGGATTACCTACAAGCTGCCAGCCTGCCAAATAACCAGGGGCAGCTGCGGTATAACTTAAACCTGAATATCCGACCGGACTGGATTTTAGTACGCCGCTGAAAACCAGAGGATTAAAACCAGCTTCAAAATTAAGAGAATAACCCATGTCAGGAGTTACATTATCATTTGTAGCAAGACGCACCCATTCACCTGATGGTTCATTGTACCTGTCAAGATAAGCGCCATTAAAGCAGGACGAAGCGCTTGCCTGAACTGAGGTAGTAATCGGAGAGATAAAAAGATGCCATTTGTCGTTTGCGGCATCGGATATATCTCTCTTCACGGTGGCTGCAATGCCTGATGTGTTTGCGATAAGTGAGCCTCCTGAGTTGATCATGAATCCGGCTGCACCTGCATTGTTGATTAATGCACCGTTTACTTCCAGCTGGCCGCCGTCGGCTATGCCCAGGGAACCGCCCACTTCAATGGTAAGATTGTTTGCCATTTCTCCTGCTGAACTTATGCCCGGTTCGTTTATCAAAACATGAGGGATAAAAATATTATTCGCCACCCCGGGTACAGCATTTTCACTCCAGTTGTCAGCTAAAGCCCAATTTGTTGAAGTGTTGCCAAGCCAGACTTGTGCCGGGGTATACGCTTCGTTCCTGAGGAAAGGATAGCCTCCGTTATCAGAACCATTAAACGCCCAGGTGTTTCCGCCTAATGAAAAATCCCAGAAAGTGACCAAAGAAGGATCAGACAAATAAATACCTACCCTTTTCATTTCGGCTGTGGTTTTTCCGGTACCTCCGGCACTGGTTAACATACCGGATGTTCCCATATCCCAGAAGCTACTTTCAACAAGACCTCCTGCATCTAACCATCCTACAAGTCCACCTTTATCCGTATTACCTGTAACGAGCCCTTTTGAAAAACAAAACTGCATGGAAGAAACATTATCATTACCACCTACAAGACCTCCCACATAACTATCTCCGTTAACAGTACCTGTTGCATAAGAGTTTTGGACATTCCCGGAACCACCATTAAATCCAACTAAACCGCCAACAGAATTTGCTATTCCTGTAACATTTACAGTAGAATAACAAGTATTAATAATACCTCCGTCATTGATTCCGATAAGACCTCCTACATAGTTGTTTCCGTTAACGGTGCCAGCTGAGTAACATTGAGTTAAAATTCCTAAATTGTATCCGCCAAACCCTCCTACAAGATCTTCTGCTCCGCCGGTTACATTACATGAAGAATAACAATTAGAGCAAATACCGACATAGCCTCCAAATCCACCTACAATACTAAGCCCTTGTACAGTACCTGTAACATAACAATTGTCTGCTGAAAATATGGTGCCACCCAGTCCGCCAACATTATATTCACCAGTAATATTAACGCTCAATAGCCCAAGATTTTTCACATCACCAAAAGCATAGCCAAACAGTCCTATATTATCAGTTAAAAGTCTGTTAATATAGAGACCTGAAATAGTGTGGTTTTGCCCGTTATAGCCACCATTAAAAGCATCTGAGGCGTTCCCGATGGGTGAAAATCCATCTCCCCCGTTCAAAGTTGTGGTAGAAGATGCATCTATATCTGCCGTTTGTATAAAATACATACCCCAGTCGGTACTAGTACTACTAAGATTAATCAGGTCACTAAGTGAACTTATTTGATACGGATCGGCCATAGCACCAGTGCCTCCTGAATACTGGGCTTGTACGCCGCTACTCCAGCCCAATATCATCAGGGCGAATAGAATCTTGAGTGAGTTTGTAAAGGTTCGTTTCATCTTCTTGATTTTAAGGATTTGCTGCAATTTTCTATTTTAACGTTTTGTTTATCAATCAGTTAACTGTCTTTGTATCGGGATTTATTTAAATTGGTAATCTTTAAGTTGTGTAAAAAATCCTCAAAAATGAGAGTGATTCAGGTTTAAAAGCAGATTTCTTATTTCAATCAGAACAAAGATCAGCTAATAACTCTATTTCTTGATGATCCGTTGCATTTTCGATCAATATACTACGTGGGGAAACAATTCTCCCGGGTAAAAGTTGCAGATTGAAAGCATTATTTTTATAAACATCTGAACATTGTTTTAGTTCAGATTATTTGGTAAAGCTCAGCATTTTTTACAATTTATGCAAGCAAATTCAGTTCAAATTATTAACATTCAATAGTGAGTAATTATTTTTACTTACAAAGGCCTCAAATCCAGATAGTTGAAAAATGGATACTCCCCAACTACCTGGATTTTAATCCTCTTTAAAAATTGCTATTTTCTGATTACAACCTTCTTCTGAATGGACTGATCCTTGTTAGTTAAAACAAGTGTGTAAATACTATTAGCTATGTTCCTGATCTCAATTTTCTGCATAAGGGTGCCGGAAACATAGAGGTTTTTAAGCTCGTATACCATTACACCCAGGTTGCTGTATAATTGAAGATTGTATGTACCAGGAATCTGAGAGGAGATAATGGCGGTAAACGAGCCATCATTTGGATTCGGATAAATATCCATATCTACATACCCTATCGGATAGTTGTTTAACGTATCAGATCCGGCGAATTCATCCTTACATGTATTTACGGTCACATTTTTAATGGACGGGGTTGGTGCCGAACAACCACTCATGTTGGTGTAATTCAGACCTATCCATTTTGCCCCTGTAGCCGCCCAATTTACAATCACTGTTCTGGTTCCCTGACCACTAACGATAGTCCCATCCGGAGAAATCGTCCAGGTATAATTCGATTGTAAAGGAACTGTAGAATAGACCGTGTTAACATTGAGACAAGAGCTACTGCTACCAATAATTGTCGGAACAGGTGAAGGATAAACACTTACATTTAACACTTTGGGCGTGAGAGCTGTACAACCAAATTCATTGGTATAATTTACCCTTAACGTTCTTGTACCGGTGCTGCTCCAGGTAATTGTAACATAATTATCTGCAGTAGTACCACCGGAAGTAACTGTTGCACCCGCTGGAATTGTCCATAAATAGTTGGACATTGATGCTTCTGTGGTGTATGTGTTACCTGTGGATAGATTACATACCGGGCTAGGCCCGCTGAGGGTAGGAACAGGTATCGGGTTGACCGTAACAACAACACTATTGCTATTAGAACAGCCTGTTGTTATCGAGGTTTGCAGCACAGTATAAGTAGTTGTCACAGTCGGAGTAACAGTTGGGTTAGCATGAGCTGATGTAAATCCGACAGGATCCGATGTCCAGCTATAGATACTGCCTGGTACTGGTGGAGCACCTATGGTAGTGCTGGTATACATACAGATGGTCCTGGAATCACCTGCAACGGCTGCAGGCAATGCAGAAACCCTTACAAGTACACTATGGCTGTTAGTACAACCGGTTTGAGTAACTGTCTCTGTAACTATGTAGGTAGTTGCTACCAGTGGAGTAACTGTCGGGTTGGCAAGAGTTGATGTAAATCCTGCCGGGTTTGATGTCCAGCTGTAAGTGCTACCTGACACTGCAGGAGCTCCAATAGTAGTATTGCTGTTCAGACAAATTGTCCTGTTGGTTCCTGCAATTGCCCCCGGTAAAGAATTAACCATAACACTATAGATAGTAGGTGTGGCTGCGACACAACCATTAGCATCAGTATAAGAAACGCTGACCATTTTTGAGCCTACTGTGTTCCAGGTTACAGTTATGGAATTACTGGTTAGTGTACCCCCGGCGGTTATTGTACCTCCGGTAGTAACAGTCCAAACATAATCAGACATTCCAGCCTCGGTGGTGTAAATATTTCCGGTTGAATAAACACAAGCTGAAACAGGTCCGAGAATAACCGGAACAGGTTGCGGATTTACGTTGACCGGATAAATAGTCGGAAAATCCGAAGGATATCCATTCGGGCTGGTATAAGCCACACTTACTGTTTGTAAACCTGCTGTAGTCCATGTTACCACAACATAGTTGCTGGTTTCTGTTCCACCACCGGTTATAATACCTCCTGCAGATACTGCCCATGTATACCCGGTCATTCCGGCTTCTGTATAATAAGCATTACCTGTTGAATTAGCACATACATTGTCCGGCCCCGAAATTGTGGGAACGGGTATCTCGTTCACGGTTACTCCAAAATAAGTAGCTGCGACGGCTGTGCATCCATGTGCAGTAGTATAATTTACGCTGACACTTTGTGTCCCCATTGTATTCCATGTTACGGTTACACTATTATCAGCAGTTGTGCCTCCGGCGGTTATTACTCCTCCTGCAGAAACTGTCCATACGTATCCGTTCATACCAGGTTCAGTAGTATAAACATTACCTGTTGAACCTACTGAGGAAGTTGAAGGGCCGGAGATAACCGGGATTAAAGCAGGAAACTCAGTAATTGTTCCTGTGGCAACTTTGCTCAGACCGATGTTATCGGTTACTGTAACTGTATAGCTTCCCGGACCGGCAGTGCGTGTCTGTCCTATATAGCCATTATCCCAAATATAAAGATAGGGGGCTGTACCTCCGGTAGCCTCGGCAGTTAAGGTGCCATTACTCTCGTTGTGACAAGCTGGAACAGATGCAAGGGAAACTGTAAATCCTCCAATGATATCTGTTGCTACATTGTCATCCGGATTGAATTCCAAAGTGTTCACATCTACAATCTTTGCAATGAGAGTCGTTGTATTATCAATAACTGTCCAAGGCATCTCGAATGTAACACTGTCATGTGCAAAAACTGAAACCGGGGTTTGTCCGATCGGAATGGTATCATTCGCATCGTTTATATAATAGAATTTCACATTTGCAGTGGCATTAACATCCCCGTTATTTCCTATCCTTGTATTTATAAGGATGTTATCACCTTCTGCAGGATTGGAGTTTGAGGACGCAAACAGCTGAAAATAAAGATTTGCACATTCCCCGACAATAATCGCACGTGTAGCTTCATTGTTGGATTCGTTAGTTTCAGGCACCTGATTATCGGCATCAATGATAGCTCGGATCACATGTGCTCCCGGAATGCTGCTTGACCAGGTATTTGGAATAGCAACGGAGTTGTGATCTCCGGTTGCCAGACCGGGTACAGGATATACTTCATCCAGTAATACCTCATCCACCATGACTTTAAGTTTCATAACGTCATTTACATTTGTATTTCCTATATTTTCGTAAGTGACAATCAGTGAAACCTCTTCATTAATATCAGGGTTTAATTTATCCGGGTTAATAAATTGTGATAATATCCGCATATCTGCACCATCCAACACATTTACCTGAACTACCAGAACATTATTACCTTCATTGCATTCCGGGTATTCATTATTAGGATCTGCAGTCATCGTAAAGGTATAAGTTCCCGCTTCGAAGAATGAATACGGCGTTGGCAACACAATAACCCAAGGACACCAGCAATTCCGGGTGGCATTACTCAAAACACCGATGCCAAGATTCTGTGTACCCGAAATTCCAGGTCCACTTACTTCGAACTTCATCTTTACTGGATTGGCATCATACAAATGGTAAACATTCATCCCTACAGATAATAAAGTTGACTGACCTACCAGATAGGTTCGTGACCAGAAATTAGAACCACAATGAGGAACAGTTTGAAAATCGTAGCACATATTATCAGATCTTGAGTTATCTCCATCCGATTCATTCCATTCACTGACCAGATTATTCGGGTCAACATATGCACTCATTAATGTTCCCAGTGGAGGTAATGGGGCATTGATGACCGATAAATCAACGTTTTGACCTGGAGTAAGATTACCATTATATTGTTCAGTCCATGTTTCTCCCGTGGAATAGCTGAACAACACTTCAATAGGGCCAAAGGCTGTTGCATTGCCATTGTTTACAATATGAGCGATCAGGTTAACTCCTGCACTGAGATGAGGATTAACAGGCTGAACATCCAGTGAATGACAGGAAGCAAATGTCAGGTTTGGTTTAGTTTCAGGCGGAAGGCAGGCAACTGAATTCACTGTTACGACAAGCACATTATTACCTTCATCGCATTCAGGATAAACATTTTGCGGGTCAACTGTCATCCGGAAAGTATAAATACCCACTTCAGTAAAGGTGAACTGATCAGGTATACCCACTACATATGGACAATAACAATTTCGCGTTAAATTATTCAGTGTTCCGACGCCAAGGTTCTGCCACCCGGCAATTCCAGGCCCGCTGACCTCAAATTTAACATCTAAAGGATTGGCATCATAGAGATGAGATACATTCACTCCTACATAAAGGTTTGTTGACGAATTAACACACCGGGTCCCCCAGAAATTACCTCCGCAAATACCTACAGGTTGAAAGTCATAACACATGTTGTCGATGGTGGAGTTATCTCCGTCAGTTTCATTCCATTCATAGACCAGGTCATTGGGATCGGCGTAGGCCACAAGTTGGGTAGCTGCCGGTGGAACCGGAGTTGTTACAGATATCGGGACAGATTGACCAGGTGCCAGATCGCCATTATACTGTGCAAGCCAAGTACCGCCGGTTGAATAAGTAAACCTCACCTCAATAGGGCCAATGGCTGTTGCATTACCATTGTTCACAACATGGGCAATAAGGTTAACATTCGCCGCCAGATGCGGATTAACAGGCTGAACATCCACTGAATGGCAATAGTTAAGTGCCAGGTTTGGTCTGATTTCAGGAATGATAGGATCCAGAATAGTAAACTGGTTGGTGAAATCTCCAGTCAAAGTAAAATCAGTAACCGAAGCAACAATATGATAAATTCCCGGAGGATCAGGAGCTGGGAAACTGATGCTGAAGTACCCCCACGAATTAGTGTAACCCGAATAGGTAGCTCCTGTTTCGATAACAGTGAAATCGACAGTAGCACCCGCTACACTTGAATCGTTGAGTTGAACCGCCAGAGCAGTATACCAGGCTCTGCCACTGAAATTCAGATAATTATACTGATTTGAGTAAGAAACAGATGGTGATACTGTACTTGTTACCACAATAGCGCCGGCGATCTGGTAATTCCCGTTCACAAACGGACGGACGGCAGAGTTATCCAGTTCGTTATTTTCAGCTATTACGTTAGTATAATCCACTATGACCTGCATAGGACACCATGCCGGAACAGCCGGAGAAGTGATATTCCATTGTACGGTCGTATTCTGGTGAGCAGGCAGATTTGCCACGATAATATCCGGATAAATAACTAAAGTGTCCCACTGATTTATCAAATGACATGCAAAATTTGTTGCATCAAAATCCGATTCGTTATGAACAACCGCCGAAACCACAATGTTCTCTGATGGATCAGGATGAGGCGGCGATATGGTAATATCATTAGCGAAGATATATACATTGGGTTCATGCAGCACATCCGGGCAATCAAAAGGTCCAAATGTGGTATTACAGCTGATTGCGTCACTTACGAGAATCTTAGCTTTCCAGTTGGTTCCATAAGGCAAACCATTCACTTCTGCAAAATACCTCTTCCCGTTATTTGTAGTAAGATCTGCAAAATCAGTAGCGGTCATGAGCACAACCCGATCGTTGGGATCCAAATAACTGCCGTTTCCTTCATAATCAAGTATCACTCGGGGATAACCTGCGGGAGGCAGTGAATTGGTTGCATCAAAATAATCAGCTTCAAAGTGGAAAAGTGTGGATGGAGATCCGGTAGGAGGAGAAACAATGGAGGTAACAAACCCCGGATTCCCGGTATATGCAAAATACTGAGAACTTGGATTTACGAGTGGATCATTATCATTGCAATCAAGGTTATTAGCAGCATATCCGGCTGGTTGAGAGCAGTCGTATACAGAAACTTCGGGATTACCAAATCCATCACCATCAAGATCTATAAAATATTGAACGGCTGTGTTAACGGATAAATTAACCAAAGTTCGGCTGGTACTTGTACAGCCTGTTGATATATCCCTTGACTCGGCATAATAACTCCCCGCTGCAGATGTGGAATACGTGTTACTGCCTGACAACAAAACACTTCCTCCGCTTGCATACCGATACCAGTCAACTATACTGCCTGCCGGTGCTGTAGCTGTGAGTAATGCAGGCAGAGTGGTTGAGCATACGGTTTGATTACCCCCACTTATGGGCGCATCAGGGTGCGGATTTACAATCATCGCGATCGTGTTGGATGTGTCAGGATTATTGGTTGCACAAAGCAAACTCGAATTCAGAATACACGTAACGTAATCTCCGTTTGTCGGAATATACCAATAAGACGAACTATTCCAGCCTGCATTGATCCCATTTACCTTCCATTGATAAATTGGTGATGGACCTGCATTAACAGATGTTGCTGTATATGTTACATAGCTTCCGTTGCAAATTGGATTAGAAGAAGCGGCAATTGAAATATCGACAGGAAAATAAAGATTCACAGAGACATTCTTTACTGTGGGAGCTGCTGTGGCACAACCATGTGTATCAGTGTATGTAACATCAACAGTCTGATTACCAACAGCGTTCCAGGTTACATCGATAGTATTGGTGCTTTGGCCGCTTGTAATTGTACCACCGGCTGAGACATTCCATGTATATCCTGTCATTCCCGGTTGAGTGGTATAGGCATGGCCTGCTGAAGGAGGATCACACACTGACGCATCCCCGTCAATAACAGGAATAGGCAAAGCATATACATCGACATTATAAATCGTCTGATTTGAAGTACATCCGTTACCATCTGTAACTGTAACTCTTACACTCCTTGCTCCGGGTGATGTCCAGTTCACAGTTATGGAATTTGTTCCTGTGCCGGCGGTAATTGTACCGCCATAAACGGCCCAGGAATAATCTGTCATTCCTGCTTCAGTAACATAGACATTGCCAGGCGATGGAGTTCCGCAAATGATTACCGGACCCGTAATAGTAGGAGCCGGTTTTGCATAAACATCAACATTCCGGACAGTAGGGCTCACAGGAGTACAACCATGATCGGCATATGTAACGCTTACAGTCTGCGCCCCTGCAATATTCCAGGTTACATAGATGTAGCTGCCGGAACCTCCTGATGTGATAGTTCCACCGGCCGAGACAGTCCATGAATAGCCTGTCATACCGGTTTCAGTATGATAATAGTTGCCTGTTGATGGGATTCCACAAACAGATGCCGGACCGGCAATTGTTGGAACAGGTAAACTATAAACATTAACATTCTTAAGGGTTGGAACCAAAGGAGTACAACCATAGGCATCAGTGTACGAAACACTTACACTCTGTGCTCCTAATGTTGTCCATGTAACGGTAATTGCGTTATCTGTGGCTGTTCCGCCGGCGGTAATCGTTCCACTCGCAGAAACTGTCCATATATATCCTGTCATACCTGGCTGAGTAGAATATTCATGCCCTGCTGAGGGAGGATCACAGATGGAGGCATCTCCTGTAATAAACGGAACAGGGAATGTATACACGTCAACATTATAAACGATCTGAGCTGAAGTGCATCCGTTTCCATCAGTTACTGTAAGCCTGACACTTCTTGCTCCTGGTGATGTCCAGTTTACAGTTATTGAATTTGTACCTGCACCTGCAGTAATTGTACCACCGCTAACTGTCCAGGAATAATCACTCATACCGGCTTCGCTCACATAAACATTAGCCGGTGAAGGAGTTCCGCAAATAGTTGAAGGTCCCGTTATGGTTGGAACCGGTTTTTCATAAACATCAACATTCTTAACCGTCGGGGTGGCAGAAGCACATCCTACACTACTTGAATATGTAACACTAACAGTTTTTGCTCCTGCTGTATTCCATGTTACATAAATGTAGTAATTTGTACCTCCTGATGTGATTGTACCGCCGGGTGAGACAGTCCATGAATATCCGGTCATACCGGTTTCCGTGTGATAGAAATTGCCTGTTGAGGGGATTCCGCATACAGGTGATGGCCCGGTAATGGTTGGAACGGGCAAGGAGTAAACATTAACATTCTTAACGGTTGGATTTACCGGAGTGCATCCAATACCATTGGAATATGAGATGCTTACAGATTGAGATCCTGCAGTGGTCCAGGTAATAGTGATGGTATTATCTGTAGGGCTTCCACCTGAAGTGATTGTGCCACCAGCCGAAACATTCCAGGAATATCCGGTCATACCTGCTTCAGTGGAATAAACATTGCCAGCTGATGGTATATCGCAAATAGTCGAAGAACCGGTTAAAGCAGGAACAGGCAAAGGATTGACTGTTACATTGAAAACTCCCGGAGTAGCAGCAGAACAGCCTAAAGAATTCTGATAATTGACATGTACGTTCCTGGCACCTGCTGAATTCCAGGTTACGGTAGCGGTATTGTCGGTAGCTGAGCCACCTGATGTAAGAGTACCGCCGGCAGAAACAGACCAGCTATAATTGCTCATTCCGGCTTCGGTAGTATACACATTCCCGGCAGAGTTTACACATACAGGTGTTGGCCCGGATAAACCAGGAGTTGGAACCGGGTTCACCGTTACATTATAGACAGTTGGAGAAGCAGGAGTACATCCGTTTGAATAGTTCACACTCACTGTTCGCGCACCGGCGGAGTTCCATGTTACGGTGATTTGACTGGTTCCTGTTCCTGACGTTATAGTCCCACCTGAAACCGCCCAGGCATATTCCGTCATGCCTGCTTCGGTTGAATAAGCATTTCCGGTTGACCCTGTACAAACAGTTGCTGGTCCTGTAATAGTTGGAACAGGTACAGTATTGACAGCAATATTTTTTACAGTAGGCGCAGAGGCAGTACATGAATAGCTGTTTGTGTAATTCACGCTAACAGTTTGAGCGCCGGTTGTATTCCAGTTCACAACAACATAATTATAGCCATTACCACCTGAAATAATGGTACCTCCGGCCGAAACATTCCATATGTAGCTTGACATTCCGGTCTCAGTGATATAGGAATAATCCGGGTAACTGACACAAGCGAATTCAGAACCTGCAATTGTTGGTACAGGACTGGAAGTATTGAGTGTAATGGTATTGGATATGGCAGGATTTCCGGTTGCACAAGTATAACTGGAAAATAAAACACATTTGACATGATCACCACCATTTGGAATGTATGTATATTGATTCGAATTTGTTCCGACAGTGTCAGGATTAACGAGCCACTTGTAAACAGGTGATGCTCCTCCATTTACAGGACTGGCTGTTAATGTCACCGGGTTGCCGTTGCAGACCGGATTCTGATTGGCGGTTATGGAAACACTTACAGGCAAGTTGGATGTGACTGTGATGGAATCTGTTGTACTGCTCACAGGTTGACATGACCCTACAGTAACCATAGCTTTGAAATAGGTTTTTACGGCAAGGTTTACAGCTGTAAAAGTCGGTGATGTTTGACCAGCTATGTTAGTGAAAGTGATGTTGTTGATTGATGACTGCCACTGTATAGTGCCTGTATAACCACTTAGGGTTAAAAGTGTGCTATTGGTGCCGCTGCAAACGCTTGTGCCGCCAGAAACTGTTCCTCCATCGACTGCTGTGCCCACGGTAACCGTAACCGGAGTCCTTCCGGCTACAGGGCAATTCGGGTTTGCTGCAACCCATGATATAACTACCTGCCCATTGCCGGTTTTCACTCCTGGAGCAAAATATGGATTGGCAAGAGTTCCTGTCCAGGAAGAACCGCCGCCGCCCTGACCGGCACCGCAATTTGTGCCGGCAGCTCCGCCTCCACCATAGTAACCGCCGCCGCCGCCACCGGTAGCCCCACAACTTGAAGCGTTATTCGATGCTCCTCCATAACCCAGGATTCCGGGTGAAGCTGCTGAACTTCCTGTAGCGATTGCGCCTGCACCACCGGAAGTCAATCCGCCGCCGCCACCGCCACCGCCATGGTAAGCTGATCCGCTGGATCCTCCTGTATTTCCTCCGTTGGCTCCGCAAAAACTGTAGCCGGAACCACCTCCGCCACCCACATAATTAGAACCGGCAGTTCCACCTCCTCCATCACCATTTCCTGAAAAACATCCCCAGTTATCACCACCAGCTCCACCACCTCCACCGGCAACTATGATTCTGTTGGAAATTGCTGTTCCACCAAAACGCACATCACTTCCATCACCTCCGTTAGCACCTCCTTTTCCACTACCACCACCGTTAAAAAGTGAATTTCCACCTGTATATACGTAGAATACTTGTCCGGGAACTACTGATATATCACCCCTTGCACGACCACCCTGACCTGGTGCATAACCATTCAAGCCTATACCTTCGGCACCATAAGCATCAATATTGATAGAATAAACGCCGGCGGGCACAGTGAATGTCTGGTAACTTCCGGTATAATCAAAGGTCTGGGAATTACTTCCTGTTGAGATGTTTGATTCTGCAAAATACGTAGTTGTGCTGCTTAAAGTAACTGGAAAATCAACCCCACTGCCGCTGCTACCTATGGGTGTGCCTCCGGTTTCAACAGTGTACCAGTAAATTGTGTTTCCAACAGAAATGGCATTCAGGTTTGATGTCCCGCTGCCACATAATACGGATGGTGTGGCTGTGACCGGATCCGGAGTTGCAGGAGGATCTGATACTGAAACATTAGTGTTTACAGAGCAGACACAACTGTTTGCATTCGTATATGTGTAAGTTATTACCGACTGGCCTGCAGACACACCGGTAACCTCTCCTGTTGTTGGATCTACAATGGCAACAGCAGGTGTGGAACTGCTCCATGTCCCACCTGGAACGGAACAGCTTAAGGTTGTAGTGGATCCGGAACAAACTGCAGGTATCCCTGTAATTTCAGGGGCATACGTTGTAAAAATGACATCATTGCCATAAGCGGTTCCATTATTGTTTGTGGCATAAGCCCTTACATGATAAGTAGTTCCGGCACTTAAACCTGTAATATTGCTGACAAATGTTCCTACACCGGAACCATCAGTTGTATAAGGATCAGTTAATATATCCGGATTGGCCGCTAAACTCCAGCAGACTCCTCTTGCACTTACATTATTGGCAGGATTATCAATTACGGTTCCGCCCGAAACTGCAGTACATTCGTTGTTGGAAGTAGTAGCTGCAGTGGTAACAGTAGGAGGTTGAGGAGTCGAAATTGATACATTATCTATATACCAGTTGCCTAGATTATAGGGACTACCTGTAAAAGTGAAAGCAACATAAGTAGTGCCTCCTAAATTCGAGTTAATAGACGTGGTTATATCATAGGGGCCAAAACTTCCGCTTCCTGTAGAAGTCCATGACCAAGGTTCATCGGTCCAGTTTATTCCGTTACTGCTTGATTGTACTTTTAGTGTGTATCCGGTACTATAAGAGGAAATGTACTCTTTGAAATTAAGTACCAGATATGGCAAACCTGCAGTATTAATAGGAGGAGTGATTATTTTATCCCCCGAAGTGCTGTAGTAACCATAAAGATACATTTCAGGTGAAGTTCCTCCCGCATTGGAAGAATTACTCTTATACCAGTTAGAACCTACTTTATTCCAGTCGCATGGAGGCACCGTAGTCCATGATGATTCGGTAAAAGGCACTGATGCCACTGAGGGTAAAATCGTGCGGTTCCCTGCCGGATTTTGAGTCGTGGCGGGATAAGTGACACCATTTACGTTAATATTACCTGAGTTGATATAAGCATCAACCGTATGATTACCACAAGCTCCAGAGGCAATATCATAAGTAACCCAGATATACGTGTGACCAGCGGGCAGATCATAAGCAAGAGAACTAAAATAAACATATGATGAACTGAAACTTTGAGGTGTCCCCAGAGAAGTTGTAGTTGCAAACACGGGATCAGAAGTGACAAAAAGTTTTACCCCTGCTGAAGCAATATCACTATCCGTACCTGAATTATTAACATAAAGACTATTAAGAGGCAAAGTACCGGTGGTTCCGGCAACATAGAAATCGAGCATAAGTATTTCGTTATTCATCGATCCTTTCGTTACTGCACTGGTGGAGGCCTGGGTTCCTGTTACATTGACCAGGAATTTATCACTTGTGATGGATCTGTTTCCTGCCGGGGCGGAAACCGCCGGATTAAAAGCACCACCTGAAGTGATGGATGTACATTCAGCATCCAAAACATTGCCGGGAGTTCCTGTAGGTGAAATGTCATACACCAGCCAGAAATAACTGGTGCCGGTTTGGAGAGCCTGCGAACCTGAAAAACTGAAAGAAGAACCCAAAGCACCAAAATTAGTTACATCTGAACCGAATTGATAACTGGGGTAGAAGTAATTATTTGTGTATGTATAATACAACCTTGCTTTCGAAATATCGGAAACCTGGGTACAACCGTTTGTGTTGAAAGTGAACGAAGTAATCGGGGTAGAATAGGATGAACCTGTATTAACAATCTCTATCCCGATGATTTGCTGGTTGATTGAACCCAGAAATACCGGAGTCGTTAAAGCCTGTGTTGTAGTTGCTGAAAGGGTAGTAAATGTCATGTCACTTCCGGCTACGCTACCGCTTGAATTTGAGGCCAGAACCCTGTAATGATAGAGGGTATTCGGCAATAAATCGTTTGGCACTGCTGTTACCGGCTGAAAAGCACCCCCTGTTAACGTAGAGGGCGTGCCGGTGATCGTACTTCCATAAGCATCTGTAATACCATATTCGAATGAGATCGAAGTCGATAGATTATCGGGATTCACCGATCCGTTCAAAGTAGCTATGGTGCCTCCGATTGAAGTTGCAGCAAGAGTATTTGCCAAAGGCGGACCGGGTGGCAAAATGTTGACAGTGAAATCTTCACAGTTACCAAGGAGTTCTGTCAATGAACAGGGATCTGTAGGATATCCTGTATAATAATCCCTGGCTGTAATCCTGAGCCTTGTCGGACCCGTTAAGGCTGTTGCAGGAATCGTTATCGGGATGGTATATCCATAGCTGTTATATGCATATCCCTGCCCTGCCATTTCGGTAGCTACATCGAAAATATTGTTATGGTTGTAATCAATCCATACTGTAAGGCGATTATCGTGGTATCCTGCCGTGTATCCGATAGAATACGTACTGCCCGGTATAAGATCGGTGGTTGTGGTGGCAGTATAATCATGATAATAACTTGGTGTGCCGGTACATGGAATGGCCTGTGAAATAGTATTCAACGTGAAACTTGTTAATCCATAGCCGGTCGAACAACCGGTTGCGAATACAGGTATACAATAAATTGTGGATAATGTAGTAAAAACCTTATCGGCCCCGTATGTTATGCCTTCTGAATTTTGGCTGACAAGCCTGTAATGATAAGTAGTTGAGAAAGGAAGTCCTGTTAAAGCGAAAGTTTCTGCAACCGATATGTTCCCTGTCAATGGGGTAGAAGATCCCCCAACAGAATCCCCGTAGGAAGTATCCGGGCCATACTCAAACCAAACGTCGGAAGTAAATCCGTTGGGATTCACAAATCCGTTCAATGTGGCGCTATTGCCCGAAATTAATGATGCGGGCATGGTTGTTACCAGAGGAGCACCTTGTGGCACCAGGTTCACAGTGAAATCATTACAGTTTCCATATAATTCTGTAGTTGAACAAGGATCCGACGGATAACCGTAAGGGGAATATCTTGTCATTATTCTAAGCCTTTTTGAACCTGATAATGCAGTAACGGGAATTGTTATCGGGAAGGTGAAAGCTGCCCCTGAGTTATATGGGAAGTAAGCCTGTCCGGCAACTTCACTTGCTCCATCAAATACATTATTCTGATTGTAATCAATCCAGACTTTTACATATTGATTGTACCCGCCCGTGGTTTTTACTGTGACGGAGTATGTACCGTTCAGGCCAAGATCAGTAGTAGAAGATAAGGTAAAATCATGGTAATAACTCGGGGTACCACTGCAAGTGATATCCTGTGAGATTGTATTCAGGCCAAAATAGGTTATACCCATACCTGAGGAAGCGCAACCATAGGAGTAGACAGGAATACAATAAAGCGTGGGCAAGGTGTTGAATGTCATATCATTACCATAGGAGGTCCCTGCTGAATTTGTACTGACAATCCTGTAATGATAAATAGTATTCAAATCCAGTCCGGTTAAATTTGCTGTTACGACCTGAATGTAATTACCTGTAATATCGTACGGTGTTCCATCAATAGTTGAACCATATGAATCTGATAATCCATATTCAAACGAAACGGTTGATGCGGAATTATTTGCATCCACAGTTCCATTCAATGTTGCTGAGATACCTGTAATGTTGGTTGCACCTCCTGTTGTAACCGAAGGCGGCGCTGCTACAGTAGTAAATGTCATATTCCCGCCTGAAACGGCACCTCCAGGTCCAAAGCCAGTTACTTCATAATAGTATGTTGTATTTGGCATTAATAATGACAAGTTAGTAGTTACATCGGTGGCTATGTTTCCGGTAACGGTTCCGGGAACTCCATTAATACTGTTTCCATAGCCTGCATCCAAACCATAGTGGAATACAACCTGTGTAGGAGAATCATTTGCATTCACTGTTCCATTCAGCACAGCTTCCGTGGAAGTTACTCCCGTAGCTGCAAGCGTAGTCACAGTCGGGGGAGTCACAGCATCAGTAATATTCATAGTGAAATCACTGCAATTCCCATATTCATAATAACCACACGGATCCGCCGGAGCATTCACATAGGAAGTCATCGCTCTAAGCACGGTATTTCCGGTTAAAGCTGAGGCAGAAACCGTGAAGGGAAAGGTATACGTATCTCCTGCAATGTAACAATCTACATTTCCGATAGTTTCGCTACCTCCGTCAAAAGCCTCATTTTGATTGTAATCAATCCATACTGTTAAAGCTGTTGGATAGCTTGAATATCCGTATCCTGCTGTGACTGAAACGACATAAGAACCGTTTATTGCAAGATCGGTTGAAGAAGAGGTAAAATCATGATAATAAGTTGGTGATCCTGTACATGTGATCGCCTGGGAAATAGTATTTAACCCGAAATAGGTTAATCCAATGTCATACGATTCACAGCCGGTACCGTAAACAGGAATACAATAAGGGGTATTGAAGGTTGTAAAAGTCATATCAGCTCCATAGGTTGTACCTTCTGAATTTGCGCTTATTATTCTGTAATGATAGGCCGTATTCAAATCAAGACCACTTATATTAGCGGTTATAGATTGATCATAATTGCCGAGGACAAAAGATGGATTTCCATCAACAACGCTGCCGTACAATTCGTCCAGACCATATTCAAAGGTTACATAAGCTAATGAATTATTTGAATTCACAATTCCATTCAATGTTGCCCCGGTACCTGATAAATAGGTTGCTGCATTAGTTACAACTGTAGGTGGAATACCAGTAGTTGTGAAGGTCAAATCATCCCCGGAAACATAACCCCCTAGTCCCCATGAAACTGCATTATAATGATAAGTGGTATTTGGCATCAAACCTGAGACCAGGCCGGTCACATCAGTAGGATCAGTTCCGGCTACAGGAACCGGATTCCCATCAATGGTCGTCCCATAGGAAGCATCCAATCCATACTGAAACTGCGGATGTGTGTCCCATCCGTTTGCATTGATACTTGCATTCAGGACTGCTTCGGTTGGAGTAACTGAGGTAGCTGCCATTGTGGTAACGGTTGGAGGACCGGCAGGCGGTTGTATAGTCACATTAAAATCAATACAGTTCCCATAAGATTCGAAAAGCGAGCAGGGATCAGAGGGCGTTTGATAATAGCCTGACATAATCCTGAGACGGGTGTTCCCTGTTAAGGATGTTTCCGGAACTGTAAAGTTAAATGAATAGGTTTCTCCAGGATTAGAGCAATATGCATGTCCGATTGTTTCATCCGCATCAAAATAATTATTCTGGTTATAATCGATCCATACTGTGACATAAGTGCCCCAGTATCCTCCCTGAAGATACACAGTATGATAGCCATTCTGCCAGAGATCAGTAAATACCGCGCTGGAGGTATAGTCCTGGTAATAGCTCGGGGTTCCGCTACACGGAATGGATTCTGAAATCGTATAGAGCTCAAAATAAGTCACCCCAATGCCATTAGATTCGCATCCGTAAGAGTATTCCGGAACACAATATGGCGAAGATGTAGTAGTAAAAACCTTATCCTCTCCATAGGCAGTACCCGCAGCATTTGTAGCCACGATCCGGTAATGATAGGTCGTGTTTAAATCAAGCCCGGTAATATATGCAGTTTCAGATTGGTTATAAAGCCCTGAAACTTCAGACGGACTGCCATCCACCGTTGTACCGTAGGTGTCATCCAATCCATATTCAAAGGAAACGCCGGATGTGGAATTATTTGCATTTACTTCTCCATTCAATATGGCAGAAGTGCCACCCAAACCGGAAACATCGAATGATGTAACTGTGGGAGGAATCAAATCGGTTGTAAATGTCATATCATCACCGGCGGTATAACCACCAGGGCCAAATCCGGCAACATTAAAATGATACGTTGAATTAGGCATCAAAGCTCCTATTGCAGCACTTACATCCGTATTGCTATTCCCGGTAACTGTTCCCGGAACACCCGGGATGGAAGACCCATAACCCGTGTCCGGTCCATAATTAAAAACAACTTGCGTCGTATTATCATTTGCATTTATATTACCATTCAGAACGGCTTCTGCTGCCGTTACTCCTGTGGCAGCCAGTGTTGTTACAGTTGGTGGGGTTAATGCATCAATGATGTTCACAGTAAAATCGGAACAATTTCCATAATAATAGTAACCACATGGATCTGAAATCGAATAATAGTTATAGGAGGAAAGGATTCTGAGCCTTGTTGATCCGGGGAGAACAGATCCGGGGAGAGTTACCTGGAACGTTGAAGAAGAGCCCCCATCGCAATAACCTTGTCCTACCAATTCACTTGCACCATCAAAAACATTGTTTTGGTTAAAATCAACCCAAACACTAAAATTTACACTGTAGCTCCCTCCTGCCTGAACTGTAACAGAATAAACGCCGTTCATAGCCAAATCGGTAGAGGCTGAGGTAAAATCATGGTAATAACTTGGCGTTCCCTCACACGCAATAGATTGGGAAATCGTATTCAATTCAAAATATGTTAATCCCATATCATATTCAACGCAACCCGTTGAGTATCCCGGAATACAATAAAGTGTAGCCAATGTTGTAAATGTCAGATCATCCCCGATTGAAGTACCTGCCGAATTTGTGCTTATAATCCGGTAATGATAGGTAGTATTCAGATCCAGCCCTGTTATGGGAGCCGTTACATAGTGATCACTATAATCGGAAACAGTGGATGGGATTGCATCTATAGTTGATCCGTAAGAATCGGTTAATCCATATTCAAAGGATACGGAAGACACGGAATTATTTGCATTTACGAACCCTTTCAATGTTGCTGAGTTACCCGAGATTTCTGTGACACCGACACCCCATACTGTTGGTGCAAGAGCAATGGTTGTAAAGCTCATGTCGCCCCCGGATATATATCCTCCGGCGCCATACCCTACTGCTTCATAATGATACGTGGAGTTAGGAGTTAAATTTGAAATGGTTGCATTTACATTGGTATTGGCGTTTCCGGTCAGAATCCAGGGGTTTCCGGTAAGGTTATTACCGTAACCTATATCGGTTCCATAATTAAATACGGCATGGGTAAAATTATTATTTGCGTTAACTGTGGCATTTAATGATGCACTTACTGCTGTAACTGCCGTTGCAGCCAGCGTGGTTACTGTGGGAGAAGTGACCGGGTCAACAATGTTAACAGTAAAATCAGAACAATTTCCAGAACCGGGATCAAAACACGGATCTGATGGATAACCGTTGGCGGATGCTATGATCCTGAGGCGTGTTTCGCCAAGATCAGCAGATCCCGGAATTGTGACTGAAGTGGAGGTAGTACCGGCCCAATTACATAAGAACTGCAAGGCAAGTTCACTCCCGTCAAAGACTTCATCTTTATTATAATCGATCCAAATGGATATGTACATTCCAGCATTAATTGTCTGAACCGAAATGTCAAATATTCCTTCCTGCGCCAGAACAGTGCTCTGACTGGTGAAATCGTGATAATACGTAACTGGCGAACCATTGCACACTATCGGTGTCTGATTAATCGACCCAAACTGGAATGATGTTATTCCGCCACCGCCCGAACATCCGGAATTAAAAACAGGGGTACAATACTGGGCTTTAACACTGTTTAAAAAGAAAAAAGCAAACAGCATAGTCTGGAGAAAGAGTAAAAATCTTTTCATGGTTCTTATGTATTAGATTATTAATTAGGTAATTTTTCACAACGGAGAATGGGTTTCTTTGATTTTCGGAGAGAAAGAGAGAAAGAAAGAAATGCAAACGAGGAATTCGCAACATACCGTAATAAATAATAGAAATACTAGGGCAAAAAGGATGACGAGTTTGAAAAAAACAGCTATATAATCTAACAACAATGATGATCCGGTTACTAAATCAAGTAGATGTTTACATTGACAAAAATCAACTCTAAAAAGAAATTAAAGGCTGAATTTGAGCTAACGAAAGTATTAAGATACAAGGGGTGGAGTTATTCGAGTTTGAAAAAACACAAACAATAGTATTCTGAAATGGATGCGAACAAGAAAATTATGAATGAATCGTAAGTTTAATCTGATTATTCATATCATAAATGAGTCAAACAGTAAATGGATGAATTCGCACTTTAATGTAAAAATTTAATTACCAAGAAAAAATAGCAGCCAAGTTAGAAATCAACAAATCATTCACAAAGCCATCCGCAGTATAGATGAATTTATGAGCATAAAATTCATTTGTCATTCTCAACAAAAATCAACAATATGATCACCTTAGCTTTAAAACGTTTTACTCTGATATTTTACCCAAAGGTAGATCATCATTTCCTGAAAACCAAATTTTCTTAATGTATTTTTTCAAAACATTTAATGCATATATTTTATACATTTCAGGTAATCGCTTCTTTTACTTTATATAGGTTAACCATCCGGATGATGCCATAATTATTTATCCAGGCATCAATAACCAAAGGATCAATAAATAAATGGTTTTGCAATATAAATCAGATGGGCAGAAGTGTTTTCGAAGAATACTTCAGAAAAATCTCCGGCATCATGTCAGCAATTAATTTTTAAATCTGGCTCAAAATTAAGATTATCAGAATGTGGCAACAATACAGTTATTTTTGTTTTCAGATACAAATATACATATACTTATTCAATTATGTACATATATGATTATTTATTTCTGGATTAAACTTTAAATGAATTATGTCTATGCCAAAAAAATTTTAAAAAACAGTGTAATCGTTACTCTACCCAGTCCGCTACAAACAAATTAGTATCGTGTGTTCCATGGTTGTTCCGGTTCGACGACCACACCAGTTTTTTGCCATCGGGTGAGAACATAGGGAAAGCATTGAAATAACTTTCAGAGGTTATTTGCTCAAGACCTGAACCATCAAGATTGATCATAAAAAGATGGAAATCATATCCTTTGGTTGATTGATGATTGCTCGAAAAAATAATTTTCTTACCTGATGGAGTGAAAAATGGCGCCCAATTGGCTTTGCCAAGATGAGTTACCTGTTTCAGATCAGTTCCATCCACATTGCAAACATATATTTCCATACTGGTTGGCATAACAAGACCTTGAGCCATCAGATCTTTGTATTCCTTTATATCTTCCGGGGTCTTTGGCCTCGAAGCGCGAAACACCAGTTTTTTGTTATCGGGCGAGAAAAATGCGCCGCCATCGTACCCCAATTGGGTTGTAACCTGTTTTACATTGCTACCGTCAATATCACATGTGTATAAATCGAGATCGCCATTTCGGGTGGACGTGAAAACTATTTTCTTGCCATCAGGCGATATTGTAGCTTCAGCATCATAACCGGGGACATCGGTAAGTTGCTTTACGATGTTTCCGTCCAGATCGGCAATAAAAATATCAAAATCGGGATATATGGGCCAAAGGTATTTATGATCGGCCCGCGGTTCAGGATTCGGGGGGCATTCTTTTCCGCCTTTGTGTGTAGATGCGTATAAAATCCGCTTATCGCCAGGCAAAAAATACGAACATGTTGTTCGCCCCATTCCAGTACTGATCATGGGTGGGCGATATGTGCTGTCAGCAGCTGCTTTGGCTATGTTGAGGTTGAAAATCTGATCGCATTTAAGTCCCCATGCAGGGTTGTTGCACTGGAAGGAGAGATTTTTCCCGTCGAAACTGAAATAAGCTTCGGCATTATCACCTCCATAAGTAAGCTGATGGATATTTTTAAGGTGTTTTTCCTGAGCTGAAACTGAAAATGCAAGAAAAAGAAAAAGCAAGAAAATCAGATTTTTCATGGATGGGATTAAAAGATAAAAGATTTAATACCACTAATAAGAATTATTCAGCCGGAATGTTCACTGCCTGGTAAAATATTCTACAGGTTAAAGCAATTGGAATTAAACCCAAATTACGCAGTAGCGTATTCGATTAAACAAATCTAATGTATTTCAACTGAAAATCATTGAAATACAAAGATTTGCTAAATCGGGGTTAACCCAACTAATGCAAATAGATCAAAGTTGTATCCTATTGCTGAATTTGGGTTAAAACTGAATACAATCTGGTAAAGAGATTACCACTGATCCGGATGAATGGCTGCCTGCGATATTAAAAACTCCTGAAAACTCGTTGAAATTACTCCGCAATATACTTCATATAGCCGTCAACCAAAGCTTTATACAGCAGAGAACCCTGTAAAATATATCCCTTCTTGCTATAATGGATGCCATCAGGAAGAAGCATATCTGCATTGTTCCATTCGGAGCAGGATCCAAAGCCCCCTGTGACAGAATACATATCCCAGCAAGCTACATTTTCATGATCAGCAGTTTTCATTAAGGCTCTTTCTACAGTCTCCAGGTAAGGGTTTACATACTTTTTCCGGAAATAGTTATCTGCCGGAGTTGCTATTAGCAGGCAAACTCCAGGATATGCGGCTTTGATTCCTTTCAGCAAAGTGCCAACTGATGCGACTATTTCATTTTCATTCACTTTTATGTTGGATCCTTCATTAGTGCCGAGCGAAATGATAACCAGGTCAGGCTTTAAGATCTTCAACTGACTGAAAAACAGCGGAGAATTATTATAATCATTGAAATGAGCATCATTTATGCCCACACTGTTATATATAATTCCTGGTTTATTATTCTGAAGTATTACACCATTTATCGTGATCGAACTCTGTCCTGATTCAGTTTGTTCAGCTTTGATCCGCAGATAATTTGACGGCTGTCCAAAAGGGACAATAGTGATACAATCATCTCCTTTATCAGGTTGCGCTGACATAAGATAGCCTTTTTTTTCAGGGGAATCGGTAATGCGGCAGTCGAATTGAAGAGAATCTTTGGCATGAATCAATGTAATCTGGTTAAAGGAATAATCCAGATCGTCGTGATTATAGGTAATAATATCGAAATAAGCGCTATTTTCGACAGAACGCATGGATATTCCTGAAATTCCAGGAACAGGATAGCGTGTCGGGCTGTTAATTTTTGCAACCGCCCAATCAGATTTCGATGATGATCGATAATCCTCCGGCTCCCTTGAACCGGCAACCTTGAGCGGAAACACCAGTCCCCTGCCGGCATTGCCAAAGCGGAGCTGGAGATTACGACGTACTTCGCTGGTCAGGAAATCAGACTGTATATGTGAATCCCCGATATGAAGAATACTGATTTGGTTGGTATCTCCGTTTTCAAGTTTCAGGAGTTTATCAAAAAATGGGGCAAGATACCTGGCATTGATCAGGGTATCCGCTTCATAATTCACAAAAGGGAAATCAACCACACTTATTGAATCGCCAATACTTACCTGTCCTTTGCTGGCAAAAGCAAAAAATAATATGGCTAGAATTGTAAAAAATCGTATTCGTATTGTCAACAAAACTAGTCCTCCTTTTCTGATATTATTTTTCTTATTGAATGAAGTTCCCGGACAGGCAGAAACAAACTCTGCAGTCTCATGCTAAATCGAGGTACTAAAATCATTTCTGGTCAGTCACGGCTCCGAACAAGTAAAACTCCGGCATCATTCACTATGCGTCAGTATTACTGCGAGTATCAACGCAAAAGTATGAACTTTTCGTGTGATTGAGTGAAATGAATCAAGTGCTAAAAATATTTCACTGAGTTTTATTGCTGTAAATAGTTTTAGTCCAGGCATATCCAACCATTAAAATTCTTTGATACATTCAGACTGAACGCATCAACAACGAAAACTTTCTAATTACATCTACTTTGTTTTAAGTTGCAAAAAAAATGCACGAAAACTTATTACGTTTATATAAAACTCTAAGTCAAAAAAAATATGTCATGTATACTGATTATATTTTAATTAAAAATCAACCCATTCAATTATCGCTTTTTTTACTTTTACCCAAAAAACTTACTATGAATAATGCCGAGTTCAGGGAATGGGCACACCGACTTGCCGACCGCATGGCTGATTATCACGAAAACATCGAAGATTATCCTGTAAAGTCAAAATCGAAACCTGGCGATATCATTGCTCAGTTACCTGTTTCACCTCCTTTGGAGAGCGAAGCAATGGAGGAAATTATGAGCGATTTCGAAAGCATTATCATGCCTGGAATCACGCATTGGCAAAGCCCCGATTTCTTTGCCTATTTTCCAGCCAATGGAAGCTACCCGAGTATTCTTGCCGAAATGCTCACGGCTTCGCTTGGCGCACAATGTATGGTTTGGGACACCTCCCCTGCCGCCGCTGAACTCGAAGAAATGATGATGAACTGGCTCAAAACCATGACAGGACTGCCATCAGACTGGCATGGTGTAATACAGGATACGGCCTCCACCTCCACCCTGGCGGCTATTTTGTGCGCGCGTGAAAAGATGATGAACTATTCGGTAAACAACAGTGGTTTTAGCGGAAATGAAAAACTAAGAGTCTATTGCTCCACCGAAACTCATTCATCGGTTGAAAAAGCAGTGAAAATTGCCGGTATCGGACTAAACAACCTGGTGAAAATATCTACCGATGCACAATACCGATTGGACCCTATCCTGCTGCGAAAGGCAATTGCTGATGATATTACTGCTGGTTACAGACCTTTATGTATAGTAGCAACTTTGGGTACCACGGGATGCACTTCGGTTGATCCGCTCAATGAAATAGCTGATATTTGTGAAGATTCAGGTATCTGGCTGCATGTGGATGCGGCTTACGCCGGCACGGCTCTGCTGCTGCCCGAATACCGCTGGATGATTGAAGGGATTACAAAAGCAGACAGTTTTGTATTTAATCCGCACAAATGGATGTTTACCAATTTCGATTGTTCTGCTTACTTTATTAAAGACAAAGAAGTGCTGCTGCGTACCTTCGAAATATTACCCGAATACCTGAAAACCGGTAACAGGGGGCTTGTTAACGATTACCGCGACTGGGGAATCCCACTTGGCCGAAGGTTCAGAGCCTTAAAGTTATGGTTTGTAATCCGTTCTTACGGTGTTAAGCAGCTCATGGAAAAAATAAGGGAACACATACGGATTGCAAAATGGCTCGAGCAACAGGTTATAGCAACGACCGGATTCGAGATCATGGCTCCTGTTCCACTTAGCCTGGTATGTTTCCGCTACAGGCCTTCATGTGTAATAGGCACTGAAACCCTAAACCGTGTAAATGAAGAATTGCTTGGCAAACTCAATGCAACAGGCAGGATTTTTCTGACACATACAAAGCTAAAGGGACAATATACTTTACGGATGTCAATTGCCGGTACACATACCACACAGCTTCATGTAGAAAAAGCGTGGGAACTTATAAAAGAAACCGCATCCGGGTGCAACGGGTATTAAATATCATTCATAACCTGTGCTAACCTGAATTGAAAATGGCATATATAAAACTTCGTTTAGAAAATGTTAATTGATGTTTAGCATAAATAAAAGCTATAGTTTTGCATGTAGATATGGACATATGACAGAATGAACACATTGTGATATCTAAATATTTTTAACTTAATAACTAATGAAAGCAAACAACGCATATTTTTTCTTCTTCTTTTATTATTTGCAGAAGCCGGACTGATGCCTATTGCTTTTAAAAACTAATAATGTAAAAGTCGCGGATGATTCGGGACTTTTTTTTTTCAAAAAACTATGACTCCTATTAAAGAAAATATAATCAGTGTAGCTATCCAGGGTGGTTTTGGTGTCCTACTACGATTGCATGATTCCCGAAACGCATATTGATCCTGATAACGCCTGGAGTGACAATAGCCCGCAGGTTACTCCGCAGGCGTTGGATGAATTGCCGGGAAGGCTCATTCTCCGTCAAACGGTGTCGCACAACAGCAAATTTCCGGATCTACCTGGAGAACTCCGCGGACAGATTGATATATTCGACGATCAGCCTATTGAACTTATGGAGCAACGCATGAATGTTTCCGAAACCTTCAGCAGCCATAAAAAGGTCAACAATATCACTAAATCACAAAACCAGAATTGGGAGGAGATTATCAGCAAGGTGCTCCTGAAAGGTAAAAGTAAGGGCCTGAATGAATAATTTATCGACCAGAAGTTCAATGCCATACACCAAGTATCAATAAATAACCAACTGAAAGTAATGAACGATTCAGGTTAAAAAGTGCAAATTATTATCTTATTTTTCTTTTTTATCCCCAAGGTATTCCTATAACCATCTATTCTGCATGCATAGATTAATCAGTTCGACTATGTTATGCGTAATGGTTTTCTCCATGCAATTGCGCTTGTGGTTTTTCACTGTATGAATACTTATGTTCAGTTTTTCGGCAATCATTTTACTACTAAGCCCCTGGAGGCAGAGATTGATGATCTCCATTTCACGCTGTGATAAAAGGGAATTGTTGTTCTTACCATATATTTTTGTGAAAACCTTCTGATAGCCCTGATCCACAAAATACCTGTATATGGTAAGGATAATGGTTTCATCGGTTTTGATATCGCCTATTTCGGTAAAAACTTTAAGGTTCAGATACGGATGGCTGTGATCGTCAGTTAAGGATATTGTGCCGTCGTGAAGAAATTGCGATATGCTTCCGTCCTGGAGGAAATACCTTTGATTAAAAGAGAACCTGTAATAATTCAGTTCACCTTCCGAGATGGTTTCAATAAATTTAATAATATCAGGGAAAGCTTCCATGCACCAAAGCATAATGTCATCCGGATGAAAATTAAGTTCATGAAATTTAAGATTTTCCAGTAACTGATCATTTTTAAAACAATTTCTGTTTTCCAGGCAGCTCCCATGAATACAGGCAAACTGCCTGCCTGAATGATCTATAAGACAATTATTAAAAAGAAGCAGCGGATCGTTTTCTGATATATCATACCTCAGAACTTTTTTCTTAGCATAAATTTTGAAGATACCATGATATTTTTCGTTCTTATCATGCATCAATCCTGAATAAGTAAGTGATTTACTTTCGCTCTTCATAATAAAAAGTATTACAGAGGTGGGTAAACTTCAAATAATTTAAGCAGACAACCTTTAAGAGAAGAATGCTGAAAAATACATATTACTATTATCAAATATGCAGCTTATTGATTCACTTACAGGTAATCCATCGACATGAATCTCAATACAGCTTACAAGGATAAGTCGAGGTCAAAAACTGACTTAATAAATATGGAATACATCCCGAGTTATATGAGTAATAATTAAACATTCAGGCATGCAAAAAGTTCAAAGAAAATAAAAAATTTATGCTGGAAAATGACACGTTTGTGCTATTGTAAACTGACCATTGTATTTGTAATTTTATAATGAGTTGTACAGTGATCACTTTCGATGGTCCGGGTAATGGTATGCAATCGCCTGACTCCATTAAATAAAACAGTATGCTGAAGACTTTCATTTTTTCTGAAAATTATGATAGAATTTTGCTTTTTACCTGTTGCAGAGTATTGACTGCGGCCTATGTTTAGCTGGGAATAAAAGGATATAAGCCGGATTATAAATCACACTCCGGTAAAATTCGGGAATCTGCACAACTTCGTTGAGATCATGAAAAGTGTTATTCTGATCCAAAATAATGGAAGCCACAGCAAAAAAAACGAGATTTTAAATCGCTGAGAAGTTAATAATCTGATATGTTGGCCTTACTTGCTCTGATTCAGTTTTGACCCGGATTATTCTTGCCAGGTGGTATTCTGATTTGGATGTCATACCAACATCAATTTACTTAAGCTTTCTCCATTTTAGAATGAAAAAAATGAACTAACCATGCACTTTTCGGTACATTTTCAAATCCTAATGTGCTGTCCGGAGTTGCCGAAAATCCGTTCAAAGAGTAGGCCTTAAAAATAAATGCTATGCAAATAGATCCTAAAGCCAGAGTTATGGCCATAAAAAAAGAGAGAACAGATTTTAACAGCATGTTGCTAAAAAATCCGAACTATTTCGGAAATATAACAGGAAGCAGGCTTAAGCCAGTTAAGAAAATCATTGGAAATGTAACCTATGAGCAGCTTACATGCATCGGATACAATACCGAAACAACCGATATGGAAGCTGTTTTCTCCCTCAATCAATCATCCGGGTATTCAGGAGGGTTATGCACTAATGGTTCCTTAGAATATATAAGGTTTTATCTCGACTTTCACGATGGTGCCGGATTTATCGACCAGGGAAGCGTTGCCTTAAATGTTCATGATATTCCTGCCGGGAAAGATTGCCGGAACAATTCAGTTTTCCCGATAAAATATGCTGCAACACTGAAAAAGAAAACCGTCAAATGGTCGAATTGTGACAACCCGCTGCTGCCTACCTTACGTGCCATTCTTTCGTGGAATAATGATCCGCCCGCCCATTCGCCATCCTGGAATCCCGTGTGGGGGAACATGCTGACTGCTGACATCCAATTGAAGCCTGTGTCGAAATTTAAAATTGCCGAAGCTATCGATCTGTCAGCTTATTTTCAGTTGGCAACCTTATCGCCAAACCTTTCATCAAAGCAGGTTGCTTACATCACCGGCATTGACCTGGTATCACTCAATCCTCAGCCGCTTCCGCCAAAATTCAGCGAGATGGCGAAGATGTACACAAAGCTGAAAGTTCCTGCTTCACGATTTGCTTTCAAAACCGTACAGAAAATGATCAAATATCCTTCATCAGAAATTACTCTGATGAATAAAGCAATGCTTTCTGAGCTTAAAATTAATACGGACCTTATCATTAATGAAATAGTTAAGGTAATTCCGGTTGACAACTCAAAAGCAAATATTGATTACGAAGAGCTGGAATGCCTGGGACTGGATTACAATACCGAATGCCTGGCTGCTACAGTAAAAGTAAAAAAGAATGCAGGCTATTCATCCGACCTTTGCGGAGCAGGAAGTAAGGAATATATTTCGTTCTGGATCGACTGGGACGATGACTGCTCATGGGAATACCTTAACACAGTTGAGCTGAATGTGCACGACATCAATTCGCCGGCAAACGAATTATATTACAGTGTTTCACTGCCGCTTGATACCACCTACCACCGTTTGCATTGCTCTATGGCTAATGTAATCCGGGTACGTGCCGTACTTTCGTGGAATGTCCCTCCTTCGACAACCGATCCTGACAAACTGGAATACTACGGAAACAGGGTTGATTCACATATACAGATAAAGCCGGGCGTTGAAATTTTTCCGGGTGATGTGTTTGCCCTCTTTAATATTATTGGCGGCATAGATGTAGATCATGTTGATGATGTAACAGGACTGACAAAACTCAATTCGGTATTTGCATTTAATGCTTTGCCAGTGCCAAGCGGGGCTGCTTTTGGTGGTGAAATTGTAATCAACGGACCCTCATTCCCAGGTAATAAATACAGGATCAAGGTTACTAACCTTAACGATTCTACTTCGTATTACCTTACAAACGCACTCTCAACTGTCGGCTGGTCGCCGGTTCCACCCTATGCACCATGGACAACACAAAATCCGGATCCGATTGACCACTATTATTATTACCTGGATTTCAATCAGAATACTCTGAATGTGCTTGGGCGATTTACGCCGGGAACAAATGATAAGTTGCTGGTTGAACTTGAAATTTCAGGAGTAATCGGCACATTCAGTAAACTGATACAGATGGACAATGTTTGGCCAGTTGTTACACTCCAGATCGATGACAACGGTGATTGCACACATTATGCAAAAGGCGATACCATTACCGGCCATTACTATGTGAACGATAATAATATCTGGTACTGGGGATTTGGAAGCACTTACGGCGGCAATGCCACAGGAATAATCAATACGCCTGCTTCGCCAGGAACAGCTTTCAGCATCCCTACAAACGCGGCTTCGTATCCATGCGGCAGTTTCTCACTGTATGCCTATGACAAAACCATTGTCAACAGCCAGTCGCTTGGGCACTATTCGCCTACCTCGTACAATGTGTGCCTGAAGTAAACCTGATAATAAAGAGTAGTAAGACCGATCAGAAATTCATAATAGTCCATCCCGATAAATATCGTAGACTAAACGGATTTCTGATCGGTAAATACCACTTAGAATTTTAAAACGGCCATTGGCCTGTTATAAAATTCACATTGTTATAAGAGACAGGGGACCGGAAGTCAGAAGTGAAGTGAATGAATCTGATTATCCAAAGAAAATTGCTGAAATATGGTGCAGCTTAAATCATCAATTATCTTGTAAAAGCTACAAAACTGTTCTGTAGTTCATGATTTTCGACACTCATTTTCCGGCGGCCGGTTTCTGACTCGTATCTACATACTCTTAACTTCAAGAATTATTCTATCGCTTACACACATGACCGGCCTCCTGAAGTATTTTGTAATGGTAATCGTTGTGTGGCGCCTCACTCACCTGATCAGCACTGAAGACGGGCCTTTCGACCTGATTATAAAAATACGGAAACTGATGGGCAGTTCAATTATTGGGAAACTGATGGATTGTTTTTATTGCCTTAGTATCTGGATCGGTTTTTTTATCGCTTTATACGCAAGCGAAAACCTTGCGGAAATCATAATCCTGACATTTTACTATTCAGGGGCATCTATTCTCCTTGAGAAAATAACCAATAAAAATTTTATTTGACCTATGTGTAATTGCAATCAGCAGCGCGCTGCATATACAACCCAACGGCAGGTACAGCCACAAAACGGCCTGGTAAAAGTTAAGCTAACCGGTAATTCACCTATACTCGTTAATGGAACCATTACCGGGCGCACATATACGTTCCGCAAAATAAACGACCTGAACTGGGTAGATCGCAGGGATGTTATAAGCATGAGTGAAATAGCCGGATTGCAGGTATTTTATTAAGCAGAAGGGCTTATGAGGTAGAAACTGTTTTAAGACAGTAATTAAAAATGAACCAACGCGATGAATGATAACCCAAATTTAATTTCCTTTCTGACGATCCGGAAATCAATTGGCATCCTGGGTATTTCCTTACCCGCAATCTTGATTCTGGGCACTTTTACAATAGGCGGATGTGAGCAAATTCAGAGTTCCATAAGTCACTACTATTTCACCATTATGGGCGATGTTTTCGTCGGAATACTGTGTGCAGTTTCACTTTTCCTGATCACGTATAAAGGATATGCTAAAAGCTACGATAACATTGCAACAAATCTGGCAGGTATTTTTGCCCTCGGAGTGGCATTTTTCCCATCTTCGCAAAACACGGATACCAATTGTGCCATTCTTTATCTCAGCGATTGCAACGCCAGGATAACTATTCATTACATATCGGCTGCTTTATTCTTTTTGACTCTTGCCTATATTTCAGCTTTTCTTTTCACTAAAAGCAAAGGAAATAAGACCATTCAGAAGGTTTCAAGAAACAGGTTTTACAGAATTTGTAGCATTGTAATTCTATTTTCAATACTCGTAATATTCCTGTTAAGCAACAACGAATGGCTGGAAACCCATTTGCAAAAGTATAAGCCTGTTTTCTGGTTTGAATGGCTGGCTCTGCTTGCTTTCGGAATTTCATGGCTTATAAAAGGCGAAATGTTTCTGAAGGATGAAGAGTAATACACTTTTCCCAAAGGATGTTTACACCATGAAAACGGGTAGAAAACAGAACTCTTTTAGAAGGTTTTAATGGTTGTTTGTGTCTCATGTCAATCTCATTTCTGGTATGTATTTCTAAAATTTCTGATAACAATAAAAAACAGAGTCATGAAACGAAAATTCTATATAATCGGCCACAATCCCAACTCGGTGAGGGCAGCTATGAAATGCCTGAAGGACGGCGCCAATGCCATAGAACCTGATATCAGGTATTTACCGGTTTACGATGAAAAGTTTTTTGTATATGATCTGGCTACCGAAAACCCTAAAAATCATACACTAAAAGATTATCTCATCGGGCTGTCGGCAGCGCTTAACCGTGAAAAACGGAATCTGGCCCTTATTGCTTTCGACCTGAAGCCAAGCTATACAAAGGAGATGGAAAGCCTTTCATTAGTCTATATGAAGGAATTTTTCAGCCAGTTAAACGAGTTTTTCTTTCAAACCTATACTTCGGTTCCGGTTTTACTCACGGTAGGCGATCCATCCGGAAAGCCTTTGCTTGCTACTGCAAAACCATATCTAACAACTAACCAGGCTGTGGGAGTTGACGAAGGCGATACGCCTGCTTCCGTAGTTGACTTTTTCGGGAAGGAAAACATGCCCTGCTCTTATGCCAACGGAACAAGTTCGCCATTTGCATCACCAGCGAAATTTAAGAGATATATCAAAGAAGCGATCGAATTGAAGCAGCAAGCCAATGAGTTAAAACTTGTATATACCTGGACCGCCAATTCAGTAAAAGTGATGCGCGATTTTGTGAATCTGGGGGTTGATGGAATAATTACAGACAGAGTTGGCAGGTTAAGAAACCTGATTGATCATGATTTTAAGGATAGGATTGAATCAGCAAGAGCAGAGGATAATCCCTTTGAATAAGCAGGGATAATTCAAATTGACGCCTTTGTGCTATTGACATATACTAACCAGTGCTGTAATTTTGATATCAAATTTAAAGTCAAACTTTTGAGCTAATAAAGTAAAACATAACTAAACCACAATTCATTGAAAATACATAGGTTTGAAGATTCCGAATAAAATTCGATAAACTAAAAACTTGTTGGCCGGAAGTCGGAAGACAGGAGACGGGAGACAAAAAGATAAAAGATAAAAGTCGGAAGTCGGAAGACAGGAGACGGGAGACAGGAGACAAAAGATAAAAGACTAAAGAAAGAAGAAAGAAGACAGGGCAATATTACTATATTTATTGTAAACATACTTCTGACTTCGGTCTCCTGTCTTCGGTCTTTACATATTTTAAATGTATTGAAACTAAAGTTTCTGCAATAAAATTGCAGGGTTTAACCTTTTTCCAGAAAATTAATTTCCTACAGCTAATTCTTAATTGGACAGCTTGCTTCCATATCGTTAACTTTGCACTTTGTGTTTTTTAACCTGTAAATGAAAACTACAAGACGGGGTTACCTCTATGCCTTTATCGCTACACTTTGCGGGTCGCTGGTTTACCTGTTCAGTAAAGCAGCACTTAACGATATCAGCCTGCCTCAGTTTGGGTTCTGGTGGTTTCTTTCCGCCATTTTCTGGAACAGCCTGATGGCGATACATCCCAGGGGTGGATTTTCAATAAAGTCATTCACTCAAAGTGATTACAGGACTTTACTGTATATCGGGCTAATTGAGATTGTAGCTACTACTTCTTTTTATACAGCCATTGAAGTTTCGCCTAACCCGGCCATACCCTCATTTCTGCGTAACCTTGAATATCTCTTTGTCTCGGTTCTTGGATTTGCCTTGCTGAGCGAGCGATACGGAAAGGTTGCATTAGCAGGAGCCTTACTTACACTCCTTGGAGCGTTTATCATCAGTTTACGAATAACTTCAGCTGATAGTTTCTTTACTCCGGCATCCGGATTTATGCTGCTCTCGACTTCTTTTTACGCGGTACGCACCATTCTGGCAAAAAAACATATCCGTGATATCAGCCCGGTAGTGCTGTCGATTAACAGGGCAGTTTTTCTGCTCTTGTTTGCCCTTGTCTTTATGATTTTCGAACGACAATTGTTTAAAATTCCCGGCCATGCGTTCATCAATATATTGGCTGGTTCCTTTGTAGGTCCTTTTCTGACCTCCATTTTTCAATACTCAGCCCTTCGCTATATTGCAGCTTCCAGAACAGCTATAGTGCAAAGCACCACAGGTTTGTTTGTGCTGGTCGGTGCCTTTCTGATTTTCGGCAACCTTCCTGCTCCCATACAGATTTTCGGCGGTCTGGTATCCATGGCCGGTGTGATACTGATGATGCGTAAAGGCCTGAAATAAGGATTAGCCGGTTTGAAATCATCCATTCACATACATTCAATCCGGGAAAATAATAATATGATGTTGGCAAAATTAATTTTGAATCAGTTGGTTATCCAGTATTGAGCTGTTTCGCCAGGAGTATGTTTTTCTTTAAGTCCCATCAAAGAACAAAACCATTATTTTACTAAACATCCCGCTAAGCCGCCGGGTTCCTGAGAAAAAGTATTTGAAAGAAAATTTCCGGAAACACGGAAAATCTCAAAAGAATGTTTTCCATGCATCAAAGTGAGTACATTCAAAACTTTCCGTCTCTGTGCCTTTTAGTGATGAATTATCGAGGGTATAAAAGTAAAATACCGGCTCTAACGATTTTATTATTTATCTTGTGGTCCTGTTTGGTTGAATAAGAAAATAAATCAATGCTTTTAAATATCTCTTTTCATTTTGATTATTTCCCTTTGCTGGTGGTTGCTGCGATAGCATGGGGGACTCCCATCATCTTATCTGTATTAAAATTAAATAAGATACCTTCGGTAATTGTTGAAATTATGCTTGGGTTTTTTATTGGAAAATATTTACTTGGAACTATTGATCATGAAAGTTTCAGAATTCTGGAATTCTTCGCGCTTACCGGGTTTATATTCCTGATGTTCCTGAGCGGGCTCGAAATTGATGTAGATCAAATACTTTCCTCGCTGCCCAGAAAAAAACTTACCTATATGAGGTTTATCAAAAATCCCTTGTTGGTGGGTATAGTTTATTTTTCATTATCGATAATGCTTGCTTATATAAGCACACTTTTGCTATCAAAACTAATTAATATCCCCAACATCTGGTATTTTTCATTGATCATGGTAACAACCTCGGTGGGCATTGTGCTGCCTGTTCTGAAAGACAGAGGAGAAATTAAAAATCGTTACGGGCAGATGATTGTCGTTGCTGCTGCAGTTGCTGATATCTTTAGCATTATTTTATTCACTTTTACCGCCTTCATTATTAAAAATGGCTTCCAGACTGAGTTACTGTACATTATTGGTTTATTCACCATATTCATTGTTTTTTATTTACTTGGCAGCAAGGGTAAGAATATTCCATTTTTTAAAAAACAGGCATTCCAGCTATCGCATGCATCATCACAAATCCGCATCAGGGGAACTATTTTGCTGATCATGTTGTTTGTTGTGATTGCTCAGTTTATAGGCGAAGAAGCCGTTTTACTCGGTTCATTTTTAATCGGCCTGGTCCTTTCAACCATGTTGCACCGCGATCGTTCAGTCATGTTACTTAAGCTCGACGGCATGGGTTTTGGGTTTTTTATACCCATCTTTTTTATCATGGTAGGCATTGAGTTCGATCCTTCAGCATTGAAGGAATTTGACCAATCGTTAATCTGGTTTCTGGTATTGCTGTTAGTGGCTCTTTTAGCTGTAAAGGTTATCCCCGCTATGCTCTGGCGACAATTATTCGGAACGAAAAAAGCAATAGCCGGAGGTTTTCTCATGTCATCCAGATTAAGTCTGATCATAGCGGCATCTGCCATCGGACTTGAAATGGGTGTTATTACACCAGGCCTGAATGCCAGCTTTATCATTATGGCAATTATCACATGTTTTGTTTCTCCTGTTATTTATAACTGGATGTCACCGGTAAACGTGCTGGCCGGAGAAAAAACAATTATGATAGGAGGCAGCAGCACAGCTGTGTTATTAGCCAGGCGCCTGACTATGCACGGTAAAAAAATAATCATCATCGATAATGACCCTGTAAGGGTTAAGGAAATAGCAGGAAAAGGGTTTACCTGCATTAAAGGCGACGGTTGCGACATCGCTTTGTATAAAGAAATAATATTAAATCCCTCCGACTTTGTGGTTGTTGAAACCGGATCACCGGATAAGAACCATGAAATCTGCAAACTACTTCGCAATGTGTTGATGCATGACAATATCATATCGCGTTCGGGTAAATCATTTCAGGAAAACAGACTGAAAACCCTGGGAGTAAAAACCCTTGATGTAATCGGCATACAGGCTACGACAATCGAAAACCTGATTTTAAGGCCCACAACGTATCATACATTGATCGAATCGTTTGAAAACTTTAGTGTGGAAGAAATACTTATTACCAGCAAGGCTATTGACGGAACGCAGGTTAAAGAAATTCCTTTCCATAAAGATGCCATACTGATGATGGTAAAAAGGGGGAATTCTTTTTTCATCCCGCACGGAGAAACCTATTTTCGCAGAGGTGATACACTGCAGGTGTTCGGTACGGATACCGCCCTTCAAAACACACGTGATAAAATGAGTGGAAGTTATTAATATAAAGTACTGACGTAAAGTAGATTAACCGGATGGAATTAAAAGTTGAAAGCTGAGAATTTGCATTATAACAGTTTGCTAATCGGCACCCCTACTGATACTTCATAGGATTATATTACACATAATTTGAAACTATTCGCAGAAAAAATCACATTACTACCATTTTGAGTAACAACTCATCACATTCAAATTTATACTTTCAACCCATGCCATCAAGCAATTTTGAGCGAATGATACAACTGGCTGACGAAGTTTTTGCCTCCAAAAATGACCCCGATCAGCTTGATGTAAACCAGGAAGTTATAGAGCGCCTGCAACGGTTGCATCCTGCGACGGTTTCGGAATACGACGATGGAAACGGACCTGTTGCATGGGTTCTGCTGATTCCTACTACACTGGATTTAATGAACAAGTTCCTGGAAAATAAAATCTCGGAAAAGGAACTCTTCGAACTTACTTCACCCGGAATAAGCTATGAGGCTTTGTACCTCTGCTCAGCCATGGTATTGGATGAATACCGCCGAAAAGGAATTGCGAAGTGGCTTACACTCCATGCAATTGAAAAAATACGTAATGAGCATCCCTTAAAAGCACTATTTGTATGGGCTCTCAGCAGCGAAGGAGATCTGGGCTCGGAAGCCATAGCTCATTTGACTGCCTTACCTTTACACAAACGGCCTGTCCAAAAAACATAGAAACCGGTAACGATTCAGTCTCTCAGTTTTTTATCCTTATCCGCTTTATTTTATACAAATGAAAACCTCCGGACACCGGAGTTTGGTTCCTATCATGCAATAAGAATAAATATAAATTGCAGGAATGAACGTATACATCTTGCCGGTTATTTAACATATGTAAAATCTGAAATGTGTTTCTTTCTCAGTAAGGAATAGCCCATACAAAGCACCAGTATACAGGTAAGCTCCGAACGATACCATTTGATTTATTAGTATATTAATGCTATGGATTCGTTGATATTGCTTTAATTTCAGAATATATACATTAAAATGCGGCTGCCGAAAAGCATACAGAGTAGGCTAAAATTGAAACTTTAAGAAATGAAAACAAATCTCCTCCTTTTAGCCACTTTTATACTGATCATACTGGCTGCAGCCAGCTGTAAAAAAGACAGTAAAAATGACACTACCAGGAATTTCCTGAAAGTTGATGGCACCGAATATGATATGTCCAAAGGATTTATTCTAAACAATGGCAACAAAAATTCTGTCTCCAACATGGGTCTGGTACTTATATCATCAGGTATTACTGCACATCTGGTGAATGGAATACCGGATTCCGCATCAGGCACAGGAAACGTGATTTCCATTGAATTGCTTACTTCAGGTAGTGATAAGCTTACACCTGGCGATTATCAATACAGCGACAGCGAACTGGCAGGATCATTTTATTACGGATCCTATGCGTTGAACTGGAATTCTCCAGTGAGCTACAGTCCCGATTATATGGAATTTAATTCCGGAACTGTTAAAGTGATTAACAGCGGGGCTGTATACGAATTATCCTTTACCGGTAAAGATGCCAACAACAAGGATATTTCGGATTACTACAAAGGAAGCCAGGGATATTATACTGACTTTAAGAAGTCGGCAAATCCGGCTCACAAGAGGAATTAATATGCAGCTTGTGTATCCATTATTTTTGTGAATTATTTTCAGATTACTTCATAAAGTGATGCACTTAATCTGATAGAATACGTAAAATGGGTTTTAAGATATGCAAGGCGGGTTACCCCGCCTTTTTTTATTAGGTATCAATCTGTACAAACAATTATTTTACATATAAAAGCACTCACTCTTTCATTGCTGATTTGTATATGCCGGAAGGTCCGGAAGTCTCTTTCCCAGACATATTGTTACAATGGAATACTACAGGCGGGTCAAACATCATGCAACCTTTTATACTTATTTTCAACCTTTATCTGAACATAAAAAAAATATTGGAATGAGCAATTTCAGGATGATACTGCCTATAAGAATTTCAGCTTTCCTGTTGATTATAGTATTAATTGTGTCGTGTAAAAAAGACGATAACAATTTCCCAAATGAAAACGGTTCCATGCTGACAGGCACGTGGCTTGAAACGATTATGGCACAGCCCGGGAGTTGTTACACAAACCAGCTTACTTTTAACATAGATTCAACTTTTTCTTCAAAAACCAGTTCCTATGGTATTTATAGCGGACAGGGTCAAAACGACTTATCAGGATGGTTTGAGTTCGTTGGAAAGTACACCCGGGATGGAGATTCACTGGATTTCATCTCTCATAAAGTGACTTCATGGGATAGCTTTTATGGCGGGCAACCCCAAACACAGCTAACAGACCAGCAATTATTTGACAACTGCAGGTTTACTATCCATGATCAGATTTTAGAAATTACTTACATCACTTATCCGGCTGATGCCCCTGAAAAAACTCAAAGACAATATAAAAAAGTAAGTAAATAGCAGTCTAGCAGCAAATCCGGCTACACCCGAATGTCGGATATGCTTATTCTGATTCGCTTTTTAATCGAGAAGGAAAGGCCATACTGCAGCAGAAGTGAAGTCTTTCCTATAACAAAGTGACCGCGCCCAAAGGTATCTGGCTCCTTTTCATTCCTTTAAAGATCCACCGATATAGTAATTCCAGCTGTATGCTGATATATTTAATTGATCAAGATTATTTTTATGGAACCCCGGATTGAAGTTATAGACGATAAAAAGCTGGTTGGAAAAAGGATCAGGACTACATTATCCGAAAACCGGACTGTAGAACTATGGCAAAGTTTTATGTCAAAACGAAAAGAGATTACAAACTCTGTTTCTCCCGATTTATTCTCCGTTGAGATATATGATAGCATAAAGGCTATAGAAAGTTTTAACTCCGAAACCAAATTTGAAAAATGGGCAGCCATTGAAGTTTCAGACTTCAGCCATATTCCCTATGATATGGAAACCTGTATTTTGAAAGGCGGGCATTTTGCGGTATATACTTATAAAGGTGATCCAAGGTCTGCTTCTGACACTTTTAAATACATCTTCGGAACATGGTTGCCAGATTCCGGCTACATGCTGGATAACAGGCCTCACTTTGAAATAATGGGAGAAAAATATAAAAATAACGACCCGGATTCGGAAGAGGAATTTTGGATCCCGATTAGCATCAGGAGGTAATACCAATCAGAAATTCGTTTAGTTCTCCCGGTATTTTTCAAGATGGACTATTATGAATTTCATAACGGTATAAACTATACACTGCATGCATTGAGGGTGAAATTTATAGTTTTACATCAGTTAATTGAAAAAGTGCAGGTAATCAGCAAACCCTGCAAATAAAAAATGGCCGGTTTATCACCGGCCACTTTCTACTTTTTATAATCAATCATTTCGCATTCGCCTGAAGCTTAGGTTTCAGGTATTTATCCAAAAACTCAAGAGTTCGTTTTGACGTTGTGATAAGATTTTCCTTTTTCGCAAATCCATGCCCTTCGTCAGGGAATACCACATACTCCACGGGGACGCCGTTTTCCTTAACGCCTTCAACTATTTCATCGCTTTCGACCGGTAAAACGCGCACATCATTGGCACCCTGGAAAACAAGCAGCGGTTTTGTTATTTTTTCGTAATTATACAAAGGTGAAGTCTTTTTTAACATAACACTGTCGGCAGTATATGGATCACCCATTTCATCGTAAAGCGCTTTACGGAACGATTCCCAGTAGGGCGGAATACTCTTGAGCGTTCGCATCCAGTTGGCAACTCCGAATAAATCAACACCTGCTTTAAATTCGTCAGGATGAAAGGCCAGGGCACTCAATACCATGCAGCCACCATAACTTCCACCGTAAATTCCTATAGCTGTGCTGTCGATATAGCGCTGCTCAGCCAGCCATTTCTTACCATAGATACAATCCATTAAATCGCCGTTGCTGTGATCCTTGTTATCCATTTTATAAAAGGTTTTGCCATAGCCGCTGCTGCCGCGGTTGTTAACGGCAAGAACTGCATATCCATGATTTACAAGATATTGTATTGAGTTGCTGTAACCTACCCTGCTCTGTCCGCCAGGTCCGCCATGAACCCAAACCAAAGCACCGACTTTGTCTTTTTTACGCGCCTGAAGCGGTTTGTAATAAATAGCCGGAATTTCCATTCCATCAAAGGATTTAAACCTGACAACTTCAGCCCGCACCAGGTCGTTTTGATCCACTTCCGGATTAAGCGTCGAAGTGAGCTGTTTGAGATTCTTGCTATCCATATTGTACAAGTATAAGTTCGCCGGGCTGGTACTGCTGCCAACAGTAAGCAAAAGATTTTTCTCACTTGGCGAAATGATTACACCCAACACATCACCATCTTTAATATCGGGGAAACTGATTGGTTTGTTGTTTGCGTGATCGAAAAGCAGCACCTTGTTCTTACCATCTTCGTTGATAAAAATGGTATGATATTTTTCATTCTCGCTCAGGTTCATCCCCGCAACATCCCATTTATCCTCAAAAACTTTCTCTGCTTTGCCGCTGTTTATGTTGTACTTCACCAGGAAACTGAATTCGTTACCATCGTTTGTGGTATAGTATAGTATACTATCATTCCTTTCAAAACCACTCGGATTCCATACTGCCTCGTTATCGTTGCTGAGGCGCTTCATCGATTTAGTGGTTCGGTCGTACAGATAAAACTCGTTTTTATCGGTTGTTATACTTTTTGTTAAGGCAACATAGCGCTCGCTTTTGCTGATATCGGCAGGATTATATCCTTCATTGTTTTCATACAGAAGAACAGGAGTCCAGGTGGCTATATCCAGTTTCCAGATGTCAAAAAACTGAGGGTTACGTTTATTGCTGGATACATACATGGATTTTTTGTCGTCGCTCCATCCTGCAAAACTATTGGTACTGCCGGTCCATGGAGTTAGGTCTCTGGCGGAGGTATCACCCGGGCTCATCAGGTACAGATGCGAATTTTCATTTCCACCCTGATCGGCATCGAAGATAAATTTGTCGGATCCCGGCAGGTAATCTACGGCAAAATATGAATCTTTGGCTGAACGCGTCAAAGGTTTAAAAGTAGTATCCGAAACACTTAATTCGTAAACATTAAAGATGCCTGTTGAATTGTTATGAACCAGAATCTTTGTTTCATCGGCATTAAATCCGGCAGCTCCTACGGCAAGGTTGTTGTAAAGCTGTTCAATGGTGAATTGTTTCGGCATCCTGGCTTTTTCCTTAGGGTTGCACGAGGCAAGCATTACCAGCGCCAGGCCGGAAAACAGGATAAGTTTTGGTTTAAACATAGGTCTTCTTTTTGGGGGGTTAATAAAAATAAGAAAATGGAACATACTAATTTTATAAGACGCAGCAGCAGCAGAATAAGTTACAGCAGTGTTACCTCGGTTTTGTTAAGCGCTTACCAGTAAAATCCGGGGAGTATACTTTTTGAGAATTTCATACAGTTTATTAAGAAAGAATTCCTTTTTATTTCAGAAGGATTATAACCTTTTATACCGGTTCTGTGTTTTCCGCCTGATTACTTTTATAAGCAAACTTCACCAGTTCAGTGAGCGGAATAAGTTCCAGCGTTTTTTCGTGTGTTGCTTCGAGAACTACCTGCGGTGCAATACCGGCTTTCCAGGCTTCAACCCATCGCGAAGCGCACAGACACCAGCGATCGCCAGGCAGCAAACCGGGGAAATCCCATTCGGGCATGGGAGTAATAAGGTCGTTGCCAATGCTTTTTGAATATTCCAGAAATTCTTTTGTAACCATAACACATACAGAATGTACTCCCGGGTCATCGCTTTCGGTATCGCAGCAGCCATTGCGGTAATAGCCGGTCATGGGGCTTGTGCTGCAGGGTAATAACTTTTCGCCGTATATATTTGTGTGCATAGCTCATTTTAATGTTAGATTTTGACTTTGAACAGAATGCTGAGTGCCTCAGATAAAATACCCAGAGCCAGAAACAATTCAGCGAACCTATTTATTTAAGTTTTATATCAGATTTTCAAATTCAAAACTTTGAGATGATTCCAACCCGGAGATGATTCCTTAAATTTTCTATAGGTCAATATATAGATAACATTTAACAGGATAAAAAGTTCCATTTAATCTTTTCAAACCTTGAATTTTTTATCGCTAAATCCCGCGTTTCGTTTTCTAACCCCGGTTCGCGTGCTTTGGCTAGCGAGCATCTCCAGACTCATGCTTAAATACAGACCATTGTTTTTAACAGTAACAATATGCCAGGCAGATATAAAATATGCATAGCTGTTAAAATTGATAACGTCACACGTCGGGAGACGCAGGCCAGCTCGGGGTATATATACGTCCGACATGGCTTTTTTGCTAATAATATCAATATCTGATACTCCGGTTCTTTCCCATTCATCATCACTGATCACAAAGGAACCAGTGATTAAATATGGGAATTTTTGCAGTAATCGTTTGCTTCGGTACACGTAATAATCTTAGATTTGCACAAAAATACCCGATATGAAAAGATTTGTTTTCAGGCAGATAACCGGCTTGTTGCTATTGGTCGGATTAGCTTCCTCTCTTTCGGTACATGCTGCAATTAAACTTCCTGCACTGATCGGTAACAATATGGTTTTGCAGCAAAATGCCACAATTAACTTATGGGGCTGGGCCGATGCCGGCGAAAACATAAGCATCCTGGCAAACTGGCAGGACTCCCCCGTTTCAGCCCTTACGTCTGCTGACGGCAAGTGGAAGACAACTATTAAAACACCCGCTGCCGGAGGCCCTTATGAAATGACTCTTTCTGGAAGAGATTATTCCATAGTGATCGAAAATGTGATGATTGGTGAAGTGTGGGTTTGCTCGGGACAGTCGAATATGGATTTTACCATGCGCGGTCTGGGTGGCTGGAAAAATTATAAACCTGAAGTTGCCACTGAGGTTGCAAGCGGAATGTATTCCGGGGTAAGAATGTTTACTGTTCAGAAAGACACTTCTGCAGTTCCGCTTGATGCATGCAAAGGAAACTGGTCAACAGCAGATACCACCAGCGTAAATGATTTTAGTGCAACAGCCTGGTTTTACGGCGAATACCTAAATAAACAGCTTGGTGTGCCTATTGGACTGATAGCCACGGCCTGGGGCGGTACCCCGGCCGAAGTATGGACACCTGTTGAAAGCATAAAAGCCGAACCTGATCTTGGATTTTATCTGAATCATTTCAACGGAAGCATCTGGTGGCCGGGAACTCCGGGCGTGCTTTACAATGCCATGATTCATCCGCTGATCAACTATACCATTAAAGGAGCCATCTGGTACCAGGGTGAGTCGAACAGGATGGATGCAAAACTCTATCCTGAACTGATGAAAACCATGATCACTTCCTGGCGCCAAGCATGGGGTGTGAGCGATTTCCCGTTTTATTATGTTCAGATCGCTCCGTACACTTACGAGGAACCATTTTCAGGCGCTTTAATGCGTGAAGCCCAGCTGAAATGCCTTTCGATACCAAATACCGGCATGGCGGTTACCATGGATATTGCCGGTGATGTAACCGATATTCATCCTAAAAACAAACTTGATGTCGGAAAACGTTTGGCATTGCGGGCTCTGGATAAAACTTACGGGAAAACCGAAGCCAGCTCCTCCGGTCCGGTTTATAAGGAAATGAAAACCGAAGATAGCCATATCATCCTTTCATTTTCCCATGCTGACGGAGGATTAAAACTTGCAGACACTAAGAATAATAACTTCACAATTGCGGGCGCCGACAGGGTATTTTACCCGGCAACAGTAAAAATACAGGGAGCTTTACTCCAGGTTTCATCACCAAAAGTAAAACAGCCTCAAGCAGTCAGGTACGCTTTTACAAATACAGCAATAGCTACTCTTTTCAATAGTGAAGGATTGCCGGCACCGTCATTCAGAACCGACAACTGGGATGTTATTACTGAAAATGCCGTTTTAAAAGCCATGATTGACCCCGGTACAAAAAAATTAACCTACGAGCTTTCGACCAAAGCCCGGGAAACGGACATTTATTATGATTTCAATAAACTGCCAACCAAAAATTCACCCCGTTTCCTGAGGCCGATCCCTGCTGATAAACCCGGCACCTTGTATGCAACCGTTTCACGGGATGGCTTTTTATCAGAGAACAGCAGTAAATGGAATATTATTATCAATAAAGCTTCCGGTGCTGAAATCAATTACCAGTCAGACTGGTCGCACTCATTTGCAGCAAATGGCAAACTGGCTTTGCTTGACGGTATTATCGGATCAGAAAGATTTGATGACGGAAGCTGGCAGGGATTTGAGGGTAATGATCTGGATGTGGTCATCGACCTGGGTAATACTTTACAGCTTAAAAAAATAAAATGCAATTTCCTGTCGGACAACAATACCTGGATATTTTTACCTAAAAAGGTTACCGTGCAGGTTTCGGAAGATGGGATTACTTACCGGAAATTGGGAGAAAACAGTTTCAGTTCCGAAAAGGAAATCAAGGGCAGGGTGATTCAACCGCTTTTATTCTCTGTAAAAGGGAAAATAAGGTTCATGAAAGTAACAGCACTTAACCAGGGAACATGCCCGGCATGGCATCCGGGTGCAGGGAATAAGTGCTGGCTTTTTGTGGATGAGATTGTTGTCGAGTAAAGTTTGTTGCTTGCTGTTGCGGAATTATTTATTGAAAGGTCAAAGGTTTAAAAAACGATTATGCAGAACCCATGGGATGAGCGTTATGCGCGTGAGGAATATATTTATGGAATTGAGCCAAATAACTTTCTGAAAGAACAGCTTGCGTTGTTGAAACCAGGCAGAATTTTGTTCCCTGCCGAAGGAGAAGGGCGCAATGCCGTTTATGCCGCTTCGCTCGGATGGCAAACGGATGCCTTCGATCAAAGTGTTGAAGGACAAAAGAAAGCGCTGAAATTAGCTGCTCAAAAAAGTGTTGCTATACATTTTACTATTCAATCCCTCAGCGATTGGAATCCCGAAGCTGAAAAATACAACTGCATCGCGCTAATATTTGTACATCTGCCTGAAGCATTGCGTCAGCAGGTTCATAAGTCCGCCATCAAGGCTTTAAAACCGGGCGGAACACTTATTCTTGAAGCCTTCACAATCAACCAATTACCTCGTGCAAGCGGTGGGCCCAAAAATGCAGAGCTGCTTTTCACCCGAGAAATGATTTCAACTGATTTCAAAAATCTGTCGATACTTAAATTAACCGAAACACAGGTTCAGCTTAACGAAGGCCCTTTGCACCAGGGGATTGCGGATGTAATTCAACTTACAGGCAATAAACCATAAGTATAATTGAATATCATTACATTTGCCTCATTATTTAACATCTTCCTCATGAAACTGCTTTTCAAACTTACTCTACTGCTTTCCGCATGCCTGATGGCATTTCAACCCATATCAGCTCAAAACAGCAGCAAACCCGAAGCAAAAGCTGCCCGTATTCACAAAGCCGCTTTTACCGTTGATTCGCATACCGATGCGCCCATGAATTTTACGAACCATACATTCGATGTTGCTAAGGATAACAGCATAACTTTGCCACATAGTTGTGTTGACTTTCCGCGCATGCGCAAAGGCGGGCTGGATGCAGTATTCTTTGCTGTATTTACTAGCCAGGGACCAAGGACTGCTGAAGGCAATGCCAAATCAAAAGCCAAGGCGGAGATCATTTTTGATTCCATCCATGCCGCAACCAGCCGCAACAGCAATATCTGCGGTATTGCTACTGCTCCTAAAGAAGCGTACAAACTGGCAAAGCAGAATAAAAGCGTAGTTTTTATAGGTGTTGAAAACGGTTATCCAATTGGGAATGACCTCTCGAATGTAAAACACCTTTACGACCGCGGTGCACGTTACATCACGCTTTGTCACACGAAAAACAATGATATCTGCACAAGTTCTACAGATACGGCTAATAAAGTCGGGTTGAGTGATTTTGGCATAAAAGTGGTTCAGGAAATGAACCGTTTGGGAATGATGATTGATATATCACATGTATCCGACCAGTCGTTTTATGATGTAATAAAACTGAGTAAAGTTCCGGTTATTGCATCGCATTCCTGTTCGCGCGCGCTTTGCGACAATCCGCGAAACCTTACCGATGCTATGCTCCGTGCCCTGGCCGCTAATAACGGCGTTGTGCAAATGTGCATCCTGAGTGATTATGTAAAGAAACCGCTTCCTTATCCCGAACGCGATTCTGCAAGAGCAGCCGTCCGCAAAAAATATAATAATTTCCAGGACCTAACCGATGAACAATGGGAAGTAGCTAGCAAGGACTGGCATGCCATTAACGATTTATTCCCTGAACCGTTGGCTAACGTGAGTGATGTAGTTGATCATATCGACCATATGGTAAAAGTTGCCGGCATCGATCATGTGGGTATAGGCACTGATTTCGATGGCGGTGGCGGTGTTGAAGGTTGCAGGGACGTCAGCCAGATGGGAAATATCACCCTAGAACTCGTGAAACGCGGGTACAGCGAAAAAGAAATTAAAAAAATCTGGGGAGGAAATCTGATGCGGGTGATGCAGGAAGTGGCTAAGGGATCGTGAAGTTTAAAGGAGAACGGAGAATGGAGAACGGAGATATGGAGTAAAGGAGAGACTTCCGACTATTTTTCCCATTTTGTTCGCGTTCCATAGGCACTTTATCATCCGTAATTTTGCAACCCGGAACCCGGAACATACTATCAATCGCACTAACCAATAGAATACCTGTCCGATTTATATGATCAAAGTCTTTGTCCTGCAACTTGAAGAAGAAGAATACACTCCTGAATACCTGGATTTGCTTCTTCAGTACCTGCCTGAGGCCGGAAAGATACGTGTTAAGGACAGGCTAAATCGCACCAGTAAACTTCAGACTATTGCAGGCGAATTGCTTGCCCGTTATTCGGTAGGGCAATATATCGGGAGATATGACCCGGATCTGCGGCTTGCCTTTGGTACAAATGGCAAACCCCGTTTCGAAAAACTGGACCAGGTGCATTTTAATATCTCACATTCGGGGCATTATGTGGTTTGCGCTACTTCTTCAACCGGGGTGGGTATTGACGTGGAAAGAGTCCGGAAAGTTAACCTTCGTATTGCAGAAAGGTTTTTTTCAGCACCTGAAATACATGACCTGATGGCATGCGACGAAGAAAGCCGGATGCACTATTTTATAACCTTATGGACTATAAAGGAAAGCTACCTGAAAGCAATAGGCCGTGGACTTACACAACAGCTGAATTCGTTTACAATCATTAAAAGCGGTGAAATTTACTCACTTACGGGCAACGAAGAAGCCCGGCAATACCGGATTGAAACCTATCAGATTTCTGACGATTACATGATGGCAGTATGCGGACTTTTACCGTATTCTCCGTCCATTATTAACACAATTTCATTGAAAAATATTATTCCAATACTTCCTGAATATATTTGATTTAACTATATTTGTAGAAACTCATTCATACCCTTTTCTGAATTAGATTAGTAATAGTTTTACGTATATTTTAATATTGATGATATGTCCCGCAATGTAGCATTAGTTCTTTCGAGTGGTGGAGCCAGGGGTGTGGCCCACATTGGCGTTATAGAAGAACTTATTAAATCAGGATACACTATAACTTCGATTGCAGGCACATCGATGGGAGCGTTGGTTGGCGGATTGCATGCCATAGGCAAATTACCCGGATTTAAAGAATGGCTGCTCTCGTTCACAAAAATGGATGTTATCAAATTCATGGACCTGACAATCGGGCATGGTGGCCTTATAAAAGGTGAAAAAATCATGAAAGTCCTTGAGGAATATATCGGGGATGTTAATATCGAAGACATGCCAATTCCCTTTTCATGTGTAGCAGCTGACCTGAAGGGCCATAAAGAATTTATCTTCGATAAAGGTAGTTTATTGAAGGCCATAAGGGCTTCCAGTTCAATTCCAACTGTTTTCCTTCCTGTTACTTATGATGGTATGATGCTGGTAGATGGCGGCGTTCTGAATCCCTTACCGCTTGACCTTGTAAAGCGCCAGGAAGGCGATATCCTTATCGCTGTAAATGTAAATGCTAATATTTTATACGATCCGCCTCATAAAAAGCCGGAGCATGCTGAATTTGAGAAATATTATGCCAAAGTCCGCACTGCCCTTAACGAAAAATGGTCGGGAGTAGTTGAACACTATGTTGAAAAATACAGGAACGGAAAACAATCCAAACCAAAACCTGAAAATGTGTTTGATATAATCTCTGAATCAATCATCCTCGCACAGAATAAAGCTGCAGAAATTTATATTGAAAAATATAAACCCGATATAGTAGTGGAAACTTCGGTGGATATTGCTTCAACTTTTGATTTCTACAAAGCAGAAGAGCTGATAGAAGCAGGCCGGATGGCATGCAGGAAAGCGATGAAAGGAACGAAAGTCGTTAAAAGTGAGTAGAGTATCTTGAAAAGTCAGAGTGTATGTATTACAACCAATTGAAAATATCAAGGTTTCAGAATTCCAGTATACTATAACCCGGTTTTTTTGGCTTCACCCTTTCCTTCCTCTTTCTCCTGTTTCCTGTCTCCTGTCTCCTGTCTCCTGTTTTCTGTCTCCTGTCTCCTGCGTCACTTAAACTATTTCAAGACTTACGCATTATATTATACAACAACTCCCTGGCCCTGAACAAACGTACTTTTACCGTGCCTTCAGGAAGATCGAGTTGTGCAGCGATTTCCTCGCATGATAACTCATTAAAATAGTGTAGATTTATGATCTCCTTATATTTGGGGTGAAGTGTATCAACAATTTCCCGCAGTAAGCGTGTTTCCTGCTGTGTGATCATGAGTTGCTCCGGGCTTGGCAGCTGATTAGCCATTTCGTGCGCAGTAATTCCCAGCCCTGCTTCCTGCTGGTTCACCAGCGTGTCATTATCCTTTTTATTCCGCCGCAGGTAATCTATACAATTGTTCTTTGCTATGCGATAGAGCCAGGTACTGAAAGCAAATTCCGGAGTGTACTGATCGAGTTTACTGAAAGCTTTATTAAAGGCTTCCATGGTCAGATCCTCGGCATCGCCTGCCTGTCCGGTCATTTTCAGCATCCGGGTATAAACTTTTTCGAAGTATTCATCCATCAGTTGGGTATAAGCAGCCCTGTTGCCCGATTCCAATATCTGCTTTACCAAACTCAGATCACGTTCGGACTTACTGATACCATCAATGCTTACTGATTTAACCACTATGCTAATTTTATGAAACCACTTACCAGCTGAGAATTATACTTATAACCAAATAATCAGTGATTTGTTGTTTGGGTTGCGTGTTCTGCACTATCTCCACTTAACAGGTTTGTTCAACATATTTGCAAAAGCAAGTATGGAACTTACGATCATTAGAAAAAGTTCAAAGAAAGGCACGAGGAACAGAAATCCCTTTTCGGAGAGTTTCTTCATTACTTTTCGGGTGATAAACAACTGGCTGAAGAAGCGCACACCTACCAGTCCTAAAACAACGTAAGGCTGATACCAGAATATAAGTAAGCCTATTGCCAATGCCCAGAAAAAAACCTGTGAAGCCGCAAATAAACCCAGCATAAATTTATGCCGCGGTTTATAATATCCGCCTGTCATAAGGTGTCTGCGTTTCTGCCGTAGCCAATGATTTAATGATGATTTTGGTGCACTTATCGTATGCGCATCAGCCTGAATTTCAATTCGTGTATTATTTTTCGTAGCCGCTTTATTGATAAATAAATCGTCGTCGCCTGATTGTATGCGGTAATGTGAAATGAAACCATTCTGCCTGTAAAATAACGATTTACGATAAGCCATATTCCTGCCTACTCCCATATATGGCATTCCAATGCGTGCAAAACTGAAGTAATTCATGGCAACACGAGTCGTATCAAACCTTATCAGCAGGTTAAGCAGCGATTTCGATTTGCTGTAAGCGCCATAACCAATCACTATCTCGGTATCCTCGGTAAAATTGGCTGCCATCCTCCGTAACCATTGGTTGCTTCGGGGTTTGCAATCGGCATCCGTAAACAACAGTACCTCATTTTTAGCTGATTTTATACCTATCGAAAGCGGAAATTTCTTTCCTGTAAAGAAATTGAGATCCTGCGACACATTTACAATCTTCAGATTATTGTACTCATCGGCAAGATCACGTAGTAAATAGTGCGTCTCATCTTCCGAGCCATGGTTAACAACAACAACCTCGTATGCCGAATAATCCTGCGTAAGCAGCAAGGGAAGGTTTTCTTTCAGGTTATAATATTCGTCGCGCGCGCATACGATCACCGAAACGGGCTGATCGGAACGAACAAACTCATTTTTCTGATTAAAAAAAGCCAGTTTACCATAAATGAACCAATAATAAATCAGCTGAATCAAAGTGGCAAATGCCAGCAATGTGAGAGTGATAAATAAAAACGGATCCTGTTCGAAATAATCCCGGAGCATCAATATCGTGAATTGAACTGACAAAAGTATTACTCTGAACTGAATTATGATCTATCTTTGCAAAAAAGTTTATAACAGCTATTCCGGCATATAAAACATTGTTTTACTGGCAGATAGCGCCAATTATTATTCTTTTGTTAATCAATACATTGTTGGATTCCCGGATTTTCATTCGCGACGCATAGTGCTGAAACGGTTTTCTCAATATTTTTTGTTTACTCACACACTTAAATACGAATGCAATTCGAACTAAAGATAACTGATCCGCAAAGCGCTGCACGAAGAGGAACCATTACCACTGCTCATGGTGCGATTGAAACGCCTGCATTTATGCCTGTGGGTACTGCCGGTGCTGTTAAAGCGGTTCATATGCGCGAAGTCAGAGATGATATAAAAGCGCAGATTATCCTGGGCAATACCTATCATTTGTACCTGAGGCCCGGGCTCGATATACTGGCTAAGGCAGGCGGATTGCATAAATTCAACGGCTGGCAGGGACCTATACTTACTGATAGCGGCGGATACCAGGTTTATTCGCTCACCGAAAGGCGCAAACTCAATGAAAATGGTGTAGTTTTTAATTCGCATATCGATGGGTCTAAACACCTGTTTACGCCGGAATATGTAATGGACATCCAGCGTGTAATAGGCGCTGATATTATAATGGCGTTTGATGAGTGTACTCCCTGGCCCTGCGATTATGAATATGCACGGAAGTCGCTCGATCTTACCCACAGGTGGCTTACCCGCTGCATGAGCAGGTTTAAGGAGACTGAACCGCATTACGGCTATGAGCAATCGCTGTTTCCGATCGTACAGGGTAGCACTTTCCGCGACCTTCGGATAAAATCAGCTGAAGAAATCGCCGGCCACCATGCTGACGGAAATGCTATCGGTGGATTATCAGTAGGCGAACCCACCGAACAGATGTATGAAATGACCGAGCTTGTATGCGGAATACTGCCTGCTGATAAACCCCGTTACCTTATGGGAGTGGGTACACCGGCCAATATCCTCGAAAATATTGCCCTCGGAATTGACATGTTCGACTGTGTAATGCCTACCCGCAACGGGCGCAACGGCCAGCTATTTACCAGTAAAGGAACTGTAAATCTGAGAAACGAAAAGTGGAAAGATGACTTTTCGCCGCTTGATGAGGAAGGCACTGCCTTTGTCGATCATGAATACAGCCGCGCCTATGTAAAACATTTGTTTAAAGCAGGCGAAATGCTTGGGCCTATGATTGCGAGTATACATAATCTTGCTTTCTACCAGTGGCTGGTACGCGAAGCCCGCAGGCATATCGGGGAAGGCGATTTTATCCGTTGGAAATCAACTATGGTTAAACAGCTGGCTGTAAGACTCTGATGCAATTCCATCTTTCCACTACTTGTTAAAGATGCAAGGTTGTAGCTATTGAACACTTTTGTACTTTTGAAAATCCAAATCCAATAAAAATTTCCTCAAGAGGTGCTAGGACTAAAAAAAATTGATATTTATATTATCCGCAAGTTCCTGGGGACCTATTTCTATTCCATCCTTCTACTCACGGTTATCATTATTATTTTCGATATTTCGGAAAAGATCGACGATTTTATTGAAAAAGATGCCCCGCTAAGTGCTATTATTTTTCAGTACTATTTTAATTTTATTCCCTACTTCGTGAACATGTTCAGCGGATTGTTCACATTTATCGCGGTTGTTTATTTCACTTCGCGTATGGCATCGAACACCGAGATTGTAGCCATTCTGAACGCAGGAATAAGTTTCTGGCGGATGTTGGTACCCTACCTTATTTCAGGAATCTTCCTGACCTTGCTTTCATTCGCACTTATGAACTATGTAATTCCCTTTACTAACAGGGATTTAAGAGCATTCGAAAAGCAATACATCAAAAACCCGTTCAACAGGCCCCAGATGAATATGCACATCATTCTTGAACCGGGTACCTACCTTTATGTTGAGAATTTTAATAATATAGGTAAAGTCGGGTACAAGTTTACCCTCGAAAAATTTGACAGTACAGGCCTGAAGCTGAAACTGAAAGCAGATATGATTACCTGGGACAGCATACAGAACAGTTGGAAGATGAGCAACTATATGCTTCGTAAATTAGAGCCGAAAGGTGAAATAATTTACCAGGGGCGCGAAACCGATACGGTGATGCAATTTATACCTGCCGACTTTATGGTCGACATTGAGGATGCCAAACTATTAACATACAACCAACTGAATAAATTTATTGAGCGCGAGAAAATGCGGGGAAGCACACTGAGCGGACAATTTGACCTCGAAAAATACAAACGGCTCACCTTCCCTTTTGCTAATCTTGTATTAACTTTTATTGGTGTCGCGCTTTCGAGCCGTAAAGTCAGGGGTGGAATTGGCATGCATCTTGGGATGGGCATAGGCATTGCCTTTACTTTTATACTGCTGCTGCAGATAACCTCGGTATTTGCTGTATTCGGCAACCTGCCGGCATGGATTGCTTTATGGATCCCGAACATTATTTACTCCATAGTAGCCATTATCCTGTTACGACTGGCTCCCAAGTAAAGTCTGAAAAATATCGCAGCCGGGGAACTCCATTTGCATGGGATTTCCGAAAAAAAGCCCGAATACTGCTGACCCGCTTCCGCTCATGGCTGCAAATATTGCACCATGCCTGTATAGCAAATTCCTGATTTCCTGTATTTCGGGATACAATTCGAAAATACTTTCTTCAAAATCATTGTGCAATTTCTTTTTCCAATCCTGCAAAGGCAGAGAAGTAAATTCGTCGATTGAATGTTTCCTGAATTCGGGTTTTATGCCTAAAAAAGCTGCCGCGGTGCTCACATGAACCGGAGGTTTGACAATTACCACGGAATATCCGTCCAAATTCAGTGAAACCGGTTTCAGAAATTCGCCTCTCCCGGTTGAAAGTGCCGGAACATTTTCAATAAAGAACGGGCAATCCATTCCCAGCTGAACAGCAAATGAACGAAGGATTTCACTATCCAGGTTCAGATTAAATATGGAATTCAGCATTCGTAAGGTAAAGGATGCATCCGAGGAACCTCCGCCTAAACCGGCTCCTGCGGGAATAACTTTATGCAGGTGAATCGATACCGGCGGAATTCCATATTTATCATCGAACAAACGCCAGGCTTTGTAGCATAGATTATTCTCAATCGGTGACTCAATGTGAATACCCGTTACAGTAAGCGTGGTATCGACACCCGTTGCAGATACTATTTCCAGGATATCGCACCAGGGAACAGGAAACATAACAGTTTGAATGTTATGATAGCCATCATGGCGGCGCTCTGTTACCCAAAGGCCCAGGTTAATTTTACTGTTGGGAAAGGTGATCATTTTGTTTTTGTTTGAAGACTTGCCAGGTTACAAGCGGGATTTCAAAATTTAGCTTCGATGAGTTCGACCGGTTTAAAATTTTCTTTTACAAAGGTATGATGTTTTGGGAACTTCAGCTCAATTCAGGGGCAGCTGATAAGCTCAAATTAACAAATATTTTTTGACTGTAGGGCATTAATTTCAATAAAAACAGAAGGAGATACATCATTTTGCCCGTAGGGCATTCACAATCGGGCTTTTTGGTATATCCCCTCCGGGGAATGACAAAACAACACTTGTCATTTCTTCTGATATTTTTCCCCTGACGGGGAAAAGCAGTTTCCTGGAAGCAAGGATTTTCTAGGTTCGGGCACGTTATATAACGTGTTCGGCATAGTATTCAATTCATAAGTAAAAAATACTGACATGTGATAGGAAATAAGTTGCGCGCCAACCGGAGGTCTACTTGGTTTTGTGCAGACATATTTTAGGACGGTGTCAAATTTGCCTATAACGGCCGAGTGTATCGTTAGTAAAGGAATGCTCGCTTCGTCCTTCCACACGCACAAATATTTGTGCGGGGCAGAATGCTTGAATTACCACTTAACCCCTTATTTCTGCTACACTTTGTCACCGGGCATTAATTGTTCTAATCAATTCATCAATAATTATTTGACAAAGCTTTACATTCCCTTTTATTGATAAATGTGACGAATTTACATAAAGCTCAGGACATATATTGTAATCTCCACAAACATTGTCAAAGTCAATCAGAATGATGCTATCTTTCAAGTTCTTATATTCTAATTCTTGTACAAATTCTTTTCTATATGTTTCAATATTGTCCAATTCGCCTGAATTAGTGAATTTTGCATATATTTTGTTTTGTTCTTTTTTTATGAAGCCCATTTGATTTGTAGTCTCGATAATTCCAAATTCTGGCAGTTCAACTAAAATTGGCTTGATTTTGTAATGCAACAGAGTGTTTATGATTAATAACATATGGTGAGAATAGAAATTTGCACCAACTTGTCCAGCCGCATCATTTACACCAGCAATTACAATACAATAGGCAGGATTATTCTCAATTATAAATTTCGAAGAATTTTCGTCTCCTTTTTCTTTAAACAAGTTTTGATATACCAATTTGCTTTTCGCTCCAAACTGTCCAGAAGATATAATTTTGTTATTAAATCCATTCTCTAATAGGTCTTTTTGCAAAATTGAATCAAGTTTTTTGCCAGCTACCCAACTATCACCAATAATACCAATTGTTAAAATTGAATCCTTCTGAATGTTTACAGAATAATAGGGTAATTCCTTAGAATAAGAAAATCTGTCAATAAGATACCACGAAATAGTAAAAACAAAAATCGTGATTACACCAATTCCAATAATTTTAATTTTTTTCATCTTAGAAGTTCCATTCATTTAGTCGATTTTTTTTAATGCCCGCTAACGGCAGTCCGTCTAAAAACCCAAATCAAAACCAGTTTTCAGACTTAATCCGCTTATAAAATTAGCAAAATAGTTCGATATAGGCATATTGATTTTATATACATATTTTTTCATCCATAAATATTGAGTTCGGCTTATGGGCTTAAAATGCGTCCAAATTGACCCGAAAATAAAAAACAAAGCACTCAGGTGCTTTTTGAGCATTTCGATGCCAATAAGGTTTATAATCCGGCGCAGATTGTAGGCTGTTAACATAAGCCCTACATCAGCCGAAGCTCTTTTTATGTATTTTTTTGTCAGTATATAGTTGAATCCCCATTGTCGCTTGAGCGTGCCGTATGGATGCTCTACAATAGCTTGCCTTCGTCGGTAGAGATCTTTGTTTTGCTCAACGCGGATGCGGTTTTGCTGTATTACCTCGGCGTGTTCGGAGCGTTCAATCATGCGTCCGCCTTTGTTGTTGGTGCAGTTAGCCCTCAAACTACAGCCTGCGCAAGCTTTTGTTGAACTAAATCCCACATTCGTGGGATAGCTATCCACAAATTTAGTATAATAGTACTGAGATTGGAGTACCAGCTCCAATAAAGTTTTTAACCTTCTAAACTCAGTACCATGAAAAAAGTTGAACCGACGATCATCG
>JBBRCH010000017.1:0-66335 GCA_038204995.1 Bacteroidales bacterium | reverse complement strand
GAAAGCTCAGGCATGGACTAAAGCAATAGGATTGAATTTCTCCGGCTTCGTGAATAATGAATTGAAAACACAAAGCCAGAGAAATGTCGCTGACCGAAGTAATTCCGCTATGTTTTATATGAGAAACTAGCCAAACTCAAGTGGCACGGATTGCAAATCCGCGCCAGCGGGGGGACTATAAGTTTTTGCCTGGTGCATTATGACAAATCATAGGCATCTGGTATTCAGAAGCACAGGAGAAAATAAGCCGGAGGATTTATTGGGTGATTTTAAAAGGTTTACCAGCAATGCCATTGTACAAGCAATAATTGATAACGCTAAAGAAAGCCGAAGGGATTGGTTGCTTGAGCAATTTACAAAGGCAGCAGTACAAAGTTCTAATGTTAAACATCATCAATTCTGGAGGCCTGATAATAAACCCATAGAATTATGGAGTAACAAAGTAATAACCGAAAAATCAATTATGTTCACTAAAATCCCGTTGAAGAAGGACTGGTATTCAGGCCGGAAGACTATGCTTATAGTAGTGCCCGGGATTATAGTGGAGAACATGGCTTGCTGGATAATGTTATTGTGTTGGTTTTTTATGACCACGCGAAAGGATTCGCGCGGTAGCAGGGTAAAAACCCACTCGCTCCGATTCGAAATCCGTGAGACCGAAAATCTAATAAATATATAAGCGAATTCTTCCTGATTTTTCAAATTTCCGACAACAAAGGAGAATTGAGACTACTGCAAGCCAGGATTCTATTTCTTCGCTTTTGTCACCACGATCCCTAAATCAATGATACCTTCCGTTTGATTTTTTGGAATCATAGTTTAGGGCGCAATTTTGCATATGCCTTTAGCAGAGTTATTTTATCGAACTAATGGAAAGTATTTTAATATGAAACTGCCTTTTGAATACAAGTCTGTTTTGATGATAAATGTGTATATTTGTAGTTCAACTATAAATATACACACATGGAATACATTCAAAGAGATATTGAAGTCGAACTGTCCGTTCTTGAAAACCAGTTTCCTGTAATCGTTATCACTGGCCCAAGGCAGTCAGGTAAAACAACACTTGCCAGGCATAAATATCCTGATCTTCCTTATTTCAGTTTTGAAAATCCCGATATCCGAATGGCGGCACTCACTGATCCTCGTGCCTTCCTGAACAATATTCCAACTGGCGCAATACTGGACGAAGTGCAGCATGTTCCTGATTTGCTGTCGTACCTGCAACAGATTGTTGACGAAAACAGGGAAAAATTCAGGTTTGTCCTTACGGGAAGTAACCAGTTTTTGCTTATGAATAAGGTTACACAATCGCTGGCAGGCCGAACAGCCATTTTGAAATTATTGCCTTTGAGCCTTAGTGAAATTGCAACTGCACATGAATTGTCAACCACAGAGCTTATTTATAAAGGATTTTATCCGGGTGTATATAGTCGGAATATGAATCCCACGGCAACATACCGCAACTATTATGCTACCTATCTGGAAAGAGATTTACGGCAATTGCTGCAAGTCAAGGATTTAAGTCTGTTTCAGAAATTTGTAAGGATATGTGCAGGCCGAATCGGCAACCTTTTCAATGCATCGGCAGTAGCAAACGAAACAGGAGTATCCGTTGCAACGGTTCAATCATGGGTTTCAATACTCGAAGCATCCTATGTTATTTTGCTACTTCAACCGTTTTACGATAACCCGAATAAACGATTGATTAAATCGCCTAAAATATATTTTTACGATACAGGGCTTGCAAGTTATTTGCTTGGTATTGAAAATGTCGTACAAGTCTCGCGCGATCCCTTGTATGGTGCTCTGTTTGAAAATATGGTTATCATTGATGCTATAAAATACAGGTATAACAAGGGTTTGGATCATAATATGTTTTTCTACCGCGATAGTCATCATTTCGAAATCGATCTCATTTACAAAAAGGCTAATGAGTTAATCCCGGTTGAAATAAAATCGGCTCAAACATTTCATCCTGACTTTACGAAGGGATTACATCGTTTTAAGAAGTTGTTTCCGGACACTACATCTAACTGTTTTCTGACCTATGCTGGCGAGTTTGAAATCAAACAACAAGATATCGAAATAGTTAACTTCAGGAATTTGACATTGAAATTATTTGCAGAATAAAAAGTAATAGTGTATTGATAATGAATAAAATAGGCTAAACGAGTGGAATCCTGTTCACTGCTTTCGTTACCACAATTCCTAAATCAACGATTTCTTCAGTTTGAAATAAGAGTTTAATTTTTTAAAAAAAGGCAGAATACGTGAAGTATTCTTCGATTTGCGAATCAAAAGGATTGAAGATATTTCAATTCTAATTGCATAAAACAAATTTATTTTTAATGCCAGGCAACTATTTGCGTTTATTGAATCACTAATTAATAAAGCCGAAACATACTGATGCTCGACGAACAGGAAGACAAAATAGTTGAAGGATGTCTTAAAAATGACAGGCTTGCTCAAAAAGCATTGTATGATCGCTACAAAAGCAGAATGTACACATTATCGTATAGAATAACGGGCAGTTTTGAAGATGCGAATGATGTGTTGCAAGAAGGGTTTCTGCAGGTTTTTGAAAATCTGGTTTCATATAAAGGTGAGGCAAAGCTTGGAACCTGGATTCACACCATAATGGCTCGTGCCGCCTTGAAAAAGATTAAAAACCGGATACAATTTGCTAAAATTGACGAGCAGATGAAGCATGAATCAATCGAACTTGTTGAACTTGTTGATGCTGCGATAATGGAGAAAGCAATTTCGTTACTGCCCGAAGGTTACCGTTCAATTTTTACACTTTACGAAATTGAGGGTTTCAAACATCGGGAGATCGCTGAAATGATGAATATTACAGAAAGCACCTCAAAAACACAACTATTCAAGGCAAAGCGAATGCTTGTTGAAAAACTTAGAGAAAAACCCATATAATGAAAAAGAACCGCAAAATATGGCTGACAACTCTCAGTAAATTACCGGATTATAACCCGGAAGATAAAATCTGGGAGGATATTACAACCAGGCTTGAAATTAAAGAAGCCTTAAAGCGAATTGAAAAGTCGGAACAAATCGAGTTACTAAATACTTTGAATGAACCTATTGAATATAACCTGATTATAAAAGATGAACTGACTCACTTACAATCTTTTGATCCACCCGGTGACATCTGGAAAAGCATTGAAGAAACTCTGCAAGCACGGGAATTCCGCCCTAAGAAAAAAATTAAAAGAGTATGGATTTCATGGTCAATATCTGCCGCTGCTGCAATTGTTACCGGTTTGCTAATAGTAAATGTTGTGTTCCAAAATAAACGTAACGTAAGTTATTCGGAAGTATGGCAAAAAACAATCGACATCAGCCAATGGAATAATGATCAGGTGATTGACAAAACCATTGCATTATTATGCAGCGAAAATCCATCTTCATGCGAAAAGCCGGAATTTAGGAAATTAGAAAAGGAGCTTGAATCGTTAAATCTATCGAAACAGGCTATACTTGATCAACTCAACAAATACGATGAAAACAAGGATCTTGAAATTACGCTTACAAAGATAGAACTGTCGCAAACCGATATTGTACATCAAATGATTGCTTTAACCAATTAGTCAGATGAGAAAGAATAAACTATTAATAAGGTCATTTATTTTCCTGTTGCTGGCTATTAATTGTACGTTAATTCAAGCACAGGTTAAAGTTCAGGTTGCAACACAGGTTACAAATAAAAGCATCTATTGGACACCGGGCATGTCAGTGATTTTAAATGCCGAACGTGCGGAAATTTTTTGCACTACACATAAAAGCCGAACCATTGATATTGAGTTGTCAATTATTTCCAAGAACGAGGACCGGAAAACCGCAGAATCTGATCTGAAAAAAATGAAATTTCTAAATGAGACGAAAGGGAATAAACTTTACCTGCGAAATTACATTGAACTGGCTAGAAATGAATCGAAACCCGGTTCTGCCCTTAAAGTTATCTATAACATAAAAATTCCGGAAAACTGCCCTATCGAAATCCATGATTATTTTGGCAAAATCACAGTTAAAAATCTTCTTTCGGAATTGAAAATAAACAGCGAGTACACCCCAATTGAACTGAACCAGGTAGCAGGGAAAATTACTGTAAATACACTTTTTGGCGACGTGAATGCAAGTAGTTTGAAAGGACAGACTTACATTGAATCGATTCGTTCGAATATTTCCATATTTAATCTTGAAGGAATGATAAAACTAAAATCATCGGTTGCTGAAATTCACCTCACGGGTCTTGAAAAAGCAAAAGGGATCAGGGTAGAGGCTGAAAAATCAATGATCAATCTCAATTTCATTGATCTCAGTGATTTTGCATTTCTTTTCCAGCTCAATCATAGTGAACTTACGAAACCCGAAGAACTGGTTCTGAAGTATTCGAAAAATGAAAAGGACGACATAAAAGCCAGTTTCAATACAAGTGGTAAACAACCGCAAGTAAATATCAATTTAAATTTTGGCACATTAAAAATTCAATAAGACAACCATGTATACTAGAAAAACTAATGTGTATCGCCAGATGAAAAGAATACTAAAATTCAGATTTTTTTATATCGTACTCCTTTCGGCAGGTACGTTTATAAATGTTGCTGCACAAAACGCTACTCCGAAAGTTATTAGCAAGGAACTGCCCGACAGCACCTTGCAATACATCTCTCCCCTGGACTATGCGTTTATGATGCATGAGACCACTTCATGGTTATTGAAAGGTGTTTTTCCGACATTCCATCGAAGTCGGGCCATTTTAAAACTTGGCTTTGAGAAGCGAATTGCGCCTTCATTTACCTTTAATTCAGGTTTTGAATTCACTAATTTTTACCTAAACGGAAATCCATACAATCTTAGTGAAAATGGGGAAAGAGCATCCCTCGAAACACGATGGTATTATCATCTGAACAAACATATGGCTGAAAACAAGGTGGCTCGAAATCTTTCGGATAATTACCTGGCATTTGGGATTGATTTTACACATTTGAATACATATGAACTCTGGCCATCACATGAGAGTATAAAAAATGATAATTATCTGAATTATTACCTGAAATGGGGGATGCAACGAAGATTTTTAAAACATGGATTTGCTGATATGGGAATTAAAGCGGGACTGAACCAAAGGCTAAGTTATGATCAAGCCATTTTTTTCTCGCTAAATACCTATGTTGATTTAGGCCTGGCTTTCACTAAGGACAAATACACACTTGACCCGGAAAAATTATGTCCGGTTTTTAAATGCTTTGAGACTGAAAAATATGCTGTTAAAACAAATATCTCAAATCTGCTTAGTGTTGAATTATTTCAGAAATCCAAATCTGTAATTCTTATGCCGAACCTGGCCTTTGAGCACAAAATAGCATCCTCTCCTTTTTCAGTTAATTCAGGGTTTGATGCATCGTTTGGTTGGTATAAAAATTCTTTTGAAGAAGGCCGTTTACCACAGCAGACCGAAGATTATTATTATCGCTACAGGCTTGCACTGGAAGGCCGCTGGTATTCAACCCTTAAGCATCGAATCAGAATAGGTAAGTCGGGAAATGGATTATCGGGCAATTATATTGCTGCAGGTGCTTACTATTTATGGTTGAAAGACACTCGATATTTGAAATCACAAATCCAAAACGGCCCAAATATTTATGCTGCAGTAGGATGGCAAAAACTAATCAGTACACATCTATATTACGATATGCAATTCAGAACTCGGTATCGGTTTCTGTATTCAACCCTCGAAGGGAAGGGATGGAACATAGAAGCAACTATAGCTATGGGTTACAGGTTTTAAAAGTGCAATCTCCAGCCCGATCGGATTTGAAATCCGAGTAGATGAAAATCTAATAAAAATACAACGCGGATTTTTCAAATTCACGGCAATATTTGAAAACAGAGATTATGATAAGCCAGGAATCTATTTCTCCGCTTCTGTCACCACAATCCCGATCTCCTCAATTCCTTCAGTCTGAATTTTTGGTATCATATTTTCGAGGGTGATCTTACAATTGCCCTTGTCGGCTATATTGATGCTTTTCCAAAGTACCAGCCGGGATTCTGACCTGGTTCCTTCCGGTTCTGTTATGAGTTTGCTGTTATCACGCACCGGCACCGTTACTTCACGCATTCTCTCTTCACCCGAAGGCGTGGTTATAATTACATAAAACGGGAGGCCATCGTATTGAAACTTTTCATTACAGCGCACTACCACCGTAATTTCATAGGTCTTGGCAGCTTCCGTTACCGGGATTTTAAAGTCTTTAATATCAAAACGATCCCAGGTTGAATTTTTCATTTTCAGGTATTTCTCGTACACAGGCTTACTGCTGCGGTTGCATGAAACGAAGAAAATTGCCATCGTGAAGAAGAGAATAAAGCTGAGGTAGAGTTTTGAGATTTTCATTTGGAAATTTATTTTGGTTTTTAGTGTTTCATTTGTGTGGTTGGTGATTGGTGATTGGTGCTTAGTGCCTGGTGTTTAGTGCCTGGTGTTTGACTGGCTCGTCCTGAAATTTGTTTACTGTTAAATGATTTTGTACTCCTCTGTCCGCCTGAGGCGGACATCGCCCCTTGTGCTTCGGCTACAGATCAGCATTAAGGGGGAAAACCTCCAGTCAAAATATTCAATCATTTTGAACGCACATTTTGTATTCCCCGTTCAAAGCTACAAATTATGTCATTGTCCCATTATCACATTATCACATTATCGCATTATCACATTATCACATTAATACATTATCACATTAACACATTAACACATTAACACATTATCACATTATTACATTATCACATTAACACATTAACACATTATCACATTATCACATTATCACATTATCACATTAACACATTAACACATTATCACATTATCGCATTATCACATTATCACATTATCACATTAACACATTAACACATTATCACATTATCGCATTATTACATTATCACATTATCACATTATCACATTATCACATTATCACATTATCGCATTATCACATTATCACATTAACACATTAACACATTATCGCATTATCACATTATCACATTATCAATAACCTGTCTTTCCCCTATTAACCCTTCGCCCCTTCTCCATCTCTCCCGTTCCCCGTGTCTAAGAAAAAACTACCCGTCTAACTCATCCTACTCAATAACGCCGCTTCCAAAACAAATTCGGGAATCCAAATCGTACACTACGCCAAACTGACCGGCAGCAATTCCCGAAACCGGCACTGATGATTGTATAATGTAGCTTTCACCTGCTTTTTTCAGGTTTCCTTTTGTAAATTCCGGAGTATGGCGGATTTTGAAGGTAACTTCATGATCAGCAGCTTCGTCAGGCCAGGGATTTCCACTTATAAAATGAAAATCGGCGAGCCTGATCACATCACCATACTGCGATTCGGGATCGTAGCCGTTAGAAACGAAAATAGTGTTTTCAGCTGAATCCTTTTTCACTACAAACCATGGTCCGCCTCCCAGGTTCAATCCTTTCCGCTGACCGATGGTGTGAAACCAATATCCCTTGTGTTTGCCAAGAATTTTTCTGGTTTCCAGTTCAACTATTTTTCCTTCTTTTTCACCAATATATTTCCGCAGGAAATCAACATAATTCACTTTGCCCAGGAAGCAGATTCCCTGGCTGTCGCGGCGGTGGGCGCTGGGCATATTTAGTTTGTGGGCAATGGCGCGGACTTCGCTTTTCATCAGCTTGCCAATCGGGAACATCAGTTTACTAAGCTGCGGATACGTGATCTGTGCCAGGAAATCTGTCTGATCTTTTATCGGATCTTTGGCCGTAGCAAGCCAGGTTTTTCCGTTTTCGACAAGAGTATTTGCATAATGACCGGTCGAAATTTTATCAAAATCCTTGCCCCAGTATTTTTCAAATTCCCCGAATTTGATCAGCCGGTTGCACATTACATCCGGGTTAGGAGTAAGCCCTTTGCGAACGGCATCCAGTGCATACGCCATTACATTGTCCCAGTATTCTTTATGTAAGGGGACAACTTCCATTTTTAAACCGTAATAGTTGGCAAGCCAGGAGGTAAGTTCAATATCTTCTTCGGAAGAGCAATCGAGGAAACCCTCTTCATCTTTCATCCCGATACGGATATAAAAAATGACCGGTTCGAAACCCTGCTCCTTAAGAAGATGCAGGGTAACTGAACTATCAACGCCTCCCGAAACTAATGCTGCTATATTCAACGGATACTTATTGTCAGGCTGCAAAAATAGTATTTTTTAAAGAACAGGCCAGATTTAAGATATTTGAAGCCAGTAATATCCTTGCATATTTTTATATAAATTTGTACTTTTATAGTGCTGAATAAACCCTCTGAATGTGAAATTCTATAGCATTCATACAAAACCTATCTTCCTGGCAGTTCTGCTTGCTTTATCTTTTTTCATTAATTGCCAATCGCATACCAATCCGCCAAGCACCATGAAAATTCCAGATACTCTACAAAACCGTGAACCGGCTGTCGCAGGCAGTTTTTATCCGTCCGATCAAGCAGAGATTCAGCGGATGATGAAATTGTATTTTTCGAAAGCACCGGCACGTGATACAAACAACGAACTACTCGCCGTAATTTCGCCGCATGCCGGGTATGTATTTTCGGGCGAGGTTGCTGCTGCTGCTTTCAACCAGATTGACCCGGTAAAGAAATATAAAACAGTCTTTATTATCGGAAGCAGCCACCGTAACGCATTCCCGGGTGCATCAGTTTACAGCATCGGGAATTATATCACTCCGCTGGGAATCGTAAAAACCGACCTGCAAATTGCCGGGCAACTTGTTGCTGAAAATAAAGTTATGGATTATGATCCTCAGTATCAAAGGACTGAACATAGCATTGAAGTGCAGGTTCCTTTTCTTCAATATATTTTAAAAAATGACTTTAAAATTGTGCCTGTCCTGCTTGGAACCCAGGATCCCGCGATATGCGAAAAAATTGCAGCAGCGCTAAAACCTTATTTTACAGCTGATAATCTCTTCGTGATCAGTAGCGATTTTTCGCATTACCCTGAATATAAAGCAGCCATAAAATCTGATCAGCAGGTTGCCGATGCCATCGTAACGAACGATCCTGGAAAATTTCTGCTTGCTGTCGAAAGTTGCACCGAAAAAAAAGCAGCTAATCTGGTTACAGGATGTTGTTCGTGGCCCGCAGTAATTACTTTGATGGATATGACCCGGGGATTACCTGGAATAGTTTACAAACAAGTGCTGTATAAAAATTCAGGTGATTCGGATTATGGAGAAAAGGACAGGGTGGTTGGGTATTATGCGTTGAGCGTTTCGGAAGAAAAACAAAATACTATGCAGCTAAGCGAATCGGATAAAAAGGAACTGCTGAAGATAGCCCGAAACGCCATTCAAACTTACTTAAAAGAGTCTGAAGTTCCTGAAACAGATACAGGATCACTGCCAAATGCACTTCTCAGCAAAGGTGGCGCATTTGTTACCCTGAAGTTAAAAGGTGAATTGCGGGGTTGTATCGGGCATTTCGAAGCGGATAATCCCCTGTATAAAATTGTACAGCAAATGGCTATCGCTTCAGCAACCCAGGATTATCGCTTTTCGCCGGTAACTGCCTCTGAGATGAAACGGATCGATATTGAAATCTCGGTACTCACACCCATGCAGAAAATTGAGGATGTAAATAAAATCCGCCTTGGCATGGATGGAATATACATTAAAAAAGGATACCGCAGCGGTACATTTCTGCCTCAGGTTGCCACTGAAACGGGTTGGAACCTGGATGAATTCCTCGGCCATTGCGCACGCGACAAAGCCGGAATCGGATGGGACGGATGGAAAGATAATGAAACTGAAATATATATTTACCAGGCTATTGTGTTCGGTGAAAAAGAGTAGGAGATAGCCTGTTAATACGATTGCTGCTCATAATCTTGCTTGAAGACCGCAATCGGAAGTCAGGAGACTGGCCAAAGACCTTAGTGAGCAGGGACCTGATACTTCCGTCTTCGGACTTCCTGCATAAAAATTCACCCATTCAACCCGCTTTAGAATATTTTTCAAAACATGCCGGATACTCCTTATTCCGTTATCACCATCATCTTCCTTTGCCTGTTATTTTACGGTATTTCGCTGTTGCTGGTTCGCATGGGCATACTAAGCAGGGATTGGCAGCGTAAGTTTTGGAATAGCTTATTGCTGGTATCAATAGCTGTTGCAGGCTTAATCGGGGTACTGCTTGCCATAACAGTCAATTTTAAAATCAATATGCCCATCAGCGACAAACTTCTGGTATGGCAAGTAGATTTCGGGATCACGCTTTTTGTACTTTCAGTATTCCACTTTACGTGGCATAGTAAATATTACAGGTTCCTTTTTCGTGCCGGCAAAGTCAAACCGGGCAAGGACTTTTCAGTAGTACCTGAACCAGGTATTGTTCAACCCGAATACCAGCTTGGCTTTAACCTGAAAAAGCTTGCTTTCAGCCTTGGATTCACGGCAATGTCAACCCAGATGATATTGATCCGTGAGTTTTTATCCGTTTTTAACGGGAATGAACTGGTAATCGGTATCGTACTTGGAAACTGGATGCTGTTATCAGGCCTCGGCGCTCTCATGAATCGGAAGGCCACTGATAATTTCGGAATAAGGAGTATTTTGATTGGCTTATTTACCCTCGCTTTTATTCCGGTAATCACGCTTTTTCTTTTGTACTGGTTACGGAATATTGTTTTGCCTTTGGGAGGTCAGCCCGGTACCTGGCAAATAATTATCATGTCAGGAATGTTGCTGGCTCCGTTCTGCCTCTATTCGGGCTGGCTGTTCAGTGCAATCAGTCAGTATGTATCGCACACACTCAAAAGAAACGCTATTAGTCTCACCTACGGATGGGAAACTATCGGCAGTATGGTTGGCGGAATACTCTGCAGTATAATACTGGTTTTCCTGTTTGAACCGTTTCAAAATATTGCAATTGTTCTGATAATCAACAGCTTCATACTCTTTTTAATCAGCCGTAAAAAAATTTTCAGAATTTGGAAAAAATTCCATCTCTACCTGGCCGGGGCAGTATTAATAGCCGCTGCAACTTTTATCACCCGGATGGACCGAAGCACGATTCAATTCCTGTTTCCAGGACAGGAAGTTATTTCGTTTTCCGACACTCCATATGGTAAACTCGTGGTAACCGAAAATGAGAGCCAGATGAATTTCTTCGAAAACAACACCCTGCTTTTTACCACTGACAATATCATTGCTAACGAAGAAACCGTTCATTACGCTCTGCTCCAGCGCCGTTATACCGGCAATGTTTTGCTTGTTGGCGGTGGGATTTCGGGTGTGGTTGAGGAATGCCTGAAGTATCCGTTAAAAAGGCTCGACTGTTTTGAAATTAATCCCCGTATTTTTTTATTGGGCAAAACCTATAACCGTTTGCCTCATGATGCCAGGTTCAGCATGCAAACCGGTGATCCGCGAATATTACTGAAAAGAGCTTTGTTTAATAAACATTCTGAGCTTACCCATCCCCTGCCTGAAAGAAAAACAATTGACTCCCTGGATTATGACGCAATAATCCTGAATATCCCCGAACCGTCCACACTTCAGATCAATCGTTTTTATACCCTTGAATTCTTTATTCTGCTTAAAACACTGCTCAATCCAAAAGGTATTGTTACACTGAGCCTTATGCCTACTGCAGATTATATTGGCAGCAATGCGTTGTTGATTCAGTCAACCATATATCAGACGCTGAAATCGGTGTTTAAAAATGTTTTGGTGATTCCCGGCGAAAAAAACTATTTCCTGGCTTCGGATGGTATGCTTACAACAGCGCTGTCAGGGCTTGCATCCCAAAACGGGATTCCCACGGAATACGTTAACGAATTTTACCTTGATGATGAATCTTTGCTGGAACGATCAAACTGCATAATGCAACGAATTGCAACAAAAGCTCCGCTGAACCGGGATTTCTATCCCGCAGGCAATTACCGACAATTGAGCTATTGGTTAAGCTATTCGGGAAATATCGGGTTTTATAGTATCATGATGCTTCTTTTATTACTGTTAATTGCAGGAGGGTTTCGTGCCGGGGGAATAACAATAGCTTTATTTTCGGCCGGGTTAAGCTCCTTTTCTTTGGAAATAATTCTTATCCTTGTCTTCCAGGTGATGTATGGCTATGTTTATCTGGCAACAGGAATTTTTATCACCCTGTTTATGGCCGGACTTGCTGTTGGCGTATTGCTTGCAGGACTCAGCAGGAAAACTTATAACTATAAATCCCTTGTGAGTTTACAGTTAATTTCAGCATGCATTATTTTCATCAGTCTTCTCATTATCCTGATATTCAATCACTTTACAGTTCCTACATTATGGATAATCTTTTTATTTATACTTCTGGTTACCGGAATGGCTGCGGTTACCGGAGCACAATTTCATATTGCCTCCATTGTAAAACAAGATGGATTGAAAAAGATAGCAGCCACAACATATTCCGCTGATCTGTTAGGCTCGGCTACCGGTGCAATACTGGTAAATGCATGGCTGGTACCCATGTGGGGAATGACGAATTCACTTTTAGTAATTGCCGGTGTAAACATAATGGCAGTATTGCTCTTATTGTTAAAAAAATAACCGTTTCCAGGTATTTCGCACATAAAATAGTGTCAGAAAAACGGTTTTTGCATGTAATTTTGTAAAAGGTCAAATGCTGATTCGAAATGAAGAGACGTGCTTTCATAGTTTCCGGAATGGCTGCAACTGCCTGCCTGCTTTGCAGGCAGCAAATGCTTATGGCAGGAATAAACGGATTATCTGAAGTTACTCCCGAAAATCCACTCTGGAAATGGAGTCGTGAAGCATATCACTATAAAGTGACCGAACGTGGCGTGGAATGCACCAACTGTCCCAATCAATGCACGCTAAAGCGTATGGAAACCAGCAAGTGCCGCAACCGGATCAATGTTAAAGACAAGTTGTATTCTATTGCTTATGGCAATCCATGTGCTGTGCATATCGACCCCATCGAGAAAAAGCCGTGCTTTCATTTCCTGCCTTCATCGAAATCATTTTCCATTGCAACCGCAGGATGTAATTTAGCCTGCCTCAATTGCCAGAACTGGGAAATATCGCAGAAAAGCCCTAATGAAACTGAGAATATAGACCTAATGCCGGCGAAAGTGGTTGAAGCCTGTATAAAAAATAATTGTGAAAGCATTGCATATACCTACTCCGAACCTACCGTTTTTTACGAATATGTTTACGATACGGCTCGTATTGCACGGGCAAGTGGAATTAAGAATGTTTACAAATCAAATGGCTATATTAACGAGCAGCCGATCAGGATGTTAAGCAAATACCTGGATGCTGCAAATATCGACCTCAAAGGATTTACCGAATACACCTACCTGAAACTGAATTCAGGTAAACTCGCACCCGTGTTACGCACCCTGCAGGTTCTTAAAGAGGAAGGCGTTTGGCTCGAAATCACCAACCTGGTTATCCCATCGTGGACTGATGATTTAAACACCATACGTGAGATGTGCAAATGGCTTGTCGCAAACAAACTGGATGATTGCCCTTTGCATTTCAGCCGTTTTACACCTTTGTATAAACTTTCACAGTTGCCGGCAACGCCTGCTCTCACCTTGAAGAAGGCGCACGATATAGCGATGAATTCCGGAATGAAATATGTATATATCGGTAACCTCCCCGGAACGAATCTCGAAGACACCATTTGCCCGAAATGCGGCAATATTGTAGTGGAACGAAAAGGTTTCAGGGTAATTCAAAACAATATCAGCAACAATAATTGTAAGTTTTGCGGAGAACGGATAGCGGGAGTCTGGAGTTGATTTTCATCTTTTATCCCTGCTCATTATAAAATTACCGAATATTTCCTGATACTTATCCCAACAAAACAGCCCTTCCGCCGTTTAATGTTTTCTCAACTACAGATTCACTGGTATTTTTGTCAAAAAAAAATAAAATTTTATGCAAACCATTTTAGGATCAGGTGGCATTATCGCCAACCATATTGCAAAAACGCTGCCGGAATATACTAACAGCATCCGGCTGGTAAGCCGCAACCCGAAAGCCTTAACGGGAAAGGAAGAGCTTGTCTCAGCCGATCTTACTTCAGCCGACCAGGTGATGAAAGCTGTAAAAGGATCAGAAGTAGTTTATTTAACAGCAGGGCTCCAATACAATATAAAAGTCTGGCAGGAACAATGGCCCCGGCTGATGCAGAATGTGATAAATGCCTGCATGGAAAACGATTCCAAACTGGTGTTTTTCGATAATGTATATATGTACGGAAAAGTTGTTGGACCCATGATCGAAACAACGCCTTTTAACCCATGCAGCCGCAAAGGAGAAGTCAGGGCCAGAATAGCGACCATGATACTGGATGAAGTTGCAAAGGGTTCATTGACGGCACTTATTGCACGTTCTGCCGATTTTTACGGACCTGAAACCTATAATAGCTTCCTGCAAATGATGGTTTTCGAAAATATGAAGAAAGGGAAAAGCGCCCAGCTTATGATCAGCAAAAACCTGAAGCATTCATTCACTTACACTCCCGATGCCGGGAAAGCCACCGCTCTTCTCGGGAATTCGCCTTCAGCCTATAACCAGACCTGGCACCTTCCTACTGATATGGATGCATTAACCGGGCAGCAGATTGTTGAAATTGCAGCAAAAGCTCTGGGCATGAATGCCAAAATCACTGTTTTGCCCAGAATAATGATACAATTAGCCGGTCTTTTCAATCCGATTATAAAGGAAAGTATTGAAATGCTGTATCAATATGATTCAGAGTATATTTTTGATTCTGGCAAGTTTGATAAGGCCTTTACCTACGACAAAGTAATATATTCTGATGGAATCCGAAACTCGGTAAAAGCTTAGTTACAGATTTTTCCAGTGATGAAAAAGCACCCCTGTCAGGGTGCTTTTTGGAATACATCATATGGATAATGAATCTTTGAATCACCCTTTCTCTAAATCAATCCCTTGTCATTTTTCTCACGAATAGCCTGAAGCATATTCAAAGTCATACTTTCCAGATTCCAGTTTGGTTTCCAGCCCCATTCGGCACGTGCACAGGAGTCGTCCATGCTGTTTGGCCATGAGTTGGCAATCGCCTGTTTTACAGGTTCAACATTATAGTCCATCATAAAACCGGGAACATATTTACGTATTTCTGCAGCTATCATCCCGGGTTCAAAACTCATTGCAGTAACATTAAATGAATTGCGGTGAATCAGTTTTGCCGGATCGGCTTCCATCAGGTTGATGGCTGCATCAAGAGCATCGGGCATATACATCATATCCAGAAAAGTACCGGCACCCAGCGGACAGGTATATTTACCGTTTTTTACGGCTTCATAGTAAATCTCAACGGCATAATCGGTAGTACCGCCACCGGGCAGAGTAACATTTGAAATAATTCCGGGGAAACGAACCGATCGTGTATCAACTCCGTATTTTTTATAGTAATAGTCCGAAAGCAGTTCTCCTGTGACCTTGGTAATCCCATACATAGTTTCGGGTCGCTGAATAGTATCCTGTGACGTATGATCGAGCGGTGTGCTGGGGCCAAAAGAGCCTATGGAACTGGGAGTAAAAACTGCGCAATGGTATTGACGGGCAACTTCGAGGCAATTCATTAAACCACCGACTCCGATCTGCCAGGCCATAATTGGTTTGGTTTCACCAACAGCTGACAGAATTGCAGCAAGGTTGTAAATAGTATCAATTTTATATTTCTTAACTATCTCAGCTATTTCAATCGCAATAGTAACATCAACATATTCGGCAGGTCCTGATGTTAAAAGTTCACCGCTAGGTTCCGGGCGGTAAAAGCCGGCTACAACATTATTGTTTCCATAGATTTTTCTGAGTTTCATGGTAAGTTCAGATCCAATCTGGCCTACTGCTCCGATTACGAGAATATTCTTCATGTAAGAACGACGATTATATTGTTATACGATTCACAAATTGCGGCAAATTTAAACAAATTTACTTACGCGGCCCACATTTGGCTGTATGTAACAATTTTTTTTAGGATACTGTTATTCAGTAAGTTAAAAAGCACAAATAAGTGTTTCACTGATACTATGCCTTATTGTTGCGAAACTACTCCGTTTTACAACCTGATTTTAATTAAATTCCTTTTTAGCAGACTAATAATTTTTACCTTTGCGCCGGACCAAGAAAACGGTCTGTAAACGAAAATCACTAATAATCAGCATACTATGTATAGTAAATTTCAGGATCACCTGAACAACGAGCTGGCCGCTATAAAAGAAGCCGGGCTTTATAAGAACGAACGGGTAATCCTTTCTCCCCAGGGTGTGGAAATAACCACGGAAAACGGGAAACGGGTACTAAACTTTTGTGCAAATAACTACCTTGGACTCAGTAACGATCCCCGGGTAATGGCAGCAGCAAATTATACTTTTTTCAGGTATGGTTACGGAATGTCATCTGTCCGTTTTATCTGCGGCACGCAGAAAGTTCACAAAGATCTTGAAAAGAAAATCAGTGAGTTCCTTGGTACGGATGATACTATACTTTTCTCCTCGGCATTCGATGCCAATGGCGGCGTTTTCGAACCTTTACTGGGCGAACAGGATGCTATTATCAGCGATGAGCTGAATCATGCCTCAATTATTGACGGCGTTAGGCTATGCAAAGCCCAGCGTTTCAGGTATAAAAATAACGATATGGAGGATCTTGAAGAGGTTCTTCAGGATGCCCGCGAAGCCCGCTTTAAACTGATTGTGACTGACGGTGTTTTTTCGATGGACGGCATCATCGCCCGTATTGATAAAATCTGCGACCTGGCTAAGAAATATAATGCCATGGTAATGGTCGACGATTCGCATGCCACAGGATTCATGGGCGATACCGGCAGGGGAACGCCCGAATATTGTCATGTCCAGGACCGTGTAGATATTATTTCCACCACTTTCGGAAAAGCGCTTGGCGGAGCATCGGGTGGTTGCATTTCGGGCCGCAAAGAGATTATCGATCTGCTTCGCCAGCGTTCGCGCCCATACCTTTTTTCGAATACCCTGGCTCCGGCTATCACCGGCGCAACCCTCGAAGTACTGAATATGCTGTCCGAAACCACCGAACTGCGCGATAAACTGTTCGACAACACCCGGATTTTCCGCAAAGGCATGGAAGAAGCCGGATTCAAAATAGTACCCGGAATTCATCCTATCGTGCCCGTGCTTTTCGGACATCTGCCCAACGATGCCAAATTATCACAGAATTTTGCCAATGCCCTGCTCGAAGAAGGCGTTTATGTCATCGGTTTTTACTACCCTGTGGTTCCTAAAGGCAAATCGCGTATTCGTGTTCAGATCAGCGCCGCCCATAATCATGAGCAGATTGAGTTTGCAATTGAGAAGTTCAAAAAGGTTGGCAAAATGCTGGGGGCAATATAACTCACCTTTTTTCTTTCGGGCTTTTCGACAGTACGCATTTTTAATAGTTATAATTTCACTTTCAGGATAGCAGGTTGTCTGCCTATATCAGGTTGGCTGGTCTTTGTATTATTTCCATTTTGTAGATTTATATTAGATGTTAGTATAGAAAAAACAAAACAATCGTTTTTCTTATAATGGGAAACGGGATTAATTATCTGATCCAACTATTCTCCAAATATCAAAAAAATTTTCATTGTTATTTTGTTAACAAAAAAAATTGTATTTTTTCCGTCGCAAAATGATATACGGAATCGGGACTGATATTTTCGAAGTCAGCCGCTTAAAGGCTGTTATGGAACAGGATAAAGGGTTCCTTTCCGATATATTTACCGAAGGCGAAATAGCATACTGCAAAAAAATGAACTACAAAGAACAACACTTTGCAGCAAGGTATTCGGCCAAAGAAGCCTTCCTGAAAGCCCTTGGGACCGGTTGGCGCTTCGGAATAAAATTTACTGATATTGAAATAGGTAACGACGAACTCGGCAAACCAAATATTCAGCTACACGGAATAGCTTACGAACAGGCAAAAAAGGAAGGAATTTCAGTAATTCATGTAACTTTATCACATACAAAAACCATGGTCACCTCATTTGTTATTCTCGAAAAGTGAATCCACCCACAGATATAAACTAATTAAATATACCAGAAAAATTGTAAATAATTCAACAACCTCTCAACCTAAAAGCCTATGTCGAACATCGGATCCTATGATGAAAGAGTAAAGAATTTTGACTGGAGCATCGCTGAAAAAGAACTTGAATACCAGCCGGGAAATGTGATAAACATAGGCTGGTACTGCTCCGACAGGATATGCCTGATGGGAAAGGCAGACAAACCGGGGCTGATCTGGGAAGGATCCACCGGCATTGAAAAACGGTATACCTATAATGATATCCGGCTCGAAACCAATACTTTCGGGCAGTTTCTCCGGGATCTCGGGATAAAGCCTGAGGACCGTGTGTGTCTTTTTATGGACAAAATCCCAGAGTTGTACCTTGGTTTCCTGGGTATCCTGAAAATCGGGGCCATTGCCCAACCTTTGTTCTCGGCTTTCGGTGATGAATCACTTTTTATCCGACTCGAAAATGCGCAGACCAGGGCTCTCATCACCCAGAAAAAGCATGCACCTAAAGTCAGGAAAATCCTCGATAAGATGCCCTGGCTCGAATTTCTGATTATCGTTGACCAGGATCCGGGAAAGCCATTGCTACAAAGGGAAGTGGCTTTAAACCTCGGACTACTGCCAAAAGTCGAAAAATTTGAAATTCATCCGACACATGCAGAATCCCCGTCAGTCCTTCACTATACATCAGGCACCACGGGTCAGCCGAAAGGAGTAAAACATGTTCATTATTCACTTATTTCTCAGCATCTTACATCGAAATGGGTGCTCGACCTCCGCGATGATGACATTTACTGGTGTACTGCCGATCCCGGCTGGGTAACAGGGACATCATACGGCATTATCGGTGCATTCAGCAACGGGGTGACCCAATGTGTGCTCGACTCAGGTTTCTCAGCCGAAAACTGGTACCGCTTCATCGAAAAGCACAAGATTTCCATGTGGTATTCGGCACCTACTGCTATCCGCTCGCTGATGAAAGCCGGGGATGAAATAATTACAAAATTTGATCTTTCGAGTCTTCGGCATCTGGCTTCCGTAGGCGAACCGTTAAACCCGGAAGCTGTAATCTGGTCGCAAAAAGTTTTTGGGAAACCGTTCCTCGACACATACTGGCAAACAGAAACAGGATCCATTATGATCACCAATTTCCCGGGGATGAAGATAAAGCCTGGTTCAATGGGAAAGCCATTCCCCGGAATCACTGCTACTGTAATTGATCAGAATACCTTTGAGCCCTTTGGCGAACCCGGCAAAATAGGACTCATTGCCATTAAACCCGGCTGGCCGGCAATGATGAGGACCTACTGGAACAATGAAGAAACATATAAAAACAAATTCAAAAATGGCTGGTATCTTCCCGGCGACCGTTCGAGCATTGATAACGAAGGGTATTTCTGGTTTGTGGGCCGTGATGACGATATTATCAACACAGGCGGTCACCTGGTAAGCCCTTTCGAAGTCGAATCTGCTTTACTCGAACATCCTTCAGTTGCCGAATCAGCCGTTGTGGCAAAACCCGATTTTGTGAATATGGAAGTGGTAAAAGCCTTCGTTACCTTAAAACCCGGTTATGTAGCAAGTAAAGATCTCGACCTGGAGATTATGAATTTCGTGAGGAAAAAACTTTCGTCCCTTGCCATGCCTCAGGAGATCGAATTTATCGACACGCTGCCCAAAACCCGGAGCGGTAAAATTATGCGCCGCATCCTTCACGCCAAAGAATGGGGAGAAGAAATCGGAGATACATCAACACTTGAAAACGATTAGCTTCTATCCCGTTCCCCTCCCTGATGACAGAGAGGGGTCAGGAATGAGTAAAAAACGAACCCCGTAATTATAATTCAACTAACAAACTAATAGGAGAACACACTATGGAAGACATGAAAGAAATTGTGAAAGCTTACGTCATCAAAGAGTATGTTGAAGATGACACGGAACTTACCTATGACTCCCCTTTGATATCAGGAGGTATAGTGGATTCATTTTCGATGGTCTCGCTCAAGAGATTCCTCGAAAACAAATACAACATCTCCATTCCTAATGATAAGGCCACACCTGAAGCGTTTGACTCGGTAAATAAGATTTGTGTTCTGGTAAATGAATATCTAAAATAAAGGAGGCAATTATGGCATATTCTGATAAAACCCGTGATATGTACACGGAAATTCTGACTGGTATAAAAGATGCCGGCCTGTTTAAACAAGAACGATATATCCATTCTTCCCAGGCCGCCGACATTGAAGTGGAATTCCCGGCCGGTGCACCGCTTAAGAAAGTTATTAATATCTGTGCCAACAATTATCTTGGCATGTCGAGCCATCCCGAAGTGGTAAAAGCGGCTCATACCGGACTTGACTCCCATGGTTACGGGATGTCATCTGTCCGCTTTATTTGTGGCACACAGGATATTCACCGAACACTCGAACAGATGTTATCGAAATTCCTGGGAACGGAAGATACTATTCTGTTTCCTTCCTGCCTGGATGCCAATGCCGGGGTTTTTGAAGCGGTTCTTACCAAGGATGATGTCATGATTTCCGACCGCCTGGTGCATGCCTCTATTATTGACGGGATAAGATTGTGCAGCGCTATGCACGATACCTTCAAGCATTCCGATATGGCTCATCTCGAAGAAAAATTACAGCTTCATAGCCTTAAACGACTGAAAATGGTAATAACCGATGGTGTTTTTTCTATGGACGGCGACACAGCTAAACTTGACAAGATTGCTGAACTCTGCGAGAAATATAATGCCCTGCTATTTGTTGATGATTCTCACTCCAGCGGTTTCATAGGTAAAACCGGTCGCGGTACGCATGAACTTTGCGGTGTAATGGGCAAAATCGATATTATCACTACTACCTTTGGAAAAGGACTTGGCGGAGCTTCCGGCGGATGTGTTTCGGGAAGAAAGGAACTGGTTGAAATGTGCCGTCAGAAAGCACGGCCTTACCTGTTTTCAAATACTATTGCGCCACCGGTGGTTGCAGGTGTGATAAAGGTTCTCGAAATTTTATCGGCGTCTACTGACCGTCGCGACAAATTGGAAAAAAATACTGCATTCTGGCGTAAAGGGCTGCTTGAGGCCGGATTTATCCTTAAGTACGGAGATACTCCCATTGTACCGGTCATGCTTTTCAATGCCAAACTTGCGCAGGATGTATCACGGGATTTGTATGAGGAAGGCATTTACGCCATAGGGTTTTTCTTCCCTGTTGTCCCACAGGGACAGGCAAGGATACGAACCCAGATATCCGCCGGCCACGAAATTCATCACCTCGAAAAAGCGCTGGAGGCTTTCACGAAGGTCGGGAAAAAATACAACATCCTTGGAAAGACAAAGCAGGAGATTATTGATATGTATGGGATGTAAAATTTAATCTAATAGCTATACCTGTTGCGTTCTTTTCGTGCTACTCTGTAAAACGGATGATCTAATCCAAATCTTTCCCGCAATAACGCTTCGGGTATTTTTCGTTGCCTTTCATAGCATACCAGAGGATGCGGTTAAAGAGATCGTCGTCACCTGAATCAATTCCGTCAAATTGCGGTTCCATACTCTTTTGTGCATAGTAAAGAGCTTTGCCTTTTAAACCTGACATTTCCGGGTTCATTTCATCAAGAGGAATCTGGTTATCCAGGGCCTTGTAAGGAGTTAAATCTGCTTGCTGCACAAAACAATCGAACATCGGCATGGCTGTGGCATCCATCACGTTCATTGGTTGAAGGCCGAGAATCTGTTCGATGGTTCGCAGCATCGAAGGCTGGTTGTAATTCGTGTGAATAACCTCAGCTGTTTTGGTATAAGGACTGATGATCATCCCAACCGTGCGGTAGGCCGAAACATGGTCCCAGCCTGCCTGTGAATCATCTTCGGTTACAAAAATCACCGTGTTTTTCCAGAACCGGCTTTTGCTCATGGCTTCCACAATCCGGCCCAGTGCCAGATCGTTGTCAGCTATCATGGCACGCGGAGTTGGCAACCCTTCCCGGGTTCCACCGGTATGATCATTTGGAAGGGCCATCACCATCAGATCAGGCAGCTGGTCGCCTTCCATTTCTTCATAGGATTTCAATTCCTTGATAAAAGTTTCAGCTCTTAACACATCAGGAATCTTATGATCGTCGTATGAAGGATACGTTTCACTCAGGATTTTTTCAACGGGTTTGATTGTGGTTTTGTTTTTGAACTCAAATTTTTCATGATTCAGGAACCCGTTGTATATAGAGGTCCATGTATAATTCTCGTCGTATACGGGAACGGAAGCCTCTCCATAAATACGCACATTCTTTCCGAGTTTCAAGGCATTGTCCCACAAAAAACCTGTTGGGGCATACACGAGGGCATCTTCCTGCACATGTGGGTAAGAGCGAAACCAGGCACGCACATCTTTTTCGATGTAATCCGTTACGATGGAAGCATCCGTCCATTGATGCCCTTCAGCAGAGCATTTGCCAGAGGCATAAAAGTTATCAAGTAAAATATATTTATCACAAAGGTCATGCGAATTGGGCGTGATTTGTTGTCCAAAAGTGGTGAGGGCCGGATCGCCGTTTCCTTTTTTCATATCACCCAACACCTGGTCGTAGGTCCTGTTTTCCTTGATAATGTAAAGCACGTGTTTAAATACGGATGGTTCTCCAATTCTTTCGGGAACAGGCACCGGTTTAAGTTCTTTACGCGGAAGCCTCGCCGTTAAAGCAATTCTGAAAAACTGCTGCGAATTCTCAACCGTTTTCGTATAGGCTTTCAGCTCTTCTTCGGTTGGAACTGTAACTGCCGAAACAGATGCCAGCATTTTATGCGAATTGTAAGCAGGCCTGGATGAACCTTGCGTAAGGGAAGCAACCTGTGCGCCTTCTGCTTCGATATTGGCCACATAAATCTGGCCGTTTCCTGATATGGCTATTGCCCCCGGATAAGCACCTGTAGGAATAAACCCTTCGATCCTGCTGGCTTCCTTTTTTGCCTCGCTGCACGATTTCCGGCCCAATTTTAGAACTGCCAGGGCATTATCCATTCCATTGGCGACATACAGCAGTTTATCGTTGGCCGAAATTGCCAGTCCATTGGGTGAATCACCCCAGTATGGATTTTTACCTGGATCTAATCGTACAGAAATTGTTTCGGTTACACTATCGGTAGTTGTTGATATTGAACTCACATTATCGCTGTTGGCATTGGCAACATATACAAATTTTCCGTCGTGGCTGGCCACCAGGTCGTTGGGATGAAGCCCGACCTTAATCTCTTTAAGAACAGCACCCGTTTCAGGGTTTAAAACCGAAACGGTTCCTTCGCGGGTAGCCCCATTGACAGGATCCACTTTCGCGATGCCCCAGGGAACCCCGGCTACATCCGTATCCTTGCTGTCAGGAATTCCTCCTGCCCAGTTTGTAACATACAACTTACCGTTTGCTGCTGCAATGCCAAAAGGAGCAACACCCACCTGAGCAGTCCAGATTTTTTCTTTTGTAGCGAGATCCATTTTTACAACCGTATTGTTCCCGTTCAGAACCACATAAATATACTGCCTGTCTTTTTCGCGCTGAACGATCAGCTCATTAGGGAGCGCAGATTTAGCAGGCTTTACCGCTTCGAATTGGATAGGGTCTCCGGGGGAAAGCTTCTCTTTCTCCCAAACGGCCCGACAAACATATGAAGTATCGCTATAGGTGGCGGCTCCCCAATAAAGCATGTATTTTTCCCCTTCCTGTGTCCAGAAAATACCTGAGAAAGTATTCATGATATTGGGTTGCTTAAAAGCGTCGCTCATTTTCAAAGTAGCAACTATTTTATTGTTTGCAGGCGAAATAATAAGCACTTCATAGCGGCTTTCAACAGCCAGCCATTTGCCGTCTGGCGAAAATGTCAGATCAAGTGCATGGTTCTCAAGGTCCGGATCGCCAAAATAGATTTGCTTTCCGGCAGGTTGTATCCATCTGTTGTAGGGTAAAAGTATTGGATAGTCAGCGGGTGAAAGTATTTTTTTTTCATAACTGCTCTCATAACCAGCTTGTCCTTGATTGTTTTTAACTGGTTGCGACCAAAGCGAAAGTGAGACAGAAAGCAGGAGGATGGTATATTTGAAAGACTTTGAAAAATACATATGTCCAGGTTTTTAGGTCAGATTTATGCGGTGGATGTAATGCGAACTTAATTTAGAAAGTTAAAACTCCGCTCATCAGGCAAAGATAAACTGTATTGCAGGATTATAAACCATTGTTTGAACGCAATTAAACTGATTAAGCCGGGATTTAATACTTGTTTAATCTTTGAAGGAATTCTGTTCAGCTACTTTTTCCTAATCCAGAGAAGTAAACTTTGATATAAGGTATAGCATTAAACATTAACGAGATGTAATCCATTCCATAATCATGGTCGATCGTATGCCGGTTTTCCCGGTTGAAGAGGAAACACCTTTTCCAAGCAACTGATCAACAACGGCCTGTATAAGCGGTTGCTGAATATTTTCAGGATGCGGAATATTGTAATGCTGTATGCAGCCGTCACTTTTCTCAACAAGTATGTCTTGATTATCAAAAAACGAGAAGGTGATTTTCCCTTCTGAACCCATAATAACAGAGGTATCCGATTTTAAATTTTCAGGCACCGAAAAGCACCAGGACCCTGTTCCAACAGCGCCCGATTCGAAAAGAAAAGTAGCTGTAACCAAATCAGCTGCCGGATAATATCCTGATTGATTAATGGATATTCCTTTTGCTTCGGTAATGGGTCCAAGCAGGAATTCAAAATAATCGAACTGGTGAGCTGCCAGGTCATGAAAATATCCCCCGCCGGAAATTTCCGGAAAAACTCTCCATCCTGTTTTCTTTTGAGAATCTGTGTCTTCAGGTTTAAGCGGATGATGTAGTTGAACTTGAAGATATTTAACATCACCTATTGCTTTGGAATCAATCAATTCCTTTATCTTCAGGTATTCGGGAAGTTTACGGCGATAATAAGCCACAAACAAGAGTTGGCCGGTTTCTTCGCTTACACGGATCATTTCTTCACTTTCGGCAACATTCCGGGCCATGGGCTTTTCTACATAAACCGCTTTACCGGCTTTCATGGCTTCTATGGCATACTTTGCATGTGTATCTGGAGGAGTTGCAATGTAAACCGCATTAACGTCCGGATCGTTAATCAATAAAGTTGCATCTGTATAAAATTTCGGGACACCATGACGACGCGCATAATCTTCAGCAAGAGCGGCATTGCGCCGCATAACAGCCACGAGCCTGGAGCCTTCAATTTTATTAAAAGCCGGCCCGCTCTTTTTCTCGGTAACATTTCCACAACCGATTATTCCCCAGTTAACCTGATCCATTGTTTAAAAACTTATGTTCTTTTTTTAATGAAAAAACAAATAAGCCACGAAAATCGCGGCGATGATTCCGGCAAGGTCAGCAATCAATCCAGCTGTAATTGCATAGCGGGTTGTTTTAATTCCCACAGATCCAAAGTATACGGCAACAATATAAAAAGTTGTATCGGCGGCTCCCTGGAAAATACAGGAAAGTCGCCCTGCAAATGAATCAGCACCGAATTGTTTCATGGTATCCACCATCATTCCCCTTGCACCGGAACCGCTGAGTGGTTTCATAAATGCCGTTGGCAAAGCAGCAACAAAATCGGTATTCACACCCATGGATTCAAAAATCCTTCCAATGCCTTGTACCAGGAAATCCAAAGCGCCACAGCTACGGAATACGCCAACAGCAACAAGGATTGCTACCAGGTATGGTATAATTTTTACTGCTATTCCAAAACCTTCCTTAGCTCCGTCAATAAAGGCATCATAAACATTAATGCGTTTTATTAAACCTAAAACGATAAACGAAAAGATAATACTGAACAGGATCAGGTTTCCGGCAACAGCCGAGATGGTAGTTACCTGCTCCTGCGAAATGGTGCTGAAATACCAGATAATGGAAGAAACCAGTATGGTAAAGCTTCCCAGGTAAAGCAGGATGACTTTATTGAAAAGGTTGATCCGCTGAATCAGCGAAACTGCAATAATCCCTGTTAGCGTTGAGGCAAAAGTGGCAAGAAGAATGGGAATGAAAATATCCGAGGGATCAGCAGCACCCAACTGGGTACGATAAACCATGATTGAAATCGGTATTATGGTAAGGCCCGAAGCATTCAGTACCAGGAACATAATCATGGAATTGGATGCCGTGTCCTTGTCTTTATTCAGTTCCTGGAGTTGGGTCATGGCCTTAAGCCCGAGAGGAGTAGCTGCATTATCAAGGCCAAGCATATTTGCAGCTAAATTCATCATGATGGAGCCGTTGACAGGATGATCTTTCGGAATTTCGGGGAAAAGTCTGCGGAATAAAGGGCCGACCGCTTTCGACATAATTCGTACTATGCCTCCTGTTTCACCCACTTTCATCAGGCCCATCCACAAGGTCATTACGCCGGTGAGACCCAACGAAATTTCGAAACCGGTTTTGGCCATGTCGAAGGTGCCATTCATCATTTCGGGGAAAATGCCGGTGTCGCCGAAGAAAATCAGCCGGATCAGTCCGACAATAAAAGCAATGATAAAAAACGCAACCCAGATATAATTCAGAACCATTTGATGACAGGATAATTTTACATTTCAAAAGTATCGTTTTTTTATCGTAAAATCCCGATAAAGACTGAATATTTGATTACGGAATTTGTTTTGAGGTTTAACCAGCGGAGTGTTAACAGCAATTCGAATACATACTGAAACAAACCGGAATACCTGCAACGAAAAACAATGAGGTTTTATTTGTACGATCAGAATTGCTTACATTTGATGTGTCTTTAACTCAGATATCTTAAATACTCATATCCATGAAAATAAAATTTATCGGTGCCGCCCGCGAAGTGACCGGAAGCAAACATCTTATCACCACCAAAAGCGGAAAAAAAATTCTGCTCGATTGTGGTATGTTCCAGGGCAAAGGCCTCGAAACCGACGGCATGAACCGTAACCTGATGTTTGACCCGGCTAAAATCGATCATGTTATTCTTACCCATGCTCATATCGATCACTCAGGCCTGATTCCTTATATTTATAAACTTGGTTTCCGGGGCTCAGTAATCTGCACCAGTGCCACCCGCGATCTTTGTGCTATTATGCTCGCTGACAGCGGACATATACAGGAGGGTGATGTGAAGTGGTTCAACAAACGTCGCGTTGCAAAAGGATTCAATCCTGTTGAACCTATTTACACTGAGCAGGATGCCCGCAATTGCATGGAGCTTTTTATCAGCATTGCTTACGACCGTAAATTTTATATTGACGAAAACACCAAAGTAAAGTTCACCAATACCGGCCATATGCTCGGCAGTGGGACCGCTTTACTCGAGATTACCGAAGACGGCAAAACTACCCGTATTGCTTACACCGGTGATATTGGACGGCCGTTTAGCCGGATTTTACGATCGCCCAAGCCTTTTCCGCAATGCGATTACCTTATAACAGAATCTACATACGGTAACAGGCTTCACCCGCATTTGCAGGAAGCTGAGGGCGAATTGTTGAGGGTGATCCGCGAAACCTGTGTCGACAGGGGCGGTAAAGTTATTATACCGTCTTTCGCCATTGGCCGTACACAGGAAGTGGTATATTCTCTCAATAAATTCTTTAATAATGGTGTGCTGCCCAAGGTTAATATATATGTGGATAGTCCCCTGGCAGTAAACGCTACCGATATTTTCAGGATGCACACCGATATTCTGAATGCCGATGTGGCCCATGTAATGGAAACCGATCCGGACCCGTTTGGGTTTAACTCATTGTATTATATTAAGCGGCCTGAGGATTCGAAAAGGCTGAATTTCATAAAAAAACCCTGTGTTATTATTTCGGCATCGGGTATGATGGAAGCCGGGCGTATCAAACATCACCTGGCCAACAATATCGAAAATCCTGACAATACTATTCTTGCTGTAGGTTATTGTGCTCCCGCGACATTGGGTGCCCGTATAGTAGACGGCCATGATGAAGTTTCCATTTTTGGGGTCCGGCACCCGGTGAGAGCTAAAATAGAGCGTATTGAAGCATTTTCGGGTCATGGCGATTACAATGAAATGGCAGACTATTTGAGTTGCCAGGATACTTCACAGGTTAAAAAGGTTTTCCTTGTTCATGGTGATTACGAAGTACAGACAGCTTATAAAAATACCCTCGAAAAAAGAGGATTCAGCAATATCGAAATTCCGGTTGCCGGGGAAGAGAAAGAGTTATTGTAAACTGTTGTTTCTGGCATTAATATAAGTTGTTTCAGGTATTAAATGGGTTTTCAGAGAGTTATGAAAGGCATGGGTGATTGGTGATATCTTCAAGTTGTAGTGCATTTTAAAAAAGACACATTCTAATTTTGAAGAATTAAAGTAATCTCGAATAAATATCTTAAAAAAATGAAAACAAAATATATCAAATTTCTGGCTATTCCCTTGGTGCTGATCAGTTGTAAAAAGGAAAACAATATTAATCAAGACGAAAGAATTATTGTCGGAGGTCTATATGTGTCATATACTCAAATAGTTCAGAATTCAATTGAAACTTCTATTAATATTAGTGACAGCGTTTATGTTTTCAATGAATTAGAAGGTTATTATTATTCTTACAAACCTACCACCAACCAGAATATTTTTACATTGACATTTAGTGATACACTAGGTAGCTATGGTAAACAAGTTTCTATTGACATTTTCGCTCAATTTGTTAAACCAGAAGACTTTTTTCAAAAAAACGTAATGACTATCGATTCTATAATGATTTCCAGCTCAGGGGTTCGCGAAAACTTTTTTAAAACAAATGCAATATTAACTTGGGATACAGCTTTCTTTGAAAATTTTTCGTTTAAAGGAAAAGGATATTTTGAACTTATTGACACCCTAAAAAGTATTTATGAACCTTCAAAATATTATCCTAAACAAAGAATTAACTTTGAATTTAAATAGAAAAACGCACTACAACAAAGAATCCATATAAATAATGGCGGGTAAAGTACATAATTGAAAGCTCGTAACCCGCACCGGCATTTCCCGATAAATCGGGACAGGCTGTGTTGGTTGACAGCGGACAACCACGCAATCCGCCACTATTCATAGCCTAACCGTTGGCATTAAGCCAGAAATAGTTTATGAATTTTCAATTGACGTATAGATATTGTATATTTGCACGTAAATAAATTTAACAATGGAAACAAAATTAACTTTAAGACTAAATGACAATGTCATCGAGAGAGCTAAACTTTATGCCAGAAGTCACGAAATCAGCTTGTCGAAAATGATCGAATCTTATCTCGACAGTTTGACTAAAGAAAAGAAGGAAGAAAATAAATCCACAATAACTCCGCTGGTAGCAAGTTTGAGCGGAGTTATAAACCTGCCTTCAGACTTTGATTACAAAAAAGAATATCGTGACTACATAATAGGAAAATACAAATGAAAAAGCTCTTTATTGATACGAACATTGTTATTGATCTATTATCGCGCAGAGAACCTTATTATGAAGAGGCAGCTAATCTTTTTTCTTTAGCAGACAAGAAAATCATTGAATTAGGTATTTCGTCGCTAACTATAGCGAATACAAGTTACACCCTTTTAAGACAAACAAATTCCAAGTCTGCAAAAGAAATATTGAGGAAGCTCCGACTGATAATTAACATCTTACCACTAGACGACAAAATTATTGGATTAGCACTAAATGACGATTCATTCTCTGATTTTGAAGATGGACTTCAATATTTTACTGCGTTAGAAAATAACCAAGATCTAATAATTACCAGAAACTTGAAAGACTTTAAAAACTCCAATTTACCAGTCATGACAGCTAGACAATTCTTAGAAATGAAGCTATAAGGCCTATTGCTAGTAACGTGTATACGTAATGCTATTAGTTACAAGAGTTTTATTGAGTAATTTAGTCGGCTGAGCGCGCACTATTCATATACGCATCCGTTTAAACGGCATAATTTCACCTTCACCAGATTCTGCTCACAAATTAGTTTTATATCTTTGATTATGGGGAATAAGAAGACTGAATCAAGATCTGTTTCACCGGCACTACATGTCGGTATTGTAGGTTTTGGCTTGTCGGGACAGGTTTTCCATGCGCCGTTTATTGATGTAAATCCTGGTTTTAACCTGCACACCCTTGTTACTTCCGGATCATTGGCGGCTCAAAAATATCCGAAGGCCCACATTACTGATTCTTACCAGGAACTCCTTTCCGATCCAGGAATTGACCTGGTAATCATCTGTTCACCAAACTCCTTGCATTATCCTCATGCAAAAGCTGCATTACTGGCAGGAAAGCACGTAATTGTTGAAAAACCGTTTACGGTAAACAGCCGTGAAGCACAAAGCCTGATTGAGATTTCGCGCGAAACCGAAAAGCATGTATTCCCCTTTCATAACCGGCGCTGGGACAGCGATTTCCTCACTTTGAAACATATAATTGCACAGGGTTACCTTGGTCAGATTGTAGAATATGAATCGCGATTCGACCGTTTTACACCCGAAATTTCACGTGCTGCCTGGCGATACCATCAGGAAGAAGGCGGCGGCACAATATTCGACCTGGGAATTCACCTTATCGACCAGGCAGTGAGTCTTTTTGGCTCACCCGAAGGCGTTTTCGCCAGGTTATTCAACCAACGCGAAGGAAGTGTAACCGATGATAGTTTTGACCTGAAGCTTATCTATCCTGATTTGAATGTAACGCTCAAAGCAAGTGTTTTTGCGAAAGAACCGGGACCGCGTTTCCAGGTCCATGGCAAGTCGGGGTCCTATGTTAAATATGGCATCGATGTGCAGGAAGCCATGCTTCGCAAAGGCAAAAAGCCGGGAAGCAAAGGCTATGGGATTGAACCTGCCTCCCGACGCGGAATCCTGAACACAGAAACTTTTGGTAAACTATTCCGTGGCAGATACGAAACATTCCCCGGTAACTATATGGCCTTTTTCGACAATGTGTATACAGTAATCACCAGCGGTGCTGAAACTATTGTGAAACCTGAAGATGCTTTATTCAATATCAAGATTATTGAAGCTGCCCGAAAAAGTCAGAACGAACAAAAAGTCGTGCGTTTGTAAATTCCGGGAGCTGGCAATAGGTGTTAAAAAGAACGGTAAGGTGCGTATAATCAATTTTTTATACGCCTGTTTTTAATTGAATAACCTGTCTGCATATCAGCACGACGCAATTTTTAAAAAAGCATTTGTATGGGTTCAGGAGTATTAGCTGTTTCCTCTCTGCAAGCCGGCAATATGACTGGTAAAGGTAAAAAATTGAAAATCGGTATCCAGCTATGGACCATGCGCGATGTGATCCATTCCGATCTGAAAGGGACACTTGCCTCACTGGGTAAAATCGGCTTTAACAGCATAGAGGCTTATGGTTTTGATGGAAGTTTTTATGGCCATTCAGCCAAAGACTTCCGCAAAATGTGCGATGAACCTGGAATGCAAATTTCAAGCGCCCATTGCAGTATAACCGCTGAAAATGCATTGGAATATGCTGACAAAGCAGCCGAAGCAGGGTTAGAATATCTTGTTTTGCCTTCCTTTAACGGTCGCCCGGAAAAAACGCTTGATGATTTCAAAAAAGTGGCTGATGAAATGAACCGGATCGGAGAAATCACATTGAAATCCGGTATTCAATTCGGATATCATAACCACAACTTTGAGTTTCAGCCAATGGAAGATACGTTACCATACGACACTCTTTTAGCTGAAACAGTTCCCAACCTGGTTGCTTTCGAAATGGATATTTTCTGGTTGGTGAAAGCGGGTCAGGATCCTTTTAACTATTTTGAAAAACATCCTGGTCGTTTTCAACTCTGGCATGTAAAAGACATGGGAAACGACGGTGAAACCTGCATTGTTGGTAACGGCCATATCAAATTCAAGGAGTTGCTTGAACAGTCGAAAAAGGCCGGATTAAAGGAATTCATCTATGAGCAGGAGGATTATTCGGAAGGATCATCTTTGTTTTGTGCAGCGCAGAGTTACAATTACATTCTGAAGCATTTAAAATAAATTCCGGATGATCGGCAGACATCCGAATTTCGAAACAAGCCGCTGAAGAATATATCAAACAAACTTAGCGGGTCGGGTGAAGTTTGAAGAATTTGGAAAAAACAATTGAATAAATGAACAATTGAATAAATGATTTGAAGCAAAATAGAAATGAAAGATCCAAAATATGATCTCGAAGATAGACTGATTGACTTTGCAGTTTCAATAATCAATTTTGTGGAAACATTACCAGGAACAAAATATGAATAAACAGGCTGTTTAGAAATCTGCATCATACCTGATACAATTAAATCTGGCAAATTCTTTATCAGCTTTCTTTTTACAGAAGCTTTTTATTTCCCGCGGTTTTTTCAGGCATTTTGCAAGAATCGCTTATTTTTGTAAAAATTCAGGTTACATGATCACCTTCCTTTTATCCGTTGCCGCCCTTATTGCTGGGTACCTGCTTTACGGTAAATTTATCGAAAAAATTTTTGGCATCGATACTTCGAGACCTACGCCCGCAGTCAGCCAGGCCGATGGAGTGGATTATGTCCCACTGAAATGGCCTAAGATTTTTCTTATCCAGTTTCTGAACATTGCCGGGCTTGGGCCTATTTTCGGTGCTATTGCCGGTGCGGTCTGGGGTCCGGTTGCATTTGTATGGATTGTTTTCGGGGCTATTTTTGCCGGTGCAGTTCACGATTTTATGTCAGGAATGATGTCGCTACGTATGAATGGGCTAAGTATTCACGCAATAGTCGGGAAATACATGGGAAACGGCGTAAAACAGTTTATGAGTCTTTTCACGGTTGCTATGATGATACTGGTAGGCGCAGTTTTTATTATGGGTCCGGCCACTATTCTCGCGGGGCTCACTGTGGATGTGCTGAATGTAACCTTCTGGGCTTCCGCAATATTTATTTATTATATTCTCGCTACCATGTTGCCCATCGATAAACTGATCGGGCGGATTTACCCGTTTTTCGGGTTTGCGATACTTTTCATGGCCGTTGCAATTGGAGGTGTGATGGTTTTTGACGGATTGCATATTCCGGAACTTGTTCCCGCCAACTTCACTAATATGAATGCCAACCCTGGCAAGTTTCCTGTATTTCCAATGCTTTTCGTTACCATAGCCTGCGGCGCCATTTCGGGATTTCATTCCACACAGTCGCCATTAATGGCGCGTTGCATCACAAATGAGAAATTTGGCAGACGCGTATTTTACGGCGCTATGATCACCGAAGGTCTGGTAGCATTGATATGGGCTGCCGTCGCCATGAGTTTCTTTGGAGGAGTTCGTGAACTGAATGATGTAATGTCACTCCAAAAAGGTAATGCTGCCTGGGTGGTAAATGAAATTTCGAATAAGTTGCTGGGTCATTTTGGTGCAATCCTGGCGATACTAGGTGTGGTGGCAGCTCCCATCACATCCGGAGATACCGCCTTCAGGAGCGCGAGGTTGATAGTAGCTGATTTCCTGAAATTTGAGCAAAAAAGCATTAAAAACCGGTTGATCCTGGTGGCTCCATTATTCACGGTAGGTTTTCTGCTGACGCAAATCGATTTTTCAATAATCTGGCGCTACATGGCCTGGTCCAATCAAACGCTTGCCACTATTGTATTGTGGACCATTACAATTTACCTCGCCACTGAGCGAAAACTATATTGGATTACACTTATACCTGCTGTGTTCATGTCGGCAGTTGTGTCAGCCTACATACTTGTTGCGCCCGAAGGATTTGGAATACATTCTTTATACGGGCAAATAACCGGGATATGTATTGCTGTTGTTCTGATGATTTGGTTTCTGGTCTGGAATAATGCAGCGAAGCAACTTGCAACTGTTGAATTGTCTGAACGAATTAGAGAAAAATAATCCATTTATCCTTCTTAATTCGCTGGTAACATCAATTGCTTAAATTATCTACCTTTGCACCTCTCAAAATTTGGGCATGGAGAATAAATTATTTGTTTATAATACCTTAACACGCAAAAAGGAGCTGTTTGTTCCCATAAAAGCTCCTCATGTGGGCATGTATGTATGCGGACCAACTGTTTACGGTGATGCACACCTGGGACATGCACGTCCCGCCATAACTTTTGACCTAATATTCCGCTACCTCCGCCACCTAGGCTATAAAGTGAGGTATGTCCGAAATATCACGGATGTGGGACACCTCGAAAATGATGCCGACGAAGGTGAGGATAAGATAGCCAAAAAAGCAAGACTTGAGCAGCTGGAACCCATGGAGGTGGTGCAGTATTTTACTGACCGCTACCATACAGCCATGGATAAACTGAATGTGCTGAAACCCAGTATCGAACCACGCGCCTCCGGGCATATCATTGAGCAGATCGCTATGGTGAAAAAGATCATGAACGCCGGAATGGGTTACGAAAGCAAAGGATCCGTATATTTTGATGTTGAGAAATATAATAAAACCAATAATTACGGCATACTCTCAGGACGCGTAGTCGAAGATCTGTTATCGAATACCCGCGAACTTGAAGGACAGGATGAGAAGCGGAACAGTTTTGATTTTGCCTTATGGAAAAAAGCTCAGCCCGAACACATCATGCGCTGGCCTTCAGATTGGAGCGATGGTTTCCCGGGATGGCACCTTGAGTGCTCGGCTATGAGTACCAAATACCTGGGCGACCAGTTTGATATTCACGGGGGCGGAATGGACCTGCTTTTCCCGCATCATGAAAGTGAAATCGCACAGAGCACGGTTGCCAATCATAAAACTCCAGCCAAATACTGGCTTCATAATAATATGATCACCATCAACGGGCAGAAAATGGGGAAATCGCTCGGCAATTTCATACAGCTGGATGAATTTTTTGCCGGTGATCATGCTGCACTCGAAAAAGCATACAGCCCTATGACGGTTCGCTTTTTTATACTGCAGGCGCATTACCGCAGCCCGCTCGATTTTAGCAACGAAGCACTGCTTGCATCCGAAAAAGGATTACAGCGACTGATGAAAAGCATTGCTACTATTGAAAAACTGGTACCATCCAATAGTTCAACAGCGGATGTTTCAGCATTGCAGGCCAAATGTTACGAAGCAATGAACGACGACTTCAACAGCCCCATACTAATTGCACACCTTTTTGATGGGTCACGGATTATTAACTCGGCGTTCGACAAAAAGGAAAGTCTCACGGCTGATGATATCGGCTTGCTCAGGAACATGATGCATTCTTTTGTTTTCGACATCCTGGGCTTATTACCCGAAACCGACCCGCAAGAAGGCAATAAAGTTATAAGTAACCTTATGGAAATTATTCTCGATCTGCGCCTCGAAGCCCGCACCAATAAAGACTGGGCTACCAGCGACCGTTTGCGGGATGCCTTAGTAAAAGCAGGAATATGCATCAAGGATACAAAGGATGGAGCGACATGGGAAGTTGAGTAATAAATGTCTGATGCCTTTAAAGATGTTGAATTTGTAATCTGGCATAGGAAATATCGGAAATAAGACATAAATTTACACGTATTCTCAAACTCATTTTTCAGGTTGGCCTCCACTTTGATTCGTAATGATTTCGAATCATGACTTTAATCTTCTTCTCCAAAAAGCTGATCTTAAACCCAAATACCCACTAGGAAAATTAATGTAAAACCCAATATACATGAAAATCTTTAGACGTATTATCCTGTTCATGGCGCTTCTATCATTAATATCCATTGACGGATGTAAAAACAACAAACCCAAAATGCAAAAAGAATTATTATCGTTTATCAAAAAATTCAACGCTGTTGTTCAACCGCTTACTAAAGAATCCTCCCTGGCTTATTGGAATGCTTCCATAAGCGGGAAAGATGAAGACTGGAAAAAATCGGAAGATCTGAGCATTAAACTCACAAAAGTTTATTCAGATAAAGTAGACTTTGCTACCCTAAAAAGGATCAAAGAATCGGATGCTATTACTGATGATTTATTGAAACGAGAGCTTGACGTTATGTACAATGCTTATCTGGGTAACCAGGTTGACACTACATTGCTGAACAGCGTGATCAAGATGCAAACGGAAATTGAAAAGAAATATTCAAATTTCCGTGCTGACGTGAATGGCAAAAAGCTGAGCGACAACGAGGTTGAAGATGTTCTGAAGACATCCACCAATTCAGTTGAACTTCAAAAAGCCTGGGAAGGCCATAAAGCAATTGGTCCGGTTGTAGCAACGAATATTATTAACCTGGTGAAAAAGCGCAACGAAATTGCCAGACAACTGGGATTTACCAATTATCATGAAATGAGCCTGAAACTGAGCGAACAGGATCCAGAAGATATCAGTACCTTATTCGATGAACTCGACAACCTTACCCATGATGCCTTTGCCGGTTTAAAAGGTGAAATTGATACATTCCTGTCAACGCGCGATAATGTTAAATTGGAAGAACTTATGCCCTGGCATTATCAGAACCGTTTTTTCCAGGAAGCACCGGCTATATACAGTGTCGATCTTGACAAATATTACAAGAACCAAAACATTGAAACTCTTACTACTGATTATTACGCCAGTCTGGGCCTTGATATCAGAGATATGATCGCTAAAAGCGACCTGTATGAAAAACCCGGTAAAAATCAGCATGCCTATTGCATTGATATCGATAATATGAGCGACATTCGGGTGTTGTGTAACATCAAACCCAATTACAGCTGGATGAGTACCATGCTGCACGAATTCGGTCATGCCAATTACGATAAATACATCGATTCGCAACTTCCCTTTGCCCTCCGCAACCCGGCCCATACTTTTACTACCGAGGCTATTGCTATGTTTTTTGGCCGTATGGCTTCCAACGCCAGTTTTCTGGTTGATATGAAACTCACTGATACTGCTGATGCCCGGAAAGTTTCAGCTGAAGGATTTAAAGTGCTCCGCCTTGAACAACTTACGTTTAGCCGCTGGGCACAGGTAATGTACCGCTTTGAAAAAGCACTTTATGCTGATCCGGATCAGGATTTAAATACGCTCTGGTGGGACCTGGTTGAAAAGTACCAGATGATAAAACGTCCTGCAGGACGCAACCAACCAGACTGGGCCAGCAAAATACATATTGCCACTTCGCCATGTTACTACCACAACTATCTGTTAGGCGAATTACTTGCTTCGCAGTTTAACCACTACATTACTGCCAATGTACTCAAATCTGAAGATTTCGGGCAGAGCTATTTTGGCCAAACAGCTGCCGGTGATTACCTGAAAGAAAAAGTATTTAAACCAGGTGCCCGCTATAGCTGGAACGAAATGATTGAAAAAGCTACCGGCGAAAAACTGACTGCCAAATATTATGCTGAGCAGTTCGTGAACTAAGGAACAAACACCAAACTCGAACAACCCTAACCATTAGAAGAGTGGGCAGAATTGCCTGCTCTTCTTTCCTTTTAACCAACTGGTTTAGCAAAACATATTATATTGAACAACATCTTATTCTGGTTTCCTGAACTTTTTTGTTTTGTGCAAAACTTATGAATTAAGCACTGAACTACTCCGCTGTAAGTGCGTAGGTTATCCTGTTTGATTGATATTTTTTTCGTCACAGATGTGGGGATTATAAATCATAATTTCCCCGGCTTCTCTAAGGATATGTTCGGATAAATGATTTTGTACTATGAAATCAAGGCCTCACTGATTTTAGAACACAGACCGTCTCTATCATCCCTCTTGAAATTTTGGTCTGGGTTTTGGATTTTGGATCTTAATAGATTTGGAAATTCATGAGGATTGCGGCATAAGGTTCAACTTATGACAATAGAGTGTTTTGGTAAAGGAGTGAAAAATCCTGAGTGATGTTTGAATGATTTTATCAGAGAATCTATGAGCACATGCTGCTAGTGGTAAAATTTATTTATCAGAATATAATTGAAAATGCGATCATAAAAGTTATGATAAATACAAAAAGCAAGGATACAATGAAAATATTATCTGCTATTTTCTCATAGTGTACTATAAATTTTTCTTTCCCGGCACGGATTGACAAAAAGGAGAACAAACTGCTTCCAGCTAATAATATACAGGCGATCCCGGTAAATTCATCAATCATTGTTACCTCGCTAAACTTTGATATTTTGAGTGTAGTGAGAACTACCAGGCAAAACCCCAATAAGTTGGATGATGTATTCAGAATATGTTGTGAATTACCACTAGCCATAAAAGTTCAGATTATACAAAGGATAAGTGCTTTTGTTTTTAAATCAAATTGTCGGGAATAAGAATACACAAATATACAACAACAAAAAGTTGTTCTAAATTAATATAACCCTCCTTTAATAAAACTTAACATTAAGAAGACCTGCCAGCCAGCCAAGATTAAAAGTAATAGCAGCATTTTCAGAAGATGATTTTTTATGAGTGTTCAGATCCGTTTAAATAAAACCACCTAATTTGTTGCATTTACTCTGGATATCTTTTATTTATAATTGTTTTCAGAACACTTTAAAGGTGACTATTTGCTTGTGAGTTTGATTATGTGAGCTTTTATTATCAACTCTAAATCAATTCATAATTGGGGTGCGAAGAAAGTAGAATACCTGAAATCTTAAGCCACAGGTGTCTGACACCTAATGTGTGTGCGGCCACAGAGTCCTATGCTATAGGGAGTGTAAATACAAAAGTACTGCCTTTATTTATTGCACTTTCAACCTTTATGGTGCCGCCATTTTTTTCAACAAAATCCTTGCAGAGTATGAGTCCAAGACCGGTACCTGACTCACCGGCAGTTCCTTTGTTCAGCAAATGCTGGTCATACCGGAATAGTTTTGACTGGCTCTCCGGAGAAAGGCCAATCCCTGAATCAATTACAGATATTTCGGCAAATCCATTAACCCGGTTAGTTTCGATTCTTATTTCGGCTCCGGTATGTGAGAATTTAATTGCATTGTTAATCAGGTTATGAAACACGGAATAAATCATATTTTCATCCGCCAGCACCGAAAGTTCTCTATCTGCATTGTTTACCAGTTTAAGATCTTTTTGTTTGGCGACCGTTTCAAGGTTATGAATCGTTTTTGAGGCAAGAATGCCAATGCTGAAAGTTTTAGGCCTGTATGTAATCAATCCGCTCTGTGAAGTAGACCAGGTAAGCAGAGTATTAATAATTTCGGACAAATTGGTAGCAAGCATATGCAAGTCCTGAGTGAAATCCTTTCTTTCTTTTTCCGAAAGCGTTTGATAATCGTTGACCAGTATTTCGCTGATACCAATAATGGAGCTCAGCGGATTTTTAATATCGTGAGCCAGGATAGAAAGGAACCTGTCTTTGGAGGCATTTAGTTTTACCAGCTCATCTTTTTGCGATTCTATCTGTTTATTCTGATCTTCGAGTTTCTGGTTCGCCCTGCGTTTTAAACGATTCTGGTTCACTAACAACAGAACAAGCAAAGCAATTACCACAAGCACTCCCGTAAGAATGTATAAAGTAAGGTTTTTCTTTGATAACTGGAGCTCTTTATCTAAATTTTGCTTCACAAGATGTTCATTATCAGCTTCTCTTTTAGAAATTTCATACTGATATTGAATCTGATTCACCTTTTCGGTTGTTTCAGCATTAAGGATACTGTCATTTATCTGTTTTGATTTATTCAAATATGTATACGCGGCACCGAAGTTTTTCCTGGCGGCATGGTAGTCGGATAAAAATTCGTACGCTTTTGATAGCAGGTCCTTTGAGTCAAGTGTTTTAGCAAGAGCTTCAGCCTCAATTAAATAAGAACGCGCATCATCGGGTTTTTGCATATCAAGCATGATCTCTCCCATGTTCAGGTAATACATGCAGATATGATATTGATCGTCCTGTTGTTTCCAGATTGCCAATGCCTTATCGTGATAATCAATGGCAAGTCCGAAGTTCTTCATTTTTTTGTAGCTAAGACCCAGGTTGATATAAGCCGCTGCCAGGGACGATTTGTTGCCGGTTTTTTCATAAATTTCAGCGGCCGAGAGAAGGTTCTCACAAGCCTGTTGATATTTATTCTGTTTGATAAGCAGAATGGCAATATTTAATTCACAATCCGCTATTCCTGTAACGTCATTGTTCCGCTTAAAAAAACTCAGCGCTTTATTGTAATAGGCTAATGACATGGGTAAATTTTGCATATAGTCATGCACAATCCCTACATTCATCAACGTAGTTGCCTGTAAGGACGAGTCGCCGTATTCCCCGAAAAGTTGCTGCGCCCGCATAAAGTTATCAAGCGATTTGTCGTACCACGATTTCTGTAAATATACCAGGCCGATAAGCCTGAAGCATTTTGCCGAATCAAACTTGGTCCCATGCTTACTGATCACCTCCAGCAGTTGATTTTCTGCTTCCAGTGCTTTGTCAAGCTCCGATTCATAGTAATATCTTTTACCCAGAGTTTCAAGTGTTTTAATCTTATCCTGCGGGTTTTGAGACCTGGCAAGTATTTGTTTCAGGCTGTCGACCTCCGTAATTCCGAAAGATGCCGGTAAACTTGCATATGCAGTGTGGGAAAAACCAGCATATAAGCCAAAAAGAAAAATAAAGAATAACTTAGCCACCAGGAATTTAAAACCTCTTTCAGTCAAAGAGTGAATCAATAAGGATATTTTCATCGGAAGTTGATATTAGTGATTAGTTTTGAACCTTTCTCCATCCACGACTTTCTGATAAGGCTGACAGGCTTCGTTTTTAAATTAATGCCAACGGTTTGGCTTATGCAAGTGCGGGGTTTCGAAGGAGCTTTCTTGTCAACGTACTCTAAAGTGCTTTAATTGTAATACTTTCATTTTTAACATTTCAGCCTGCATTTGATAGTGCGTTTTTCGGCGGTTCGTTATTTCTTATCGTGCGCTAAGATTTCAGGTTGCCTGCCCAAAAGTCAGTAAGTTATTGTCTGGGTCAAGTAGCGAAAATTCTTTTTGTCCCCAAGGTTTAGTTTTCAAATCTCCATTTGGATGAACGCATATTTCTCTTTCTAATAGTGATTTATAGAGTCTGTCAATGTCGTTAGTCCTTATATACACTTGTCCGTAGTTTTCTTTTGGGTCAAGCTCTTTATACTCAAAAAAATGGATTTGTATTTTGTCCTTTTCAACCATCAAATAACCATCATAGTCAGCACTTCCAGATTCCTGAAAACCCAATTTGTTTATGTAAAAATCTCTTGTTGCGCCTTTGTTACGCATGGGTAATTTCGGATTTATATCTGTCAGCATATTTTGTATGATTGTTTTACGTTTAATTTGACATCTGTTTGGATATGTTTTCCTTTTTAAAATGTTTGCTAACATGCACAGATTAATCAGATGAAGTGTGTTTTCTGCTCTTCGAAGATATTGAAATTATTTTATTTGTGGCGCTTTTCAGTTATAAATTTAAACCTCTCCCAATTACCTGTTTCAATTTTAGATGTATTAATTATGTCATTTGTTCACATAGGTGATGTTATATCGATATGATCAATACAATGCCAGGCCATAAAATATCAGGAAAAAGTAAGGCTACTTTATGTGTTTAATTTTTTAATTACTGGTATCAATAATATAATAAATTTATCACTCTATTAGTCCGGGCCTAAACTTCGTGATATATTTGAACATCAGATAATGCTTCTTTCAAAGCATCGGAATTTGTCTGTTTTCTACAACTAATAAAAACGGCCTCTGAAACCGATTTCCCGGCTATGTCGTTTAATAAAAAAGGTTGAAATACAAATTCCATCACATGATAATCAGAAACTAATTTGTCAATTGAATTTTATGAGTAGTAATCTTTTAAGCTATATTTGTTGATAAACAACAAATTTCATGAAACAAAAGTGATAGCAATTAACAAAATAACGGAGAAATCGACCGTCAATGAAAAACCGGCCTCAATCATGCAACAACAGAGAATATGTCCATTGAATCAGGAATAAGGAAGCCCAGCTGTTTTTTACTAGGTAATACAAGTCTTTTAATTACTTGTTGTGATCAGTTGTTGCTTAAAAACTGGAAAATACTGGGAATAATCTCCGCAGATTATAAAGTCACCGAATATGCTGAAAAGAAGGGTATTTCTTTAAAAGATCAACAAACGTCAATATTTAGTTTTCTTTCGCAGACTTCATTTGATTATTTATTCAGCATTGTGAATGAATTTATTCTTGATAAAACGATCTTCAATTTACCGCTCAGATTAGCCGTCAATTATCACGATTCATTATTGCCGGAAGGTGCCGGCGTGTTTTCAACAACATGGGCATTGATCAACAGGGAGCAGAATCATGGAATAAGCTGGCATATTATTGACGAAGGAATTGATACAGGAGACCTCCTGGTACAAAAGAAAATTGAGATAGAAAATGATGAAAGCTCGATTTCTTTAAATGTTAAGTGTTATCAAAATGCTATTGAAAGCTTTGTTGTATTGTTAAATGATCTGGAAAATAACTCTTTCAATCGGGTAAAACAGGATCAGAATAAGAGAACATATTTCCCAAAGAATAAGAGACCTTTAAATGTCGGAATTCTAAATTTCTCAAAATCGGAGCTTTCCCTTAAATCTATGTTGAACGCTTTCGATTTTGGAAAAAATCTTGATAATGATTTTTGTTCCCCGAAGATTTACCTGGGAAACAGGTTCTATATTCCTTCTGATTACAGATGGAAAACATCTCAAAAAAATATTCAGATTGGTTCTGTTGAAGAAGCAACTCCTGAAGGAATTCTGATCAGAATGGAAGGGGAGGCGTTGCTGATTACCAGGATGACAACCATGGAGGGAGAAAAGGTAGAATTAGATGCATTGCTTAAGGATACTGAACTAAATCCGGGAGTCCTTCTTTCATATCCCGAAGCTTCCTATTTATCACATATACATGGTTTATATGAACGGATTATTGGCTACGAAGATTTCTGGGTTCGGAAATTATGTGATCTGAATCTTGTTAAATTCCCATTTATACATAGTGAAAAATCGGGTATTGATGATTATTCAATAGAAAAGTTTGAATTAAAGGATGAACTGCTTGCGTATTGCGAACAAATTAATTCCAATGGTATAGAATTAAATTTGTATAGCCTGATTCTGCTGTATATTTCCCGTTTATCGGACAATGCAGAATTTGATATCTGGTTTAAAATAGAAACTGAATACAGCAGGCATTCGAACTTGTTTTCGCCTTATGTTCCCCTGGGCTGTAAATTTGAAAAGCAATCAGCAATAGCTGAAAATCTGGATCTGGCTAACGACCACATAAAACAAACAATCAGGAAGGGGACTTTTGTGCGGGATATCTTTTTACGCAAAAAAATCCTCAGAGAGGCGGATATAAAAAGTGTAACGAAAAAAATCCCGTTTTTTATAGGCGGAATTGATAATCCAAATGATTTTGAATCCGTATTGCCGATAGACTGGGGTATTCTTGTTTCTTTAAACACAAGAGCTCTTTTTTTGGTGTACAACAAAAGTGATTGTAATACAATTGTAGCTGAAAAATTCTTTCATCATTTTACTGTATTCTCACACAATATCATTAATCAAAAAGATACTGTTTTGAGCAAAGTTCAGTTGCTTTCGAAACTGGAAAAAGACCAAAAGATAGTTGACTGGAACAGGATAAAAGTTGAGTATCCCGATGATGTTTGTATTCATGAACTGATAGAAAACTGGGCAGCAAAAACACCGGAGGAAACAGCAATTGTACTCAAAGATGAGAAGATTTCGTACAGGGAGTTAAATGAAAAAGCAGATAATATCGCTGCATATATCATGAATAAGGGAGTCTGTGAGGGTGACAGAGTCGGCGTAATGATGGACCGATCCATTAATACAGTCGTTTCTTTTTTAGGCGTACTGAAAACCGGGGCCACTTATGTACCGCTCGATATTAATTTGCCGGTTTCGCGTTTAGAGTACATGATTGAAGATTCCGGAATAAAAGCACTGATAACCGACTGGAAAATAAGCGATTCCTCCTTTAAAATTGAAACTCTGCTATTTTCAGATTGCATACAAACACGCGGTAAATCTGCTCCATTCCCAAAAGTGCAATCCGATAGTCTGGCATATATTAAATACACCTCCGGATCAACGGGGAACCCCAAAGGTGTCATGATAATGCATAAAAACGTGGTGGGATTCCTCTACAGTATCAGACACGTGGTTAAGGTTTACGAAAAAAGGATTGGGACCTGTGTTGCACCGTTGAGTTTCGACACATCGGTCGAAGAAGTATATTCCTGCCTCTGTTTTGGAGGTACGGTTCACATTATGTTGAAAGAACAGACTACTGATCTTGAGTATTTTGCAGGATATCTTGTGGATAAAAAAGTAAATGTCAGTTATATCATCCCCGAATTTATTGAGGGAGTAGGTACCTATTTAAAAAATGAGAGCACTATATCCCTGAAAACATTGCTGACAGGTCTGTATGCCAAGAAAAACAGCGTATTCAGACCTTTTTTTGAATTACGAAATCCAGTAAGGGTTATTAACACTTATGGCCCGACTGAAGTAACGTACGGATCGAATGCCTACCAGTTAAAAGGGGATGAAGACCCTCTCGAAAACACCCCAATCGGAAAACCCTTTCCTAATTACGCAACCTACATTGTTGATTCAGATATGCAACTCCTGCCTGACTTTATCCAGGGCGAGCTCATAATAGGAGGAGTCGGAATTTCAAAGGGGTATATAAACAAACCCGATATAACTGCTCTGAAGTTTGTTGATTTTGAATCTGAGAATTTCAGAACCCGGGTTTATAAATCAGGTGATGTAGTATATTCAGTGCCTTCCGGTGATATACATTTTGTGGGCCGCAATGATGACCAGGTAAAAATAAGGGGATACAGAATCGAAATCAGCGAAATTGTAGAAGCTTTGAATAGCCATGCCAATGTGAAAACTTCGATTGTAATTAAGAGGAAGGGGGAAAAGAATCACGACCAGTTAATTGCCTACATACTTCTGAGAATAGAAATGGAAAATGCTGAAATTCAGATTCATAAATTCCTGGAAGATAAAATTCCGGGGTATATGATCCCTGCATTTATTGTATTAATTGATTCAATACCTCTTTTCCCTAACGGCAAAACTAACTTTGCACTGTTGCCCGAACCGTCCTATCACAATAACTCTGATAACCAGGACATTAAAAAACCAGAAACAGAAACGGAAGAAAAAATAAAACAGATTTTCGAGGAACACCTTGATTGTGAAAATATCGGTGTTGAGGATAACTATTTCGATTTAGGGGGAGATTCAATAACTGCTGTTCACATTATGCAACAAATTGAGGATGTGTTCGGTAAAAAATTTCCTATATCGTTACTTTACAAATACAGTTCAATCAGGAAATTGGCAGATTCAGTATCCAAACAAACCTCTGAGGAAGCTGTAAATGCTATAATCCCAATCAGGGAGGGAGGTGATGGAGACCCAATATTCTTTTTGCATGATATGACCGGATCAGTGCTTGGATATAGCAATATTATTAAAAATCTTGACAAGAGATTCCCTGTTTATGGCATTCAATCGGACTACAAAACTGACTTTGATATTCAAAAAGACGGGATAGAAAAATTAGCAGGAACCTATATTAAATACATACTGAGTGTAACGGGGAAAAAGTGTATCGTATTGATTGGCAGGTCATTCAGTGGTTATCTTGCTTTCGAAATAGCCAGGCAACTTGATACACTTGGCTATGGAACACGTTTAATTATTATTGATTCGAACATGAAATATTTTTATAATAAATTGTATCCCCGGAAATTTATGGTACTTATGATTTTAAACTGGATAAAATGGGTAGCCGTATATATTTGTAAATCAATATTTATGATCCTTAAAACAAGAGACTATAAATACTTATTAAATGCTTTTCGTCGTATAAAATTTGAAACTCTTTATTATTTAATGAAGAGGGAAGAAGTCTTACAACTCCTTGAACAGAAAAACAACCAGATAAGTTTATTAAACGAGAATATAAATATTAGTTATAAATTGGTTGACAGATATTATCCTGAAGTTTATAAAGGCAACTTGTTTTTGATACAATGTAAAGGTGAAACCGAAGGAGAGCTTGTGAATACGACAAAATCTAACTTTTTTCGGTCATACGTCTCGGGTAAATTATTTATTAAACAAATAAATGCAACTCACAGTACCATGCTAAATAAACAAAATGTTGAAATGATTTCACAGATGATCAACTCATTCTTACTATCCGGTTCAGAATCATGCTAATTCGGATCAGAGTGTATTTGTTTTATTAACAAAATGTTTTAATTCAGCTTGTTATCATTTCCTGCCGATTCCTTTCTATTATTTCTTTAATCTTGATTTCTTCCTGCTCCAACCTGTTTGATTTAGCAATACGTTCATAAAAAGCCTTTTTGCTTTTCCTTAAACATTAACTCACCCTATCATGCAGATGATATAATACCGCTGTAGAATTTTAGAACGGCCTTTGGCCTATTATAGAATTCACATTGGTATTATTTAAGCAATCTGATCAATACTATGCAAGGCCGTAAATTATCATGTGGTAATAAGGCTACTTAATGCATTTAAGTATTTAAATACTGGTATTCAATAACATGCCAAAATTTCAATAAATTTTGGCATGTTAAAAAAAACATAATAAATTTGTTAATCGATGCATGGATTTCATATATTTGAACATCAGATAATGTTTCTTTTAAAGCATCGGAATTCGCCTGTTATCTATAACCTCAAAAACCCGGCTTATGAAACGAATTTTTCTCTTCTCCTTCCTGATTTTACTAACAATTGTCTCCTTTGGCCAAAATGCATCCGATGCAGGTAAAAAAGTAAAAAGCAGTGAGCCTTCCACCCATTACGATCGTGTTTCATTAACTTATCTGCTACTCGATTGGGGCACAGGAGGATATAACAACCTGCTGAAACAGACATTTCCAAAACTAAAACCGGCTGATAAATACGACGACAACTCCATTAAACAAAATGTGTTGCCCATATCAGCAAGTCGTAATGAAACTGAAAGTACGTTTGCGTTTAACTTGCGAACACCTGACAATGCTTCTAATAAGCTGAAAGATGCCCTGGTACAAAAACACATTGCCAATGCCGTAATAGCCAGGTGGTTTTCACGAAAGGAAGATGGGTCATTTGGGGTTGAATTACTTCAGGAACGAGGATTATACAATGCTACTGATGCTGACGTGGCAGCTGCAAATGCGAGCAAACTTGGAATAGCCAAACTAATGGATTCCGGCGAAGAGTTGTTAGGCAATAGTTTCATCATCGTATTTGATGTAAACGACCTGATTGATATGGAAGAATCGTATAACAGGCTGCAAAAAAACAGCAAGACCACTGTCAGCCGGGTAAAAAACGGATTCCAGGCTAAGATTAGCGCCTATGTTTATAAAATTAATTTTAACGATACTATTAATTCTATTTTCTGGACTCAACTATGGGCCGGTTCTACTGATCCCGACCTGGCACTGCGAAAAGCAAAGTTTGATTCGTATAATTTCCCGCTTACCTATTTCACACGCAGCACTACTTTGACTGAAGCAAGCCAATTTAATCCGGGGCAAGCCCTGGCACCAAAAGTTCAGGCAACGCCTGAACAACTGATGCAAAAACTGCTTCAGGATGGCATAAATGCGAACCTTTCTGCTATCGAAAACAGCCTCGAAGAATTTAAGGTTAAAGCATCCCTTTTCAGCACGCATCCGCTAGAAGCCAAAATAGGAAAAAAAGAAGGCCTGAAGACTGACCAGCGCTACTTTGTTTATGAAATGGAACAAAATGCGTCGGGTAAAATTACTGCAAGAAGAAAAGGCGTTGTAAGAGCCACCCAACATATTACTGACAACAGGACCATATCGACCGGTAAATCAAAGACTTCACGCTTTTACCAGGTGGCAGGCGGAAGACTCGACGAAGGAATGCTTTTACAACAGCGTAACGATGCAGGTCTTGCACTTACTCTTGGCGGTTCCACCGGTGGAGTAAGTGGTTTTGATGGCCGGCTTGATATTAACCTGAGCCGCCTGCTGGGATCCAAAATGCCTACCATGATAAAACTGTATGTAGAAGGCGGATATGATCCGGTTGAAGCAAAGAATACTTATGTTGGGGCTGTTGAAACGCCTTCGACATATACTAATTTCCTTAGGTTTGGTGGGGGATTTGCCAAAGAATTTTGTTTTGCACACTATTTCAAATTCCAGCCTTTTGCAGGCATAGGACTCGAGACCGCTTCTGATAAGGACAAATCTGAACTAACGCTGTCAACACTTTATGGACGCGCTGGCGTTTTGTTTGGTATAAACCTGCATCATAACATTCAGTTTACTTATGCAGCCGGAACGTATAGTCCATTCGGCACCATAACCGATAAGGATAATAACATTGTGAAAGTCAATAGTAAAGATGCCTGGACTGATGCCTTTAACCGCGGAGGTCTTACCAACACATTCGGACTCAGATTTGAATTTTAATTCAATAAATATTAACCAAATCAATAACCGACTATGAAAACGCTCAAACTCACAATTATGCTCGCCGGATTGCTATTGTTCTGCATGTCAGGCTATAGCCAGAAAAGAAAGAATCCTGCTGCTTTCTACAATTACGAAGTTGAATGTATGGGAACAGGTATGGACGGAACTCAACTGATAAAAGTATGGGGATATGGTAAAAAACCCGGCGACGCAGTTGAAAATGCCAAGAAAAGTGCCGTTCAGGCAGTAATGTTTAAAGGAATACTGGCAGGTAAACCCGGATGTATGATGCGTCCGCTTATTACTGATGCCGGAGCGGAACAACAGTATCAGGATTATTTTAACGCTTTCTTCAAGGAAAAAGGCAAATACCTGAGTTTTGTAAGTGTTAGCAGTGATGGAAGCATCAATCCTAAAGACAGACTGAAAGTTGGAAAACAATACAAAGTTGGAGTACTTGTATCTGTGTCGCATGCCGCCCTTCGCAAGGAACTGGAAAACGCCGGAATAATTAAAGCTCTTGGAACAGGATTCTAACCTAAACTTAAAAGCTATGAAAAAACTACTTTTTATCCTTTTAATACTCTTTTGCATAACATCTGTTTTCGGCCAGGCCAAAAAGCCTACCATCATGGTGGTACCAAGCGATGTATGGTGCACCCAGAACAATTTCATGATGACCTACGATAACCAGGGAACAGAAACCAGAATTCCTGACTACAAAAGAGCGATGCAAACGGATGGCAATCTTCTTCTGGTCATCTCCAAAATCAATACCATGATGACCGACCGCGGTTTCCCGCTGAAAAACCTCGAAAGTGTGCTGAAAGGGATCGAACAGATGAGGGCAGAAGATAACATGACTTCCAGTAAATCTTCAGGTGCTGCTTTTGCTGAAACCCCTCTCGATATCCTGAAAAGAACGGCTAAGGCCGATATTATTATGCAGCTCACATATACGGTAAACACGCAGGGGCCGCGAAAATATATCACCTTCGTACTGCAAGGCATTGATGCCTATACCGACAAACAGATTGCCGGTGCACAGGGCAGCGGACAACCATCTATGTCGGCTGACCTGCCTATATTACTGGAAGAAGCTGTGCTGGCACATATTGACAATTTTAATGCCCAGTTGCAAAGCCATTTCGACGACCTGTTGACTAACGGCCGTGAAGTTTCAGTAAGAATAAGAGTTTGGGATAGCTCGCCGGTTGACCTTGAACAGGAATACAACGGTAAGGAGCTTGCCGAGATCATCGACGACTGGATGGCCAGGTACACTGTCAACGGCCGCTACTCCAACAGCGATGGAAGTGAGAATTTTATACTTTTCGAACAGGTTCGTATACCTCTATACACCGAAACCGGGAAAGCCATGGATACCAGGCAATTTGTAACCGAACTAAAAAAGTATCTCAACGGTCCTCCCTTTTCGCTTACCTGTAAAGTAATGACGCAAGGTCTCGGCAAAGCCACACTGGTAATTGGTGAAAAATAACTTAACCCAACAAACCCATGAAAAAAAAATATTTAATATGGCTGATAGTCTTATGTGTTACATCTGCGTTATCCGCCCAAAACACCCTGGGTAAGTCTGACGATATTGCCCGGATTTCGCTCACACCGGTTATTCCTGAGCAACCCGACGGGATGCCTCAAATAGCTGCCGAAGCATTAAACAACAAGCTTCAGCAGATCGCAACTTCCAACGGACTAGGCGGTATTGACTACCAGAGCCGTTTCATTATCACTGCAAAACTTACTTTAGGCACCAAGGATATCCTTCCCGGTCCTCCGCCCATGCATGCCTACAATATGGATATGACACTCTATATTGCAGATGCCATTTCTAAAGTCGTTTTCAGTACGACCAATATACCGGCAAAAGGTGTTGGCACTAATGAAAATAAAGCTTATATCAGTGCTATAAATACGATAAATGTAAATTCTCCCCAGCTGAAATCTTTTATTGATAAGGGCAAGCAGAAGATTATTGAATATTATAATTCAAAGTGTGACTTCATCATAAAAGAAGCACTTACCATGGCCCAGACCGACCGATACCAGGAAGCTATTTTTAACCTGATGTCGATACCTGATGTAGCTAAAAACTGTTACGAGGATGCCATGGATGCCGTACCACCTATTTACCAGAAATACATCGATTTCTTATGCAATGCCAACCTGGCAACTGCAAAAGCGTATTGGATTGCCAATCCGAATTCCAACGGGGCTAATTTTGTTGCTCAGAACCTGGCAAGCATTTATCCTGATGCTTCCTGTTATGGCGAAGCTCAGAACCTGGTATCAGAAATACGCACCAAGATCCGTCAGGATGAAAAACGCGACTGGAATTTCATGCTTAAAGTCTGGGATGACAATGTCAGCCTCGAAAGCCAGCGAATCAAGGCCTGGCGTGATGTAGGTGTTGCCTGGGGCAACAACCAGCCAAACCGGACTTACAATGTTAACTGGATTTTTGTTGATTAATACTCCCGAACCATGAAACTAAAAATATCCATTCTGGCAGTTTGTATAGTGTGTACGCTTACAACTTCCGCCCAGATGAAATTCGGCCCGGTAATCGATCTCGGATATGCGGCATATTCGTTACAGGGGAGGAACGTTTCGCTTAAAGGCGGCCTGTGCCCGGCTTTCGGTGTTACTGCCGATAAATATATCAACTATATGTTTTCGCTGCGGGGAACAGCCCTGTATGCTTTCAAAACGCTTAACACCGAAAGCAAAACCCCGCCAGAAAAGGATCAAATGAACGGGCAGTTTTTTGATTTCTGCCTGGCGGGTAGATTTTCGGATTTTGATGATGATACACGTAAACTTCCTTATGGCCTTGCCGGGCTTGGATCGTCATTTACGGTTGTGAGCAAACTTCAGAAAAACCACATGAAAGGAACCGAATACAATTCTCCATTGCCCTATTTTATCGTAGGTGCAGGAATAGGGCTGAAAATGAGTTTCTTTTCGGAAATTGATTTATCGGTTAACTACCAGAGGTTTCTTGTTCCAATGTTTACGATTCCGTTAGATAATGTTGATGCCAAATTAAACCAGTTCGGACTTCGGATAACCGGATTGTTCTGATCAGTATCAGTTAATGAGGCATTATTCGTAACCTTCGTTATGTACGCTTTTAACTGCGCATCCTGAGGGATCATTCTGGTTGCGGAATTGAAATATCCCAAAAGAGGGCTTCAGGAGTACTGCAAGCTACCGAAGGCACTGAAGGTACACCTTATGCGGCTGTATCCGAAGGGAAATGGTCGGCAAAAATTTCGCCCTGGTCATATTCCTCCAACACCCTTTTTCCGGAAATGGCTACACCCTTCTGCATCCCCGGATGGAATTAATTTGGTAGCCTTCAGGCAATCGAAAAGATGCAATCTTAATTGTTTCCTTATAGTTTCTACAAGAAAAACCTTTTAATCAGGAAATTCATAAGACCACAGGATATTTCGAAAAATTTATCTCCGCCTTCACCCGAAAGTTTTTTATCTGATCGATTTTACTGCTTTTGCCAAATAGTTTTGAGAGTTGAGGCCCTCATCGTTGTTGCATCATAAATTTCGATATAACAAACCACGACATATAATGCATCAAGCTCGTCCCACATGGGTTCCTGACTTGAAAGAAAATTATCATTCTCAAGGCACGTGTTCGTGTTTAACATCTTACAATTGTTTTGTCTCTCAGGCAAAGATGCCACAAAAACATTCCGCTCTACAGCAAGTGAATAAATGTATCATTTATCCAAATTGAATGTATATGCTCCTGAGATCTTTTTATCTTCGCATTTCAATAATAGAGATGATGAAAAAAACACTTGTTCTTTCGGTTTGGTTAATCACAGTTTTGGTAATAGCTATTCCTTGTTTTGCTCAAACTGTTAAACCAATTGCAGCAATGGCTGATAATACACAAGTTGTTGATAAAAAAGAAATGGCCGACAAGGTGAAAGGCGAATTTTTGCATGCCTGGAACGGGTATAAAAAATATGCATGGGGATACGATGCGCTTCAACCATTAAGTAAAAAGCCGCATAACTGGTATAAGAAATCACTGCTGATGACTCCTGTTGATGCTTTTGACACCATGATACTGATGGATCTGACAGATGAAGCTAATGAAGCTAAAGAACTTATTTTTAAGAACCTTGATTTTGATGTGGATATGGACGTTCAGAACTTTGAAGTATCGATCCGCATTTTCGGAGGATTACTGTCGGCGTATGAACTCGATAGCGATCGTCGTTTCCTTTCGCTGGCTGAAGATCTGGGAAAACGCCTGATGAAAGCATTCGATTCGCCTACAGGCATGCCATACCGCTATGTTAACCTGAAAACCGGCGCCACTTCAGGTCCCGAATCAAATCCTGCCGAAATAGGTACATATCTTATCGAATACGGTACCCTGAGTAAACATACCGGCAATCCACTGTACTATAAAACTGCCATGAAAGCCATGACGGCCCTGTATTCGCTTCGTTCGCCGATAAATCTTACTGCTGAAGGAATTAATGTCGAAACCGGTAAAATTACCAATCCTGTCAGTCATATTTCGGGATGTATTGATTCATACCTGGAGTATATGCTTAAAGGTTCGATCCTTTTTAACGACAAGCAGTTAAGTGAAATGTGGATTCCTACCATTGCTGCTGTAAACAAATATCTCGCTGACGAAACATCAGAGGGTTTATGGTACGGTCATGCCGATATGTATTCCGGCAAACGGACAGAAACAAGTTATGGCGCCCTGGATGCTTTTTTTGCCGGAACACTTGCAATGAATAACGACCTTACCAGAGCTGCAGCTTTACAAAGTTCCAATTTCAGGATGTGGATGCTGGCTGGAATTGAGCCTGAATCAATGAATTACAAAACTATGACAGTTGAAAACGGCGCTTATATTTTACGGCCCGAAAACCTGGAAAGCGCTTATTACCTGTATCAATATACCCATGATGAGCGTTACCTCGAAATGGGTAAAAATATGTTCGAAAACCTTGTGAAATACTGTCGTACCGATGATGCTTATGCTGCACTTAAAGATGTCCGCACAAAAGAAAAACGCGATTATATGGAGAGTTTTTTCTTTGCCGAAACGCTGAAATATGCGTATTTGCTTTTCGATGAATCAGGCAAACTCAATTTCCATAAAGTGATATTCAATACTGAGGCGCATCCGTATAAAATAGATTAAGGTTTGGGGATAAGGGATTAGGATAATATGTGCCCGAATAGAAACACAATTCAGGTTGCTTTTGGGGAAAATTAAATACAATAATTCTGATGAAGGATTCTATTATTCAATTCAGGGCCTTTACATCAAATAAGAAATGGAAGCCTGGCTTAATCCTTTTTTTGCTTACTCATTGACGAATATCAACATAAAACAATACGAATAAAAAATATGAAATCGGTAGTTATTATATCTATAGTTCTGTTATCTGTAATGGCAACTAATGGTTTTGCCCAGGTGAAAAGCAGGAAACAAATCAAAGAGGAGCAGAAAATACAAAAAATAAAACAAACCGACGATCTGATGAATTTGAAGAAATTTGTTTTCAAGGCAAAAAGTGCCATGCCTTTAGGGAAAAGTAGTATAAACCTGGTAAATACTACCTATAACATTGTTTTTCAGCCTGATTTCATTAAAAGTTACCTGCTTTTTTTTGGAACGGTATATAATGGTATTGGTCCGGGTGGTGATAATGGATATAAGTTTAAAGGCAAACCTTTAGAATTTACTGTAACCAAAGGGAAGAAAAATTATAATATAAATGCCATTATAAAGGAGGATAACGACGTGTACCAGATTTCGCTCTCCGTCAATCCAGTTGGGACAGCTATGCTATCAATAAACAGCAATCACAGGAGTTCAATTTCCTATTCCGGGGAGATTTTAAGTACTGAAACTATTGAAAATTCCAAGTAAACCCCAACTTCTGAAACCGGTAAGTGTTTAACTCACCCCGGGTATTTTGAGACGTGTTTAATTTATACGTTGCCTCTACAAATTATACTGTCTTCACCAGAAAATAATTCTTTTTCCCTTTTTGTGCAAGGATATACTTGTTATTAAGCAAATATGAAGGCGTAAGAGTCGTTTCTTCGCGTGCCTTTTCCTTGTTTACCTGCACACCCCCGTCTTTCAGCATACGTCTGGCTTCGCCTTTTGAAGGGAAGATTCCTGTTTTTTCAGAAAGAAAATCCACCATTCCAATGCCGGCTTCGAGCTCGCTGCGGCTTATTTCGCTCTGCGGAACACCCTCAAAAACCCCTAGCAAGGTTTTCTCGTCAAGTTGGCGGAGAGTTTCAGTGGTGCCTTTCCCAAAAAGTATTTCGGAAGCCTGTACCGCCTGGTCATATTCGGCCTGGCCATGCACACGCAGGGTTAAATCGCGGGCAAGCGCTTTCTGCAAGGCGCGGAGATGAGGTGCCTGTTGATGCTCTGATTCCAGGGATTCAATATCCTGTTTGCTGAAAAGAGTGAAAATCCGGATATATCTTTTCGAATCCTCATCGCTGCAGTTGAGCCAGAACTGATAGAAGGTATAAGGTGAGGTTTTTTCGGGATCGAGCCAGATATTGCCTTTTTCGGTCTTACCAAACTTGCCGCCATCGGCTTTGGTAATCAGCGGGCAGGTGAGCGCGAAGGCTTCACCACCGGTTTTTCGGCGGATAAGTTCGGTACCTGTTGTAATATTACCCCACTGGTCGCTTCCCCCCATTTGCAGGCGGCAGTTTTTCGTATTGTATAAATGCAGAAAATCGTAACCCTGCACCAGCTGATAGGTGAATTCGGTAAAAGAAATGCCGGTTTCGAGGCGCTTTTTCACAGAATCCTTTGACATCATATAGTTGACTGTAAGGTGCTTACCTACTTCGCGTAAGAATCCCAGAAATGAAAACTCTTTCATCCAGTCGTAGTTGTTTACGATCTCGGCATGGTTTTGTGCTGATGTGTCAAAATTGAGAAATTTCAATAATTGTTCTTTAATACATTCCTGGTTATGACGTAACAACTCTTCGCTCAGCAAGTTGCGCTCTTCACTTTTACCCGAAGGATCGCCAATCATTCCGGTGGCGCCGCCAACCAAAGCCAATGGCTTATGCCCTGCTAACTGAAGGTGTTTTAGCATCATTATTGAAACCAGGTGGCCGATATGAAGCGAGTCGGCAGTAGGATCGATTCCAACATAAGCCGTGGTCATTTCTTTTTCAAGCTGCTCAGCAGTACCCGGCATAACATCGTGTATCATCCCGCGCCAGCGGAGTTCTTCAACAAAATTCATACATTCAGTATTTGGGGCGCAAAGTTAGCAAAAACAATTGATTAGCTGAGCTGCTCAGAACCCTTTATGGGTTTTTATCCCTGTGTGGTTCAATCAAAAAAGCATGCGTGTTCAGCGCGCAAAAAATTCATAGTTTTGCAGCATGATACTTGTAACCGGTGGAACAGGCTTGGTTGGATCTCACCTTTTATATGAGCTTACCCTGAGAGGCTATAAGGTAAGGGCGTTGCTACGTTCGCGGGACAGGGATTATGATACACGCGGGATATTCGCTTGTTTCCCCCAGGAACACAAAAACCTTATCGACAAGATTGAATGGGTTGAAGGCGATGTGCTCGATCTCTTCTCGCTGCATCAGGCAATGCAAGGTGTTGAATTTGTTTACCATTGTGCAGCACTGATTTCTTTTAATCCCGGGGATACGAAGCAAATGATTGCTGTAAATGTTGAAGGAACCGCTAATGTTGTTAATGCATGCCTTGAAAACGGCATTAAAAAACTTTGCCATGTGAGTTCAATTGCATCATTGGGCCAGTCCGAAAAGGGAGAAATGATCGACGAAAACGCAAAATGGAAGACTTCAGGTTCAAACAGCGGTTATGCAATCAGTAAATATGGGGGTGAACGCGAAGTATGGCGTGGAATAGAAGAGGGACTTAGGGCTGTAATTGTAAATCCGTCAGTAATTATAGGTGCAGGATGTCATTTAAAAGCAACGAATAGACTTTTTCACAACATTAAAAACTTCATCCCTTTTTATTTAACGGGTGTCAATGGATATGTTGATGTGCGAGACGTTGTAAAAGCTATGATTCTTCTGATGGAGAGCAACATCTGCAATGAACGTTTTGTGCTCAGCTCCGAAAACCTGTCGCTCCGGCAGTTATTTGTCAAAGCTGCTGATATTCTGGGTAAACCTCATCCCCGTATTGCTGTTAATGGCAAGCTGATCACTGTCATCGCCTGGCTCGACGAGGTGCGTAGCCGGCTTACTTGGTCAAGGCCACTCTTAACCCGCGAAAATGTGCGGGCTGCCATGTCCAAATCATACTATTCAGCCGAAAAATTCCGGACTGCTTTCAAATTCTCATTTATTCCTATGGGGAACAGCCTTAAAGATGCGTTCAGTATTCTTGAAAAGATTAAAAAATAATTTTCGGAATAAAATGCCATAAAAAGAAAACTGCCGGATTTCTCCGGCAGTTTTTTTGCTGTGTAGTGGCAAAGGGAAGTCATACAAGCTGTCTGAGTTTTTTCAAAAACCCTTGACCTGTTTAGCAGCATCAAAAGTAATAATAAAACATTACCGATCTCAATCTTTCCGATTGGTCCGCAAGAGACCGGCTTAACCAAAAACCAAAGTTAACCAAAAACCACTTTACTAACTTTGTTCATTAGTTTATAGCCATCAACTGCAAATGTAATAGCGTTAAATTGATAATAAAATAAACTTTTTCGGCCACTTGAACTCATCTCTTTGTTTTTCAGTTATATGGATTAAAATGGCTTTGTAAATTGATTTTTAAAATCCATACATATATTCTATAGGCACATTTTCGGATTATCCACTTTTTAACCTTCTCCCTGTCCTGTTTCAACTTTGCATATAATCCATTGCATATACCATTATTCAAATCACAAAACACTATCTGACCCGGATTCAAAGGGACACTCTGTATTATTCAGAAAGTGATTAGAAAGATTAAATGTATTCGAACACATCAGCCTCGCCCCGCTGAATCATCATTCCGTTCATGGCTAATGAATCGAGATCATTCACAATGGGATAAATGGAAACTGTTGCAATTCTGTCGATACGGCGAATCAATTGGTTGGTGAAGAATTTGCTGTTCATAATTGATCCCATTATCAGTACTGCATCCACTTTACATTCGAGTACGGTAGCCATGGATCCTATTTCCTTTGCAATCTGGTAGGCCATAGCATCCACGATAAATGTTGCCTGCTCATCACCTTCATCAACCATTGACAGCACCTGGTTTAGTGATTTCGTCCCCAGGTAGGCTTGTATGCCGCCCTGCTCTGTTACCATTTTACGCATTTCCTCACGGGTGTATTTCCCGCAATAACATAAATCGATCACCTGTCCAACTGGCAATCCACCGGTACGGGTCATCGAAAACGGGCCATCCCCGTCGAAAGCCTGATTAACATCAATTACTCTGCCTCCCTTGTGAGCAGCTACTGATACGCCTCCGCTGCCTATATAAGCCACAACAAGATTAAGTTCATCATATTTTCTGTTAATGCTCTTGGCATATTCGCGCGAAACATTTTTATGGTTCAAAGCATGAAAAATGGAGTTACGCTCAATAACAGGCAAACCCGAAACACGAGCAATTGCTTCCAGTTCATCTACCACCACGGGATCAGCCAGGTATGCTTTGGCTTCGGGTAGCTCAGAGGCAATTTTGTCGGCGATAAGCCCGCCCAGGTTAGTTGCATGCATTCCCATCACTCCCACACTAAGGTCGCGTTTCATAGCTTCATTTACCTGGTAAACTCCGGATTTCAGAGGTTTGATCAATCCTCCCCGTGCCATAACCACACCAATATCGTTCAGATCTATCTGGTTACTTTTTAACTCTTCTAAAATAAGACCTGTACGATAATCGAGTTCATCAATCACATTCGGAAATGATGCAAGGGCTTCCGGCTTATGTCGTATAGATTTTAAAAAAACCAGGCTGATATTGCGGTATACTGCAATTTTTGTGATATCAACCTCAGGATAAATTACCAGAATATGTTTTACTGACATGGTTTTGGTTTATTTGAAAGTTCAAATTTATTATTATTTCCGGTATTTTTCTGTAAGATGAGTGAAGAATTTGTGAAAAGTTCAATCCAGCCATCCGGTCGTCAGTTTAAAATGGATTTGATTCTGCTAAAAAGTCCGGATCAGGGCTTATAGCATAATACCTCTCAGGTTAAAGAAGTGTCTATGGAAACAAACAAGCTGTTCAGTAAAGTTGAACTCCGCTAAAGTGATAGAAATTAATTACTGATTGCTTTCATCATCACCTTCCATATGCTTGTTTATGACATACCAGGTTACAGCACGACCAATGAAGTACATGGCCAGGAGGAATACAAAGGGGTAATCGGAGAGGATTCCAATTTTTCCGGAATAATTCAGCAGTATAAGCAAGAGTCCTAGTACAGCAATAACGATCAGATCGGGAATTCTTTGTTTGCTAAGCATAACTATGATTTTTAGCAAACGTACAAAAAACATGGATTTGTTTTGATTGCAGGAATGGTTTACATTTTATTACCTGGCATTAATGATATCCGGTTTGGTTTAATTTTTCAGTTTAAAAAAGTAGCTGCCTGTTGCCACCAGCACGATAAAACCTGAAAAAATGAAGGCCCATAAATTTTTCTTTCGCGACTGGGCTGAGATTTCGAAATCGCTGTACACCATCCGGTAGGCCGTAAGCTTCCATTCCAGGGTGTCGCCCCGGACTATTGCATTATTGGGTTCAATTACAGTACCAGGCAGCAGTAGTTTGTAATCCACAGATTTGGTGAAATATCCAATAAACCCAAGGCTATCCATATCATCTTCAAATTTTTTCATAGGATTTTTCTTTGTGTTCCACAATGCAGAAAAGGTGCTTGTCTTAAAATAATCGTCAAGGCATTTGTCCATTTCCAAATCCATTTCTCTATTTTTGTTAAATGACGTGTTCTTTTCAAAAACAGAGTCTCTGGCTTGTTCCAATCGCTCTTTACTAACAGGTTTCGGGTCAAGCAGATCATAATTCTGCAACAGAACTTTATATTCTGCATTCCACAGGTTATGACCAAACCAGCTGTTATATTTGTTTTCCAGATCACCAATATATTCGCGGATTTCAACCCCGTTCATTCCAGTTAACAAGTCAGGCTTACCTGTAAACCAAAACGAGGCCTCATCATTGGTCATATATTTCGAAAAAGGAATATCGTCGAAGGTTTTAATTTTGGGATAAACCTCTTTATACTTATAGTAGGTATAAAACCACCGAAACTTCTTGTCAAGCGAACACGTAGTTTTGAGATTGTGCCACTCATCAGTTTTCTTAAACCTGAATTTCCCCACCATTTCTTCAACATTAACGAAATCGTGCCTGGCTGTAACGGTAAGCTTTTTAGTTGTATCGCCTGCATCCCATCTCCAGTTCTTTACCGGCCAGTTGGTGTGGATTTCAGGAGTTAAATAGGACCAGGAAATTTTCCAACCCGAGTCCAGATCAATTGGAAATGGGTTGCCTGTTAACGTATCCCCGTTCATAAAAGCGGAATCGGCCTTTTTCACAAATTCCCGGTAACATGATCCATCCGGATTAATTACCGTTAACATATCTTCTTTCTGAGTACATGAAAAGGCAAGGAGGCCTGTCATCACTATCGGCAAAAGAGTTTTTAGTTTCATAGGATATCTTTTTTAGGGATCAGAAAGTCCCGAAAACTAACCGGAATGACATGATTAAAAATAAAATCAACCTTATTAAATGATTTTTAAAATCATGACACTTTCATTTCACCTGGTTCATCATTTATTGGAATATGTCTGCTTGATCTTTAGGTAGATATTTCAGGTAGAACAATTTTAAATTCTCGTTTTCGGTGCGGTTTATTTTCATGTAACAGATATACTGGTTCAGTAGTTTCCTTTTTTCCGTAAGATTCATTTTTGAATCCAAAGTGCAATTCAAAGTCTTTTTCAGAATGTGTTTATCATAATTAGCAGCGGTAACTTGCTGCACTGAGCCTGTGTTTTCAAGCTGCTGATACAAAAACAAGCCCAGCAGAAACATGGCTGCAGCAGTCATAAAAGGACGGAACCAATTAAGGACTCGGTAGGAGGTGTTTTTATTTTGCTTACTTATGGCTAGCATTATTTCATCCGTCAGCATATCTGCATCAGGAACCACGGGTTTCGCATCCCGAAGCCTGGCAATAAGTGTATCGTATTTTGTGTTTTTATTTGTCATGGTTTTCAGATCTTAATTACATATTCTCAATCTTCCTGCGAATAAACTGCCTGGCAAGGTAGAGGTTGCTCTTGATTTTTCCGGCCGATAAGTTTGTGATAGATTTAATTTCTTCTATCTCCAGTCCTTCAAGGTCACGTAAAGTAAAAACCAGTTTTTGTTTGGGGGTCAAATCGCTGGACATCGATAAAATAATGCGGGACAAATCCTCATTTATTACATTTTTCTCTATGTTTTCGTTCGAAATAAACTCACTTAGCGTATTTTGATCCTCAATCCTAAGAGTGTATTTATGCTTTGCCTTTTTAAGTTTATCATAGCACAGGTTTGCAGTAATCGAATAAAGCCATGTTGAAAACCTGAGTTCGGTATTAACGTTGTGAATTTGCTTCCATACTTTGATAAAGGTTTCCTGAGTAATGTCTTTAGCATCTTCATGGTTACACAGTAAGCGGAATGCCAGCGAATAAACCATGGATTGATGGGCTTCTACCAGTTTCCTGAATGCCTGGGCATCATTCTGTCTGCTTAAAATAATTAATTCTTTTACAGTGGATTGATGCATCAGGAAACAAGCATTTATATATTATACGACAAAAGTGGATTCCGGTCGAATTTTTAGAGTACGATATTGACTTGATTCATGGTTCAGATATGCCAATTCATTGGAAACATCTAAAATATAAACCCGGATCTGATTTCCCTCAATAGACTTCAGGATGCTAAATAACTTGAAAGTTAAACCCAAATTACGCAGTAGCGTAATCGATTAACAAATCTAATGTATTTCAATTGAAAATCATTGAAATACAAAGATTTGCTTCCCGATTTTATCGGGAGGGGTTAACCCAACTGATAAAAATGCCGATGTAACAGTCGTTTAGTCCAAAGCATTTTGACTATTACGAATGTACAATCGGTATAACGCAAATAGTTCGACGTTGTCTCCTATTGCGTAATTTGGGTTAAATCTGTTTAGTATTAATGGCTTGAAAATAAAACGTTTTAAGATAATTACATTGTATTAGGTTTAAGACCAAAATTGAAATACAGACTCTCCGGATTCTCTTGCCTTCAGTATTTCAAAAACTTCATTTTCATTGAAATAGCCGATCACTTTTGGAATTTGTCTGCTGTTGTAGCGCGACCACATACTCAACGTATATGCCCCGGCATCATGAATCAGTATATAATCACCTTCATTAACCACCGGTAATTCAAGATCGGTTGCGATTACGTCGCCACCAAAACAAAGAGGCCCGGCCACGATATATTTGGTTGAGTCGGTTCCGGTTTTCAGCTTACCGTTCTTGTCAACAACAGTAATGTGATGATGCCAGTCGCCGGGATTATAAGCTTTACGTAAAAACAAATCTGCACCAACATGGGTGATTATTATATTGTAACCGCTCTCTCTTTTTACATATTCCACTTTTGAAGCTACCCAGCCCGAATTCGCATAAATATAGCGGCCAAATTCAGTGATCAGTCTGAAATGACCATCAAAAAGTTCTTTACAGGATTCCCTGAGAAGTGCAACGTATTGCTTCATAGTAAATGGCTTAATACCTGAGCGGTAAGAAACCGGGAGCCCTCCGCCGATATCAAATGTTGTGATCCGGTTCTGATTTGATTTCAGCTTCAACCTCTCATTAATCTCTAGAGCAAGGTCCAATACATTACGGATCCCATCGATGATCAGGGGAACCTGGTATGCCTGTGAGCCAATATGAATATGAATACTGCTGAGCCAATCATACTTCAGATAATACGCAAGTATCTTATCCCTGTTCTGGTTAACAGGAATTCCGAATTTTGAAATTTTCTCTGAAACACTCGTTGACTTTATACTTCCGGACCCTATCTGCGGATTTATCCGTAAGCCGATAATACTTTTTGAATCAAGTGTTTTTAAAATTTCATCAATCCTTTCGAGTTCATCAAATGAATCGGCATTCAGGCAAACACCGAACCTCAGGGCATATTCAATTTCATTTTTTGTTTTACAGGGCGAATCGAAAACTATTTTCCCGGGCGTGAATCCAGCCTTTTCGGCCAGGTATAACTCCGGGAGGCTTGCTACCTCTGCTCCTACTCCTGTTTTTTGAATTTTGTTCAGAATATGAGTCAGTGGATTTGCTTTCACAGCAATAGCATGAAGCGTGTTTTGCGGAAATAAATTTTGTAGGTTGGTAATTCTATCGTTAATAAACGCCAGGTCATAAAACAGTAAAGCTGTGTCTTCGGGATCAACTTTAGTATTATCCTTTAACGCTTTGCTGAAAACTATACTGATTTCCTCTTCCGAAAGATTCTGCTCTGCCATTTTGTTTTGCGTTATGCGCCTTTTAATGTTGCTGATATATAGATTCTTCTGTTCATTCCGGGCCATTTTTCGTAGCTAAAAAGATATTCTTTTCGGCAACCGGAATGTATTCAATAGATTTCAGTCCTGCATTTATTGTACAACGATTGACCGGCTGTAAAAACATAGGATCGTACCAGTCATACAAAGTTAACCCAAAATACAGAAATAGTCATAATGCTAAATACATGGCTATGACCCGGGCATATCCCATTATTATCCGGTGAAAACAGGATGTCACACTATGTTTGAGAAAAGTCGGTTTATCTTCTTAGTGTTATTTCTTCTACCGGGTTCTGTATAAGATTGCTACGTGTTGCATAAGGACCCAATTGTGTGGAATCGAGATATGCGTTGAAAATCTGTGGTGGTTATTAACAACCAGTCTAATTTACTGTGCATGGCACACAAGAACTGAGTGTTTTGTAACCCGTTAGCCGCCTGTTACGAAATGGTTGCAAGTCCTTCGTTAAAATTATTGATAGTTCCGCTAAACAATTTTCTGTCGCATTTAATCCTCGTTCTGTAAGCCACAGGAAATACATCCTGCCATTCAAGTCCGAGTTTTGAAAGTGTTTTGTTTTTTTCATTTTCCGTCCACTCATTTTCTCTATAAAACTCTACCTGTCCTTTACCAATTAAAACCACAGGTTGTATTTCATCAAGACTGCCGGAACCTTGGGGCGAACAAAAACCTATATGTTTTGACTTGTTGTTAAAAATAAAGTCCGTTATTACAATATGAGTTATATTACTGCCTTCGGTAACTTCCGTCTTATCCGAGGCGCTTACATACTCAATCTTATTCTCCATCCAGTATTCCCAAATCTGGTTTTCGAGTAAATCTGCTTTCGACAAGTCTGAAAGTCGTTTTCTATTCATTTTAAGTATTTTATAGGCAGGTATCACTGCAAATATAACTATTCTTTAGAAATAATACAATCGTAATATTTTATTGGAATTAATTATTCAGCACGCTTAATTTTTAGGCTATTACTTCATACTTTACGATTTTTCCCATTGAATTCAGTCTCTTAATGTTTGTATCCGAACGAATTTATCCTGTTTAACATTACTGGTTTTTATGCGCGTTTTCATTGGCATATTGGCTTGTTAATGCCTGTTGAATTTCGTACCTTAGCACCCCATACCTTTCAATCATGACAAAAGAAGACAAAAACCTTTCACCTTACGAAGTTTTCTCAGGATCACCCTGGGAAGCCGGCCTGCTGAAAAGCATACTCAAAGACAATGATATTGAAACCATCGTGCAGCAGGCTACTACGCTCCCGATGAATATTTGGCCTACAGATGCTGCCACCATGAAAGTGTATGTTGCGATGAAAGACTTTGAACAGGCCAAAGCTATCGTGGAAGAGTTTTATACAAATATGGATAAAGAAAACACAAACGAGACATCTGAATAAATTAACCTTATCGGAAGTCCTGGTTTTGTATCACAATGCACCCGAAAGTAAAGCCTGAAAATACAATTTTCATGGGAGCTTTCTGACTTAACTGAAAAATTATTAATTGTTCGAACAGCCAACTATCCGGAATGAACTTTTAACGATAAAAGACGTTTTAAAGTAATTAATTGAAAAGAAACTTTAGGTTTAATATTTAAAATATATTCTTTATGAAATACAACCAGTTAGGTAAAACAGGTGTCCTTGTTTCGGAACTATGCCTCGGCACCATGACTTTCGGCGGCAAAGGTTACTGGAAAGCGATTGGTGAACAAAGCCAGGAAGAAGTAAACCACCTTATAAAAACAGCCATCAACAGCGGTATTAATTTCATCGACACGGCTAATGCCTATTCCGAAGGATTATCGGAAACCATGCTGGGCAAAGCACTCATCAGCCTTCGAATCTCCAGGCCAGAGGTTGTGATTGCAACCAAGTTGCGCATACGTATGGGAACCGGAGCCAACCAGGTTGGGCTTTCGCGGCTTCATATATCCGATTCTGTTAACGACAGCCTGAAACGCTTAAATCTATCGCATATTGACCTTCTGTATATTCACGGTGTAGATATGCTAACCCCCCTCGAAGAAACCATGCGCGGGCTCGAGGATGTGGTTCGCTCAGGCAAAGTGCGCTACCTGGGTATCAGCAATCACCCTGCATGGATGGTGGCTAAGGCTAATGGCATTGCCGATAAAATGGGCTGGACCAAATTTGTTGCCCTGCAGAATTATTACAGCATAGCCGCCCGCGATGTTGAACGCGAACTTGTTCCTCTGGCACTAAGTGAAGGACTTGGCTTTATGCCATGGAGTCCGCTGGCCGGGGGGTTTATGTCCGGGAAATTTACTCGTAACAACGAGGTAGCCGGCGACAGCAGAAGGGATGCTTTTGATTTTCCGCCAGTAAACAAGGAAAAGGCATATGATATTATTGATGTACTTCTACAGATCGCTGCCAGTCATAAGGTTTCGGCGGCACAGGTAGCGCTTGCTTATATTCTAAAAAAACCGGTAGTTACAAGTATAATTATCGGGGCAAAAAAACATGAACAGCTACTGGATAATATATCTGCAACCCGGCTTGAACTTACATCTGATGAGATGCAACAACTGGATTCAATTAGTGCATTAGCACCGGAATATCCGGGCTGGATGCTTGAGAGGCAGGCGATGGGAAGGATGCCGCAGGAATAATAAGGGTTTCAGGTAAAAGAATTGACCGTTAGAAGTTTTAGGATAAAATGCATTTGAAAATCAGATGATTAACTCCTTTTTAGATAAGATAAATACCCAAATCTAATTTATACAACTTAAACTCCCGGCCGCAGGGCCCAATTCCGGCACGAAAGAGAAGAGCATCTGTTTGTTCCGAAATCTAAATAGTAAACTGTCTTAGTGAAACTTTCAAAATAACTTCCCCAAATAATTATCGGATTCAGAAAAACTTTCTTATGAAGGACCGTCCTTATAGAATTTCAGTAGTAGTTCAAGGAAGGTTTTATGAGCGTAGGGCATTTCAAGCCATGCAGAAGTGAGCGCCACTGTGACGCAGCATATTTGTTCAATCCTTTCAAGCGAA
>JBBRCH010000016.1:0-66609 GCA_038204995.1 Bacteroidales bacterium | reverse complement strand
CAGTAAAAATCCGGCATCATCAATAAGCACACGCCCCGATTCGAGAATCAGCAAGGGTAATTCCTCCTGTTTGAAACCATAACCCAGTATTACATCGGTAATGGCATCGGCAAACTGATCGATGGAAGGAACCGTATCGGAACCAGGCAAATAAGCGCCCTTCAGCGTATTTGTTGATGGAAAACCTCCACCGAGATCAATATATTGAAGCACTTTATTAAATTTCTCTTTAACGTTCCAGGTCAGTTCGCTCAGCTTGGTGGCAGCCACCGCATAGGCCGAAGGCGAAAGCATAAATGTGCCTATATGGCAATGAAGACCTACTAAATCGAGGTTTGCTGAATTAATGATGCGGGTAATGGCATTCCACGCTTGCCCGTTCTCGAAATTAAATCCGAAACGGTCCCATTTGGGATAAATACCGGTGTCCATATTTACCCTGATCGCTACCCGCGGTCTCAGGTCATGTTCCTCACTCAGTTTAATCAACGAATAGAGTTCGTCGAAATGGTCGATATGAATCAGCGAATTGTGTTGTGCTGCTTTTAGCAGTTGATCATCGGTTTTGTCGGGTCCGTTGAAAATAATATTGTTCCCCGGCACACCATTTTTGAGAGCCTTTTCGTATTCAAATCCCGATACTACTTCAGCCCATGATCCTTCCTGGTGAAAAATCCGGCATACGGCATCCATATAATTGGTTTTGTACGACCAGGCAAACTGTACCTTGGGATACCGGGTTTTAAAAATCCGGGTGGCATTCTGATAATTCCGCCTGATTTGCTTTTCCGAAATTACAAATAATGGTGAGCCATACTCACTGATCAGCGTTTTTACGGGCACACTTTCGATGTGTGTAACCGGTATATTTTCAGTTCGGGTGCCGAATTTATTCATGAGCCCAGTGCTCATTTTCTGAATAATCGGTCGTTCATATCTTAATTTTTCCATGATTGCATTATATTAAGTTTTCTTTATTTATTCTTATTTGATATACGGATACAATTCCTTGTATTTTACAGCTCACCTTTGCCTGAAATTTTCTGAAACTCGCTGACATCGGTTATCAGGTCCCAGGCATAACGTATAAAAAGTTTCCCCACTTTATATTCGGTGAAGGGCAAAACCATTTGCCCCATGGCCATTTTTACCAGGGATGCAGGCTGATTTTGCCCGGCGGCGGCAGTTAAATATATCCATGCAGGGAAACGGGGATTTACTTCCATGATATAAGGCTTACCGTCTTCTGACTGCATAATTTCGAGTTCGCAACCACCTCTCCACTTAGTTACTTCAATAAATTTGCGGGCGAGTTCTATATACGATTCATCATCAATGGTAATACCCGACCAGGCTTTGCCCTTATCCGTAATATATAGTTTGCGCATAGGGATCACGCTAATTGTTCTCCCTTCGCCATCGCCCAGGGCCGCAACATTGATTTCAGTACCATTGATGAACTCCTGAAAAATAACCGGCAGCCCCCATTTAGCCTGTATTTTATAAAATGCTTTTTCAGCCTGCTCAAAGGTGTTGACAATAATAGCATCGTAAAATTTACCTTTTACCACCATTGGATACCCTAATTCTTTTGCAGTTTCTTCGATGTCCTTAGCCATATGAATGATTTTATCGGCCGGAACAAATAAATCGAATTTTCTTCCGAATTCCGCAAGTTTAATCTTGTCGCGGGCTTCAAATTGCTGTAAATCAGGCATGAATGTATTGATGCCTTCATCCTGAAGTTTATCTTTCAATTTGATGAAATTATAGAGTTCAGCATCAAAATTGGGGATGATCAGATCCATATGCTCTTTAGCATGAATATACATCAGCCTGGCCATGAGTGTGTCGGTTCCGGCTGAAGGATATGGGATATGATAGGTTTTATCAACCAGGTCGTGCATATACGAGCCTGGCTCGAGCGATTCGTATGAAAGTCCAACAATACGAACATCAAAATCAGAACACTCGCGTATGGCACGGATAACGGCAACCCCGGGACCGGGACTGTCGATGGCATTTAGCCCGGTGACTGCTATTACGAGTTTTTTGTTAAAGGGATTTGCTGTATTTGCGACTTGCGATTCCATGCTCAATTAAGTTTATTAGTTATTCGCGAGGATAGAAGAATCCTTCAGTTGTGAAACAAAATCATCAAGATCCTTCTCAAAATGCACTTCATCTACATCATATTTTTCGCAAATTGCCTCTATTATTTCAGGCAATTCTTTATCCTCTTTTAACAGGGCGATTATTTCGGCTCCTATCGGGTTAGTTGAAAAAGAATCTCCTGTTCCCGGGTTAAAAATAAATCCTTCTTCGCTGCTGGCTATATTTTTTCGAAGTTTCATTGTTTTGATATTTTAGTTGAATGACGAATTAAGGTGATTTTATATTTTCTCTGTTTGTAATCTGAAAACAAAGATATATTCATACTTTTCGATAGTAAAATGAATTCAGTAAACAACCTTTTTGGATAAGTGTAAAGAGCAATTTATCATGTTAACAGCCTGGTGTAAAATCAAATAAATGCTGTTTTATTTCTGATACAGCAGGGAAATTATATTCCACGCACTAATGGAAACTTATTCATTTATCGTATTTTTAACGGTTTATAAAGTTAAACACTTCCAACAGGATCTGCCGATGAAACGTTACATTCTTCCTGACTTACTCAAAGGACTTGCCGCTTTTTTTATGGTTCAGATCCATATCACTGAACTTTTTCTGGATACTGCCGGAAGAGAAAGTACATCAGGCAAAATCTCTCTCTTCCTGGGAGGACCTTTTGCGGCCGTAGTCTTTATGGCGGTAATGGGTTATTTTATTGCTTTGAGTAAAGCCACAACATCTGTAAATATCGTGCGGGGAATTAAAATATTCATGCTCGGGTTTTTGCTTAATATCGGACTCAATATTCATTTTCTTCTGAAAATACTATTTGCAGATTGGCCCTACAACCCGCTCGAATATATGTTTGGCGTCGATATTTTATATCTTGCCGGTTTAAGTATTGTTGTTCTATCGATTATAAAATCGCTCAAAAAGTGGCAGAAAGTGGCCGCCTGGATTGTATTCCTTGCAGTTAGTGTGCTCACCGGTTTTTTAAATGAAAAACTAACAGTTACCACTCATTATTATGTTCTGCCCTTTATAGCCGGGAACTACTCCTGGTCCTACTTCCCATTGTTCCCGTGGCTTGCTTACCCGCTGGCAGGATTTATATTTGCCCGATACGATGGGAAAATCATTCCTTTCTTCCTGAAACAGAAACGTATTTTAATCTCCGTTACCATCCTGGTTGCGGCCGCAGTTGGTCTGTTTTATAAGCAAGGGCTGAGTACTACCATAAACCTGCCTGCATATTATCATCATACTTTCGGATATGTTTTCTGGGCTTTGGGCTTAACCGTATTGTGGACGCTTTTCCTTCATGTTTTCATCACGTACATTCCCGAAACGCGTATCAGAACTTTATTATGCCGGATAGGGAAAAACATAACTGCGTTCTATGTAATACAATGGCTGATTATAGGTAACCTGGCAACAGCAATATATCAAACCCAGCAGTTGAGCACGTTCCCCTGGTGGGTTGCAGGCATTTTTACCGTATCGGTATTGCTGACATTTGGATATGAGAAAGTGCTTTCCGGGCTTCGCCGGCAACGCAAATAAGAAAAAGAAATGACCTGACGGGCTAAATCAGAAATGTCCTGTCAACAAAAGCCTGGAAATTTTCTTTGTACTGATCCCCAACCGGGATATAAACGTTTTTATCGAAAATAATCCTGTTCCGCTCAATCACTTTCACCTTGTCGAGATTTACAATAAATGAACGGTGTACCCGCATAAACTTGTCCCCGGGAAGCTGCTCTTCCATTACTTTCAGCCTGATGAGAGTGGTTACAGGATCCTCGTTCACCAGGTGAATATGTATGTATTCGTTTGAACTTTCGATATACTTGATTTCGGACAAAAAAATACGGATCATTTTGTATTCGGATTTCACAAAAAGACTATCCGGAGTAGTTTTAATAGTTTCCGTTTGTTTAACATTCAGTTCAAACCATGTTTTAGCCTTATTCGCTGCTTTTAGAAAAACAGCATAGCTTATCGGTTTCAGAATATAATCAAGGGCATTCACCTGGAAACCTTCCATGGCATATTCGCTATATGCCGTAGTGAAAATAATGAGTGGTTTCTGTGCAAGGGATTTGACAAAATCCATACCGTTCAAATCAGGCATATTGATATCCACAAACATAAGATCTGCTTCATTATCCTCCAGGTATTCCATGGCTTCGAAAGCACTTTTACAAAGTGCCACAGCTTCGAGGAAGGGCGTTTTTTCGATGTAAGAACTTATTTGCTTTAGCGCAAGGGGCTCATCATCAATGGCTATGCATTTTATTGTCATCGTAATTGTTATTTATAATGCATTCTATCATTAATCATTCACGGATGTAGCCGGGCACGGTCGACCTGAAAAATAATCAGTTGCTAACAGCAAACGTGGGAGTTTCGTACATGGGAATCGTCAACTGCACTTCATATTCTTTTTCGCTTTCACTGATAGTAAGGGTGTAGTCATTCCCGAAAAGCAATTTCAGGCTCTTTTTTATATTAGCCAACCCAATGCCGGAATAGTTATTATCCTGGAGTTCGCTGCTGTTATGCCTGCTGTTTTTAATAACACTTTTCAGTTTCCTGTCTTTCTGTTCTATTTTAAACGAAACAAACGAACTGGCCTGATAACTCACCCCGTGTTTAAAAGCATTCTCGAGAAAGGAAATAAAAAGCATAGGAGGAATCTCAACATCATCAATTTTATCAGGAACGTCAAGGGTTACAGACACGTTATCAGGAAAGCGCAACTTCATCAATGTGATATAGCTTTCGATAAAAGCAATTTCTTTTTTAAGCGTGGTTTTTCCGTTTGCCGTGTCGTATAGTAAATACCGCATCATGGTCGACAGCTGTATGATGGTGTTTTTAGCATCATCCGCATTTATATCAATAAGCGCATGGATGTTGTTCAAGGTATTCATAAAAAAATGAGGGCTAACCTGGTGCCGTAAGAGAGCTAGTTCCGTCTTCAGCTGTTCTTTTTCAAGATCTTTTCGCCTGCTTTCCTCGTTGAGCCATTGCGATACCATTTTAATTGCTGTCCCCATACCAACAACCAAAAGGGATAGGATCAGGTTGTCAATAAAGATCATGAATAAGGATTTCGGCGGCGGTGGTGTGACAGGCTTATACCCCATGGGCGGAGGCATTCCCGGACCTAATTCCATTGGGGGCATTCCCGGTCCCAGTTCCATGGGCGGCATTGCCAAAGGTTGCGGAGAGGTGATAACCGTTCCTAGGTATATTTTCAAGGCAATTACTATCAGAATGGAAAGGATTGTGTAAATAAAATAGGAACGATATTTTTTTCGGAATAAAAATCCGGGTACTAACCAAAGTGTATTTAAGAGAAAAATGAGCAATAATGAAAACATGGTGATCCATTCGCCAAACACTTTATTCCAGTCAATTTCATTTGAAATTCGCCGGTTAAAAAAAGGAACGGCAAACACAGCCACCCAGATAACTACAAATACAAAAACTTCAATGATCCGTATGTTGAGGGTTTTTTCTTTCATATTTAACTTCAGGGAAACCATGATGCAGGTACAAAGATAGAATTGGCCGGGTTGAATACCAAATAATATCAGTGTAATACCTTTATTGATCAACAGAACAGTGAAAATGTTAAGTTAACTAAAAATCTGTGCGTTAAATATGTTTACATTTTACATCTGAGTTAATTTTGTAGTACTGTTTATTGAAATTTATCTTACCGATTATTTTGCACATAACAGCCTCCATATTCACCAATTCATATATTCCTCTTCTGACTCGTGCTACCCTATAGTGGAAAAACGAGTAAAACGCTTTTATTTTGTAACATTTCCGGCGGTTTAACGTCATAAGTGAAATCATTTTTATGTCAAGAATACTACCTTTTCTGATACTTATATTGATCCCACATTTTGTATTTGCACAAAACCAAACCTATACCACCCAAAAATTAGCATCAAAACCACCGTCAATTGATGGAATATTTGATGAAGATTGCTGGAAACAGGTTGGATGGGCAGGAGATTTTATCCAGCACCAACCTTATGAAGATACCCTCCCCAGCCAAAAGACAACCTTTGCCATACTTTACGATGACAACAACTTATATGTTGCTATAAAATCCTATGATACAGAGCCGGATAAAATCAACAAACGTCTTTCGAGGCGCGATGACGGTGATGGTGATTGGGCCGGGCTTATAATTGACAGTTATGAAGATAAACTCACCGGGTTTGGATTTATGGTCACCGCGGCAGGCTCAAAAATGGACATTATCTATACAAATGATAACAATGAGGATAACAACTGGGACCCTATATGGTATGTAAAAACAAGCTTTGATGCGGAAGGATGGAATGCCGAAATGCGGATTCCACTTTCACAAATCAGGTTTACAAAGAAAAATAATTACGATTGGGGCCTTGAGGTTGGCCGTTTTATTTTCAGGAAAAATGAATTATCACTGTGGAAACCTTTGCACCGGAACTCGAACAAAATGGTGAGTGATTTCGGCACTCTTGAAGGTATAAGCAATATATCACCTAAAAAAGACATCGAAATCTTACCCTTTGCCTTGGCTAAGATGACACGTAATGAAAAAGAAGAAGGAAATCCTTTTGCCACGGGTAAGCAGCAGGCATGCTCGGCCGGTATTGACGGTAAAATTGCCATAACCAACGACCTGACTTTAAACATGACAGTAAATCCTGATTTCGGACAGGTGGAAGCCGATCCTTCACAGGTGAACCTTTCGGCATTCGAATCATTTTTCCCTGAGAAAAGACCGTTTTTTATCGAAGGACGAAATATATTTAACTTCAGGATGACCTCGGGTGATGGTGATGGTTCCAGTACTGGTATGTTCTATTCAAGGCGTATAGGCCGTACCCCTCATTTTGAGCCTGAACTTAATGATAATGAATATGCCAGAATTCCTGCTAACACAAGTATTCTTGGGGCATTCAAATTATCCGGAAAAACACGTAAAGGTACTTCGATTGGTATACTCGAATCTTTTACACAGCAGGAAAGTGCAGATCTCGAAATAGCAGGCATAAGAAGCAAATATCCCGTTGAACCTTTTACCAATTATATGGTCGCCAGGGTCGAACAGGATATCGATAAAGGTAATACTGTTGTAGGAGGCTTATTGACCGCCACAAACCGCGATATTAATCACGAAAATTTCATTACCCTCCCTGCCTCAGCTTATACCGGGGGGATAAATATGACCCGCTTTTGGGATAACAAGAATTATTTTTTTACAGTACGAGGTATATTCAGCAGCATATATGGGTCAAAAGAAGCCATAACGGATTTGCAGACGACTTTTACACATAATTTTCAAAGACCTGATGCTACATACCTGAAAGTTGACAGTACCCGAACCAGCCTGAGCGGGCAAGGAGGCACCCTCGAATTCGGTAAGTTTGGCGGGGGGCATTTCAGGATGCTCTCATGGATTACCTGGTCATCACCCGGACTCGACTTCAACGACCTGGGATTTATGCTGCAAGCAGATAACATCCAGCAGGTAGCGTGGTTTGGATATAATGAATGGCAACCTAAGAAATTCTATAATTCCTATAATATCGGCGGTGACTTTTATACGGTTTGGAATTTCGGCGGACAGAATGTATATAAAGGGCTTGAGATGAATGGAAACCTTCAATTTAAAAATTACTATACTATCTTCTCAGGATTCAATCTCCAGGGCAACTCCTTATCAGCATATGATTTACGCGGCGGCCCAACACTTAAGATACCAGCCAATTTTACATACCGCATAGGGTTCGACAGTGACTCAAGAAAAAAACTTCAGATGAGTCTCTTCGTGATGAACCGGTGGAGTGAATACAATAATTCAAATTTATCACTGATTCAATATTCGCTTACCTACAAACCAGTTAATACTGTTTCAATATCCCTCTCACCCGAATTCAATACTTCTCAGGATAATCTTCAATATGTAACAACAATCGAAGGAAACGGGCCCGATAACTATATTATGGGCCGCCTCGACAGCAAACAATTTTCTGTTTCGGCGCGGGTTAATGTCGGTATTACACCCGACATGTCAATACAATATTACGGTCAACCTTTCTTCTTCTCGGGCCACTATTCTCATTTTAAAACCATCACCAATCCTGATGCATCTGATTATTATACCAGGTTTCATGAATACAGCAGTAATGAGATTCAGTTAAACAGTGAATCGGCAGTATACAATGTGGATACTGACGGGAATAAAACGGATTTCAGTTTCGATGATCCCGATTTTCATTTTCTTCAGTACAGGTCAAATCTTGTTTTCCGATGGGAATATATGCCGGGGTCAACAATTTTCCTGGTTTGGTCGCAGGGGCGCACTACAGATGGGCCTGAAGGGCAGTTTATGTTCAATAAATACTCCGATCAGATAGTTAAAACGCATCCACAGAACGATTTCCTCATTAAAGTATCGTATGCGATAATTTTCTGAGAGTGAGGAGGAAGGTGTGCCTGGTGCCTGGTGCATTCTACCCATAGAAAAAGAGTCTAAGGATTCAACTACCGACAAATTTCGACTCCTTTTTTTTGTATCTCAAGATCATGTGTCAGAGGTTTAATAGAAATTATCCCTTCAAATAATGACCAGGAAAACCTTGCATTTTATACACTGATCTCAATTCATCATCCAAATTTTCCTTCAAGTTCCTTAAAGGCTGAATCCCTGTTTTGTTCACTTATGAACCGGTGTTGAATGAAGTGATTGCAACGTAACCTGTGAAGTTAATAAAAGCAAACATCATGCATTTATAATACACTCATTTACTGATAGTTAAAAAAAATATTTATTTCTAAAATTGTTGATAAAATCTTGCGATCCGGCAAGCCGTTTTCCTGTTTATATCGAAAAAAATAACTATCTTTGCCATGCACTATAGAAAGAATTGCAACAAATTGATTATGAGCGAATTAGAAAATAATATGAATGCCAGCGGAACTGGTATCGGAAATGGTAATGGCACGTATACGGCTGACAATATCCAGGTACTCGAAGGACTCGAAGCAGTGCGCAAACGCCCTGCCATGTATATCGGTGACATAAGTGTAAAAGGTCTCCACCATCTTGTTTATGAAGTAGTTGATAATTCTATCGACGAGGCAATGGCTGGTTATTGCAACCAGATCATCGTAACCGTTCTTCCCGACAATTCTATCAGGGTAACCGACAATGGCCGCGGTATCCCTACTGATTATCACGAAAAAGAAAAGAAATCGGCACTCGAAGTAGTAATGACTGTTTTACATGCCGGCGGTAAATTCGATAAAGGTTCCTATAAAGTATCAGGAGGATTGCATGGAGTAGGTGTTTCGTGTGTGAACGCACTTTCAATCATGCTCAAAGTGACGGTTCACCGTGAAGGAAAAATATTCGAACAGGAATATTCGCAGGGTAAACCCCTGTATGCAGTTCGTGAAGCAGGCACCAGCGACTATACAGGGACAACGGTGCATTTTAAGCCCGATAATACCATATTCATTACCGAAACCTACGATATCAGCATCCTTGCTGCCCGCTTACGCGAGCTTTCTTTTCTCAACAAAGGCATAGAACTCACGCTGATTGATGAACGCGAGAAGGACGATGACGGTAATTTTATAAAAGAAGTATTCTATTCAACGCAGGGTTTGGTCGATTTTATTGGCTACCTCGACGAAACGCGCGAAAAGCTCATCCCTGAACCTATTTACATGGAAGGTGAGAAAAATGATGTACCGGTCGAACTGGCTATGATGTACAACACATCATTCTCCGAAAACATCCATTCCTACGTAAATAATATTAATACTCATGAAGGAGGTACCCACCTTGCCGGATTCAGGCGCGCACTTACCCGCACACTGAAATCGTATGCCGAAAAGTCGGGGATGCTTGATAAAATAAAATTCGATATCGCAGGTGATGACTTCCGCGAAGGCCTCACAGCTATCATCTCGTGTAAAGTTATGGAACCTCAATTCGAAGGGCAGACCAAAACCAAACTGGGAAACAATGAGGTAATGGGCGCCGTGGATCAGCTTGTTGCCGAAATGCTGAATTACTACCTCGAAGAACATCCGCGCGAAGCAAAAATGATCGTCAATAAAGTTATTCTGGCCGCAACTGCGCGCCATGCAGCGCGTAAGGCAAGGGAACTTGTACAACGTAAAAATATTCTTTCCGGATCTGGATTACCTGGTAAACTGGCCGACTGTTCCGAAAATGATGCTTCCTTATGTGAAATCTACCTCGTGGAGGGCGACTCCGCAGGTGGAACAGCCAAACAAGGCCGTGACCGTAAGTTCCAGGCTATACTGCCTTTGAGAGGTAAAATCCTGAATGTTGAAAAAGCCATGCAACACCGGATATACGACAGCGAGGAAATAAAAAATATTTTCACAGCTCTTGGAGTTAACATTGGAACCGAAGAGGACAGCAAAGCACTGAATATCGACAAACTCCGTTACCACAAGATTATTATAATGACCGATGCCGATGTGGACGGAAGCCACATTGCCACGCTTATTCTTACTTTCTTCTTCCGCTATATGAAAGAGCTGATCGAAAACGGGTATATTTATATAGCAACACCGCCTTTATACCTGCTTAAAAAAGGAAGTACAGAGCGCTATTGCTGGGACGAAAATGAACGCGTGAAACTTATGGCGGAATGGTCGAAGGACGGGTCCGAAAAAGGAATTCATATTCAACGGTACAAAGGTTTGGGCGAAATGAATGCCGAACAGCTATGGTCAACAACCATGAACCCTCAATTCAGAACCCTGCGCCAGGTTACTATTGAAAACGGCTCGGAAGCCGACCGTGTTTTCAGTATGCTAATGGGCGACGAAGTACCTCCGCGCCGCGAGTTTATTGAGAAAAATGCAAAATACGCGAATATCGATATTTAGGAATAAACTGATTTAAACATAAAAAAGCCGGGGCTTGATTGCGCTGGCTTTTTTGATTTTTGGGGTTTAGGAAAATAATGGTTGAGTCTATAACAGTGGCGGTTTGCATCCCTATAATAAGGCTTCCAGCCACTTTTTATCCAAACCTATCCTAAATGTTAAATACCCACCGGCTGAATAAAACGGAACAAACAACAGGATAAAGCGTAAAAGAAACTTACCGGCTGATTATCCAGACAGTAGCTGATTTTACTGGCTATGCAGGACTGGCAAAACGAGAACTTCATGACAGGTAGCGAAAAACAAAACATAAAAATCAGTTATTCCGCACCGTTCTTTTGTAAATGTATTCGCTGATAAAGCAAATCAAAATTATTGAGAATGCCAAAATAACCCCTAATCGATTCGAAGAATATTGTTGTGTTATCAGAATCAGTAAGGAAGCTGTTCCTAAGATAAAACCGGCTAAAGGGATGATTTTATTTCCATTAATAGTCTTCGATAATTTAAAGCCGGTATAATTTACAAATGTAAAAATGAGTATAAACCCAACGCTGCCGGCTGTCGAAATGCTTTCTAAATTTACGGTATTTACCAGGAGCAATGTCAGGATGGTAGTTATCAATAATCCGACAGGATGATTCCACAACATGCCGGTTAACTGGTGCGGAAGCTCATCATCCTCAGCAATTTCGTAGCTAACCCGGCTCCCGCCATACAATGATGCATTTATTGCCGAAAACGTTGATATTAATGCGGCAACCGTTATTACGGTAAAACCAATTTGTCCGATCATGGGCTTTGCGGCTTCAGCCAATACGTAATCCTGAGCAATGGCAATTTCGTTAAAGGGCAGAGAACCTACCGTTACCGCGGCAATAATGATGTAAAGAAAAATCACGAAAAGAACTGAATAATAATACGCTCTTGGAATATTCTGTCCAGGATTTTCAATATCAGGAACTGCATTAGCTATCAGTTCAAATCCTTCGTAGGCTACAAAAATTACCATGCCTCCGGTAATAAGATAAAGAGTGCTTTTCCAGTTTTGAGGTGATAATTGGCTCAGATTCGGATTTTCGATCAGACCATACATACCGATTATTACGAATGCAAGCAGAATTATTAATTTTATAACTACAGCATAGGTCTCAATTACACCAACTACTTTCAGACTGAAGTAATTTATTGCCGTGGCAATAATGATTATACCGCTTGCATAGATATGAAAACTTACTGCTTTACTGCCCGACAGAAGAAATAGGTTTGGTGCATAAGAACCAAAAGCGGAAGCATAAAGCGCCAGCATGATGATATAGCTTAACCACAGTAGATTGTTTAAACCACCACTGAAAACCGATTTGCCAAAACCCTGGTTGATAAACTTAACGGTTCCTCCCCTGTCGGGAAAAGCAAGTGATAATTTAACATAACTATAGGATGTAATTAAAGCTAAAATTCCCGCAAACAGAAATGCAACAGGCGTTCCGCCTTTGGCTAAGGAAACAGCCAGGCCTAAAACTGCAAAAATCCCGCCTCCGACCATCCCTCCGATTCCGATTGCAAGTGCTGCCTTTAATCCTATTTTTTTATCTCTATAGTTTTGTATCATTTATTTGTTTTTTCCTGAAAACTATTCTGACATCGGGGCGTTATGCGGAGCAGTCAGGTTGGCTATCGTGAGGGGAGTTGTGTATAACGCTTTGGCGGAGTGATCGTTAAGGGAATGCAGACTAAGTTCGTATCCTCCGTTACAAACTTTGAGGCAGGCTGCTTCACCTCGCTTACCATCTAAACCCTTACTGGATATAACGCGGGTGAGCAACTGTGCACTATTTAATAATTTGCCTAAAAAATCACCAAACATTTGGAATGATTTTGTACCGGGGTTTATCAGAATATTCAAGGCAACCTTTCAATTCATCTTTTAAAGTTTTATCCTCCAGGTAAGCCTGGTTACTAATAAAATAATCAATAAACATCTTGGAATTAAACTCCAAAGTGAACCAAAGAGTACCGGAAATCCTTCTGAAATAAAACCAATTCAGTATTGCATCAGATAAGCAGCTCAATGCTTTGCACTTTTTTTCAATTGCGTGATCCTGTTCACTTCGTTGACCAGCAGCGGAAAGGCCGGGTAAGGCATACCGACATGGTCGTATCCCTGGAGTTCAAAAAGTCTTGTTTCCTTATGACCTGCAATTTTCATCATACGCATCAGGTAGGCATTTTCTTCGTAACGGCCCAGCAGTTCCAGTTCCCTGTCGCCGGTAATCAATAATAAAGGCGGGGCATCGGCACGCACATGGTAAAGAGGCGCCAGGTCATCAATTACCGGCTGGTTTCCGGCAATGCCACTTTCGCTGCGCACTGTAAAATGGGTGATAGCCTGTCCGCTGAACGGAATAAGCCCGGCAATCCGGTTTGCATCCACATGAAAGGCATTCAGCCACTTTTTATCCAATCCCAGCATTAGTGTTAAATACCCGCCTGCTGAATGACCCGAAACAAATACCAGCGATGAATCGCCACCAAAGCCGGCAATATTTTTGAATGTCCAGGCAACGGCTGCTGTGGCATCTTCAATATATCCGGGAGCTTTCACTTTCGGGTACAGGCGATAGTTCACGGCTACCACGCAAAGCCCTTTTTCTTTCAGCGCTTCAGGAATTTCCTTTCCCCCGCCGGTCAACCCGCCTCCGTGGAACCACACAACTGTGGCAAAGCCTTTGCTGTTTTGAGGATAATAGATATCGAGAACACAGCGCTCTTTTATGTAAGCATTAGCCTGTCTTACCGAATCGCTGTAGTACGGGATGTTCAGACTGGTTTTATATTCAGCTTTCTGTGCAAAGGAAACTATCCCGATACAAAATAATAAAATTGAAAGTAAGCCCTTTTGCATGGTGCGTTTTATCTGTTCAAATAAATAAGGTGAATAAAACTCGTTATATTTCTACCCGTTTTTTATAGCCCTGTTGAGGAAAGCCATAAACGGCTGGAGTTCTTTCAGCATCTCCATAACATGTTTTGTATGATCTTCGGGTGAGGTTACCACATTATCAAGAATAGTCTGCGAAACGATGTATGAGCGGTATTTCAGCAAATCGATATCCGGGAAATCGGCAGGAAAATCTTTTGGTGCTTTTTTCATTTTGTCGAAATCGCCCATGTGACCGAAATACTTACGGAAAGAAGGTTTTCCCATAATCTCTTTCAGGTCATCACTATGGTAATACACTTCGTTACGCAGCAGCTTAAGTGTTTCCGGTTGGGGTTGGTAAACGCCTCCTGCCAGCATGGAAGCACCGGGTTCGAAGTGAAAATAATACCCGGGCAAATTGCTTTTCCGTCCACCCTGGGCAATAAAAGCCCCGAAATTGGTTTTGTACGGCGACTTGTCGGCACCGAAACGCACATCCCTGAATATGCGGAACATGCAGTCCTTCATGGCCGGGTTTTGCACGGATGGATCAATGGCTGAAACAGTAGCAATCATGCCCGATACAAAGTTTTCCATTTCTTTTTTTGCCGCCTCGTACCCTTTCCTGTTTTCGTTGAACCACTCACGGTTGTTATTCAGTTTAAGTTGCGCAAGGAAATCAAGAATAATATTTGCATCCATACAAAATCAGTTTTAGCGTTAAAGTAACTATACAAAAATAAGACTATTCAGAGAAATCTGAATAAATATTTGCACCAAATAAAGGAGAAAGTCCCTTTTTACCAGTGGCATTTTAAATGAAGTGCTTCGACTAACCATTTTTTTTATACATTAGTCGAAAATTAGAAAGGGATGAAATTACATATTACCCTGTTAATATTATTCGGACTATTGAAGGCAGGAACTGCGCAAACGGAATGGAATGTCCAGGGCGGCCGTTCGGCAGGCATGGGTCTTTCGTCAGCAGCAGTAATCGATTTCTGGAGTATAAATAACAACCAGGCCGGAATGGCCTTTTACGACAAAACCGCTGCAGGCATTTATTTCGAAAACCGCTTTCTGATTAAAGAAATGGGGTCTCAGGCAGGTGCTTTCGCCCTGAAAACCAGATACGGAATGCTGGGAGCAACCGTTGGCTATTCAGGGGATGCTAATTATAATACTACCAAAGCCGGAATCGCCTATGCCCGGAAATTCGGTACCCGTTTTTCGGCAGGCATTCAACTTGATTATATAGGCACTACCCTGGGCGAGGAATACGGAAAGCGCAGCAATATTACATTTGATGCAGGAATAATGGTTAAAATAAGTGAACAACTCATCTTTGGGGTGCATACCTTCAACCCCATGCATGTTAAACTTTCGGAATACAATAACGAGAGGATACCCACCATCCTGAATGCCGGATTCGGTTACACTTTCTCCGATAAGCTTTTACTCACGGCAGAAGCCTTTAAAAACAGTGAATTCCCTATGGAATTCAGGACAGGTGCAGAGTTTAAGTTGAGTCGCATAGCTTATGCCCGCATAGGCCTGAGTACAAACCCCGCACGCTATACTTTCGGGTTTGGACTGGAAATGAAAAATCTGACACTCGATCTTTCTTCGTCAGTACATCCGCAATTAGGATACTCGCCCCAGGTTTCAGTACAATATTCATTTTAATCACCGCTCCAACCCTGATAACTAATGCTCAACCGCTATTTCAGCCTGTTTTTAGTGTTCATACTTCTTTGTACCGGTAGAGTTTCGGCCCAGGAAGCGGATACAACCAGATTTACAGGATCAGAACAAATTGAACAGCAGATTGAGAACCTGGCCGAACGATCAGATCTTGAAATTGACTACAGTGATTGGGTAGAAGAATTAAACCTGCTTCGCGAAAGGCCTGTTAATCTGAATTCAGGCAGCGAAGACGAACTGCGGCGGTTATTCTTCCTCAACGAACTACAAATCAGAAATTTACTCGAATATATTAACCAATATGGCCAGTTGGCATCCATTTACGAACTACAGGTAATTGATGGTTTTAATGAAAGAGTGGTAAACCAGATGTTACCCTATATATCCTTATCACCTTTTGTACCTGAGAAATTTTCACTCAAACGCGCTATCAAATACGGTGGAACTGATGTTATGCTCCGCTACCAGCGGGTATTGCAGGAACAAAAAGGGTATGCATCGGTTCCGGATTCCATGCGACTTGCCCACCCCAATAGCTATTACCTTGGCGATCAGAACAGCCTTTTTTTAAGAGTTCAGTATTCCTACAAGGACTATTTGAAATTAGGAATGGTAGGAGATAAAGATGCCGGTGAGCCATTTATACCTAAATCAGATACTTTACGCAAGGGTTTTGATTTCTACTCAGTTCATCTTTTTCTTAAAAATATTGGAATCGTAAAACAGCTGGCCCTTGGCGATTATCACGTACAATTCGGGCAGGGCTTAACTATGTGGTCAGGTTTTTCATTGGGAAAATCGGCCGGTTCAGTTGTTATGCGGAAAAGAGCTCCTGCCTTACGGCCTCATGCTTCATCCAACGAATATGCATTTATGAGAGGAGCGGCTACCACCATAGCACTTGGAAAGTTCGATCTTACGGCATTTTATTCCAACCGCCGGGCCGATGCCAACCTGATTCCCTCCGATTCTATCCACTCGATAGAAGATATGGTTTCATCATTGCAGCAAACAGGTTATCACCGCACTCCTTCGGAACTTGCTGACAAAGGAGCTATCCACGAAATAGCTGAGGGTGGGCATATCACGTTTAACGGGCAACATCTCAGGGCAGGAATTACTCTTTTTCACGTGGATTACAACATTCCTTTCGAAACACAGGATGCACTTTATAAGAAATTTCAACCGGTTCTCAACTCAAATACGTATGCAGGTTTTGATTACAACTACAACTATAAATCCCTCACTTTGTATGGTGAAGCTTCCAAACAACTTGATGCGGGCTTAGCCGTATTGCAGGGCCTTTCCTTCAGCCCTGATTCCCGTATTGCTTTTGCCATGGTGTACAGGAATTACCAGAAAGATTATGTAAACACTTTTAACGCAGCTTTCGGCGAAAGCAGCAACAACACAAATGAAAAAGGACTCTACGTTGGAATAGTTGCCACTCCGTTCAACAAAATCACTTTAAGCGCCTATGCTGATGTTTTCAGGTACGAATGGCTACATTACAGGGTTGATGCGCCTTCGGGAGGTCAGGAATATTCGGCACAGATTGTATATAATGTTTCCCGCCGCGGCGATTTCATTCTCGGTTACAGGAACATGATAAATCCAATGAATTATTCAGTTGCCAATGAAAAAATAAACCAGATTGGAGAATCTAACCGGGATTATTACAGGATGCAATTCAACTACCAGGCATTACCATGGCTTAAAATGCAAAGCCGGGTTGAAATCACTCAGCGCAAATCTCCTGAGAAAGCCAAAGAAGTCGGCTATCTCATTTACCAGGGATTCCAGGTAAGACCAGCGGAAAAAGACTGGTCATTAAGCTTCAGGTACTTATTGTTTGACACCGATTCCTACGACACACGCTTATATACTTTCGAACAGGATGTACCATATTCCTTCTCGGTACCTGCATTTTCAGGCAAGGGAAGCCGCTTTTACATACTACTCAACTCGAAACTCAACAGAAATCTTTCAGTAATTCTTCGTTTGGCTCAAACATGGTATTCTGACAGGAGTCTGATAAGTAGTGGATTGGATAAAATAAATGGAAATAAAAAAACAGACGTTAAAACGGTATTGCGACTATCTTTTTAACATACAGCATGTTAACCGCTTATAGCTTTTTTATTTCAAATAATAAGCCTACAATATCAATTAAGAAATTAGTTTATTTTTGCCTTCAGGCAAACAATTAAAACCAAATATCAACTAAATCTTACAGTTATGTTTAAACAACACCCACGCGGATTGATCGTAGCATTTTTCACCAATATGGGCGAGCGCTTCGGATTCTATACAATGATGGCTATTCTTGTGCTTTTTTTACAGGCAAGGTATGGTTTGGATGAAGCGGATGCCGGCGAAATCTACAGCTGGTTTTATTTTGGGATTTATGCTTTGGCCCTGGTCGGTGGTCTTCTTGCTGACTATACAAAAAAATACAAAACAGTGATCCTGGTTGGCCAGATCGTTATGTTTGCCGGGTATGCAGCTATGGCGCTTCCCGGATTGCCGCTTGCCCTGACCATTGCCGGCTTATTCACTATTGCCTTCGGGAACGGATTATTCAAAGGGAACCTGCAGGCTGTTGTAGGGCAGATGTATGATGATCCCAAATACTCAAAGTTTCGCGACTCAGCCTTTATGGTGTTTTATATGGGGATTAATGTGGGTGCTTTTTTTGCCCCTTTTGCCGCTACAGGAATCCGCAACTGGTGGTTAGGAACCAATGGCTTTCTTCACGATGGAAGTTTGCCGGCAGTATGTCATCAATATATCAACGGAACGCTTGAAGATCCGGGTAAGTTACAAATCCTGGCTGATGCCGTCAGCCTGAACGGACCGGTAACAGACCTGTCGGTGTTTGCACAAACTTATCTTGAAGTATTTGCACGCGGTTACAATTATGCATTTGGCATTGCAGCCATAGCCATGCTAACTTCCCTTGCCATCTACCTGCTTTATAGTAAATTAATACCAAATAAAGAAAAGGCTGTACCTTCCTCCACCGATGTCAAGATAGAGAAAAAACCTATGACAGGTGTCTTCTCCCTGCTGATAGCTATGGCAGTTGGTGCCGCTATTTATTTTACCACCACGAACAGGGATATTGCTTTTGCCTTTGGTCTCTTTGCCGGTTTTGTAGCCTGGATCGTCCAGATATCGACCAAAGAAGAGCGTCCCAGGATCACGGCTTTACTGATGGTATTCCTTGTAGTAATCTTTTTCTGGATGTCGTTCCATCAAAACGGACTAACCCTGACATTCTTCGCCCGCGATTATACAGTTAAAAATGTCGGACCATTCACGTTTATGTTCTTTACCTTAGAAAACATCCTTACTGTAATTGCATTTATTGCTGGTATAGTCCTGGTTTTAGGCAAGAAAAACAGCTTGAATCTCAAGATTGCCGGTGGAGTCTTATTGCTTGTTGGCGGTGGACTTGCATATTACTTTTACAGCCAGGCAAGTGCAGAAAATCCAATTTCACCCGAAGTATTCCAGTCTTTCAACCCACTCTTTATTGTAACGCTTACTTTCCCTGTAATGGCATTCTTTTTATGGCTCAATAAACGCGGACTTGAGCCTTCGACACCAAAGAAAATCGGTATCGGTATGATCATAGCAGCTATAGGTTTCGGTATTGTTCTCATTGCATCGCTCAACCTGGTATCGCCTCACGAATTGCAATTTGTTGACGAAAGCGGTGTTACCAAGTTCAACCCGGTTCCGGATTCATCGCGTGTAATGCCTTACTGGCTGATGAGTTCCTACCTGATCCTGACCATCGCAGAGCTTTTCCTCAGCCCAATGGGCCTGTCATTTGTTTCGAAAGTTGCTCCTCCCCGTTTCCAGGGCCTTATGCAAGGCGGATGGTTGCTGGCAACAGCCGTTGGAAACAAATTACTGGTTGTTGGTAGTTTCTTCTGGGGGAAACTTGATCTTTCACAGTTATGGCTGATTTTTATAGTCTGTTGTTTGCTCTCGGCAGCTTTTATTTTCAGCATTATTAAACGGCTTGAAAGAGTGACGAATTAGTAACAGAAGTTGATTTTAATCAAAAGGCTGCATCATTGGATGTGGCCTTTTTGATTTTCCAACAAGTTTATCATTTTAAATATGAAATCCGGACAGAAGTCCGAAGACGGAAGTCCGAAATAAGAGAATCTTTATGAGAAATAGCAGACTTGGCTGTTCACCGGGATTTTTAATACCAGCATCTTAATTCACCTCACCCTGCCCTCTCCTCAAGAAGGTAGAGGACGAGTTGCCAGGCCGCCCTTTTTCGTTACTTTTGCACCATGACAGACAACTTGTACCCCTGGGGACACAACCGTCGCTATAATTCCTACTCTGAATATTTCAGGCGCGAGTTTGGCACCCGGGTGCAAAAAGTCACCATCGATGCAGGGTTTACCTGCCCTAACCGCGATGGATCAAAAGGTACAGGCGGTTGCACCTACTGCAATAATGAAGCGTTTAACCCTTCGTATTGCCAGCCGCATAAAAGCATTACGCAACAGATAACTGAAGGAGTTGAATTCCATAAAATAAGATATCGTAGGGCTGCAAATTATCTGGCGTATTTCCAGGCCTATTCCAATACCTATGGATCTCTTGAATATCTAAAAACACTATATAATGAAGCACTGGATTTCCCGGGAGTATCAGGGCTGGTAATCGGCACACGCCCGGACTGTATTGATGATTCTAAACTTGAATACTTTGCCCGCTTGGCTGAAAAATATTATCTGATTATTGAATATGGTATTGAATCCTGCTACGAACGGACGCTGAAACGCATCAACAGGGGACATACGTATGAAGAATCAGTAGCAGCCATCCGAAAAACTGCCGGATACGGAATTCATACCGGCGCCCATCTTATTTTTGGTTTGCCGGGAGAAACGGAGGATGAAATGCTTGCTGAAGCTGAAATGGTATCGGAACTTCCGCTCGATACAATTAAATTCCATCAACTTCAGATTATCAAAGAAACTCCGATGGCAACTGAATACCTGTCTGATCCATCAGGTTTCAATTTGTTTACTCTTGAGAACTACATTGACTTTATAGTTCGCTTCACACAGCAACTGAACCCGGATTTTGTAATAGAAAGGTTTACCGGTGAAGCTCCTCCCCGATTTCAGGCCGGGCCTACATGGGGCAAATTGCGCTCCGACCAGGTGCAGGTTCTGATAGAGAACGAATTAAAAAAAAGAGATACATGGCAGGGGAAGTTTTACGGGCACAAGGATTAATTGATTTATTTGAGTATTCATTCACCTGGCATATGAAATCCTTCAACCTTTCAAACTATCTCCTGATCAGCTATTCACCACGAGCCTATACCCAATGTTATGAATATTCTCAATTTTTACCGATGGATCGGATTGAAGCAGCTTACGCAACCGCGATATAAAAACATCAAGGCTGCGGCTTGAGAAAAAATGATCATTCCCCCAGACTTTGTTTAATATATCATCTCTTTTAAGGATACTGCCCGAATGCATGCAGAGAAATGCAAGCAGTTCAGCTTCCCGATGTGTGAGTGAATGCGTTTCACGGTTGTTCGTGAGCAGTAATCCTGACTGCGAAAACGCAAAACTACCTATACGAAACACGCTTTCTTTCTGCATTCTTGACGGATCGATGCTGCTGCGTTTGAGAAAGACCTCGATTCTCAGTATCAGTTCTTCTATGCTGAATGGCTTTGTAATATAATCATCGGCTCCAAGCTGCAGTCCATATAATTTGTCATCAATTGTTGATTTAGCCGACAGGAACAGTATAGGCACTGCCTGATTCTTTTCCCTGATTTTTCTCGCTAAAGTATAGCCATCAATTTTTGGAAGCATCACATCCAGAATATAGAGATCATAATCCCCGTTTGCAATTTTCTCATAAGCGGTTATGCCATCATCACATGAATCAATAGTATAACCGGCTCTTTCAAGGTTATCGCGGGTCACAAAAGAGAGCGTAAGATCATCTTCGACATACAATATTCGAGCTTTACTCATCCATCAGGTTGTTTTTGAGTTATTTCCAAAAAAAACGTTGTGCCTATTGCCGGAGATGGATCCAGGCTTATCTTCCACCTTTGTGCATCACAGATACTTTTTACATAAAACAAACCCAGCCCAAAGCCTTTAACGTCGTGAATATTCGCTGTAGGAATACGATAAAACTTCTGAAAGACTCTTTTCTGGTGTGCCCGTGAAATCCCGGGTCCATTATCGCTCACAGTTACCATGACTTTATTTGTTTTCTTCATGGTGGTTATTTCTATTTCAGGATTATCGCCGGCATATTTTACAGCATTATCCAACAAATTATAAAAAATATTGGTGGTATGCATGCGATCGCCATCAATTCTGCCAATCTCTGTGGATAGTCTTGTTTTTATAACAACTTTACCGGCATTATTCGCCAGGCAATTTTCAACCACCTGGTTTATTATAGCATTCAGATCAAGCTTTTCTTTGCGCAGATGAAAGCCGCTTTTTTCAATGCGTGCAATCTGCAATACCTTATCAACCTGGTCATTCAGGCGGTTCACTTCCTGTTTGATGACAGATCCGTAGGTAAGAATCCGTGAAGGCTCAGTGATAGATTTGGGATTAGAAATCACATCAGCAGCAATATTAATGCTTGCAATCGGCGTTTTGAACTCGTGTGTCATATTATTTATAAAATCACGCTGCAATTCCGACAATTTTTTTTGTTTCAGTATCACAAAAATGGAATAGGCGAAAAAGATGACTGAAACTGCCAGTATTCCAACCAGGAAAAACCAGATAGTCATATCCCCGGCAATGGTATTATTCAGCAGCGGAAAATTTACTCCGAAATAGTAATTGTATCCATAGTATTTGGGCAGATTTACAGAAATGGCATCCTGCTTTACCTTTCCGTTATAAAACAAATAATTGCCATATTCCATAACATCGGTTTCGCAGTTATAGATGCTGTATTCAAAGTCAGTCTGGATATTGTATCTTTCAAATTCTGTCTTAAGATAGTGTTCCAGGATATTTGCATCTATCTTGTTATTAACATCCACCACGAAGTAATTCGACGACAATTGCCTTACCGGGTTCGGAGTTGAAGGCAAAGTATTATTAAACTTATATAATTTAGTGGCTACGTTTCGAAGGCAAATGGTAACGGTTTGGGCAAATTGTTTCTCCTTATTGCTCCATTCTTTTCGCATGAAATATAGCTGTACGCCAATAATCCCAATGATAGCAAAGGCCCCTAATAATACAACATACCTGATGTGTTTGAACCTCATCTGCAACAATGATTTACAGGATAAAAATAGGCCATTTTCCGATAAGGAAATTATTATTTACATTTCATTTACAAACTTTTACATTTCATTTGGTTTGTTTTACATTTCGTTTAATCAATCATCAAAATATCGGTCCATCTTTGCATAAACAAACTAAACGATATTAATCTCATGAAAAACCTACTTCTCATTGTTGTTATTTTTGTACTTGGTTTCAGCCAGGTAAACGCTCAAACTGCAGTCACTGCTGTTGCTGCCCAATCAACTCCGGTTGTTAATCCGAATGCACCTAAAGCAAAATTTGATAAAACTGTAAACGATTTCGGAGAAATCGAGCAGGGAATTCCAAAAGAAGCGCAATTTAAACTCACAAATGAAGGGAAAGAGCCGCTTCTTATTCAGACAGCCAAAGCTGGTTGCGGTTGCACGAACCTGAAATATTCGCAGGAACCTATTTTACCCGGTAAATCTACAATTATAGCTGCAACTTACAACGCTGCTGCCATGGGACAATTCAGCAAGAGTGTAACAGTTACCACCAATGCTGATCCTAATCCTGTGATGCTCATTATTAAGGGTACAGTTATTAAAAAATAAGAATATCTCCGAAAGGGGCTAATTTCGATAAATACAGCGGCGGGATTTATTTTCCCGCCGTTTTTTATTTACCGCTAATTTTATCATCACCTGTTTGAGTTGATTGGGGCATTCTACGGACTTCTTTCAAGGCCTTGCCAATAATCCATTCCAGTTGCCCGTTGGTACTGCGAAATTCATCGGCAGCCCATCTTTCGATCGCGGCATAAACTTCTTCATCCACACGCAGGGCAAATACTTTTTTCTTCGACATTTGATCTATTTAATTTTCATCATTAACCCAGCTACAGATAAAAGTATAGCTGATTCTATTTATATCAGCTTAAAAGTACCTGTAACCATATCATCAACAAAAGCTAATACACGTTTACCAGAAAGAGGAGTACCAGATTCTATTTCACTTGATTCAGTATCCAGGTTGTTATTTTTTCTAATGCAACTGGGGAAAATGTCTGTTCTATCTGTGAATATTCAGCTGGCAAACCTGTTTTACATTCCTGGAATAAATGGTTCAAGCCTGGTAATTCCTTGACTGTAACATTTTTGTTTCCTCCTTTTTGTAAAGCAATTTTTATCGCTTCCAGATTCTCAACTGCTGGCACCTGAAGGTCTTTTTCTCCGTTAATAGCTAAAACCGGGCACTTTACTTTTTGTAATGTCCTTGCAGGATCATATTTGAGAAAATAAAGCATCCACGGACTTGTAAGCTGATTTACCTGGGAGCTTATATATTCATCTTCACTTATGCCCTTAGGTTTTTCAGATTCGGGAAGATCCTTTATTCTTTGCTTTATAAAATCAGTAAGGTCTGCTTTTAACTTTTCAATATCAGTAGAATTTACCACCAGATCAAATGCATACCTGTTTATCTCTTTCGCTCTCTGTAAATCAGTTTCAGAAACTCCCGATGCTCTTCCAATCAGTTCCTGTTGCATTAATAACAATTTATCACCTCGGATCCCCGTACCTGCCAGCAGTACAATAAAATTTACATCTTTTGAACCTGAGGCTACCATAGGAGCAATAATTCCACCTTCACTGTGGCCGATTAATCCAATTTTGCTTTTATCTATGTCAGTTCTTGTTTTCAAATAGGATATGGCTGCTTCGACATCAGAAGCAAAGTCCTGAGAGGTTGCTGTCTTAAAATCGCCTTCTGATTGTGCTGTACCCCGGTCATCATAGCGCAAAACTGCAATTCCGTTTCTGGTTAAATAATCCGATATAACCAGAAATGGTTTATGACCTAAAAGTTCTTCGTCCCTGTTTTGTGGTCCGCTTCCGGTAATCAGAACAGCAACCGGATATCTCCCTTGCTTATGAGGCAATGTAAGTGTTCCCGCCAATTTTAAGTTGGCTTTATCATTAGTAAAAGATACCTCTTGCGAATAATACGGGTATGGCTCAACAGGGTCCTGTGGCCTGATCATTTTTACTTTTTCAATTTTTTCTCGTTTTAAATCCAGCGGCAATGAGAGTCCTCCCTGTTTAAAAGTACCGATAAACGCATTTTCTTTAAGTTCACCTTCATATTCAATACCTGCATTTAGTACTTTCAAATTCAGGATCGGATTTTCAAAACTCGTTGAACTGACATGAATACCATTTGCCGATTGATCGGGGCTGTCCATTGTTGAAATGTACCCGCTATCGGTTTGGGTAATATTAAAGACTATTCTTAACTTTATTCCCTGAACTTCGAGCATTCCGTTCCACTGTCCTGTTATATCCTGGCTAAATATATAAAGCGAGGTGAATACTGCCAGGAGTGAAAATGTTATCTTTTTTTTCATTGCCGATACGATTAATTGTGTTAAAATCTTTGCTCAGTGCCGGTTAACATCATTTTATCAACGGCGCGCTTCATTTCATCTTTCTTTCGCGTGCCGAATACTATCTGGCTTCCGTTTTTGCGTACCACCCTGAGCCCGATATTCCCTCCCAGGTTATAGGCTGTTTTTCGTGAAAAAAGTCGTTTCCGCCATCCCCAGCCGCCAAATTCCACTAAAGGCCTGTATTTCGAGACCTCTGCCGAAGCTATATCACTCAAAGGAATATGTTTTAAATTGCGTATAAAGGGTGGGAACTTGTACCTGATGCCATCGGACCATATTTCGGTATCCAGTGACCCACTCAATAAAACAACAAAAAATATGCCCGTAAGAGTAATAGTAAGTATTCCGGTCAGGAGCAGGCCGTTATTGCTCATAGGTTCGTCACCAAATGCCCTGCCAAGATAAAATTGCTGATAGAAACCATATCCGAATGTTCCTATCATAAACAACCATGCAGGAATAACGATCCAGGGCATAACCGACTGACGAACAAGTTGTTCTTCCCTGTAAATGAGTCTTTCCATAGCTTATGACTAATAAATTGAACCAGCATTAACGATAGGTGAGGCATCCTTATCTGAACATAAAACCACCAGTAAGTTACTTACCATAGCGGCCTTTCGCTCATCGTCCAGATCCACAATCTTACCCTCTGAGAGCTTGGTCAACGCCATTTCGACCATGCTAACAGCACCTTCAACAATTTTAGTACGCGCTGCCACGATCGCTGTTGCCTGCTGACGCTTCAACATTGCCTGGGCAATCTCTGCGGAATAGGCAAGGTGTGCTATACGGGCTTCAATCACATTGATTCCGGCAATATGCAAACGCTCCGAAAGCTCCTTTTCCAAAACGTGGTTCACTTCTTCACCACCACTGCGAAGGGTGATTTCAGTCTGATCATCATCAAAATTATCATAAGCATAATGGCCTGCCAATTTACGCACCGCTGATTCGCTCTGTATTTCTACAAACCTGAGGTAGTCATCCACCTGGAAAGCTGCCCTGAAAGTCTCCTCTACCTTCCACACCAATACAATGCCGATCATAATAGGATTACCCAGCTTGTCGTTAACCTTAACTAACTCGGAGTTAAAATTACGGGCACGTAAGGAAATTTTCTTTTTTACAAAAAAAGGATTAAGCCAGTAAAAGCCGTTGCGCTTTAAGGTTCCTTTATATTCGCCAAAAAGAGTCAATACTGACGATTCATTGGGATTTACCACCAGGAAGCCAGTTGCCATAAATGCAGCTAAGACCAGGAAAACCGGTCCTGATATCAGGCCGAAAAGTTGCTGATTAAACTTAATCATGATAAAAATACCGGCACTAAGAAATGCCAGGAGGATCAACAATCCAAAATAGCCTGTTGATGTTGAGTCTAATTTTTCCTTTTCCATTTTACTTTGATATTAAATTGATATTGCAATGATACAACATTTATTTCTATTTTCGACAAAATGAATAAAATTTTTTTTCTGAACTGCAAGAATTACTTTTGCATGTATTGTATAGACAAAGATGGAAAAAAGATATAAACACATTTTCTTTGACCTGGATCATACCTTGTGGGATTTTGAGCGTAATGCCGAAGAAACAAAACGCGAGATGTTTGAACTTTTAAAGCTGGGAGAAAGGGGTATTGAAAGATATGAGATTTTCAGGGAAAAATATGTCGGAATCAACCTGGCATTATGGGCCTTATACCGCGAAGACAAAATAGAAAAAGATGAGCTTAATTTCAGAAGATTTTATGACACTCTATGTGTATTCGGCATCGACGACAAGGATTTAGGCGCTGAGATGGCCAAAGCCTATATTGAAGGCATAACGTCGAAAACATATCTGTTTCCGTTTACACGCGAATTGCTTGCCTATTTGCATCCCAAATACCCATTATATATTATTACTAACGGTTTTGAAGAAGTGCAATACGGAAAGCTCAAAAACTCCGGCCTGGGCAAATACTTTACCCAAATCATTACCAGTGAAGAGGCTGGTGTAAAGAAACCCGATCCGGAGATTTTCAGGTTTGCATTGCAAAAAGCCGGAGCACATGCCGGCGAAAGCCTTATGATTGGTGACGACCTGGATGTGGATATGGCAGGTGCCCGTCGTTTAGGCATTGATCAGCTTTATGTAAATCATGAAAGGAAAATACATTCAGAGCCGGTAACTTTCGAAGTATTTTCGCTGGATGAAATCATGGGATTGCTTTAAATAATTTTCCGGAGTCAACATTCAGGCTAAAATTATCATTTAAACATTTTCCGGTTTATCAAAGTTGATTTTTCTATAATGAGACAAAAGAATTCACAGATTTAGTATATTAAAATTTATGCTAATAAATTATGCCAATGCTAAAAGACAGACAACAATGCAACTATTCAATAGATAACTTTGTTATCTATTAACAATGAAAAACAGAAAATTCGTCTCAATAACCGTACTTTTAGTATGGATGTTCTTTACTTCCTGCATCGGGCAAGTAAAAACAAAATGGCCAAAGGACAGTGTAATGACTGCTGTTGGACAATTGAAACTGGTAAAGACACAAGGTTCAAACCAATATCAAAATATTCATTGTAGTTTGCAGGATAAAACCGGGGATCTTTGGTTTGGTACCACAGGGGAAGGCGTTTAACGCTACGATGGGAAATTCTTTATTCAATTTACAGTTAAAGATGGTTTGAATAGCAATATTGTTTGGTCTATTTTACAAGATAAATCCGGAAATATTTGGTTCGGTACAGATTCAGGAGTGTGTCGTTTCGATGGAAAAGCAATTATACGTATTCCGATTGCCGTTACCAATGGCTTAACTTTCTATCCCAATAATTTATCAAACAATAACCCACCTGCAAAAAATGAAGTGTGGAGTATGATACAGGATAAAAGCGGAATCATTTGGTTTGGCACAACTGCCGGTGTTTATTTTTACGATGGCAAAACTTTTACCCGTTTTTTAGATCATCAAAGCGTTATCAACAGCAATGGTCTTAGTCTTAAAAGTGTACAATGTATGTTGGAAGATAAAAATGGAATTATTTTATTTGGCTCCGGACCCATGGCATCTGAGTGTCTGTGTCGATATGATGGAAAATCCATAACTAATATAAAACCAGGTGGTGAAGTATGGATTCGGTATATATTAGAAGATGGAAATGGTAATTTATGGTTAGGCACCCGGCATCAGGGTATATGGTGCTATGATGGTAAAACATTTACCAAGTTTATAGAGGGGGGTGAGCTTGGTCTTCATGATAATGATATTGGTCTGTCAGCTTTAACAGATAAAGCTGGAAATATCTGGTTAACCGGAAAAGTCAGAAATTTGGTTCTGCCTATTATTCCAAATTAAGTTGATGAGGTATCAACTATTCAAAAATCCCTTTTTTAGTATTAATTTATTGACTGAAAAATTCAGGTTCTTACCCTTTAACAATAACAGTTTTCTCTTTCCAGGACAATCTCCTAAAGGTTAAAATATTCCCCAACCTATAATTTTGATCCAAGAAACGCCTGGCTTACTATACGTGCAAAATCATACACTATACCCAAACAGGGATAAAAAAACCCGCTATGAAGCGGGTCTATTTTACAGTAGAAATCCTTTTGTTTTAGTTCGACTTAGGAACGGGGGCATCTTCAGTTTTAGCTTCTCCTTTTTTGCTGCAGGCTTTACTTTCGGCCTTGGAACATGTTTTTGAGCAGCCAGCTTTACCATCGGTATCGGAAGCACTTGCAGCGCCTTTTGAGCAACATGCTTTTGCAGGAGCGGCGGCTTCTTTAGTTGAGCTAACTTTTTCGGTTTTAGCTTTCTGTGCGGAAGTAACTTTCTGTGCTGAAACTGTTGACAGAGAGAAAGCAAAAATGAGAGAGAAAATTGAAATTACAATGGCAATTTTTTTCATGGTCTATAAGTTGTTAAAATGGTTACATTTTTTGATAACGCAAAAGTATATAGTTTTGTTGGACAAACAATCTATTATTTTGTTAAAAATATGTTAAACATTCGAAACTTGTTTGTCGTCCAGTTTGGCAATAACGGTAATTCCACCCTGCACTTTTTGTTCCAGAGCAATTTTTATATCGGCTTCAAGAGGCAGAAAAAGGTCGACCCGGCTGCCAAATTTTATGAAACCCAATTCCCTGCCTTGCTGAATCCGCTCGTCAGGTTTTGAGTAACAGACTATCCTGCGTGCAAGTGCGCCGGCTATCTGGCGCACCATTATCGGGCCATATTTCGCATGATCAACCACAACCGTATTTCGTTCATTTTCAGTTGACGATTTAGGATGCCAGGCAACAAGGAAGGATCCCGGCCAGTAGTTGGTATAGACTATTTTGCCCGATACAGGATACCGGTTAACATGCACATTGCTGGGGGACATAAAAACAGACACTTGTTTCCGACGGTCATTAAAAAATTCATCAACAAAAACTTCTTCGATAGCAACAATAGTACCATCGGCAGGGCAAAGTACAATATCAGAATCCTCAACAAATTCCCGATACGGCATACGGAAAAACCGTATAATTATTATCCAGATAACAAAGAGTCCTGAATATCCAAGTAGATGAAAGATAGTCTGTACAGGAAAAAAATAATTGATACCAACCACCAATATTGAAGCGGCTATAGTCGCAGCGACAATACTGTTATATCCTTCTTTATGTATTTTCATTAATCGTCAAAAGTATTAATTACCGGCAAAACATTGCCAAATATACGAATACAAAAGGAGCTGAAAGCAAAACCGCATCATATCGGTCGAGCAATCCTCCATGTCCCGGTAAAATATTACCTGAATCTTTTATTCCCAGGCTGCGTTTTAGCATGGACTCAACCAAATCGCCCAATGAGCCTGAAACAACAATTATTATTGCCAGAATAAGCCAGTGAAGCATATCGAGTTGAACGAAAAAGTATGACAATCCCAAGGCAGTCAGCATCGCGAATATCGCTCCCCCAATACTTCCTTCCCAGGTTTTACCGGGAGAAATGCGTTCAAAAAGTTTGTGCTTTCCCAATAAAGATCCAATAAAATAAGCACCCGTATCATTCAGCCACAAAATTAGCAGAAAGCCTAACACAATACCATAGTGGAAGGGTCCGGAAATAACTACAGGATCAAAAAAATACATCATCAGACCGAATGGAAGAGCAATATAGATAACAGCAATAAGGCTCATCGCAATATTCAGGAAAGGATTTGTTTTTTTTCGCCACAGTTCAAAGAAAAAGAGCAGGAAAATAAAGGGAATTGAGAGAAGTATACCTTCAGCTCTCATCATACCCATGGCATTAGCTGCTAAAGCAGTAAAAACTATGCTTCCGGTAACCAGTGTTGGCCAAAGCGCAGGTTGAATTTTATCATTCGTAACTATGGTAACAAACTCATTGATACTGAGAAAAGTGATGATAAAAAGCAATGCTGAGAAAACTGTTTGCCCAAGCAGCGCTGAACCAACCATAACCACTACAAAAAAGACAGCAGTAAGGGAACGTGTAGCTAAGTTATTCACCTGTAAATTCAAGAATTAGTTGTTTTGCTCTAAAGGCTTCTTCTGTAGGGACATAAATTTCAATTTCACCAAACCCGTATGTTGAATCCTTTTTATTCATTATAACACATTCAATATTGTTATCCGCCATAAAAGTTTTTACCAGTTCGGCATCATAAAGCTCAGAAGTGCTGTATATTACTATCCACTTATCTAACATTTTTATATAATTTCATCCTCTCCGGGAGGAGTTTCAACCAGGATCAGAATCAGTTCGCGGGGACCATGTGCTCCCATTACCAGTGTTTTCTCGATATCTGCAGTGCGGCTGGGACCGGTTATTACCGAAACCATGGATGGAAGCTTTCCCGAATATTTAACCTGAACAGCATGAAAAGCATCCTTCAGGTCATCAACGAGCTGATTTACATGAGCAATAACGACATGAATCTCCGGATAAACATTAAGTTTCCGGCTGTTTCGTGATGAGACCATAATACTACCTAAGCGAGCAACCAGGAACTCACATCCGGTAATACCCACATTGAGGCTTTTAAGGCTATCTTCATCCGAATCAAAAGGCACAGCAGCCTGGGTTAGCATAAATTGAAGTTCCGGTTCGGTGCAGTAAATATTATGCCATTTGCATTCATTGTACAGGGCAGATAAGGCGCTTACGGCTTCGCTTTCGTTTTCGCAATATATGAAAACCCCTCCAACTTTTGTAAATTCCTGGGCAAAGTTCACCGCAGGCGTCTCAATCATCGGTTTGTAAACAGGAGACTCGAAATCGACCTTTGGAAAGGGATTATCGGTTTTATAAATTAAAGCATGGCGAACTTTTTTCAGTACCTTTTCCCGTGATGTACTTTCTTCCATTTTTCGGTAAAATTATTTATCCTGGATGAATTTATTCTGACAAGGTAAATTTATGCAATTTTTCACCTTATCAGACTCACCCGGGTAAAACTTATCAAGAGATTTCGGCCTTGTCGGATTCAGCGGTATCTTCAGGTTTATCATCTGGTATAGGGGGAACTGATTTTGCAGCAGTAACAGCTTGTCTCTCCTCAATGGTGTCACCATTACTGTTAATCATCACATGATCATGATCAGGGAATGGCCGTTTACCAAAAATCTTTTCCAGATCTTCGCGGAAGATAACCTCTTTAAGCAGTAAAATTTCGGCAAGTTGATTGAGTTTTTCACGATTTTCACTTAGTATTTCTTTAGCTTTATCGTAAGCTTGTTCAACCATTTTGTGAATTTCATCGTCGATTACACGTGCTGTTTCCTCACTGAAAGGTTTGGAGAAAGTGTATTCACTCTGTCCGGATGAATCGTAATAACTTATGTTCCCTATTTTCTTATTGAGCCCGTAAAAAGCAACCATGGCGTAAGCCTGCTTGGTAACTTTTTCGAGGTCATTGAGTGCTCCCGTTGAAATTTTACCAAATACGATTTCTTCAGCCGCACGACCACCCAAAGTAGCGATTAGTTCGTCCAACATTTGCTCATACGTTGTAATCTGTCGCTCATCGGGCAGGTACCAGGCAGCACCGAGGGCTTTACCACGAGGAACAATGGTAACTTTAACAAGCGGGTGAGCATATTCGAGTAGCCAGCTGACTGCAGCATGTCCCGATTCGTGGTATGCAATAACTTTCTTTTCGTGTTGCGATATTATTTTGTTCCGTTTTTCCAATCCACCTACTATACGATCGATAGCATCAAGAAAATCCTGTTTATCAATCATCTTCTTGTCGCTGCGGGCTGCAATCAGGGCTGCTTCGTTACAAGCATTAGCAATGTCAGCACCCGAAAATCCGGGAGTTTGTTTTGCCAGGAAATCAACACTGGTTATGGCGTCCATTTTCAGGTTGCGCATATGTACCCTGAAGATGGCTTTACGCTCTTCAAGGTCAGGTAATTCAATATATATCTGCCTGTCGAAACGTCCGGCCCTTAATAATGCTCTGTCGAGAATATCGGCACGGTTAGTAGCTGCCAGAATTATAACACCGGCGTTGGTCTGGAAACCATCCATTTCAGTAAGAAGCTGATTGAGTGTGTTTTCGCGCTCATCATTACCACCGGTCATGGCGCTACGGCCACGGGCACGTCCCACGGCATCAATTTCGTCAATAAAAATAATGCTTGGGGCTTTTTCTTTGGCTTGTTTAAAAAGATCACGCACACGTGAAGCTCCAACACCTACGAACATTTCAACAAAGTCGGAGCCTGAAAGCGAGAAGAAAGGAACTTTAGCTTCACCGGCAACCGCTTTGGCAAGCAAGGTTTTACCTGTTCCCGGAGGGCCGACAAGCAATGCGCCTTTCGGTATCTTGCCACCAAGATCGGTATATTTTGTAGGGTTTTTGAGGAACTCCACAATCTCCATCACTTCAACCTTGGCTTCCTCCAGTCCTGCAACATCATTAAAATTCAACGAAACCATGGTATCTTTATCAAAAAGCTGTGCTTTTGATTTACCGATATTAAATATCTGGCCCCCACCTCCAGCACCTCCTTTGGTCATCATTCGCATAATCAGAAACCACAAGCCAACCAGGACAACAATTGGTAATATCCATCCCAGAATATCGCCTCCCCAGTTTTTACGGGTAACATTTTTCACATAAACAGGAGTGGTAACATCAACCTGTGCATCGCGAACATCCTTTTCGAAAGTTTCAACTGATCCAATCTGATAGGTATAATTCGGAGCTACTGTATTTAATGAATTTGCGGGCTTTACGTCTTTGAACTTTGGTAAACCGAGTTTATCTTTCTTGATGTATATCTCAGCTTGTTCTTTATTAACCAGGAGAATTTTGTCAATTTCCTGCTTTGCAAGCATGTCTTTTAATTCACCCCAACCGAGTTCCTTTGGCACTGCTCCCATATTATTGAGATAGAGTCCAAACAGTATTATTCCAAGTATACCATAAATCCAATAAAAGTTAAATTTTACTTTTGGCATTTTTGGCATTTTCGGCCCACCAGAGCCCTGGGATTTATCGCCCTTATTATAGTTATCTTCGTTACTCATTACGTTGAAATTCTTAATTTTTTTCTTTAGTTAACACTGATACATCTTCACGGGGAGCATCAGCCCATAATTTCTCCAACTGATAAAAACCACGGGTTTCGGTCTGGAAAACATGAACTACCACATCAAAATAATCGAGCAGTATCCATTCGCAGTTTTCAAATCCTTCCTTATGCGAAGGCAGAGCACCAACAGCTTTCTTAACTTCAGCCTGCACAGAATCAGCAATGGCATCAACCTGAGAGTGTGATGAACCGTGGCAAATGACGAAATAATCGGTAATTGAATTTGGTATTCCTGAAAGGTTAAGTTTTACTATATCTAATCCGAGTTTCTCCTGCATTCCTTTAACGATAATATCAGCAAGCATTCCCGAAGTTTCACTCTTTTTACGTTTCGCCATTTATATTGTATTAATTTACGCCTTAATTTGTAATTATTACTGTTGACAGCACACCTTGTCATGAATTTTAAACATGGGTATTAACTGGCAGCATTGAATCAAGTGCTTTTCTTTTGATTATTTCACTTAGATGTCTAATTAACATCAATTTGCAAAGGTACATATTAAAAGTAAATGTAGTTTCCTAATTCGTGCTCTTACCACAACAAACTTCAGTCCCTTTTGTAATACACGACAATTTGTCACCCCGTAGTACACGGCATCTTGAACGGATTAAAGCTCCAATTGTTTTAACTTTGCCTGCCAATAGAAGTTAATATTTATAAATTGAAATTTATGAGGGCTACAATAATACACCTTCCCGAAATCGATTCGACCAATAGCCATGCCATTGGTTTGCTTTCCAAAGATCGCCCGAAGGAGGGTAGTGTGTTTGTTGCCGTCAACCAAACACATGGAAAAGGCATGGATATAAATAAATGGGAAAGCGAATATGGGAAAAACCTTACTTTCAGCCTTATACTTTACCCATCCTTTGCAGCAGACCAGCAGTTTATATTGAATAAAGCTATATCGCTGGGCATCTTTGACTTTCTGAAAACCGAAATCTCAGGCCACAAAATATGCATCAAATGGCCAAATGATATCTATATCGGTGACAAAAAAGCCTGTGGCATCCTTATACAGAACTCAGTAATTGGCAATAAACTTGATTATGTTGTGGTGGGTATCGGACTCAATGTTAACCAAACACTTTTTATAAGTGATGCTCCGAATCCTGTTTCTATGAAAATGACAACCGCCCGGGATTATAACCTGGACAAAATCCTAGGCAGTCTATTGCATTGCATTTTCAGAAGGTATGCACAAGTCAAGCCGGAATCAACCCAAAAAATTGAAAATGAGTATCAAAAAACGCTTTACCGGCTGATGGAATGGCACGACTACTTTGTGCGGGACGCTAAAATCCAGGCAAGAATCAGAGGCACCAATCCATACGGGCAGTTATTGCTTGAAACTAAAAATGAAGAGGTGCTGGCTTGTGATTTGAAGGAAGTTAAATTCGTTATTTGATTATCAGTTTTTGACATACCAAACATGAATTAAGATATCTGTCACCGGAAAAGCCGGTTTACAGCAAAACAATCCTTTCGTCTGAGAAGCATCAGTTTACCTTCTTCCTTGTATCGATCTCCATGCCAATATTCCCTTTATTTACTGAAATAGGGTCAATTAAAAGAGAAGGAACCAGTTTGGCCCCGTTGTTAACCGTGAATGTTGCATAGAATATAGAGTTCCCCTTAGCCAAATCCATAGCCATACGTGCAGCATTGGAAGCTATATCCTCAATGGATTTGTAAACCGTCATGGTTTGTAAACCCTGTATTATGTTTTCGCGGGCTTCTGTATCGGCATCCTGTCCGGCAACCAGTACTTTCCCGGCGAGCCCTTTTTCTTTTAAGGCTTTTATGGCTCCACGTGCCAGAAGATCGTTGCCGGCTATGATGGCATCTACTTTATATTTGCGCAGGCATTCTTTTGCAGCTTCGTATCCTGCGTCGAATGACCAGGTCTTGACCATTTTGTCGTAAACTATTTTGATATCTCCACGTTCAATATAAGGCTGCAGAATACCCATCTGCCCAAATTGCAGGTAATAGGAATTTTTATCGGTATAAGCACCTCCTATCAGTGCCACATTTCCCTTTTGCAGTCTGTTCTTTATATAATCAGCCTGTAGTTCACCTACTTTCACATTATCAAAAGAGATATAATAATCGACCTGAGCATTCTGGATGAGGCGATCGTAAGAGATTACACCAATGGATGCTTTTTTCGCCAGTTGCACTATTTCCGCTGCTCTTCCGAGTTCAACCGGTAATATAACCAGGACATCGACTTTTTTTGCAATCAGCTTTTTAGCTTGTTCGAGTTGAAGGGCTGCATCGCCATTGGCTGAGAGACAAATGACCTTCCCACCCAGTTTCTTAACATTTTCAATGAAGTAGGTTGTATCCTTTGCCCAGCGCTCTACATTGTACTGGTCCATCAACAGGCCTATAACAGGTACTTTCTGGCGGGGTTTACAGGTTTGGAAAAGAATCAGCCCGGTAAGCAACAGAATGGCGGAAATAAAAAATCTGGTTCTCATAACGTGTAGGTATTTGGTTTAAAAAATTACTATCACTATTCTATATGAGCGTATTTGCTTTCCAGTTTTAAGAAACTAAAGGTAAGACATTTAAACAGGAATTCAAAATATATAACGAACTCTTATCAACTAGTACTATCTATGATTCTGTAATACAATACTATACAATTCCTTTCGGAATATTCTCACTTATTGCCGGTTCGTTCCTGAAATATCAGTTCCTTTTTATTCTACTGAATTTTGAAAATACTGTTGGTTGACCTGGAAACCAATTAAAATTCGGTTTTCACAAATACAAAAAAAAAGCAGGTAATAACCTGCTGTTGATCATACTCTAAACGTTCATATTTCAGTGAATCAGAAAAATTACTTCTCCATTTCATGTTTAAGCTTAGTGACTACCATATCTACGAAATTTTGCAGGGGTTTTTCAGCCATCATTGCAATAAAAGGATTCATATCAGCATTAATCACCAACTGTACCCTGCATTGCTGAGCTGCAGTCTCACTGATTAAGCTTTCTAAGGTAAAACCAAAAGGAAGTTTCCCTTCACCTTTCATAGTTATACAGGTAAAAGGTGTTTTACTCGTGATGCGCAGGCCTAAGGTTGCCAGACCCTTAACTTCGAATGAACAGGAATCTCCGGTTGACTGCCAGTTTGCAACCTGTTCAGGCAATACGCTTGCGAAATTATCGAAATTACCGAGATAAGTAAACACTTTCTCTGACGTGCAATTGATAATCACCATCTGGCTTTCGATGCGCCTGCTCATTTATCGAGCCCCCATCCTTTAGGATCTTCGCGCCATTGCTTGAGTGATTGTATATCGGAATCTTTGATATTATTTTGTTCCAGGGCTTTTTTAATCAGGAAATCATAATTGGTCAGAGTATGTAAAGTACAGTTTGCAGATTTAAAACTTTCTTCTGCTTCAATTAATCCATAGGTAAAAATAGCAACCATTCCTTTTACATTGCAACCTGCATCGCGTAAAGCTTGTACTGCATTCAGGCTGCTTTTGCCGGTTGAAATAAGATCTTCGACCACTACTACCGACTGTCCGCTTTCAACTACACCTTCAATCTGGTTTTCAAGCCCGTGGCCTTTTTTTTCAGATCGCACATAAACGAAAGGCAAACCCAGTTCCTGCGCAACAAGGGCTCCGATAGCAATGGCACCTGTTGCAACTCCGGCAATCAGGTCGACAGTGCCATATTCTTCATTTATCAGTTTCACGAATTCCTGGCGGATATAGGTCCGGATTTTAGGATATGATAAAGTACGGCGGTTGTCGCAATAAATCGGTGATTTTATACCAGAAGTCCATGTAAACGGGTTAGTATTATCAAGCTTTATTGCTTTAATTTGCAGTAACGATTCGGCTGCAAAAAGTGCAGTTTCTTCTGATTTTGTTCTCATGATGCAAAGGTATATAGTTTTTTTGAATGATCGGGCAGTAATAATCCGGCAAGATATTAACAGGCCCAACAACATCTCAAACGAAATGAGTCTTGATTTTGTTGACAAACACTCTCTTGCAGAAGCATATGAGCATTTTTCAGCTAATCCTGATTTTAAATATCTACATGTAAAGGCAACTGAAAATTTCGAAAAGGCCTGTGCCGTATTTACTAGTTTGTTCACTCGTATTGAAGCCGCCGGAGGTATAGTCAGGAACAAGGAAGCTGAATATCTTTTTATAAAAAGGTTTGGAGTATGGGATCTGCCTAAAGGGAAGCTGCATAAAAAAGAACCAGTTCAGCATGGCGCAATACGGGAAGTAACTGAAGAAACGGGACTTACCGGCATCACTATCAGCAAACAGCTACCTTCAACGTATCATATTTTTACTGACCGTAAAGGCAGAGAAGTATTAAAAGAGACTTTTTGGTTCGAAATGATTTGCACAGGTTCACAAAACCTGGTTCCTCAGCTGGAGGAAGATATTACTGAAGTGAAATGGTTTTCGGAAAAAGACCTTTATATCCCTTTGCGAAACACATATGCATCACTCAGGAAACTGTTAGAAAACTATTTGCAGCAATAACCGGCTATATTCAAGCTGTTTCGTTCTGAATTCTGCAACAAAAAATAATAATTATATTTTTATCTTTGCACAAATCAATACTATGAAAATCGCAGTTTTTCCGGGTTCTTTTGATCCTATCACCCTAGGCCACGAATCAATTGTAAGGCGTGCTCTGCCGCTGTTTGATAAAATTATTGTTGCCATTGGAATTAATGCCGACAAAAGCGGATATTTCCCTGTTGAAAAGAGACTTGAATGGCTGAATCAGACTTTCAGCGATTTGCCCCAGGTAAGTATTGAATGGTACAATGGACTTACTGTTGATTTTTGCAGGACAATGAAAGCTGATTATATTATCAGGGGATTGAGAACTTCAGCTGATTTTGAATTTGAGCGCAGTGTTGCCCAGGTAAACCTGAAACTGGTTCCTGAAATAGAAACCGTCTTTCTGCTGACAATACCTGAATATGTAATGGTTACCTCATCCATTGTGCGTGAAGTGCATAAACACGGAGGCAATATCGACCAGTTCATTCCTGAGCAAATTTCGATCTAGCCCTGATTTTCAATGGTTTCAGGTATTGTTTTTCTTAAGAACGAAAAATGAACTTTCCCATATCTTCGTTCTTCACTGAAAAAGGGATGGGCTGTAAAACTGAGACTTTTATCATGTTCAATGATGAACCACCCATCATCAGCCAGCCATTGATTCTCAAAAACCAGGTCAGGTATTTTTTCCCGGTCTTTAAGGTCATATGGGGGATCTGCAAAAATTATATCATATTTTCCGGCTGAACGCGCAAGATAGGTAAACACATTAGCCTGTATTGCCGATAAATTCCCGAATTTTAATTCCGCTGCCATTTTTGAAATATAACTGATACAAAGGCTGCTCAAATCTATACTCAAAACCATATTTGCATTACGCGAGGCGAACTCCAGAGAAATGTTTCCCGTTCCGGCAAAGAGATCAAGCACATTTACAGCTTCGAAATCAATATAATTATTCAATATATTAAACAGGCTTTCCTTAGCCAGATCTGTTGTTGGCCTTACAGGTAATCCCTGCGGCGGACGAAGTACTCTTCCTCTGTGACTACCGCTTATTATTCTCATTCGGGTATATTTAAAAGGGTAAAGTATTTGTGGAGTGCAACACCGTCAAAAGCACTACCGTATTCAAATCCTTCCCTTCTCTCAGCATAAGATAGTGTAGCGCAATACATTTTCAATTGGTTGAATATGATTTCATTTCCGGAATTTTCTCCCATAAGGGTAACCTTTTCCTCCGAAGGAACGAATCCGAGCTGTTCGAGTACAAAAATCACATAATACAACACGTCAGAAGGAGATGTGTACCTGAAAGAATTCAGATAAAGCAATCGTGATCCTTGTATCACAGTTATCTCAAAATAACCGGAATGAATATTTAAGAATACCTGGCGAGCTATTAAGTTTGCATGTTTACGCATTACGCCTTTAACAAAAACAGCAGGCGCGCTCCGAAAATCCGGGTTAACGAATAGTGTCTTACAGTTTTCCTTTATATAAGCAGGCACAAGCATGCCTATAACTGGTCCAAGATCAAAAACTGACTCGGTTAATATCTCTTCTGCCGGGGATATAGGATGTGCCGCCGACATAATATTCATGGCATAAGCTTTGTCAAAAAAGCCTGATGGTACTGTGGAAACTTTGCAGGATGCAATAGCAACATCAACCTGCTTATAGGTATTCCAGGTAAAATCAACTTTTTTCAGCTGATCAAAATACTCATTAGCCTTCGAAGGCCATCCTCCGGTGTCTCCGTGTAGAGAATCAGCATGAGCCAGCTTGTAGGAAGCGAGTTTCAGGATTTTCAGCGAACTAATATGGGAGACCAGAAATGAAAATCCATCCTGACTTAGCAGAACGGATAGCCTGTAATTTAATCCCTGAGTAGTTTCAAACTGAGGATCAACCTGATTAAGAATACATTCCAAGGGATATATATTTTATTATTCCCAATTCCCGTCTATAGAAGCCTCTGTCATAGAACCAACTTTAAGACCAGGGAATTTTGATTTATCGTCGAGTTCTTTGACCCTGTTAATTACCAACTGTTTGTCAAGATCTTTGGTATATGTTTCTATTCGGGCTGAAACTTCGAATACAGCTACGTCAACTCCACCTTTATTGATTTTACCTGCCAAAATCGAAAACAGATCACCCTTAGAGAAAGGTATTTCGTTAAGTTTCTCGAGAGGATAATTCTTCTTGGCAAAAATAGAATCAAAGATGTTAATATAACCGATTGTGTCGGATATGGTACGTGTGAAAGTAGTATCGTTGGGGTCAGGTATCATCTTCACTTCCGGGATTTTCCCGTTTTTTACAAAAACTTTCAGGGAATCGAAACTAGCGGTATAGTGCCCGTACTGATTACGGAAAAGGATTTGTGCCGTTCGAATATCCTTTAGTTTGCCAACAATAACATCTCCCCTGGTCTGAAGCTTGTTTTCGAATTTTACAGGCTTATTAATACTACTGAAGATAAGGTATCCTAAAATTATGATAACCAGAGCAAGCACAACCTTTACTATACTACTTTTCATTGAATTTTCAGTTTTTTATTATGATCAGAATATCAAGCATTTAAAAATCAACGGATATGAATCTTTACGACTTTTCACACATGTGCAAATGTATAACATTTTTCAATAATTCCTTTGTGGATTATCTAAATTTACCTGAAGGGAACCTTATAATTTCAAATTTTAGTGACTAAATGTCCGGGAATTCTATATGAAAAATTTTTGTCCTTTTTCCCAAATTAAAACTTGAGATTCAGGAATTCAGGCTATAAATTCATGATTAAAAGTTCAGTTAATATATGTAATCGGTCAATTTACAAATTTTTAACAATTTTTAAAACTCCCTTCCCCCTAATATTTGGAACGGTTATTGGTATTTAGGCAGATAAGAAGACTTGTTACAAATACATAAATATGTATATTTGCAGGTAGTTTTATTGCTTTAATCATTAATTAATCCTTTTAAATCGATGAAGAAGACTCTGATCATGGCTTTTGCCATAACCATTTTCACAACCTTATCAGTTAATAATTTGCATGCACAAACCAAGGAAGATGCTGGTAATGCTTTTAATTCTGCACTTGAACTTTCAAAAACCAATATAACAGGTGCTATTGTCAAAATGCAGGATGTGTTAAAAATGTGCACTGCACTTGGCAGTGAAGGTGACACACTTAAAATGAAAGTTGGCACCGTGTTACCTGCCTGGCAATTTAATGTCGGAAACGATTTAATTAAGGCTAAGAAATATGATTTATCAATTCCCGCCTACGAAAAAAGCCGCGATTTGGCTATTACATATTCAGATGACAATATCAAAGAAAAATCAGAATCGATGCTGGTGAAACTCTATGCCAACAAAGGGAATAACCTGCTTAAAGCACTTAAATATGACGATGCAATAGCTTATTTCGACAAAGCACTGAAGTTAGATCCTGAATACAGCAAGGCCAATTATGCTAATGGCTTGGCTTACAAGAAAAAAGGTGAGAATGTAAAAATGCAGGAAAACATGGATCTGGCTATTGCATCGGCCACAAAATCAAATGATACTGTTACTGTCCAGGCAGCAAGAAATGCGGTTTCTTCAAGTTTATACCAGGAAGGCGCTGATGCATTCAAGAAAAAGTCATACTCTGAAGTAGCTGAAAAGCTCAAAAGCTCACTTGCCTACGACACCACCAACAAGGAAGTATACTACCTGCTTGCTGTATCCTACAATAACCTGAAAAAACATGATGAAGCAATTGAAGCTGCTAATACCGGACTAACTTTAGAAGTTCAAAACAATCTTAAACTGGCCCGTTTCTATTACGAAATTGCAAAGGCTTATGAAGGCAAACAAGATACCCAAAATGCATGTGAGAATTATAAAAAATCGTCATATGGTACTTTTGTTCAATCTGCCAACTATCAGATGAAAACGGTTTTAAAATGCCAGTAACAAAAAAACTTTTATTGAAAAAGTCGGTTTTGCCGACTTTTTTTATGCCCGATAACCAAATATCAGGTTAATATTGTAAAGTTTCTTTGCTGATTTATTTATCCGCGACCAACCCGGACACCTGACCGAAATCAGGGATTTCCTGAATAAATATGTATTGTTTGTGCACGTAATCGATACGGCAGGTATAATGCTCAAGGCCATTCGTTATAAGGAAGTATTCAGCTTTAAGGAGAATATTATACCTGGCAGCCTGATCAAATGTTTTTTCAGTAATTTCAATACCAGGAGCTTTGCATTCGACCAATAGAAGTGGATTTGCATTACGCGAATAAACAACCAGGTCGAAACGTTTAGGAAGTTTATTAAGCATCAGCTGTCTCTCCACCCCGATAATTGATAAGGGGTATCCTTTTATACCTGTCAGATATAGTATTAAATGTTGACGAACCCATTCTTCGGGCGTAAGCATTACATATTTACGACGTACCGGGTCAAAAATTTTTTCCCGGTTATTGAAATTCCGTATTTTGAAATCAAAATGAGGAAAGTTTAATTGCTGCATCCCTGATAATTTTGAACCATGTAAAGCATCTGCATATTTCTTTGTCTTTCAGTATTTTGACAGTAAAACCATGCTAAGAAATACGGCCACCCAAATGGCTCTGATCATGTCCATTTGTGTTTTCTGCTGTTCTCTGAACCACCATAGTCTTAATTTTACAATTCCGGCATTAGACTGTGCCCGATAATATTGAATTATCTCCTATTTTAACTGTTTTGGAAAAATCCAGACAAAAATCACTACAAAGATGGCTTAAAAATTCTAAATTTGCCATCAATACTAATTTATCGTCAATTCTGCATCATGAAAACAAAGAAAGAAATAGTTGAGAACTGGTTGCCTCGTTATACAGGAACTGCAATTGAAGATTTTGGTGAATATATTCTTTTAGTCAATTTCGGAGCTTATCTCGAAACATTTGCACGTCTTAATAATGTAGAAATAAAGGGACGTGACCGCTCGATGCCCAGTGCTACTTCCGGGAATATTACAATGATCAGGTTTGGTATGGGAAGCGCCAATGCTGCTACTGTTATGGACCTGATTAGTGCTATTAATCCTGTAGCATGCCTGTTTCTGGGGAAATGTGGGGGGCTGAAACATATCAATGCTTTGGGCGACTATATACTACCTATTGCCGCTATAAGAGGTGACGGTACGTCCGACGACTACTTTCCTCCTGAAATACCGGCTCTCCCGGCATTTAACCTGCAAAAGGCAATTTCTACCACGATCCGTGATATGGGGCTCGATTATTATACCGGCACCGTGTATACTACCAATCGCAGGGTTTGGGAACACGACGAAGAGTTTAAGCTTTACCTGCAGAAATCAAGAGCAATGGCTATTGATCTTGAAACTGCAACCATATTTATTGTTGGTTTTGCCAATTCTATTTCCACGGGAGCGTTGCTGCTGGTATCGGACCAACCTATGATATCAAGCGGGGTTAAGACAGAGCAAAGTGATAAAATTGTTACTGAAAACTACATGGAACAACATGTAATGATAGGTATTGAATCACTGCAACAACTTATTGAAAAGCGTGTTACCGTTAAACATCTGAAATTCTAATCTCTGCTTCACTGCATCAAAATGTATCCTGAATAATGACATCAACCTATTTTCAGTTAGTTAAGGATTTTCAGAAGAAATCCTATGTCAATATTTACCTTTTCTATGGTGAAGAGCCCTATTATATCGATGAACTATCTGACTATCTCACTGAACATGTTTTGAGCGAAACTGAAAAAGAATTTAATTTGTATTTGTTGTATGGCCGCGATTCATCAGCTGCCACTGTCGTAAACTGCAGCAAGCAGTTCCCGATGATTGGAGAGACGCAGCTTGTTGTTTTACGCGAAGCCCAGGATATGGATCTGAAGAAAGATGAAAACCTGGGCCCATTACTTTCCTATATTAAGTATCCACAACAATCAACCATTCTCGTAATCTGCTATAAATACAAAACCCCACCGGCAAAATTGCTTAAGGCTATTGTCGGTTCTGAGAAGTCGATCGCGATTGAATCGAAAAAAAAATATGAAAATGAGATGCCTGTCTGGATTTCGACTCAGGTAAAAAATAGTGGCCATTCCATTTCGGACAAGGCCGCTAATATGTTGGTTGAATACCTGGGAACAAACCTCGAAAAAGTTAATAATGAATTAAGTAAATTATATATCAACCTTCCTAAAAACAAAGTCATTACAGAGGACGTTATTGAATTGTATATTGGAATAAGTAAAGACTATAATATTTTTGAATTTCAAAAAGCGCTCGCCAGAAAGGATATTCTCAAAGCCAACCGGATAGCCCATCATTTTGCACTAAATCCGGCTGATAATTCACTTTTCAAGACTATACCCATGCTGTTCTCATTTTTTAGCAAGGTATTACTGATTCACTCACTACCTGACAAATCAGAGGCTTCAATCCTGAATAAAACCAAACTTACCAACTTTAATAAAAATGATTATTTCGATGCATACCACAATTATGATGCTAAGAAAGTACAGGAAATTATAGGTTGGCTTCGCGAGTGTAATGTGCGTGCATTGGGCATTGAAAATTACTCAACGGATCAGGGCGAATTACTCAGGGAACTTGTGTTTAAAATACTGCACTAAAAAAAAGGAACATAGTGAACCGGACAATGAGACCATTATTCTAATCCGGTTTTAGGATTTGCGTTTCCCGTGGATGACGGATGGAGAAAATTTTAGATCTGTTGATTATTTCTCCTGGCAATGAATATCTGATTCTATACTAAAATGGCAAATCCCAATGTTCATTGAGAGTAAGGGTAAACTATGAAATCTCTCACGGTTTTTCATACATTTTCTCAATGAGTTTTGCATATTTTTCGATCAGAAATTTACGTCGCAGTTTTAAGGTAGGAGACAATTCACCTGAATCAGCACTCCATTTGTCAGAAACAAGTTCCCATTTTTTTATTTGCTCATGATGCCCGAAATGCTGGTTGATCAGGTAAATTTCTTCTTCAATACGATGGATCACTCTGGAATGGCGGATAATATCCTGGTCTGTTGAATAAGGGATTTCTTTCACCCTGCACCAATTTTTCAGATATTCAAATGCAGGTATGATAATGGCTGACGGATGTTTACAGTTCTCACCTATCACAAGCACATGTTCAATAAAGGCAGACTCCTTGAAACGGTTTTCAAGAACCTGTGGAGCAATATACTTACCTCCTGAGGTTTTAAACATTTCCTTTTTCCTATCGGTAATCTGCAGGTATTTGTTCTCAACCAATTGACCAATATCGCCTGTATGAAACCATCCTTCAGAATCAATTACTTCGGCCGTACGATCAGGGCGCTTATAATAGCCCAGCATAACATTCGGCCCGTGAACCAGGATTTCGCCGTCAGCCGCAAATTTGATTTCAACGCCTGACAGCACAGGACCTACGGTTCCGGTTCGGACTCCACCCTTCAGGAAATTGCTGACCGCTAGTACAGGTGATGTTTCGGTCAGGCCATATCCTTCCATTATTTTAAATCCTGCAGCCCAGAATATACGGGCAATCTTAGGATTAAGACTGGCTCCACCTGAAACTATCGTAACAAGATTACCACCCAGGGCTTTGTGCCATTTTTTAAAAACCAGTTTACGTAACAAAGCAAGTTGTAAGGAATAAAATAATGGAAACTCCTGGTCGGGTTCATATTGTTGACCAATTGCAATCGCCCTGTAAAAGAGAAATCTTTTAATCCCTTTAAAATCACGTCCTTTGGCAAGAATGGCATCATACAGTTTTTCAATGAGCCTTGGAACTGCGCAAAAGATATCAGGCTGAGCTTCAGCCAGGCCTTCACGTATGTTATCGAATCCATCAATATACCAGATGGAGGTTCCTGAATTCTGGTAGGTATAATTTAGGATCCTTTCATATATATGGCACAACGGCAGCATGCTTACAGCTTTTTTAGCTGGCTGCTGTTTCAAAATTTCGGTCAGCGATTTAAAATTACTCACCAGGTTAAAATGCGAAAGCATAACCCCTTTTGGCCTGCCGGTAGTGCCAGAAGTATAAATGATTGAAAAAAGATCATCCGGTTTAATTTCCTGAGCAATATCAATAACCTTAATTTCAGGATAAAAAGGCTCATACTTTTTTATAAGATTATAAGTACTTTGCACTCCGCTGACTACATCAATTGAAATTACAACTTTTATAGTAAGAATCTCATTAATAACATTTTTAATTCTATCCCAAAGCAGTGCATCGTTTACAATAAGCCCCGAAACAGAAGCATCATTAAAAATAAACCTGATGTGGTCTTCACTGATCGTAGGATACACAGGTACCTGTACCGCACCAATCAGGCTGATGGCCATATCGAAATAGCTCCATTCAGGTCGGTTGTTGATTATCGTGGCTATCCTGTCGCCCTTGTTAATTCCGGATGCCAGTAATGCATGAGCAAGTATATAGCTGTTGCAATGATAGGTCTGACTGTCAACGCTGAAAACCTGCCCGTTTTTCTTCCCGAATAATACAGGAGCCCCGGCTTTGTAGAGATTGTCATTCAATTGAAGCAGATCGAAAATGCGGGTTACTCCGTTCATCTGTCCAACTTAGGTTAGTATGAGATAAATATAGCATTAATATACCTAATCCACATTTTGAAATAATAGTTTAGTACTTCCCAAATGCAAATCCTGTTATCGATGTCGACACTAAAATCGCTTACTCGAATCCTTATTTGAGTAAAAAAAATACTATTTCAGGCCTGAACTTTCCCGGTCTGCTGTTATTCGTCCTGTTTGTTGTAAAGTCGATCTATTACAGGTTTGTATCTTTCATTAACTAATGTTCTGCGAAGCTTGAGTGTTGCTGTAAGTTCTCCCGAATCAACAGTCCATTCAGTATTAAGTAATTCAAATGCTTTAATTTGTTCAGCTGCACCCAGATGCCGGTTATATTTATGTATTTCTTTCTGAAATCGTTTTCGGATACGTTCAAATGCGATCATTTCGGTATTTGAAGTATACGGGATTTCCTTAATCTGACACCATGACCGCAGGTGGTTAAAATCGGGGACAACAATAGCCGCTGCAAATTTCTGGTTTTCACCAACTACCATTATTGCATCAATAAATTCTGATTCCTTCATCCGGTTCTCCACCATTTCGGGACTTACATATTTCCCAAATGAGGTTTTAAATATTTCCTTTTTACGGCCGGTAATTTTAAGTTGTCCCTCTGGTTCCATCTTTCCAAGGTCTCCGGTATGAAACCAACCTTCCTTGTCGATCACCAGCGAAGTTAGCTGGGGTTCTTTATAATATCCAAGCATCAATCCCGGTCCTTTGCACAATATCTCATGATCATCATCAATTTTTACAGTTGTATTCTTTACTATCGGCCCAACCGTTCCGAATTTCACGCCATTTTTTTCAAAATTATTTACAGCAATAACCGGCGAAGTTTCTGTCAGACCGTAACCTTCGAGTACCGGGATTCCGGCGGCCCAGAAGATATGTGCCAGCCTGGGTTGTAAAGCGGCTCCTCCGCTCACAATCACTTTAAGTTTTCCGCCAAGTGCTTCCTGCCATTTACTGAATACAAGTTTACGGGCAATTTTCAGTTTCAAAGCAAAATAGGGTCCTCTCCCGCCATTAAGTTCGTAATGCATGCCGACGTTTACTGCCCAGAAGAAGATCATCTTTTTTATTCCTGTCAGTTTACGCCCTGAATTAATAATCTTATCGTAAACTTTTTCGAGCAGGCGGGGAACTGTACTGAGAATGTCAGGCTTTATTTCCCGTAGATTATCACCCACGGTAGCAGGATTTTCGGCATAATATACCGATATACCAAGATACTGGTAAAGGTAAACAAGCATACGCTCATAAATATGGCAAAGAGGCAGATAACTGAGAGCCCTTCCCTCTTCGCCTATAGGAGGAATATCCTGTACCGCTTTAAAATTGGAAATAATGTTGTTATGCGTAAGCATAACACCTTTCGGATTTCCGGTGGTACCGGATGTATAAATTATTGTTGCCAGGTCTGTTGGCTTAATAGAATCTTTTATTTCATTGATACGAAAAGGTTGAGCATTTTCTTTGCCCAATAAAATAAGATCGTTAAGGTGCTTTACTCCTTCGGTTTCCTTAAATGCATAAACCGCAACCAAGCCCTTCAATTCACCAACGAGGTGTACTATTTTGCGATAGATGTCCCGTCCGGTGACAAAAATCACTTTAACTTCGGCATGTTCCAGGATAAATTTATAATCGTCTTCGCTGATGGTCGGATAGATCGGAACATGTATTGCTCCTGTCTGCTGAATGCCCATATCAACTAGATTCCATTCCGGACGACTCCCCGAAATGGTTGCGATATTGTCACCAGGCTTTATGCCCAATTTGAGCAACCCATAACTTATATTATCTGCATGAGAAACATAATCGTTAATTGAGTATTTGATCCATGTACCATTTTCCTTACCTGCAAGCACATCATCCTTGGGCTGAAATGATTTTACATAATGTGGCAGGATATCAAATAAACGTGTAACGTCTCCCATTAGGTTCTATTATATTAACGATTGGATGTAAAGATAATTATATAATTACATATGAGATAGTTATTATAGTCAGGAATTTATTAACAATGCAGATACCACAAAAAAGGCTGATCAGATCCAATTATTAATTTTTATATCAGGCTCACAGGTCCTTATGAAAATACCCCGGACTTGCCTGTGCTGTAGGCATGATTATTAAATCATTAATGTTGACATGTGCAGGCAGACCGGTAATCCAGATTACCGCAGCAGCTATATCTTCAGCATAGAGAGGAGTGAATCCCTTATAGGCATTAGTGGCTAATTCCTCATCACCCTTAAATCTCACCAGAGAGAATTCTGTTTCAGCTGCTCCCGGGGCTACCTGCGATACTTTAATACCGTGACTGAGCATATCGATCCTCATCCCTCGGGTAAGGGCATCAACAGCAAATTTAGTAGCACAATAAACATTTCCTTTGGCATAAACCTCTTTGCCGGCAATAGATCCAAGATTTACTATATGAGGGCATTTGCTTTTCAATAAAAGCGGGAAAACGTTTTTGGTAACATAAAGTAATCCTTTAATATTGGTATCAATCATTACATCCCAGTCATCCATATTGCCGTCCTGAATCGGGTCACTCCCTGCTGCAAGTCCTGCATTGTTTATCAGAATATCGATATCCCGCCATCCGGCCGGCAATCCTTCAATTGCCAGTTTCACTGCTTCACGATTACGGACATCAAAATTTAAAGTTAAAACTTCAACGTTATATTTTGCAAGGAGAAGTTCGGCTTCAACCGTTAACCGACCCTCTCTGCGACCAGTAAGAATTAACCGATGATTGTCTTTTGCAAATGCATGTGCACAAGCTTTTCCAAAACCGCTTGTAGCTCCAGTAATAAAAATTGTTTTCTGCATACCCGTTCTTACCTTTTCAATTTAATATTTAATCTATTACCGGATATCTTAACCGGCAAGGATTCTCAACCCGACAATACCACAAATAATGAGCAAGATACACATGATTCGAAGAATATCAGTTGGTTCTTTAAAATAAATAATGCCATAAATAACTGTTCCGATTGTCCCAACACCTGTCCATACGGCATATGCAGTTCCCATCGGAATGTGTTTCAATGCCAGCGAAAGCAGGTAAAATGATGCAGCCATGGCAAAAATGGTAATTATAGCTGGCCAAAGTCGTGTCCAACCCAGGGTGTATTTGATGCCAACAGCCCATACCACTTCGAATAAACCTGCAATAAAAAGGATAAACCAGGACATTGGATTTCGAATGTTGCTTATCGGATGTCGAATGTCGGAATCTTTGATCCGAAATCGTAGTCCGAAATCGTAAATTAGTTTACTGGACCAAAGAGAGCGCCAGTTTTGACATATTAGTAAAATTTGTCTGCCGTTCATCGGCACTCACATGTTCACCGGTAAGCAGGTGATCGCTGACTGTGAGTAATGAAATTGCTTCAATCCCGGCTCGGGAAGCAAGCATATAAAGCCCGGCTGACTCCATTTCAACAGCAAGCACACCAAAACTGCGCCAAAGTTCATAGGCATCGCCTTCTTCAGGAAAATGATAAAATAAATCAGAAGAAAGAATATTTCCGGCCTTTAAAGGCATATTCATTTTTAATGCATTAACCGATGCGAGTTGAGTCAATCTGAAACTGGCCGTCGGAGCATATGTCATTCCATGGAAATGCCTCGAAACAGCTGCCGAATCGGTTGAAGCGCTGATAGCAAGTATTACATCACGCAATTTAACTTCATCAATCAACCCTCCACACGTTCCAACCCTTACGAGAGTTTTCACATTATAATCATTGATAAGTTCGCTGGCATATATCATTAACGATGGCAGTCCCATACCGGTACCCTGGACTGAAACACGTTTTCCCTGATAAAACCCGGTGTATCCAAGCATGCCACGAACATTATTATAACAAACCGCATCGGTAAGTAAATTTTCGGCAATGTGTTTTGCCCGTAACGGATCTCCCGGAAGTAGCACAAAATCAGCTATTTCGTTTTGTTTTGCTTCAATATGTATACTCATTCTTATAAAAATAAAGGTGCAAAGATAAGAACAAATGGGTATGCATACTATACTGGGATCATTTTGATGGTTTTATGCATAAAACGGGATGAAACATTATATTTATCTCTAAAGGTTCTGGATTTCTATGTACAATATTCAAAGCGAATGGGTTAATAAAATAAAACAAGGCCATAAAAACATTAAAAAGCTCTACCTGAAATTCAGGTCTTAAAATTTGTATCTTCCTTGCTTGATACAAGTAAAGATTTTAGTATTTATTGAATGCAGAAATCAACCCGGATAACGTTATAATATAAGAACGCAAAAGGGGAAGTCCAATAGTTTATGGTTCTATTGCATGAGGCTATGAACCTGATTTTAAAAAATAGTATTACAAATGATCTCGTGGTTGATAAAGTAATGTATAAAAGTCTAATCCGGAACATACCTTATTAATTTGATGATGAAAAGACTGAAATACTGATTTAAAAGGCTTTTAACTAAATTTAATCCAGTATTTATAGCCCTGAAAAGCAAGGCAACTACTCATACCAGCCTTTACAACCCTGATTATGATTTGACTACGTGCGATGCTCAATGTCCGAAACTGGCAGTTAACATGCAAAGGGTTAACCTGTAAATACCAAATAAAAAGCAGATCCTACCCTTTTATTTTATATGAACCAGCAATTGAAAATAAAGCATGGTGTGTTTAGGGTATCCGAAACATTTAAAATTCACATCCTGAATTGCATGAAAACTAAATCACTTTAAGAAAACCGGAGCATGAATAGTAAATCAAATTACGGAAATTCGAAAACGGTTGCTACTGAAAGCATCCGGTTATGTGATTTTCTCGACCTTGAGGATATTCAACGGATGCAGGATTTATTTTCGGATGCTACCGGTGTTGCTTCTATAATTACAAATCCTGATGGAACACCCATCACCAGCCCAAGCAATTTCTGTAGGTTGTGTAAGGATATTATCAGCAAAACCGAAAAAGGGCTTGCCAACTGTTTACTATCCGATGCAAGGTTTGACAGCATCAATAATTCAGGATCGGCTATACATACTTGTTTAAGCACAGGCTTATGGGAAGCCGGAACCAGTATTCATGTCGGAGGCAAGCACATAGCTAACTGGTTGATAGGGCCGATGCGAAATAACGAGCTGGATGAAGAGCATATTTTGAAATATGCTGACGAAATTGGTGTAGAAAGGGCAGATTTTCGTGAAGCACTTCATGAAGTTCCACTTATGTCTGCTGAACAGTTTATAAAAGTCTCGAAAATGCTTACTGCATTTGCGAGCGAACTTTCTGAAAAAGCCTATAACAATTTGCAGCTAAAAATCCACATTACTGATCTGGAGAAATCAAAATCCTTGTTAAAAGATAGTGAAGAAAATCTTGAGATCATGCTGAATTCAATTGGTGATGGTGTGATTTCTATTGATAATAAGGGACTAATACAAAACATAAACTCAATTGCTGAAAACCTTTGTGGCTGTGAAAAAGCCGATGCTGTGGGAAAACCATTTGTAGATGTGCTCAATCTTATTTCTTCTGAAGTTGGAAATCCTATAATCGCTGCAGTTAAAAAGGTATTGAAAAATGACAAAATAAGTACTGGTGTAAACTCATCTGTCCTTTTTGCAAAAGAAGGTACCAAATACCTGATCGCCGGCAAAGTGGCTCCGATAAAAAACAAACAAGGGACTATCAGGGGCGTAGTGTTGGTAATTTCGGATATTTCGGCAAAAAGCAAGATCGAAAAAGCACTCCGGGAAAGTGAGCGCAGCAAATCAGTATTGCTATCCAATCTTCCGGGTTTGGCATACCGTTGCCTTTTTGACCGCGACTGGACCATGGAGTTTGTATCCGATGGTTGTTTAAGCCTGACAGGCTATGAGAAAGAGGCTTTACTTCATAACAGGGACATTTCTTTTAACCAAATGATCCTTCCCGAATATCGGGAACATCTCTGGATGGCTTGGGAAAGAGCTGTAGAGTTTCATGAACATGTTTATGAAGAATATAGAATCCATACAGCCGATAACAGGGAAAAATGGGTCTGGGAGCAGGGAATCCCTATTTACAATGAAGCCGGAGAAATAGAAGCTCTGGAAGGATTAATTATTGATATTACAGAACGCAAGCATGCCGAAGAAAAGCTATTAAACGAACATGTTCTGCTACGCACTCTGATAGATAATATTCCTGATTTCATTTATTCCAAGGACTTATCTGGCCGTAAAACTCTGGCTAACCGCGCAGAAGTAGAATTACTCGGAGCAAATTCCGAAGCTGATGTTGTTGGTAAGGATGATTTTGGTTTTTATCCGAAAGAACTCGCCGAAAGATTTATTGAAAATGATCAAATGGTGTTGCAAAGCGGGGTACCGGAAATTAATACTGAAGAACATATTTTTGACGCAAATGGACATCTGCGCTGGCTGCTTTCCTGTAAGCTCCCTTTGCGCGATAAGAACAACCAGATTATAGGTTTGGTCGGCATCGGACGTGACATTACCGAACGGAAGAAAGCTGAGTTAGCATTACAGGAAAGCGAGGAACTTTACAGGAACCTGGTTGAAAAATTACCTGACGGCGTATATAAAAGCACGCATAGCGGTAAATTCGTGGATGTAAATCCGGCCATGGTTAAGATGCTGGGATATGCTAGTAAAGAGGAACTCATGGCCATTGATATAAAAACACAGTTGTACTTTGAAGAATCCGACCGCGAAAGCGTGGAATTACAGGAAAAGCTTGAAAAAATCGGTGTTTACCGGATGAAAAAGAAAGATGGCTCCGAGATTTGGGTAGAAGACCATGGTTGGTTAAATTTCGACGAAAAAGCGCATACCCTCTTTCATGAAGGAATCATGAGGGATGTAACCGAACGTAAGCATGCAGAACTAGCTTTGCAGGAGAGTGAAGCCCTTTACCGGAATCTTGTATTAAGGTTACCTGATGGCGTTTATAAAAGTACGCATGAAGGAAAATTTGTTGATGCTAACCCGGCATTGGTGAAACTACTGGGCTACTCAAGTAAGGATGAACTGATGGCAATTGATATAAAGAAACAACTTTATTTTGAGCCTGCCGACCGCGAAAGCCTCGTATTGCAGGAGAAGTTGGAAGAAACCGGAGTCTATAGGTTGAAAAAGAAAGACGGTTCTCCAATTTGGGTCGAAGATCATGGATGGTATAATCTCGATGAAAACGGCAATATACTTTTTCATGAAGGAATCATGCGTGATATTACCGAACGTAAATGGGCAGAAGAAGAAATTAAACTTAAAAATGAAGAACTGACAAAAATCGTTACTGAAAAGGATAAATTCTTTTCGATCATTGCTCATGACTTACGAAGCCCTTTTAACAGCTTCCTCGGGCTAACGCATATTATGGCTGAAGAATTACCGGTATTGACGATGGATGAATTACAAAAAATTGCTGTAAGCATGAATAATTCAGCCATTAATCTTTTTCGGCTGCTCGAGAACCTGCTTCAATGGTCAAGGATGCAGCAAGGGCTAATACCTTTTAATCCGAATGAAACTCAATTAAGGCAAATTATTGATGAATGCATAATAATGGTATCAGAACCAGCAAGAAACAAGGAAATTGAAATTATTTGCAATATCCCGGCGATTTTAACAATTTTTGCTGACAATAACATGATTCAAACTGTAATACGTAACCTCGTTTCAAATGCAGTGAAATTTACAGCCAGGGGTGGCAAGATTATCATTTCAGCTAAAAATGCCAGTACTAACGGTATTGAAATATCAATTAAGGATACAGGGATAGGAATAAGCAAGAAAATGATGGCCAATCTATTCCGTCTGGATGTTCAGGTAAATAGAAGTGGCACGGAAGGTGAACCAAGCACAGGGCTAGGCTTATTACTCTGCAAGGAATTTGTGGAAAAACATGGAGGTAACATTTGGTTAAAAAGTGAAGAAGGCAAGGGATCTGTTTTTTACTTTTCGCTTCCCAACCCTTTTAATCATTTAGAGCCGCCGCTTATTGCTGCTAAAAAACAAGAAAAAAAACAGGGTAAAAGCCTTAAAATATTAATAGTTGAAGATGATGAAACATCCGAAATGCTTATTTCGATGGTAGTGAAAGTATTCAGCAAAGAAGTATTAAAGGTGAAAACAGGTATTGACGCCATTGAAACCTGCCGGAATAATCCGGACATCGATTTGGTTATGATGGATATTAAAATGCCAGGAATAGATGGATATGAAGCGACCAGACAAATAAGGCAATTCAATCCAGATGTATTCATAATTGCACAATCAGCATCTGAATTAAGGGATGATAGTGAAAAGGCAATTGAGGCCGGGTGCAACCATTATATCTCAAAACCGATAAATATTTCTTCATTAAAGCAGATAATTCAAAAGCAATTTATGAGATGAGTAATATTGATCGAATTACAATTAATTTATTTTGCCCAATACTATTATTTAGTTGATAGTAAAAACAATAAGTCAGCTAAAATAACTAAACACCCGATTTATTAAAGGGTACAAGACAAAAAGAATTATGCAAAAAGGAATATGTAAATGAAACTTACTGGTGTGGAATTAACAAATCAGAATTCAACGCTCTTTTAAAGTAATACCAATTATTAGTCATTCTCCTTCCTGATTCTGTAGAATTAATTTTACTTTTTCCGGTTGGAGTTGTTAAAACCAAACAGAACCCATGAGTATTAAAAAAGTTATAAAGTATATTTTCGCAGAGGACGAAGATTTATCGTTAGAAAATCGGCTGTTCTTATCGTCTATTATAATTGGGTTACTGACAAGTGTTGTTGGTTCCATTACAAATTTAATCCTAATTACTTCAGTAACTGCCGTAACTATTCCTTTTATTTTATCGGTTTTATTATCGATTCTTTATTATTTTGCTAGGTTTAAAAAGGTAATTAACCCATTTATTATGCCTTCTATTGTAGTTTCAATGATAGGTATTTCAATAATTTGGATATTTAATGGTGGTATCAACGGTTCAAATACAATGCCTGGATTTATAATTCTAATTCTCGGATTAATTGTTTTTCCCGGAAAATTAAAAAAATATGTACTCTTTCTGTTCTTAGCTTTAAATACCTCAATCTACCTTATCCAATTCAACAGACCTGATTTGATAGTAAACTTTCAATCAGAGACCGAACGTTGGATAGATTCATTATTTACACTTTTTTACGTTTCTTACTTTATATACCTGATTATAAACTTTGTTCATAAACAATACACTTCAGAAAGAATAAAATCAGAAGAAAGTGAGAAAAAATACCGCGAGTTAGTTGAAAATTCACCCGATGCAATTATTATTCATGCAAAAGGAGAAATAGTATATACTAATAAAGAATGTCTCCGTCTGATGGCTGCATCTGAAACATCAGAATTAATCGGGAAATCATTTATACAATTTGTACATCCTGACTGCCGCGATTTAGTTATTGATCAGATGAAAAAAGTGATAACCGAAGGGGTTGTTTTACCTCTTACTGAAGAAAAATTCTTACGTCTTGATGGCTCCCAGGTTGATGTTGAAGTTAAAGCAATGCATATCAGGCTTGAAAATACCCCAGCTGTACAATTGATTGTACGTGATATCACCGAACGCAAACGGGCAGAGGAAGATTTGCTTCAGGAACAATTATTCTCAAAGTCACTATTAGACAGCCTCCCGGGCATTTTCTATCTTTACACATACCCTGACATGCGTTTGGTTCGATGGAACAAAAATCATGAAACACTGCTGGGATTTGATGCTGAAGAGCTGAAAGGATTCCAGGTAGAAGCCTGGCCTAATCAGGAAATAAAAGAAACTGTAATTGAAGCGATGAGGGAAGTTATGGAGAATGGCCAGGCAAGCATCGAAACTTCCTTATTTAAGAAAGATGGTTCCACAATGCCCTTCATACTTACAGGTGTCAGAATGGAAGTTCACGGCCAGAAATATATTATGGGTGTAGGAACTGACATTAGCGATCGTAAGATTGCAGAAGAAGCCTTGAAATATGAACAATACCTGATGCATTCCCTGATGGAAAACATACCTGATCATATTTATTTTAAAGATGCTGAAAGCAGGTTCATCAGGATCAGCAATGCGCAAGCACATTCATTCGGGTTAAGTGATCCCGCTGAAGCCGTCGGCAAAACCGATTATGATTTTTTTATGTACGAACATGCTCAACAGGCATTTAACGATGAACAGGAAATAATGCGTACAGGGCAGACACTTATTAAGGAAGAAAAGGAAACATGGATCGGAAAGCCGGATACATGGGTTGCTTCGACCAAACTACCCTTACGCGGCAAAGATGCAAAAATCTTGGGTACGTTCGGAGTCTCTGTTGACATCACCAGGCACAAGAGGGCTGAAGAAGAATTAACCAGGCAGAAATACTTTTTCGAACAAATGTTTATGCAATCATCCGTAAGCACCCAAATACTTGATAGTGACGGATGGTGTGAGAGAATTAATCCTAAATTGAGTGAAATATTTGGTGTTGAGGCTCAGGATATTGAAGGGAGCGTTTACAACATATTCCATGATGAAGAAGTGAAAAGGAGCGGAATTATCCCACACCTGGAAAGTGTTTTTAATGAAGGAAAGACCTCGGAATGGGAAGTATTCTTTGATATTGGCACTGCAGCAGAATCTCAAAGCATAAAAGTAAAAGAGAAAAAGAAAGTTTGGTATCATAATTGGGCATATCCCATCTTCGACAGAAACAAAAAAATAACTAATGTCATTATACAACACAATAATATCACTGAATATAAAAAAGCGCAGGATGAAATTTTAAAAAGCAAATTCCGCTACGATATTGCCATGCAGGCTACCAAGGATGGATTATATGATTGGGATTTAATAACAAATGGGATTTACTTCTCACCTGGTTGGAAGAAAATGCTTGGCTATGGAGAAAACGAAATTGCAAATGATTTTTCAGAATGGGAAAGACACACTGAACCGGATGATTTAAAAAAGACCATGGCAATATTAAATGAGGTTATCGACAGCAAACACACTCATTTTGAGTTAGAGTTCAGGATGAAACACAAACTCGGCCAATGGGTTGAAATCCTTTCGAGAGCAAATGTTCTTTTTAATGAAAACGGTAAAGCAATCCGTGTTGTCGGAACCCATGTTGATATAACTGAACGTAAGCATGCTGAGAAAGAATTAATTATGGCAAAAGAGAAAGCTGAAGAAAGTGACCGATTGAAATCGGCATTTCTTGCCAACATGAGTCATGAAATCAGAACTCCAATGAATGGGATACTGGGTTTTGCTGAATTGTTGAAAGAGCCGCATCTTTCGGGAGAGCAGCAACAAGAGTATGTCCGCATTATCAAGAAAAGTGGTGATCGTATGCTTAATATTATTAACGATATAATAGATATATCGAAGATTGAATCAGGTCAGATGAAAGTTCATTTCTCAGAAACTGATATTAACGAACAGGTCAAAAACATCAATACATCCTTTAATCCAGAGGCTGAAAATAAGGGAATTAAACTTACTTTAAAAAGTAATTTACCTGTTATTTATGCAATTATCCAAACAGATAAGGAAAAATTATATGCAATCCTGACGCATCTTGTTAAAAACGCTATAAAATATACCAACGAAGGTACTATAGAATTTGGGTATGTGAGAAAAGAAAAATACCTTGAATTTTATGTAAAAGACTCAGGTATTGGAGTTGTCAAAGAAAGACAGGAAGCAATCTTTGAACGATTTATTCAGGCAGACATTTTTGACAGTCAAGCCAAACAAGGAGCCGGCCTGGGATTGTCAATTACCAAAGCTTATGTAGAAATGCTCGGAGGCACTATCTGGATCGAGAGTGAAGTTGGACAGGGAAGTGCATTTTACTTTACAATTCCTTATAATACTCACCCTGAACAGGTTAATTCCATCAGAATTAGTGCATGAGTAAATGTTAAAAAAAGGTTCTGTTTAAAAATATTGTGGAGATAGGGAAAGTTAGGAATAAATAGAAAATCTTTGTTCCGGCTTGCCTGCTGCTCTCAGATTTGCACAATAAAAATAATTATTAATTTTCCGAAAGAGAGATGGGGTGAAATTAACTTCCATGCTGATAAATCGCACCTGCCTAACAAAAAAGTATAGATTCTCTGATTCCGGAATAAGCTCAAATCTAATTTCCAAACTTGCGAAGGTGGATAGCCCGGTATACCCGAAATACATTCGTCATTCTATTCCGTTTTCAATCCATCCGGATTCAAAATTGAATTAATTGTAGTATTTTTGAATTTAGAGAATTTCTCAGAAAGTTTATCTTATATTAAGTTCTTCATTTTATAAGAATCTTAGAAACCTGAAAGCGTTTACTATCAAGGGAAATTCCTTCAGTTCAACTAACAAAATAAATAAAATATATGTTACACCTCCCTGCACTAATAGTTGATCTGGCGCTAATCCTGGGTGCAGCGGCTGTTGTTACATTGCTTTTTAAATGGTTAAAGCAGCCTGTAGTGTTGGGGTACATTATTGCCGGATTCCTGGTAGGCCCCAATTTTAAAATGTTTCCCACCATTGTTGATATTGAAGGTATCAGGATATGGGCCGACATTGGTGTTATTTTCCTGTTGTTTGGACTTGGGCTTGAATTCAGTTTTAAAAAACTAATAAAAGTAGGCGGTGTTGCCATAGTAACAGCTCTGACCGAAATTACGCTCACTATGTTAGTGGGCTACAGTTTGGGTAGAATATTAGGCTGGAACAGCATTAACAGTTTGTTCCTGGGAGGCATTCTTGCTATTGCATCCACTACAATTATAATACGTGCTTTTGATGAATTGGGTGTAAAAAATCAAAAATTTGCCGGTATTGTTACAGGGGTTTTGGTTATTGAAGATTTAGTTGCTGTTTTACTTATGGTATTGCTTTCAACAGTTGCTGTAAGCAAAACATTCTCAGGATCTGAAATGATTATTTCGGTATTAAAGCTTGCTTTCTTTTTGGTGTTATGGTTCGTTTCCGGAATATTCTTCCTTCCAACATTGCTAAAAAAGATTCGTTCGTTAATGAATGAGGAAACCTTGCTGATTGTTTCCCTGGCCCTGTGTTTCCTCATGGTTGTGCTGGCAACTTATTTTGGGTTTTCTCCGGCACTCGGGGCTTTTATTATGGGTTCTATTTTAGCTGAAACAACGAAAGCCGAAAAAATTGAACACCTCACCAAATCAATAAAAACCCTTTTTGGTGCAATTTTCTTTGTTTCGGTAGGTATGTTAATAGACCCCGGAATGTTGATGCAACACACTTTGCCAATTATTGCAGCCACAGCTGTTCTGTTGTTTGGCAAGCCTTTATTTGCAACCATTGGTGCAGTAGCCGCCGGCCAGCCCCTCAAAATTGCAGTTCAGTCGGGCATGAGTCTTTCGCAAATAGGCGAATTCTCTTTTATTATTGCAACCCTGGGCGTGACACTGAATGTGACCAGTAGTTTTTTATATCCTGTGGCCGTAGCAGTTTCAGTGCTCACTACATTTACTACGCCTTATATGATAAGGTTTTCAGATCCTGTTTATCAACGAATTCAGAAAATCCTTCCACAAAAATGGAAAAGGGCGTTAAGCAGGTACAATGTAGAAGCACAAAATATAACGGAAATCAGCGACTGGAAAAGAATACTACGTTTTTATTTTGTTAACTTAGTTTTATTTTCAGTAATCATTATCACCATTATTTTATTGAGCACACAATACATAGCGCCTTATTTTTCAGGTTATCGATGGGGCCAGCTGATTACCGCAGGCATATCACTTATAATTTTGTCTCCTTTTTTATGGGCACTTGCCTTTCGCAGAACTAACAAGCAGGCATATGCCAATGTGTGGGTAAAAACTTCACAACGCGGACCCTTACTTGTTTTGCTCTCGTCCAGAGTTTTATTAGCTGTATTATTTATTGGATTTTTATTCGATCGTTTATTCTCTCCATGGATAGCCCTGGCTGGTGTTGTTGTTTCAGTTCTGATTCTGGCGATTTTGTCAAAAAAGATAAAGGCTTTTTATGGGAAAATTGAGATGCGTTTTTTAATAAATTATAATGAACGCGAATCAGAAATGCCTGATACCATAGGGATGTTAAGTCCATGGGATTCGCATATAACCACATTTGAATTAAATCCCAAATCACCTTACATCGGGAAAACATTATTTGAATCGAAAATACGCGAAGAGTTTGGAGTGAATATAGCTGTAATTGAACGTGGTGATTCTGTAATAAATGTTCCAAGCCGGGCTGAATATTTATATCCAAATGATAAACTTTTTGTAATTGGAACCGATGAACAACTCGAAAAATTTAGCTCACACCTCAATTCTACTGCTGCTGAATCAAAGAAGGAAGCTAATAAGCAAATGGTATCCCTGCATCATTTTACGTTAGGCCCGAATTGTCCGCTTGTAAATATAAGCATACGCGAATCAAAGCTTCGTGAGCGATCGAAAGGTCTGGTGGTTGGGATAGAGAGAAATGGTGAACGCATTTTAAATCCCGAATCTGACCTGGTGTTTGAAATAAATGACAAGGTATGGATTGTGGGAAATGAAATGAGGATGCAGATATTAATTAAAGAATTGACAACCTAAACGGAATAAAATTATAATCCGATAATTGCCCTTATTTATTCCCCTTCATCCATTCCCTTGCATTTACAAACGCCTCGATCCATGGAGAAAGCTGATCTGCCTGGCGTGCATCCGGGTAGAGTGGCCATTGCCAGGGCAACAGCGAACGTTCAAGGTGCGGCATCATTACCAGATGACGTCCATCGTTGCTGTAAAGACATGCGGCATCGTACATCGATCCGTTGGGATTACCCGGATAAGCGCTGTAAGAATATTTTGCTGCAATGTTATACTGATCTTCAGCATACGGGAAACTGAATTGCCCTTCGCCATGCGCTACCCAAATGCCCAGTTTACTTCCGGAAAGAGATTTTAGCATTACCGAATTATTCTCCTGAATGTCAACCGTAAGGAAACTCGATTCAAATTTCCCGGAAGCATTATGCAGCATCTTCGTTTTTTCAGTATGCTCAGGATTTACAAGTCCCAGCTCGATCATTACCTGGCAACCGTTACAAACACCAAGGCTTAAAGTATCTGTACGTGCATAGAATTTTTCAAGAGCAATCCGAGCATTGTCATTATATTTGAATGCCCCGGCCCATCCTTTGGCCGAACCCAGTACATCTGAATTGGAGAACCCGCCTACAAAAACGATCATCCTTATATCTTCCAGAGTCTCTCTACCGCTCATTAAATCGGTCATATGGACATCTTTCACATCCAGACCGGCCAGGTGCATGCTCCAGGCCATTTCGCGGTCGCCATTTACTCCTTTTTCGCGGATAATGGCAGCTTTAATGCCTGAGCGTGTTTTGCGATTCGAATCAATACCAAACTGCTTGTATTTCCCGGTGAAAGTTCCAGGGAAAATAAATTTACGCTCTTGTATGGAATAATTTTCAAAACGCTCTTTGGCTTTTTCTTCTCCGCTCTGCTTTCTGTCGAGCAGGTAAGATGAGCGGAACCATTTGTCACGCAACGTGTGAATATCAAAAGTATAATTCTGCTGCTGATGCATAATTGCAAGTGTTTTTCCAGCTACCGGTTTGCCGATCACACCGTAACGGATTCCTTTTTCGTGCAGGTAAATGCTGACAAAATCGAGATCATTAACCTGGATCACAATACCTGGTTTTTCGCTGAAAAGCAAACGGATAATATCGTTTTCACCTAAGTCGTCCAGGTTCAGATCCATTGCTACCGAATTATAACTGAAAGCCATTTCGAGCAAAGTAGTGATCAGTCCGCCGGCCGAAATATCATGACCGGCAAGGATCATATCTTTATGGATAAGTTCCTGAACAGCTTCAAAACAAAGGCGGAAATATGCGGCATCTTTCACTTCAGGAGTACCGCCACCCAATTTATTCAAAGCCTGTGCAAATGAGCTTCCGCCAATATTAAAATCGCTTTTTGAGAAATCAATATAAATAAGTGAAGATGTAAAGCTTTCTTTTAAAACAGGGCCTATTACTTTCCGAATATCTGTCACCTCCCCTACCGTCGAAATAATCACGGTCCCGGGAGCCATTACTGTTACACCACCGGGATATTTCTGTGTCATCGAGAGGGAATCTTTCCCGGTTGGTATATTAAGGCCCAATTCAATTGCAAATTCACTGACTGCTTTCACGGCTTTGTACAAACGAGCATCTTCACCTTCATTTTTGCAGGGCCACATCCAGTTGGCACTTAGAGAAACACCACCCAGGCCCTGTTCGATCGGGGCCCAAACTAGATTTGTGAGTGCTTCGGCGATTGACAGTACGGAGCCTGCTTCAGGATCTACCAAACCAACAACCGGGGAATGACCGATAGAAGTGGCAATGCCTTTCACGCCCTGGAAATCTAGTGCAACTACACCCAGGTTATTCAGCGGAAGTTGAAGCGGACCAGCGGTTTGCTGGTGCGCGATACGGCCGGTTACCGAGCGGTCCACTTTATTGGTAAGCCAGTCTTTACAGGCAACCGCTTCGAGTTGTAAAACCTGTTCAATATAATGTATCAACTGCGATTGTCTGTATTCCGCTGACTCAAAAGTTGATTCTATTGCTTTATCACGCATAAAAGTTCGTGGCGGTTTCCCGAAAAAATTTTCGAGAGGCATGTTGATCGGTGATTTACCGGTTTTCGAATCAGTAAAGGAGAAATTCATATCCCCTGTAATTTCACCCACAACGTAAAAAGGAGCCCGCTCGCGGCTTGCCACATTTGCCATCATACTGACATCATCAGCATGAATAACCAGGCCCATGCGCTCCTGGGATTCGTTTCCCACAATTTCTTTAAAAGATAAGGTAGGGTCGCCAACAGGTAATTTCCCCAAATCAATGGCACCACCCTGTTCTTCCACCAATTCGGATAGTGAATTCAAATGTCCTCCTGCACCATGGTCATGAACCGAAACAATAGGATTTTCCGAACTTTCGGCCATAGCACGGATAGCATTGTATACACGTTTCTGCATTTCGGGATTCGAACGCTGAATGGCGTTCAGTTCAATTCCACTGTGGTATTCGCCGGTGGCAACGGACGAAACAGCACCTCCGCCCATACCGATGCGGTAATTATCACCTCCCATCACAATTACTTTATCGCCGGGCTGCGGATGGCCTTTTAAACTATCCGTTTTACGGCCATAGCCAATGCCACCAGCCTGCATAATCACTTTATCATAACCGTAGCTCTTCCCATTTTCGGAATGCTCGAAAGTAAGTACAGAGCCACAGATCAGCGGTTGGCCGAATTTATTTCCAAAATCACTGGCACCATTCGAAGCTTTGATAAGGATTTCCTCCGGATTCTGATACAACCAAGGGCGAGGTTCATTTTCAGCTTCCCATTCGCGGTCTTCGCCGGTTCGTGGGTAAGAAGTCATATAAACAGCAGTACCGGCAATAGGCATGGAACCTTTCCCACCGGCCATACGATCGCGTATTTCACCGCCCGAACCAGTAGCAGCGCCATTGAACGGCTCAACGGTTGTAGGGAAATTATGCGTTTCGGCTTTAAGTGAAATAACGGTTTCTATTTCACGGGTTTCAAAATAGTCGGGTTTGTCCTGAGTGGCGGGGGCAAATTGTTCGGCTACTGGTCCTTCGACAAATGCCACATTATCAGTGTAAGCTGAAACTATTCTGCCGTGATGTGCTTTTGATGTTTTTTTAATGAGTTGAAAAAGACTTTCAGTTTTTTCTTCACCGTCGATTACGAATGTGCCGTTGAAAATTTTATGCCTGCAATGTTCAGAGTTAACCTGTGAAAAACCGAATACTTCGCTGTCGGTAAGTTTTCGACCGAGTTTTACGCTGACTTCCTTTAAATATTCAATTTCTTCATCACTTAAAGCAAGGCCTTCCTTTTTATTGTAAGCGGCAACATCATTAATTTCAAGAATTGGATCAGGCTGTTTCACTATGGTGAAAATATCCTGCTCAAGGCTGATATACAATCGTTGAAGCATATGATCAAAAGGAGAATTTTCATTTTCAACTTCAGTCATTTCTTCAATTCGCAGAATGCCTTCGATGCCCATGTTCTGGGTAATTTCAACAGCGTTGGTGCTCCATGGAGTGATCATTTCACGGCGCGGGCCAACAAAAAACCCGGCTATTTTGCTTTCGCTAATTTGCCGGGCATCTCCAAAAAGCCATTCAAGCTTTGGAACATCAATCCTGTTAATATCGGTTTGATGATGTACTGCGTACACCGTTTTGTCTTTGCGAAAGAAATGAATCATGCCTAATATGTTTTTGCGGTGCAAAGATAGGAATTACAAAAATATTATCCCCTAATTAGAATTCAGATGCAACTAAAAGAATTATATTTGTAAAAGGTATTTATAATAGTTTTGTTTGATTTCTTATTACTTAGTGACTTTATTATATGAAAAAACTATTCCCCATTTTACTTTTGCTGACCATACTTTTTGGAGAGTCGAGCAGTACTTATCCTCAAAACAGAAACAATTTCAATCAGTTAACTGTAAATAAAACAACTTCGGTAAGTTTGTATAATCAGTCAGAGTGGTCAATCCCTATTGGCAAACAAGAATTGCAAAATGAACCAGTTAGGTATACACCAAGGGAAAGCAGTACAAATTCTTCTACGGTTATATACGATAGCATTTACCTTTGGCTCTGGAATACATCAGCAAATGAATGGGAAATCAAACCATTTCAAAGAACAGCAAACATTAAATACGATAAAAATTACCGTAAGACAAGCGAATTGATCCAAACATTGCAGCCATATCCTGATACCTGGATTGATTACATGAGATACAGCTACTCTTATGATAGCAACAATAATTTGACAAGTGAATTAATTGAGAAGTGGAACAGAATAAATGGTGAATGGGCAAATTATCATTCAAATACCTATTCATATGATGTTAAGAACAATCGAATCAGGCACGTGAGCCATCATTTAGAAGTTTCTTTTGAAAACTCTTTTCAGTATATCTCAACTTATGATGATAACAACAATGAGATAACCTACTTAGCACAAAAATGGGATGGTAGCTGGACGGATTTGTATAAATATTTATTTTATTTTGATGAAAATAACATTCGAATTAGTACTGTGTTAGCAAACTATGGTGGAACTTCTTCAGTTGATTCCTGTAAAAGTTTTTGCTATTATGATAACAACAATAATTTATTGACTGAACTTTTTCAATGGAGGATTGA
>JBBRCH010000015.1:0-67487 GCA_038204995.1 Bacteroidales bacterium | reverse complement strand
CGAACGTACCAGTTACTCAGATGTTCGTTTACAAAATCGGTGATCAGGCGGCCTGCACGGGTAGGTTCATAATCTGCAAAAGCTTCATCCACATTTTTTATGAGGCTGTTGAGTTCTGAGTGTATCCAGCGGTCGATTTCGGGCTTTTCGGCAAAAGGAATTTCTGCTTCTGCATACCTGAACCCATCAATGTTGGCATACAACGCAAAAAAGTTATAGGTATTATACAATGTTCCGAAAAACTTACGCTGCACTTCTGCAATGCCTTCGAGGTCGAATTTAAGGTTATCCCATGGCTGCGAATTGGTAATCATGTACCAGCGTGTGGCATCGGGGCCGTATTTTTCGAGTGTAGTGAAAGGATCAACTGAGTTTCCAAGCTTTTTCGACATTTTGTTGCCGGTTTTATCCAGCACCAGTCCGTTGGAAATTACATTTTTAAATGCAACCGAATCGAAGGCCAAGGTCGAAATGGCATGAAGAGTATAAAACCAACCACGGGTCTGATCCACACCTTCAGCAATCAGATCGGCAGGGAAATATTGGGGATGACCATCATTTTGTTCGAACGGATAATGGAATTGAGCGTAAGGAACAGCACCCGAATCGAACCATACATCAATAAGGTCGGTTTCGCGGATCATCTTTTTGCCGGTTGGCGATACCAGGAAAATATCATCCACATACGGACGATGCAGATCGAATGAATTGTAGTTTTCGGCTGAATTATTGCCAGGCTCGAAACTTGCATACGGATTGGCGGTCATAAAACCGGCTGCTATCGATTTCTCTATTTCTGCCTTTAGTTGCTCAACTGATCCGATGCAAATTTCTTCGCTGCGGTCCTCGCTCACCCAAATCGGAAGAGGAGTGCCCCAATAGCGGGAGCGCGAAAGATTCCAATCCACCAGGTTTTCGAGCCAGTTGCCGAAACGTCCGGTTCCTGTGGCTTCGGGTTTCCAGTTGATGGTTTTATTAAGCTCAATCATACGATCTTTAAGCGCGGTAGTGCGGATAAACCACGAATCGAGAGGGTAATAAAGTATGGGTTTATCGGTACGCCAGCAGTGCGGATAAGTGTGTTCGTATTTCTCAGTTTTAAAAGCGCGGTTCTCTTTTTTAAGTTTTACAATGATATCGATATCCACATTTTCGTCTTTTTGCGGATCGCCATCCTGGGCATATTCCGACTTTACAAAACGGCCGGCAAATTCGCCCATTTCAGCAGTAAAACGCCCGGTTTTATCAACCAGCGTGAGGGCTCCGATGCCATTTTGTTTTGCAACTTTAAAGTCGTCGGCACCAAAGCTTGGCGCGATATGTACGATTCCTGTACCATCCTCGGTAGTTACAAAATCGCCGGTGATAACCATAAAAGCATCGCCGGTTTCGGGCTTAGCGTATGGTAAAAGCTGCTCGTAACGAAGGCCTGCAAGTTGGGCACCCGTAAATTCGGCAAGTATTTCGAATGGGATAACTTTCTGTCCGGGTACATACTCGCTCATAGCCATTTCAGCATTTTTCTCGGGGAAATATTTGCTCAGAAGCGGCTTGCCTACAACAACTTTAATAGGTTCGTACGTATATGGATTGAAAGTTTTTACAAGTACATATTCAATATTTTTACCCACTGCCAGTGCGGTATTCGAAGGCAAAGTCCAGGGAGTAGTAGTCCAGGCAAGTATAAAAACATCAGTTTTATCTTTTCCAAAAAGCACAGGAATAAGGTCGTGGCCGGTATCCTTGCGCACTTTAAACTGTGCAACCAGGGTATTGTCTTTTACATTGCGGTAACTTCCGGGCTGGTTAAGCTCGTGTGTGCTGAGGCCGGTTCCGGCGGCAGGCGAGTATGGCTGAATGGTATAGCCTTTATAAATCATACCTTTTTTATAAAGCTCCGAAAGCAAGTGCCAGCAGGTTTCGATATAGGTATTATCGAAAGTGATGTATGGATTATCGAGATCGACCCAGTAGCCAATTTTCAAAGTAAGTTCATCCCAGCGGTCCTTGTATTTCATTACTTCGCTGCGGCAGGCTTTGTTATAATCGTCAACGCTAATTTTTTTACCGATATCTTCCTTGGTAATTCCTAAAGTTTTTTCAACGGCAATTTCGATGGGTAAACCATGGGTATCCCAACCGGCTTTACGTTCAACAAAAAAACCTTTTAATGTTTTGTAACGACAGAAAATATCTTTAATAGCCCTGGCCATAACGTGGTGAATACCAGGCATTCCGTTGGCCGAAGGCGGTCCTTCGTAAAAAATATAGGGAGTATGGTTGCTGCGGTTTTCAAGACTTTTCTCAAAAATACGGTTCTCGTTCCAGAAATCGAGTACTTCGTTTCCGATGCGGGTTAAGCTAAGTTGTTTGTATTCAGTGTATTTGGTTCCCATAAGGAAGTATATTAAGCTATTTTTTAAAAGGCTGCAAAGATAGTATAAAAATTGAGATAAAAAAGGGCTGAGGTTGTGGGAATTAGGGAGTTAATTCGGGGTCCGGTTATTAGACGGAGTGCGACTCAAAGTCGCGCCCCGACTAAAAAGCCCAATCAATATGATTTCGAAACTACTTCACTTACAGCACCTTAAACCACCATGGTTTTGAGTTGGATTCTCTCTTCTTTGTTTAGCTATTGATTAATCCAGCCCATACCACGAAACTACATTTTCATTGCTTCGCTGCTGGTTTTCCAAGCCTGCATAAACAAGGGTTTTTGATTTTACCAATTGCGGGGCAAGGTTTTCGAAATAGGACATTCCTTTAAATAAATCGCTCATTATAGTTTGAGTGGCTTTAATTTCAACGAGGTTGAGGCTTTCGTCGTCCTGCCACAGCAGATCAACTTCGTGCCCTGCCGAATCGCGCCAAAACCAGAAATCGCGTAATAAGTTCTGATGATAACTTGCTTTCAGGTATTCGGCAACAATCATGTTTTCAAAAACATTTCCTTTATGGGTACTGAGTTGCAGACTGCCGGCATCGGATATTTTCAGTAAATGGCAAAGTAAACCGCTATCGTAAAAATACAATTTTGAACTTTTGGTAACCCTTTTGTTCATATTGCTGAAATAGGGCTGAAGCTGAAAAACGATATAGCTGCTTTCCAGGACCGAAAGCCACGATTTGGCAGTTGGCTGCGAAATCCCGCATTCGTTTGCCAGCGAATTCAGGTTAATTACATTGCCTGCACGGCCTGCGCATAAACTGATAAAATTCCTGAAAAGCTTCAGGTCTCTAACCTGAATAATTTCCGACAAGTCGCGTTCAATATACGTTTGAATATAGTTGGAGTAGAACATTTTCGATGGAATGTCCCTATCGTAAATTGCCGGATAAAACCCTTTGTGCATATTCACTGTAAAATCGGCATCCAATAATCCGGCCATTTTTAGTTCGGTGAAGTCGAAAGGCAGCAACCTGAATATAGCTACCCTACCAGCGAGGCTCTGGGTGATATTCTGCATCAGGTGAAAATTCTGTGACCCTGATAGTATAAACTGCCCCATGATCCGGCTCTCATCCACCAACGCCTGAATGTACGAAAATAAAGCCGGCACCCGCTGCACTTCATCAAAAATCACATATTTGTTGTAAAGGTTTAAGAAGGCGTTGGGATCGGTAGTTGCAAAATTCCGTGTATCAGGATTTTCAAGATTTACGTATCGATATTCCGGGAATTCACCTTTCAGAAATGTTGTTTTGCCCGATTGCCTTGGCCCGGTAAGGGTTATCACCGGATATTTTTTCCGATAAATTTCAATCGCTGATTTAAGAGACCGCTTCAGCTTCATAATATGCTGTATTTAAATGACAAAGATACGATATATTTTGAAAATACATCACTCCAATTTTGAAATTACACGAACTGAATTTTGAAAATACATGGATGTAATTTTGAAAATGCACGACTCCGGTTGGCAGGTCTTTTTTAAGAAGCCTGTCAGAATTCATTCAAAACAAAAATTTCGTTTTTTAACAAACCATTGAATAACAATTCCGCAAGATCTGAATGGGATGAAGACTGTTTTGTAATAATTACCATTTTTGGATAGAGTTGAAGTACCGGCTGATTAGGATGTTCTCTCAAGTACCAGGAGATGTAAACGGATTGCCGCCTGATCTTTATGCTTATAAAAAAAAAACCGGCAACACCTGGTCGCCGGTCTGGGTGATATAATAAAAGAAAACAGCCTGATTTCGTTTAAACTAACTTATTACCAGATCAAAATAAAAATGATTTTCAGAACTGTTTTACCTGGTTGTTTTATTTTCCAGTAGGAAGAAGCACTTTATCAATTACATGAATTACGCCGTTTGAACCTTGTAAATCAGCAAGTGAAACATTTGTGTTTCCATTCAGTACTACTCCCTTACCAACATTAACGCTGATTTCTGAACCTTGTAATGTTGTGATATTGCCGTTAACCAGTCCGGATGAAACATTATTTCCGTTCACAACATGGTAAAGTAAAATTGGGGAAAGTTGTTCAGCAGTCAGATCTGCTATGCCACTAACATTAAGTGCGGTAAACAATTGCTGGAATGCTGCATTGTTTGGGGCGAATAAGGTAAATGGGCCGCTGGCATTCAGCGCGTCAACCAGACCAGCTTTCACTACTGCCGAAACGAGGATACTGAAATCGCTGTTATTCAAAGCTATCCCCACAACTGTAGGAGGCAACAGAACTTTATCAATCACATGAATTACTCCGTTTGTTCCAACCACATCGGCAAGCACCACGTTGGCTGAGTTATTAATTTTCACTCCCGAGGAAGTATTTAAATACATATCCATAGGATAGTCCATATAGGTACTCAGGGTTTTGGTATAGCCTGTTGTAACCATATCGGAATATACTGTAGCGCCCAGGACATGGTAAAGAAGTATGGGTTTCAGATCGGCAGGTACACTGCTTAGTGCGGCAAATGCTGAATTGGTAGGAGCAAACACAGTTAAAGTAGCATTTGGATCCGACAGGGCCGAAACCAGACCTGCATCTGCAACTGCCGATACCAGGGTTGTGAAATTGCTGTTTTCCATGGCCAGGTCAGCCACTGTCGGAGGTAATAATACCTGGTCAATTACATGGATTACTCCGTTGGAGGCCATTATATCAGCTTGGGTAACCATGCTTGAATTGTTGAGTTTCACCCCGTTTGTTACATCAACTTTAAGGGAAACATAACGTCCGCTCACGGCCGGACTCATAGTCGAAACATACCCGCTGCTCAACCCTGTCGAAACAGCTTTGCTTCCCAACACATGGTAAAGCAGAATTGGTTTTAATGCATCAGCAGAAAGCTGGTCGATGCCGGAAACATTTAATTTAGCAAACAAAGCATTGAATGCAGCATTCGTGGGGGCAAAAACTGTAAAGGTACCTGCCTGATCCAGTGTCGATGCCAGGTCAGCTTTTTGGAGCGCCTGCACAAGAATGGAAAATTGTGGATCTGCTGAGGCAATTTTTACAATACTCTGAGGAGTATTATTAATAGGATCGGTGTTGTTATCATCTTTTTTACACGACGACAAAGAAAGAATTCCTATGGCGATCACGGCCATCAGGGTAGAAATGGTCTTGAGGGGGGATTTTGTTATCATGGTATATAAATTTATTGATTAGTTATACCATAGAAACATGAAAGAAATCATTTTGTTTAATGAATTATATAAAATATTAAACAAAATATTGCAAATTATTATTTATATCATTGATTAATAACACTTTAAATTTCAAATTATTTTTTTTATTTCATTAACTTTTATAAACCACAAACAACAAATTCCGGCCTGAGCATACCTTTTTACGAGTATTTTCCTGTTGCGACACAGTACAAATTTTCATAACTGATTATATGCCGGGTTTAAATAATTATCCATAGTGCATTTACAAATTCATTTGTTAGTCAGGACGCGTCTAAAGGTCGCGCCCTGACTATAAGTTCAGGCTTATTTCTTCTCCATCACCAGGTATCCCCATGGTTGCATGGTTAGATTTAGGTTAGTACTATTGAGTGTAAAATTGGTTTTTGTAAAAACATCCGTGTAATCATCATCCGCCTGGCTGTCCTTCAGGTTTACAGTAACCGGATCGGGACTTAGATTGAGGATTACAACAACACGGGCGCTGCCTTTTTCGCGCAGAAACGAAAGGACTTGTTTCGGAGCAGAATTTTTCAGCTGAGCAAAAGTACCGCCGTACGGTGGATTCCAGAGCGCTTCGTTTGAATGTTTCAGTGCGTTTAGTGTTTTATAGAACGGGGCGAAATCATCCTTTTTCCAGTCGATGGAATCTTTGGTAAAGAATTTCAAACGTGTGTCGAGGCCGGCTTCCTGCCCGCTGTATATCAGAGGCATACCCGGAAGTGTATAGGTCAAAACGGCAAAAGCATTTTCGCCTGCACCGAATTTTTCCTTTGCGGTACCGTTCCATGAATTTTCGTCGTGGTTGGTAATGAAATTCATCTGCATAGCATACTTTGGCAAAATGGAATCTACTTTCATCACCTGGCGGAAAATTTTATAAACAGAATCTTTCCCTTGTGCCACGTGGTGCATCACCTGGTGCATACCCCAGCCATAATTGGCATCGAAAGTTATATTGCAAAGTTCAGGATGGTTTTCGTTTTCAGCCAGAATGAACATAGGCTTGATTCTCTCCAACTCAGCATGGGCATCGTCCCAGAAATCAACCGGGACTTCGCCGGCTACATCGCAACGAAAACCATCTATATCGCAGTTGATTACCCAATATTTCATGGCATCAATCATGGCTGCACGCATATTGGTATCGGCAAAGTTGAGTTTGGCAACATCAGTCCAGTCGAAGGGGGCAAGGATTTTGCCGGTGCTGTCGTGTATATACCATTCGGGATGTTCCGTGATCCATGCGTTATCGCGGGAGGAATGGTTGGCTACCCAGTCGATAATTACTTTAAATCCCATTTCATGCGCCTTGTTTACCAATTCTTTGAAATCAGCTTCGGTTCCGAATTCCGGGTTTATTCCTTTATAATCTTTCACTGAATAATAACTTCCGAGACTGTTTTTTGAACCTTCCGGGAATTTACGGTCTTTGATTCCGATCGGGTGTATAGGCATAAACCACAGGATATCGACACCCAGTTCTTTCAGTCGAGGAAGATTAGTTTCGAAGGCTTTAAATGTTCCTTCGGGAGTGTATTGCCGAACGTTAACTTCATAGATTACGTCGTTTTTGACCCAGTCAGGATAATTGGCTTTTATGTCAGAAGCAACGGGTTTGGTCTTGCATCCGGTAAAAAGTAAGGATATGCAGAAAAGCATAAATAAAGTTTTAGTTAATGTTTTCATATGTGTATTTGTTTGAAGGTTTTCGGGGTTATGAAGATAGAGTATTAAAAGGTTAATCCCAGATGAATGAGTGGTCATTCAATGGTTATTCAGTAGTTATGTTTAGCTTAGTGCTTCTATGTGTACTTAGTGCCTAAGTGGTTAAAAAAGTTGCAGATTTTATTTCTTTCAGTATTTCTGGTTCAGAGCTTAATACTTTTTTCTTTTAACCTTTGACTTCTATTCAATTACATCTTTTTACTGTCAACAATTTCAATATTCACCGGTTTCCCATCCCAGGTAAAATTAATGTGAAGCCATTTATCAGCGTAAGTGCAGGAGGTTTTGGTTCCGGCAGGCTTTCCTTTTTCATGCGTAATTTTCACAGTTTTACCATTTATAATTACTTTTGAGGGCAATGTATTCATCCTGACATCCAGTTGCATTGATCTGCTGGCAGGCATTCCTGGCCAGGAGCCGGTTTTTGAAATTGAAACAGTAGTTTTCAGTGATTCTCTTGATCCTTTATACGTGATCAGTTCATACTTTCCTTCACTTAATGATTTGCTGTCGAGGCCATTATCCTCGTACTGAATAAAAGTTGATTTCCCGGAAGGATAATACCACACCACATAATTACCTCCGTTGTAATAGTCGGTGGAGGTTACCGGTTTAGTCATGGGAATAAAGCTACCGGCTTTTGCAAATAAAGGGATATTTTCGATGGTTAAAGGGAAATCCATTCGCTCATTTCCTTTGTATTCAATTCCGGTATGGAAATCGTACCATTTGCCTTCCGGAAGATAAACACTGCGGCTTGTGAGTTCTTTATGGAGAACCGGCGCAACCAGCAAATTGTCGCCCCACATATATTCATCTTCCACCCGGTACGCAGCCGTATCATTTGAGTAAATGTAAAAAAGCGGCCGCATCAGTGGGGACCCGGTTGTTGCATTTTCGTATGTAAGCGTATAATTGTACGGAAGCATGGCGTAACGCATCTTCATGTATGTCCTTACGATTTCCTGTGTTTTTTCACTCCAGTAAACCGGTTCACTGGGGATTCCTGATCCATGTGGCCTGAGGATAGGCGTAAAAACTGCAAATTGAAGCCAGCGGGTATAAAGTTCATCATCCTTAACGCCCTGTGCAAAACCGCCTGCATCGGAATGTATGTATCCCAGGCCGTTCATCCCCATAGTTAGCAACAATGGAAGCTGTGCCTGCAATCCGCCCCAGCTGCGCGATACATCGCCTGTCCACGGATAAGCGGCATAGCGCTGCGAGCCTGCAAAACCGGAACGCTGCAAGTGAAATAAGCGTGTGTTCGGATAGTATTCGGCATATTTATCGAACAACATTTTGTCCCAGTAATGGCCATAAACATTATGAACCTGGTCGGCCGTGCCATTTACATGCCGGATATCTGCCGGATGGCTTTCGGGTTCACCCAGGTCGCCCCACCAGGCAGCTATGCCCATATCGATCTGTTTTTTGTATTTCTGCCAGAACCAGTCGCGGGCCTGCGGTTTAAAAATATCGATCAGGCTTCCTGCACCGAAATAAAATTGTTTGTCGACATAGGTCTTACCCAGGCTGTCAGTTACAAAAACACCTTTGCCCGCCGCATCCTTATAATTAGCGACAGTATCTATAACATACGGTTCGGTGATCAGGATGGTTTTCACGCCTTCTTTTCGGAATTTTGCTACCATTCCGGCCGGGTCGGGCCAGGCTTTTTTGTACCAGTCAAGGTTACCAAGGTGTCCCTGTATGCTGTCGCCGAACCAGTAAAAGTCGATAATTATGGCATCCATTGGGAAATCCTTTTTCTGCATCAGCGTAACAATGCTGTCGGTTTCTTTCTGGTTGCGGTAGGCCATGCGGCTCTGCAGGTTACCCAAGGCCCATCGGGGTGGTAAAGGCTGACGGCCGGTTAGTTGAGTGTATGAGTCGGAAATTTCGGGGAAAGTGCTGCCTGCAATTACATAGTAACGCGCTGTACCTCCTATGGCATCCCATTCGGTTACTGCCGGGTCGGTATTACCAATGTCCACTGCTCCTTTTTGCGGATTATCAAACAGTATGGCATATTTCCTCGACGAAAGGGTCATAGGAACTGAGTAGTTGAGCTGTGGGGCTCCCATTTCGTAACCATACGAAGGCCTGTTGTACAGCTGCAGTTTTTTGCCGCGCCTGTCCATAGACAATGCCCGTTCGCCGGTGCCGTAAACTTTTTCGCCTGGTTTCAGGGCAAGCCTCACACCTGAGTTGCCGGGATGGCTGAAAAACCCGCTTTCTTCACTCAGCAGTGTATCGCCTTTATAAATGTATGTAAGATAAAAGGGATCAGCATTAGCGGTTATTGTCATTTGTCCGCAGCTCATGATATGCCCTGATGAAACCTGTTTGGATGAAAGCGAAATCTTTCCGGGCTTCATAATTACGGAATGTGATGAATCGGCTTTAGTGATTCCGGCAGGAAAATACGTAACCTCAACCATGCTTTCGGAATACGGACGGACCGAAATGCTGCCTTTTTCAAGGATGAAATTCCATGAATCCGGTAGTTGTTCCACCCTGACAAGTTTATGCAACTCTTGATTGCTGACTGTAACTATCTGCAATTTAGGTTTATACCCGTTTACGGAAACAGTGATATCCTCGTTTTCCTTTGTCTTTCCGACCAAAGATCCGTCCAGGTTACGGAAAACATACACCAACTGGTTTACAACATCATCAGGCCTTAGCATATAAAAAGAATTGATCACAAAACGAAACGAATACAGGTTTTTGCCTTCGCGTTTCATCTTCAAACTTTGATCATCCTTACCCCAGTTACCGATTACGTATTTCCAGTCGTGGCTGTCGATACTTTTATTTGTGATTACACCTGTGTGCAGGTACACATTGCCCGGCAGATCCATTAACGCTTTGTTTCCTTCGGCTGCATTAAAATACAAGGTAACCGAATCGGTAAGCGAAGGGCTTTCAGGCTTCAGCCAAATGATTTGGGCGAAAGAGACTTGGTATGAAAACAGGAGAAGTATTATTCCTCCAAAGCGGATTATCTTATTCATTTGTTAATTGTTTTTTGATGGTAAAAAAGGCTGGAAGACTGAAGTCCGAAGTAAGAACTTTGTTGTAGCTTTCGTAATATTGTGTATCATCCAAATGGCTTCGTGTATTTAAAATCCAAGACTTAAATTGCAAGTTTCAAATTCCAGGAACCACATTAGAATAGGCCTTCACTTTTCACTATTCACTCTCTGATCTTCCGGCTACTTCAATGACAGTTCAATAATTTTCACACTTTTTGCTGGTACCTCAATTTTACTCAGGTCTTTAACCAGGTTACCTGTAAGCACATCTTTACCGGTTTTGAAGCCATTCAGGTTTTCGGCATAGCGGGCGGTAGCAAAAGTTTTTAAATATTTTTCGTTGTTATTTATTATCACCATTACAGATTCTTTGCCCAATGTCCGGAAATACACATAAATTCCATCTTCAGGGATATAATGGGTCAGCTTACCGTCCTGAACGGTTTTATTTCCTTTGCGCCAGTTAAAAAGTGTTGTCATGTAATCCAGGATATCTTTTTGGTCGCTGCTCAGGTTTTCGCGGGTAAACATATTTACCTGGTCGTCCTGCCATCCGCCCGGAAAATCTTTACGTTTACCGGCATCGCCCTGCAAATTTCCGCGGTCACTGAGCGCTTCGGTTCCATAATAAACCATTGGGAATCCGCGGGTTGTGGCAATGAAAGCCAGGGCCATTTTTACATTATCCACAGTTTTTAAAACCGGGTATATACGTTCAATATCATGGTTATCCGCAAAAGTGATGAGTTTCGACGGATCGCTGTACAGGAAATCCTGCGCAAAGATTTCATATAAACGTGCCATCCCGGTATCCCATCCTTCGTTTTCGGTAAAGGCTTTTTGAATGGCTCCCATCAGGGGGAAATCAAAAACATTGCTGAGATGCGAGCGATACCCGTCCTTGTTGGTTTTGTTATCTAGCCAGTAGGCAACCAGGGGCGGATAGTTTAACCATACTTCGCCAACAACGTTCAGGTTGGGGTATTCCTCACTCAGGGACTTCATCCATTCGGCCATAAAATCTTTATCCGAATATGGATACGTATCCTGCCGCAATCCATCAAGACCGGCAAATTCAATCCACCAGATGCTGTTCTGTATCAGGTATTTGGCAACATAGGGGTTTTTCTGGTTGAAATCAGCCATCATAGTATCGAACCAGCCGTCCGACATTTTCTTTTCGTCGTATTTTGAACGGTATGGATCCGAAATAACGCTTCCGCGGAAGTTGGAGCGTGTATACTCAGGCCATTCGTGAACCCAGTCTTTCTGTGGCAGGTCTTTCATCCAGTACGAATTGGTGCCGAAATGATTAAAAACGATATCCATAACCACTTTCATCCCTTTTTTATGAGCGGAATTTACCATTTCGCGGTAGCTGTAGTTGGTACCGAAACGCGGATCAATTTTATACATATCAGTGGCTGCATAGCCATGGTATGATTTAAAAGGCAGATTGTTTTCGAGAAGAGGCGTGCACCAGATAGTGGTAACGCCCAGATTATGAAGATAATCAAGGTGATCGGTGATGCCTTTTATGTCTCCGCCATGACGTCCGTCCGGATTCGTCCGATCCTCTTTTTCCAGCATACCCGGCATGTCGTCGTTATTGGGATCGCCATTGGCAAAACGGTCGGGCATAATAAGGTACATCATGTCCGAAGTATTAAATCCTGTACGTTTGGCTGATCCTTCGGAACGGGATTTTAATTCGTAATTGTAAGTCGTAAAAACACTGTCTTTTTGCTTGAATTCGATGGTAATGGTGCCGGGCTTTGCACTGTTGGTAACCGAAAGGTCGATAAACATATAGTTGTCACCGCTACTGCTAACGCCTTTCAATTTAACGCCTTTGTATTCAAATGAAGCATTTGTTTTGCCAATGTCTTTCCCATGGATCATCAGTTGGAGGGAGTTATTTTTCATTCCTGTCCACCAGTTCGGAGGTTCAACATGATCGATGGAAACCTGCGGGAATGCAGCTCTGTATAAAAAAAATAAGAATATGAGAAGAGGGGCTTTTTTCATGGCTGATGGTTTTGGTTGCGCAAAGATATAAGAAAAGATACTATATAAAAGGCATATATTTTTATGCAATCGTTTGCAGGAGAGAAAATTATGTGAAATAGGATTTTTTTTTTTTTTGAGTACCCCAAAGATTAGTTTTTTAAATTCGTCAGGCAGAAGCTATCGTGCCCTGGCTGGTCAAAATGAGTACTCAGTTCATATATCCCGTCAAATCTTATTACTTTAGCGATCCCAATATGTTGTAACACTTTGAATGCCGGGTTCAATAAAGTTAAACTTTTTATGTCGTTTTCTGCAAAAGTATTTCTGGGTATTGTTTTAATTTTCTCAGCTGCCGTTTACCAAAAACTGGAAGCACAGAATGATTCAGTGCCTGTGTTAAAGGATTCTCCTGAATGGCTTATTCCTTCACCCGCATTAAACAAACATAGGCTTACACTCTTTACGGGAACAGGTGTTGTTGCATATTCGGCTGCACTGGTCGGGCTAAACAATTTGTGGTATGCTGATTATCCCCGTTCCTCTTTTCATTTTTTTAACGATTCGCGCGAGTGGCTGCAGGTCGACAAAACCGGCCATATTGTAACGCCGTACCTTGAGGCTTTTTACATTATGCACGTTCTGCGTTGGACTGGTGTAGAGCGAAAACCAGCAGCCATTTATGCCGGGTTAACGGCTTTTATGTTGCAGAATACGATTGAGGTCTTTGATGGTTTCTCAGCCGAATGGGGAGCCTCGCTGAGTGATGTTGCAGCCAATTTTCTGGGTGCGGCAGTAATGACCTCGCAGGAATTAATCTGGAGAGAGCAAAGGATTAGATTAAAGGTTCTTCCTCATTTTCAATCGTATACAGAAACTGAACTGCAGCAGCGCGCTGACCAGTTGTATGGTTCATCGCTGATAGTTAAATTCCTCAAAGATTATAACTCAATAAATACCTGGGTGAGCATAAACCCGGCCTCATTTATTAAGAAGCAACAGCGGTTAAAGTGGCTGAATGTAGCAATTGGTTATGGCGCCGGAGGAATGTTCGGAGGATATGGAAATACATGGTACGACGCAGCCGGGAATTATCATGATCGTACCGATATACAACGATATCGCAAAGTTTTCCTTTCACTGGATGTCGATTTTACCAAAATCAAAACACGATCACGTACTTTAAAGGCAATTTTCGGGGTGCTGAATATCGTTAAGGTTCCTGCTCCCACCATTGAATTCAATACCAGGGGACAGGTTTTGTTTCATCCTTTGATGTAATTCGCCAGGGTTTGTTCAATTCTTTCATACTCTTTAAACCCGTAACCCGGTTTCCTCTTTCATCAAGTTGAATCAGGATTTGCCGGCAATGATCACCACATAGTTAAAAATAAATCTTTTGCGAAGGCATTTCTCAGCCTGGATTACAAAACCTTCGTTTTCGAGTAGTTTTTTGTATTCATCAAGGGTAAGCTGATATGGATGAAGTATATCTATATGCAGGTAGCGAAAAAGTGTACGAAGGAAATTAAAATTGTGGGCATCGGCCGATAAAACAAGGGATCCACCAGTTTTACAACATGTATAGAGAGTATGTACTGACTGCCTTATATCGCTTACATGATTAATTACGTTCAGACTGAAAATAATATCAAACGGATCAGTACAAACAAATTCTTCAGCGCGGGATGAACAAAAAGTGACATTCTTGAAACTTTCGGGTTTGAAATGGGGAAACTGGGTTTTATAAGCTTCCAATAGAGGGTCTGCTGCAGTTACTTTGCCGGGTAAAACCATAAATATTCCAGCCGGTCCGCATCCCATATCCAGAAAATGCTGTTTTTGATTGGGCTTTACCCAATCACTTATTTCGTTCAGAAACTTAATCCAGTATTCACTTTTCCATTGCAGATAATCTCCCGGTTCTTTCCCGCCAAGGTAATTCTTCCACCATTTTTTTTCAAAATACTGAGCTGTTTTCCAGCGTAGGGATGTCATTTTTAACTATTTTCGGATTTATTGGCTGTCAATATTACAACCAAAACGGGGAAAGTAGTAAATTATTAACTTCTTGATTTAATTTTATCAGAATTCCGGCTTAAAAACAATGTACTTACCGATCATCACTCTCAATCAGCAAAGTGAAATGCTGCAGTTTATAGATTATACCAACTCTTTTTTAACAGGTATTTCTTCGTATTTTTGAAAAAATTAAATCTTTTATACTACTTCCCCTTATGGCTGCAAAAGTTAAGATCCCACACACCTATGTAATCGTTTTTTTTATTGTTGTTATTGCCGGAATCCTTACCTGGATTGTTCCGGGAGGAACTTTTGACCGCCAAACGATATTGGTAAACGGAATAGAGCGTGAAGTAGTGAACGGCGACAGTTTCCATTACATTGGAAATTCACCGCAAACCTGGCAAATCTTCTCGGCCATTTTTGACGGTTTTGTGGATAAAGCCGACATCATAGTATTTATTTTTTTAATCGGAGGTTCTTTCTGGATTATGAACCAGACTAAATCCATTGATATTGGAATTTATGCATTCCTTCGTTATACCCGAAAACTTGAAAAATATAAGGCTCTTCGCTTTTTCGGAATAGATAACCTGATCATTGTGCTGTTGATGCTTGTATTCAGCATATTTGGTGCCGTATTCGGCATGAGCGAAGAAACTATTGCATTCACCATCATATTTGTACCATTGGCAATAAAAATGGGTTACGATTCCATTATCGGGCTTAGTATGTGCTTTGTAGGAGCAGGACTGGGATTTGCCGGGGCGCTGCTCAATCCTTTCACCATTGGTATTGCCCAGGGATTATCAAAACTACCTTTGTTTTCGGGAATTGAGTACCGGATGTTTTGCTGGATCGTGATCAATTTTGTGGGAATAGGATATATTTTGTGGTATGCACGAAAAATCAGGAAAACCCCCAAATCGTCGGTGGTTTATGAAGATGATGAATACTGGCGTAAACATGTTGATCTGAATGAAGAAGCCATTGATTATCATACTCCTTTAGCTGCCTGGCTGGTGTTTGGCGCCATCCAGGTTGTACTGATCATTTTCTCTGTTTTTTATACACAAACAACCTTAAAAATAGGACTTTCAAGCGTTACCATTCCAATTATACCTATTTTGAGCGGAATTTTCCTCATAACCGGGATTCTGTCGCTGAAAAAATCAGTTCACTTTTTTATCCTCGACCTCTTGTTCTTTACCATTGCATTTCTGATTATTGGCGTAATGGGTTACGGTTGGTATGTTATGGAAATTGCAACCCTTTTCTTTGCTATGGGGCTGGCATCAGGCCTGGCTTATGATTTCACTCTGAATGACATTACAAAACATTTCCTCGATGGTGTGCGCGACATTTTATCAGCCGGTTTAATCGTTGGACTGGCGGGTGGTATTATCATTATTCTCAGAAACGGAGAAGTGATCGACACCATGCTGCATGGCGTATCCAGCTCAATGGCAACCTGGGGAACCTATGCTTCCATTAGCATGATGTATGTAATACAAACAGGCATTAACCTGGTCATGCCGTCGGGCTCGGCTAAAGCGGCACTCACCATGCCAATAATGTCACAGTTTTCTGACCTTATCGGTGTTTCGCGTCAGGCAACCGTTATGGCTTATCAACTGGGCGACGGATTTACCAACATGATCACACCAACTTCAGGAGTATTAATGGGTGTGCTCGGTGTTGCACGTATCCCTTATGATAAATGGCTCAGGTGGGTGTGGCCGTTTATGATCATTCTTATTGTATTGGGTTTTCTTCTTCTCATCCCAACTGTAACCATGAAATTAAACGGATTCTAAGCATTTAAGCTGAAAACTCAAATAAAAACAGCCTCCCACTTGATCTGGTGTGAGGCTGTTTTAGGCTGATCATAAAAATTATTCCTCTATCCCGATCCTGTTAAGTATGAAGGCAAGTTGAAAAGCGGTTTCTTTTAGTGCATCGAACCTGCCTGTTGCGCCTCCATGTCCTGATTCCATATTGGTGTGGAGAAGCAATATGTTGTTGTCGGTCTTCAGGGCCCTGAGTTTAGCAACAAACTTGGCTGGTTCATGATAGCTTACCTGCGAATCGTTCAGCCCTGCGGTAACCAGCATATTCGGATAGTTTTGAGCTTTAACATTATCATAAGGCGAATACGAAATCATGTAGCGATAATATTCTTCAACATAAGGATTTCCCCATTCTTCATATTCCTGGGTTGTAAGTGGCAGGCTGGCATCAAGCATGGTATTCATTACATCAACAAAAGGAACCTGGGCCACAACGGTGTTGAACAGATCAGGACGCATATTGGCAACAGCTCCCATCAGCAGTCCTCCGGCACTTCCACCCATGATAGCCAGCTTTAAGGAAGAAGTATATTTATCCTGCATGAGTTTTTCGGCACAGGCAATAAAATCAGTAAAAGTATTTTTTTTATTAAGGAGCTTGCCATCTTCGTACCATTGTTCACCCATATCGCTGCCACCCCTGATCTGTGCGATACCAAAAACGAACCCGCGATCAATAAGGCTGTAGAAATTGGATATGAACCGGGGATCCGAGCTATATCCATATGATCCATAGGAATACAACAGGGCAGGATTTAAACCATCTTTTTTCAATCCTTTCTTATAAACCACCGAAATTGGTATTTTAACACTATCTCTTGCTGCAGCCCATATACGTTCAACGGTGTAATCATCGGGATTGAATCCGCCGGGTATTTCCTGTTCTTTAAGTTTCATGCTTTCACCTTTTGCAAAATCATAGTCGTAAACAGTATTCGGCCGGTTGAGGGAAGTATAGCGATATCGCATGGTGGCGGAGGAATATTCGGGAGTGCCGGTCATTACTGCTGTATATACCGGTTCAGGGAAGTCTATAGTTCTGGTTTTATTATCAGAAAGGTCAATAATAAGAATTTCATTCAGGCCATTTTTCCGGGCTTGAACTGCCAGGTATTTGTCGAAAACATCTATGTATTCAATTTTTACATCTTTATTATGCGGAATCACTTCTTTCCACCTGCTGCGGTCGGCATACCCGGTTAAAGGCACCTCATAAACCTTGCAGTTCAGGTTGTCGCGGTTCTTGTACTGTATAAAAAATTTCTCCTTGTGTGGATACACATTGTAGGTAACATCCTTAACACGTGGAATAAATACCCTGAACTTTCCATTGGGTTCAGAGGCAGGAAGATACAGGTATTCGGAGGTCGTAAAACTGGCAGTTACGATAAAAATAAAATCATGGGTTTTACTTTTGGTAAGGGTAACCACAAAAAGCTCATCGGGCTCTTCAAATACCAGCTCATCAGGCTTTGCACTCCCGGTTACATGGCGATAGACCCTGTATGCACGTAATGCTTCATTCCCAATCGTGTAAAAGAGTGTTTTACTATCATTAGCCCAGGCAAACGACTGTACTTTTTCAATTTTAACGGGTAACTCTGTTCCGGAAGTCAGGTTGCGAACCTGTAGTGTAAAATCAGCATAGGATCCTGTTTCGTTGCTCATAAATGCCGCCAGTGTATTATCAGGACTTACCTCAAAGTCCGAAAAAATATAAGCATGCTTGCCTTCAGCCATTTTGTTGATGTCAAAAATCACTTCTTCGGTAGCGGAAATGCTGCCTTTTTTACGGCAATTTGTCCGGTATTGTTTACCTTTTTCCGTTCGGGTATAATAAAAATAACCGTTGTCGAGTTGAGGCACTGTTTCGTCATCTTCTTTGATACGTCCTTTCATTTCGGCAAATAATTTTCCCTGCAAATCCTTTGTTGAATACATAACAGTATCAGAATATGCATTTTCAGCTTTAAGATAATCAATCACTTCAGGATTGTTTTTGTCTTTTAGCCAGTAGTAATTATCGATGCGTTTGTTGCCGAATTCAGTAAAATCGACAGGCTTAACAGCGGCTATAGGCGGAGCCGGGAAATCGCTTTGTTGTGTTATTTTCACAGGAGAATGGGTTGATGGATTACAGGCAGCCAGGGCCAGGGTGATAGTCAGGACCGGCCAGAATTTTGAATTGGGTGTCATACATTAAAATTAATGAATTTGTTTTGTAAAAGTAGTTAAAACTCTGTCAATTGTGATTTCCCTTCAAGGCAATCTTTCTCTGTTTCATCAGAAATCACTAATTTTGCAGCCTTAAACCTACCCTCTCAGGTGGATAATTCAAAACAATTACGATTTTTATTCAGCCTTCAGGGCTAAAATATAGTAAAATGCAGACAGTAGTAAGCGGTATCAGGCCAACGGGCAATCTTCATCTCGGGAATTATTTCGGAGCCATGCAGAACTTTATAAAAATGCAGGAAACGGATAATTGCTATTTCTTTATCGCTGATTATCATTCGCTAACCACGCATCCTACGCCTGGTGATTTACATAGCATAGTGAAGCAAGTACTGGTGGAGTACCTGGCCTGCGGCCTCGATCCCGAAAAGGCAACCTTGTACCTGCAGAGCGATTTGCCCGAAACCGCTGAGCTGTACCTGTTTCTGAATATGAATGCTTACATGGGTGAGTTGGAACGCTGCACTTCGTTTAAGGACAAAGCACGTACACAGCCCGAAAATGTAAATGCCGGCCTGCTTACCTATCCTACGCTTATGGCGGCCGATATTATCCTCCATAAAGCACATAAAGTACCGGTTGGCAAGGACCAGGAGCAACACCTCGAAATGACCCGTACATTTGCCAATCGATTTAACCGGATGTACCATGTTGATTATTTCCCCGAACCGGTTGCCTATAATTTCGGCGAATCGCTCATAAAAATTCCGGGACTCGACGGCAGTACAAAAATGGGTAAAAGCGAAGGAGAAGGCAATGCCATTTTTCTTTTCGATGCGCCTGAAGTGATACGGAAAAAAGTTATGAAAGCCGTTACCGACAGCGGACCGACAGAACCAAATCAACCCAAACCACAAGCTATTGAGAATTTATTCGGCCTGATGAAAGCCTTGTCGGAAAAGGAAACAACACAGTTTTTCGAAGACCAGTATAATGCCTGCACCGTACGTTACGGTGATATGAAAAAGCAACTGGCCGAAGATGTGATCCGTTTTACCACTCCGCTCCGCGAGCGGATCCTTGAACTGCTTGGCGATGAAGTATATCTTGGAAAAGTTGTAAAACTGGGCCGTGATAAAGCGCATGAGAGTGCGGCTCGGACGATTAAGGAAGTCAGGGAAATTATAGGGTTCAAAACCTTTTAACCTCCCAAATCTGAATTTATTCTTTCTGTTTCTTAATTTGTATAGGATTTCATTAGTTCCATAATCTTACGAGCCGGCTCACGAATTTCTACAGCTTTGCTGTTCAGATAGCCTTCTGTATCCTTTTCACTCATTGCTTTAATGGACACATAATATGGAGACAGGATAATGTCATATCCTTTTTCCTCCAGTATTTCTGTCAACCATTTACTATAGCCTAATTTGTTTACAACGGCCCCAAAGCGCCACCAGTCGTCCTGTGTAACTATAGGAAGTTGATCTTGAATAACAGCTAATGCTTTTTTAAAATATTCAGTAGCAATTCCTTTATTATGCTTATAAAGTTCAAATAAAGTTTTATTTAACCAAAAACTATCTTCAACCTCTTTGGTAGATTTAATACTGGTGAATAAAGCTTCAGCTTCAGTTAGTTTATTCAATTTGTCCCTGTAAAGGAATACAAGGTTATATTTTGCTACAATCATTTTGTCGTCCAATACTATTGCTGATTTATAGGCTTTTTCAGCTTGATCATATTTTTTTAAATTATCCTGATACAAGTTGCCAAGACCATTCCACGGCGGAGCATGTTTTTTGTTTAATTCGATAGCTTTAAGGTAGGCTGATTCAGATTCAGCATATCTTTTCAATTCATACTGATACAAACTGCCAAGTTCACTCCAGGCAAAATAATCTTTTTTATCTAATTCAGTAGCTTTAAGATAGGCATTTTCAGATTCAGCATATTTATGAAGATGATACTGATATAAATTGCCAAGGCCATTCCATGAGTACGTTTCTGTTTTATCAATTTCGATAGCCTTTAGGTAAGCTGCTTCAGCTTCGGTATATTTTTTAAGAGGACCTTGATACAAATTGCCAAGATTATTCCAAGCATAAGCATATTTTTCATCTAATTCAATGGCTTTAAGGAATGCCATTTCAGAATCATTATATTTTTGAAGTTGGTTCTTATACAAATTGCCAAGATTATTCCACAGAGAAGCATTTTTATCATCTAATTCAATAGCTTTTAAGTATGCCATTTCTGATTCAGCATATCTTTTTAAATGATTCTTATACAAATTTGCAAGATTATTCCAAGCATAAACATTTTTATTGTCTATTTTGATGGCTTCGAGATAACCTATTTCAGATTCCGGATATCTTTGAAGATGTTCCTGATATAAATTGCCTAATTCAACGAAAAATAATGCATTAATTTTGGAAATATGAGTTGTGAGTTGTATTAATGATCGAAGCAATTCTTCTGCTTTCTGAAACCTTTTGATATTTTTTTCTTTTAAGTAAATAGTATAAAGAGTTTGATAGTTGCTTTGTTCACTAATTGCGACTAAATCAAATTGCTTTTCTATTTCTGGGTCATTTAAAGATAACTCCTTTAAGTCATTGTAGGATTTCTGACTTAGCTGTAATTTAAGTATTTCATCTTGAACAACTTCGGCCAGTGCCAGGTTATATGTTACATGGTTTATACTACAGGTTTTGGATTGTAATTGGCTTTTGGCAATATTTGTTAATTCATCCCCATAAAAACTTTCTAAAAATTTCGACAAGCAGTACAATTCCCTTTTTTGCCTGCGGCTGCTTCGGCGCATCAGAAACCAGATATTGAAAAAACGCTCACTGATCTGGTAGGCGTAGCCTTTGCCTTCATGGGTCATAATTTTTTCAATCCATCCTGCTTCGGTCAGTCGTTTCAGTTGAGGCGAAAGCTGGTTGTTTTCGTATCGGGTTTCAGCTCTGAGTTGTTCAATAAGGATTGGATCCCAATTCAGGGCAATGGCATCCACTATTACCTGCATTTGGGTTGAAAGTTCTTCGAACCGTGCCTTGTATAATGGCGTTATCTCGTCAAGTAAGGCCTCCAGGTCATCATTTATTTCTTTTGAAAATCCTTTGATTATAACCCTGAAGAGCATGGTTGCTGTCCGGGGGTTGCCACCTGTAAGTTGATGAAGAGTTTTTAATCGGGCTATCCTTGTCTGTAGCTCAGGAATTATGTTTTCTTCCTGTGTAAGTTTAGCCAGGTTTGTTATGATTTCGACCAGTTCTTCAAAACTCAATTTTTTCAGGTAATGTATCTGGAATGCATCATAAAAAGGTGCGCCGTAATTAAAAGTATCTTCAATAGCAACTGCACTTGCGCCCATTAATATAGGAGCGCCGTTTTGCATCAGCCAGGCGCGTAGCGTGTGCTGTTCATCCTTACTCATTCTGTCGAAAATAAGGCTCATATTATCAATCAGCAACACCGGTCTGCGTTTCAGAGTAAGTGTGAATGATTTTAAAAACTCAAAAGCTTCTTTTGCCAGAGTTTCATCATTGTTAATTTGCTGAAGTTCCTTAACTTTAGTATCAATTTGCTGCACTTCGCCTGGGTGTTTTTCAAATTCAAGAGTATCCGCAAGAGCGTCCAAACTATTGAGCCAGAATTCAGCCAGGTTTTTCAGATTGTACTGTTCTTCAGGGAATAGCAAGGGAATAAAGCGATCGGAGTATTCCTTTTTACGCAATTCCACTTCCATGCGCTTTAATAGCATTGTTTTCCCCATTCCACGCTGGGCAATTATAAGATAATGCTGTGGTATACTGTTCGACTTTTCTTTTTGAAGTTTTTCCGTCAGTTGCCTGAAAACTCCTATACGAACAACAAAAATGTTTTCAATTACCTCGTCGTTCAGACGCTGAGGATTATATAATCCTATTTGGCTAAGGCTTATTTTTTGATTTTTCATGGTCTGTTATTTGGCAAATCTGTTAAACCAAAAATCGCGAAGTAAAGGAGAACGGAAAATGTATTTTCCAGAATGAGTATCAATGATATACCCGTCATTTTTAAGCATATACAACAATCTGTTAAGCATAGTTTCCGTAGCTTCATCATCGTTTATTCTGGTGAATAGCAAATTAAATAAATGGTTCCTGCTTTCCCCTTCGTTGTTTTTACACAGACTTTTCAAAATTAATCGCACATGGGACTCAAGTTCGGCATACTCTGCAAGCCGGTCATCCCAGGTATTCAACTCTTTCGAGTCAATAAGTTCCTGATATGCTTTTTTAACGGTGTTTTTATCATTTGGATGATTATAGGTGTTGACTAAATTCTGAAAATTGAAATATAAAATCTGTATAAAATAGGGTAAGTGCCAATGCGTTGTTTCTAAAATAGTTTTGCTTACATCATCTGAAAGTTCGAGATTGTCAGATTTAGCTAAAGCAAGAAGAAGACCTTTTGCCGTTTCAGGATCAAATTCTCCAAGAGGAATAGACTTTATGTCGTTAACAGCATAGCTTAATTTATGGCGATTAGTAAAATTGTCAATACCAATGGAGCTACAAAACACCCAATGTATTTTAGTGCCGGAAACTTGTCGGAAGCTTCTTAGCCAGTTTAGAAAGTAGGCAACATCATTTATTCCATTTTCCTTGTCAGCTCTTAAAAGGTTGTTGAGTAAAATGGTTAATTCATCAATCATAATAAGTGTTTCCTTTTTATCGTCTAAAAGTTTTTTCAACTCGGAATACACATCGGTCTTTCTTGATTTCCATTCAAATATAGCACTGGCATCACCATATTTTATTGTTGGCTTAACGCTTTCCATGATTTGGTTTGCCAGTTCTCCTAATTTGGAAAAGGATTTTTGCCACCAGCTTTCGTTTCGCAACTTTTCGATGAAAAGTTTTACAAATTGTTCTTCTGATCTAACTTCTTCCAGATTTATTTCTAACGTATTCCAGTTTTCAGACCTTGCTTTTTCGAGCAGTTTCTTTGCAAATGATGATTTCCCTATCCTCCGTGGTGCGGAAAGAATGATTGAGTTTCCTTTTTTTATATGATTCCAGGCAGCAGTTAATTCCTTTTCTCTGCCATAGAAATCTTCACCTTCGACAGGTGAGCCGGTAATATTGTTAATTGCCATGGGCTATATATTTTATTTTGCAAATATACAACATTGCATATATACATAAACGTATATCGAAAAATAATTTTGAAATATTTTAAATAAAATGAACTAAATGATAATCAATCAGTGTTTTATGTAATTCCAATATACAACTATATTCACAGTAATTTTCTTATTTATTTCAATAATTTGAAATTTCTTATATAAAACACTTCAAATTCAAGAGATAAAATAGATTGTCTAAAAGATATTGCACATGAAAGCCCTGTCAGAACCGTAAAGGAAGTAAGGGGAATTATTGGGTTTAAGAGTTTTTAATCCTTTTGTTTGAGTTAGCTCTTAAAAAAGAACTCAGGTTTGTTATTTTTGACTTTTAACTTATATTTGTAAGGCAGATAAATACGGGGATTAATAAAAACTGCTGCACGATGATTAAATTTCTATATATCATTTTCGTGGGGTGCATTCCAATTTTTACCAATGCTCAAATCCGGGTCACCGGTTCCTCCTTTCAAACGGGCACGCTGAACTCAAATTTTGTCCGGAAACATCCTCCTTCTCTTTATTCATTTCCTTTAAAACACAGGGGGAAAGGAACCTTGAAAAAAATAGCCAGGGGCAGCCTCTATGTTACGGGATACAATATTTCGATGGGTGGATGCCTTTTACTTTGTCCGGAATATATCAGTAAATGGAACAAAAAAGAAAAATTCCAGGTTGAATCAATTGCAAATCAATACCATAAATCGTTTACCTCACATCCCGTAATTGACAGAGACTTGTGGATGGTTAACTATATCGGCCATCCCTACCAGGGTGGTTTTTATTACAACTCAATCCGGTCGCAGGATGCAACAGCCTGGCAGTCTGCTTTATTCTGCGTTGGACACTCCCTGGTTTGGGAATATGGATGGGAAGGTGGTATGGAGCAACCCAGTATTCAGGATATGATAACTACTCCTCTTTGCGGAATCCTGGTCGGTGAAATAAGTCATGTGGCAACCATAAAGATGAGCCGAAATGGGTTTCGCTGGTACGAGGTTTTGTTTGTATGCCTTATTAATCCTGCATTTGCATTCAATCACAGATTCAGGTTCAATCCATCCCGGAACCCTTGAACCCGTAACTTATCACTCCTGGAATTTCAGAATACGATTTTCCCCCCATGACTTGAAATTTGGGCGAATTTGAAGTGCTGATCCAGGTAAACGGCAAACTCATCTTACACATTGCATCCTCTCCAAGACCATTATAAAGATTCGTATCTTTGCCACCCTAATACTTTTTAATGCTCCCTTTTGATATAAAACCCGAAAAGGCCGTTCTGATTGGCCTGGTTACCCAAAAGCAAGATGAAGAAAAAGTTCACGATTACCTCGATGAGCTTGAGTTTCTGCTCGAAACCGCCGGTGCTATTCCCGATAAGCGCTTCGTTCAGAAACTTCCCAAGCCCGAGCCTCGTACTTTTGTAGGTGCTGGTAAACTTCAGGAAATAGCCGAATATGTAAAAGCCGCCGGCGTTGATATTGTTGTGTTTGATGATGAACTCAGTACATCACAAACCCGCAATATCGAAAAGGAACTGGGTTGCCGGGTGTTGGACCGTCCTTTGCTCATCCTTGATATATTTGCCAAGCGTGCCCGCACCACCACAGCCCGCACCCAGGTTGAACTGGCTCAATACCAGTACCTCCTGCCGCGCCTCACCCATATGTGGACTCACCTCGAGAAACAACGCGGAGGTATTGGGATGCGTGGTCCGGGTGAAAAGGAAATTGAAACGGATCGTCGTATCATCCGCGATAAAATTATCCTACTTAAAGAGAAACTGAAAGACATTGACAAACAGAAAGTAACCCAGCGCAAAAACCGTGATGAAATGATCCGGGTTTCCCTGGTAGGATATACCAACGCCGGTAAAAGCACCACTATGAACCTGTTGAGTAAAAGCGATGTCTTTGCCGAAAACAAACTTTTCGCCACACTCGATACTACAGTACGTAAAGTAGTAATTGAGAATCTGCCCTTCCTTTTAACTGATACCGTTGGATTTATCCGTAAACTGCCCCACAACCTGGTTGAATCGTTCAAATCTACACTCGATGAGGTTCGCGAGGCCGATCTGCTTCTGCATATCGTGGATATTTCGCATGGATCTTTCGAAGAGCAGGTCGAAATAGCAACACAAACCCTGGCCGAAATAGGATGTGCCGACAAACCGTCAATCATGGTTTTTAATAAAATTGATGCCTATTCACATATTGAAAAAGATCCTTTCGATCTTGCTCCTGCCACGAAAGAAAATCTTACACTCGAAGAACTTAAAAACACCTGGATGGCAAAAGTTAATGCCCCGGCAATTTTTATTTCAGCAAAACAGAAGATCAACCTGGAGGAATTCAGAAAACTTCTGTATGATGAAGTTAAGAAACTTCACGTAATCAGGTATCCATACAATACTTTTCTGTATTGATATGACAGAAAACTCACTTTAACATCATGCGCAATATACTGTAAAACAAGTGAATATGAGCCGTGTCAGTTTATGGTTGGTTTTATTGCTTATTGCTCATGCAGCAAGTGCGCAGGTTTTTAATTCCAGCAACCTGCCGATCATTATTATAAGTACGAATAATGTGCCTATTCCGGATGAGCCGAAAATACCCGGCACCATGAAAATTATCGATAACGGTCCAGGACAGATTAACCATATTACCGATCCGGGAAATATATATGATGGTAATATCGGGATTGAAATCCGCGGAAGCTATTCGGCTTCGTTGCCCCAGAAACCGTATGCAATAGAAACCCGCGATATCAACCAGAACGATTCAGCTGTTTCGTTGTTTGGATTCCCTCAAGAAAGTGACTGGGTATTGCTTGCCAATTATAATGATAAAGTATTCATGCGTAATGTGCTGGCATTCAAATTATTTACCGAAATGGGGCATTATGCTTCCAGGACGCGTTTTGCCGAAGTTACGGTGAATGGTGTATATAACGGGATCTATATATTTGGTGAGAAAATCAAGCGCGACAAGGGCCGGGTTGATATCGCCAAACTTACACCCGACGAAAATTCAGGCGAACCACTCACAGGAGGATATATATTTAAAGTTGACTACTGGAATGGCTCCAACAGCTGGGAATCTCCGTACCATCCTGCCGGGCATCCCGACTTTGATGTACATTATGTATATTATTATCCAAAACCCGAAGAAATAAGCGTTAATCAGCATGATTACCTTAAAAGCTATGTAACCACTTTTGAAACAGCGCTTTATAACCAATTGGCACCGACAGGCTTTTATCCTTATATGAATTTTACTTCCTTTATCGATTACTTTATCGTTAACGAACTTGCGCGTAACAACGATGGTTTTAAAAAAAGCTTCTATTTCTTCAAAGACCTTGATGGTATCGATAAGCGGATTAATTGCGGACCTGTTTGGGATTTTGACTGGGCGTGGAAAAATATTGACCAGTGTTACATTTTTGCCCAAACCGACGGCAGCGGGTGGGCTTACAAAGTAAATGATTGTTACCCTGACGTGAACTCACCAGGCTGGCACATTCGATTATTGCAGGATACTGCTTTTGCCAATGAATTGCATTGCAGGTGGGATTTATTCCGGAACGATATACTGAATACTGACAGTCTTATGAACTGGGTAGATTCCAATGCTGCCTACCTCTGGCAGGCCCAGCAACGGCATTATGCCAAATGGCCCATTCTCGGTCTGAATGTGGGAACACCGGTCATACCTCCCATCCCTGCTACTTTCCAGGGGGAAATAGATGGTTTTAAGACCTGGATCCAGCTCAGGATCAACTGGCTCGATGCCAATATGCCAGGGAAATGTTTCAATATTCTGCACAATGAATTTGCGCAGCAGAAGGCCGGGATTCTCGCCTTTCCAAATCCGGCTTCGGAGTATATATATATCGAATTGCCTTCACAAAGTGAAAATACAACCTTACAATTGTACATGCTGACCGGAAAGCTTTTACCGGTGCCGGTTTCGTTTGACGGGAACCTGTTTACACTTGATGTTCATCAGTTGCCTGCTGGTGTATACTATGCCCGGATCATTGGAACCAACCATGAGATCAATACCTTAAAACTGGTGATAGCAAGGTAATATATTTACTAAATTTCCGTTATTTATTGCATGGGAAGCACTTTAAAATCTTCTGAACTCTTGGATTCAAACTATAAATTTCTGATTATCCGTTTCAGTTCCATTGGTGATGTAATTCTTACAACGCCTTTGATCCGATGTTTACGTGCTGAATTTCCGGGAAGCCAGATCGATTTTCTGGTGAAGAAGGAATTCGCTATTGTAGTATTGGACAACCCTAATATCAGCAAAATTATCACCTTTGATAAAACGGCAGGTTCAGCTGAATTATACAGGGTCCGTAAACAAGTAAAGCAAAACAATTATAACCATATATTTGACATTCAGCGTAATATCCGCAGTCGATTTGTATCCATTGGTTCCGGAGCCCATATTTCAGGTTTTTCGAAAAAATTACTTGCACGTGAACTTCTGATCCGTTTTGACAAAAATATTTACAAAGAAATTAAACCTGTTTACCTGCGCTATTTTGAAGCGGTAGAGTTCCTCGGTGTGAAATATGATGGCAAAGGCACCGAAGTGTTCCCTTCAGCTTCTGAAGTACTTAAAGTAACAGAAATCCTTGAACAGAATAAAATAATGTCAGCAGTTCCGGTTTTGGTTATTGCTCCCGGAGCGCAATGGGAAAATAAACGCTGGACAACCGAAGGATTTGCTGCGGCAGCCGATTTGTTTTGCGCGAAAACAGGCGCAAAGGTAGTACTCATAGGTGGTCCGGGTGATTCGACAATTTGTGAGAAGGTTCAGTCGATTATGAAAACACCCTCGCTTAACCTAGCAGGTAAACTTAGCCTGATGGGGTCAGCTTCATTACTGGGCAAGGCTGCAATGGTTTTTACCAACGATACCGGCATGCTCCATATGGCGCAGGCTGTGAAAGCTCCTGTGGTAGCTGTTTACGGACCCACTACGCGCGAACTCGGTTTCTTTCCACTGCCCGAAAACAGCCGGGTTGCCGAAACGGAGATTTCGTGCAGGCCCTGTACGCAAAAAGGCTTGAACTATTGTCCTGAAAAGCATTTCCGTTGCATGAACGATATAAAGCCTGAAACAGTAGCAAACCTGGCATCCGAATTGTGGCTATCAAACAATGTCAGCAGGCAATAGACTGAATCAGAATACGTGAAAAATTGAACAATAGAATAATAAAACATATTGAACCCCTAAACCCCTAAACGCCTAAACAACTGAACCCCAAACCCCTAAACGCCTAAACACCAAACCCCTAAACAACTGAACACCAAACCCCTAAACGCCCAAACCCCTAAACGCCTAAACCCCTAAACGCCTAAACACCAAACGCCTAAACAACTGAACCCCAAACGCCTAAACAACTGAACCCCTAAACGCCACAGGCATCTCAACCCATTAACTTTTCTGCCTTATGAGAAAACTGATAATCCTTTCATTAACTTTAATGCTGATCATATTTGTAGCATTACAAAGCGGTTGCAAAAAAGACAACAATGAATATGCTGATGTAATAGCTACTGCTGATACGATCCATGGAACATTAAAATACAAACAAACTGATACCGCCGGAACAAAAGTGATCGGATGGCCTTTTGGAACAGCTACTTTCAAAGTTATTACCGGGATTAGTGATGTCCTGGCCTCGGGGGTAGTAAATGCTGACGGAACCTTTGTAGTGGTATTACCGGGTAAATTATCAGGAGCTTATTTCAGCAGCCTTGCTGATGAGGCCGCCAGGCAGAGTGGCACCGTTAAAGCTGCTCCCGAAACCATCCGGTTTATGAATGCTATTCAATTCATGGTTGATTATACTGATAAGGGCAACCCTGAATCTTTATTTGTAAATCTGTACACTTTAAAGTCAGATTTCACGGTTGAAAAGTCCTTTTTTTATAACTTTTATGATCTTGATGGTACGTTTACCGGTACTTCTTACAGTGGTAATATTTTTAACTGGACTTTCACCAAAGGTTGGGGAATGGTCGAATCGTATAAAATAAATCCAACTTCCGATGCATTTAATTCGAAATCGGTAATCCAGGCGCCAGCTGAAGCAGCATGGGTTAATATTTAACTGCTGATTTTGCTTTTTGCCGTTTATTTTTTTAGAAGATGATTTTCCTGAAATATAACCTTACACCCGGGACTGCCTGAGGGCTATCAGCCTGGTTTATGGCTATACGAAATGAAACGGCTCACAAAAATCTTGCTTTTATTATATTTTCATCCTATTCGAAATTTTGTTTTATATCCCTGCGGATAGTATAACCGTGCAGGACGGACGATCCTTGCACACTATACCATATCATAGCCTTTTTCTAGCTGGGCGTTTCAACGACGTTCCCATGCAAACGATATCAATTCCAGCTCCGCCACTTTACTACCATCGTTGGGCTCTCTGTCAAAAAATGAATCCAGATACAGACAAGTCTTTTTGCGACAAGGGCCTTGATTTTTTAATAAAATTATTGTACCTTTCAAGCTCATTTCCCGGTACTTGAACCCATGCTGAACGTTGTTATTATTGATGATGAAAATCATATCCGGGACTCCCTGGTAAAACTTCTTCAAAAGCATTGTCCGCAAGTTGATGTTATCGGTACAGCTTATAGTGTAGTATCCGGTATTAGTGCAATCAATGAACTTCATCCCGACCTGGTATTGCTTGATATTCAGATGAACGACGGCACTGGTTTCGACCTGCTGCAATCGTTTTCAACCATCGATTTCAAAATAATTTTTATTACGGCTTTTGATCAGTATGCGTTGCAGGCTTTCCGTTTCAGTGCTGTAGATTATCTTTTAAAACCAATTAATTATGAACATCTTATACAGGCTGTTGAGCGGGTTGCACTGCTTACAGGCGAACACTTCAATATATTAATAAACGCTTTACAGGAAAACCTGAAAGCTTTTACCCGGCAGGATAAAAAGATCATACTCAAAACCAATGATCAGATTTTCCTTCTCGAACTGAAAAATATTATCAGTTGCGAATCGGAAAGTTGCTACACAAGAGTATTTACAACCGATGGTGAACGCATCATGGTAGCGAAAACGCTTAAAGATTACGATGAATTGTTGAGCGGATGCGGTTTTTACCGGGTACATAAATCGCATCTGATTAACCTGGCACACATCAAACGCTTTGATAAGCAGGACGGAGGTTATATAATACTGACCAACGACCTGAAAATACCTGTAGCGTCGCGTAAAAGGGAAGAAATGCTGGAACTACTCGATAAGATAGCCGGGTAAGGCGTTCGGGTATTTATGCCTAAAAGCTTTGCGTTTGTATAGCAACCTATGCACCTTAAACATGAAGGTTATTCTGGTAACAAGAACCATCCACAATATTAGTCAAATAGGTTATTTGCAATCCCTTGATTCAGTGTGAAGATGTTTAAAATCATCCTTTTCGTCTTTCTTTTAATAGTGAATCCTGTGGGTATTAATCAGGGATTTGCAAATAATCACCAAACAAAACCGGACAGCCTCCGTAGTTTATTGCCAGGAAAAGGAAACCCCGAGCATGTTGATATTTTAAACAAGCTCGCATCCTGGTATGCTCCGATAAGTTTCGATTCGAGTATCATGTATTCCGCACAGGCAATGCGACTGGCGACCCAGGAAGGATACGTCAGGGAGATAGGAATCGCCAGATACAATGCGGGTAACGCGTATTATTATAAGATGGATTTCAGAAATGCGCTTATTTCCTACCTGTCAGCACAATCAATCCTGGAAGAATGCCTTTGCTACAATGAGTTGGGTAATCTCTCTCTTATGCTTGGGCACATTAATTTCTTTATTATGAGAGGAGATAAAGCTGTTTTGTATTATAAAAATGCATTGAAAAATTATAATGCAGCAGGAGATATTAACTCCTCCGCTGAAGTATTGCATGACCTGACAATATCCTACTGGAGGGATGGGCCCATGGATAGTGCCCTGTATTATGGCAATAAGCTACTCACTTTTGCCGAAGTTCAAAAAAAACGGTTCCTTGAGGCTACAGCACTGATAAATATTGGAATGATCTATGTTGATAAAAAATCGGTTACATATAATTTTAAAGCCCTTAAGTTGGCAAATGAACTCAATGACAGCAGACTGATTGGGATTATCTATAATAACATTGCAAGTATTTATGATCAAAGCTCTCCGTTGTTTGAAAAACAAGGCAATCTTAAACTTTCCAGGTATTATTATAACCTTGCACAAGAGGCTGCTCAAAAAGCAGATTATCATATACTTCTGGCTATGATTCTGCAATCTCTGGCAGATATCGACCTGAGTGAAGGAAAATATGAGGATGCAGCATCTAATCTGTACAGATGCGAAACTTTGTTGACTGAATATGTTAAATATCCGGAATTACAACCTTCTCCGGTCGGATACTATGCTTTTGGAAAAATCTTTGAATCATATCTGGTTTTAAGGACTAAAAATAGCATGTTTGTGAGCCGTTTCAAACTTGCTATAAAAAATGGAAATTACGAAGATGCCCTGACCTATCAGCGGCTACAATTCGAATCAGCCGACGCACTTCGTGCTGTGCAGCAGGGCCGACAGCTTGAAATGATTATGGCTGAAGCGGAAGCGGAAAAAACAGACCTGAAAATCAGGGCTTTATCGAAAGATGTCGAACTGAATCAATTGAGACTCTATAGATCCCGATTTATCCTCGGCGGCATTGCTGCTCTGGTTGTAATTATAAGCCTGTTTCTACTTCTCTTTTTCCAGCGTAAAAAACTTCGTGCCGAAAAACGAACAGTTATAATGGAGCAACGCTTGCTGCGGGCACAAATGAATCCGCATTTCCTGTTTAATTCACTTGCCAGTATTCAGAATTATATCATCAACGAAAAACCAGATGAAGCAAGTCTGTACCTTTCGCGGTTTTCACAGTTGGTACGAAATGTTTTTGACAATTCATTGGAAGAATTCGTTACAATTGAAAACGAAATCAGTGCCATCAGCAACTATCTGGAGTTGCAGAAAGCAAGGTACAATAATAAATTTGAGTTCAGTCTTATAATTGACCCGCTTATTGATCAGCAAACAATAAGTATCCCTCCCATGCTTGCTCAGCCTTTTATTGAAAATTCAATTGAACATGGTATAAAACACCGGGATACTCCCGGGCATATTTCTATCCGCTTTTCGCTTGATGGGCAATTTATTCTGTTTGAAGTGGATGATGATGGGGTTGGTCGCAAAAAAGCGGAAGAAATTGAGCACATGTATCATTCGCAACACCGTTCTATGTCCACAACCATCACCAGGGATCGTTTATTTACACTCAACCGTAAGCTAAAAAACAAAATAAAAATAGAGATTATTGACTTGGAGGATAAATCAGGCTCTGCATGTGGCACCCGTGTAACATTCAGGATACCATATATTTTAAATTAAACAGCTAAAAACATGAGAAGGAAATGAAAAAATGTATTTCACCATTCTGTTTTTTAGCATCCTGCCTTTTTATAGCTGCTTGCTTTAAGTCCGAAATCCATACGCCACCGAAATTTGAAGCCAGTGTAAGCAACCCCGTTCTAAGTCCGGGAGCACCAGGATCATGGGAAGACCTTTTCCTGTGGGCACCCCAGATTGTAAGGGATAATGATGTTTTCTATCTGTTTTATCTGGGCGGGAATGTTTCAGGAAGAATGGCTGTCGGTCTGGCAACATCTGTAGATGGTTATCATTTCGAAAAATTTCCGGGAAATCCGGTATTAGCTCCTGACAACATGGGTTTTGATGCATTTACCGTAGGACCGGGAATTGTTCTGAAGAAAGATACTACCTGGCTCATGTACTATAATGCGCAGGAAATTATTGCTTTTGCGCCGGGAAGGCATGCCGGTAGGGCGACAGCCTCTTCACCGGGCGGACCCTGGAGCCGGAGCGAAACACCGGTAATCTCATCAGGTAGCAGAGGTGAATGGGATGCCGGATTTATCGTGCCGAGTTCTGTAATGGTATTGGAGGATGAAAGTTATATGATGTTTTATTCAGGTGGGGAAGATATTGCGCTTTGGGATAATTTTTATGTTGGCATGGCGACCTCGGCCGATGGGATCAACTGGAAGAAATATAATAATCCGGAAACCACTGAGCATCCTTTCGCCAATAGTGACCCTGTAATGATGTCCGGGGCAGTTGGAGAGTGGGATGCAGCCTTTGTCTGGATGGCAAATGTTACAAAATTTCCGGATGGCTTTAGGATGTATTATTCCGGGGTTGGAGTAAACAGCCGTAAAGAGATTAAAGCCATTGGGTACGCAAGTAGCAAGGATGGCGTTCACTGGCAAAAATATTTCGGAAATCCTGTATTTATTTCTGATCAGGATCCATTTATCAACAGTTCTGGTAAAAAGGGATATATGGAAAATCCATCTTTGCTCTATGAGGATACTATTTGCTATATGTATTATGAGTGTGGTCCGTTTGGGTTAGAAACAAGTTATATCGGATTGGCCACTGCCAGGCCACATGGTATAAAAAGGTAGCGAAGGAAATCAATGCCTTACATATTTTCTTTTCAGCTTTTCCCCGATGTTTTATGCTAATTTCTTTCACTTATCCTAATTCATCTCCAGCGTTCACTTAATAAACCCCGGCGTTCACTTAATACTCGCCGACGTTTACTAAACCGGCGCATTCCTGCATACAGTATAGCGTAACTTTATATTGATAAAATATTGTCAATCAACGCATCATGCTCCGAACTCTAATTATCGACGACGAAGCCCATATCAGGAACACCCTTTCACTGATGCTGAAAAGATTTTGTCCCCAGGTTGCAATGGCGGGAGAAGCGGATGGTGTAAAAAGCGGTATTGAAGCAATTGAGACAAGTCATCCCGAACTTGTTTTTCTGGATATCAATTTGTCCGATGGCAGTGGCTTCGACTTGCTGCATAAGCTTAAAACCATTGATTTTAGTGTGGTTTTTATCTCTTCCTTCAACAACAGGTCAATAAAGGCTTTCCGGCTAAGTGGCCTGAAGTACCTGCAAAAACCATTCAGTCCTGTTGAATTGCTGAAATCGGTAAATGAATCAAAACAAATTGATGCAAAGGATTTTCGGCTTCATCTGGAAGTATTGGAGTATGATCTGGCATTTGAGAATTAAATGAAATTATAAAATCCAACACCATGAAAAATCTTTACATTTTATTGATTGCGCTGCTTGCAATGAACAGTGCATACGCACAGGGCTGCCTGCCCGAAGGCATTACATTTACTACCCAGGCGCAGATTGATAATTTTCAAACCAATTATCCGGGCTGTACAGAAATTGAAGGGGATGTCGGTATTTGGGGCGACATTTCTAATTTAAACGGATTGAGTGCACTGACTCACATTGCGGGTAGACTTGATATAGAAGTATTTCCTGGCGATCCCCTCACCAGCCTGAACGGGCTTAATAATCTGACAAGCATTGGAGGTACTCTCCATTTCTTTATTTATGTTGGTTTAACCTCCTTTTCGGGGCTGGAAGGTTTGAATTCTATCGGAGGTGATTTTACGGTCACGGTCAATGATGTCCTGACCAGCTTTTCAGGATTGGATAACCTTACTTCGATTGGTGGCAAACTTAGAATTGGCCCCGAGATTCTTGGAGGAACTGGTACTTCAATAGAGCCTAATACATGCCTGACCAGCTTAACAGGGTTGAATTCTTTAACTTCTATCGGTGGAGATCTTATCATATTTGGCAATGGCGCCTTAACCAGTATTGCAGAATTAGGGAATCTCACTCATATAGGGGGTGATCTTGAAATTGGCTTTGATGGTTATTCGGGACTTATCTGTGGGAATTCGGCTTTAAACAGTTTAGCAGGTCTTGAAAATATTGATGCCAGTTCCATCTCTGATATTACTATTGTCAACAACATCGCTTTATCATTATGCGCTGTGCAAAGCATCTGCGATTATCTGGCCAGCCCAAATGGAGTCGTAGATATATATGGCAATGCAACCGGCTGCAACAATCCACCGGAAGTGGCAAATGGCTGTGGTTTTACGCTTCAATGCCTGCCGTTTGGCAACTACTATTTTTTCTCTCAGGATGAAATTGATAATTTTCCGTCAGATTATTCCGGTTGCACGCATTTGGAGGGTGATGTCGAAATTAGTGGAAGTGACATCACCAACCTGTTTGGGTTAAATGCAATAAATACTATTGGGGGCGACCTGAGAATTTATGATAATGATTCGCTGACAAGCCTGGCAGGGTTGGATAGCCTGACTTTCATCGGAAGTATTCTTGAAATTGGTCACATCATATCATGGTGGAATCCGCCTTTTTGGATAGGTAATCCTGTCCTGACAGATATTACCGGAATTGAAAATATTGATACCAATTTAATTATAGGAATTTATATCGTGGGCAATGATTCATTATCAAATTGTTCTGTTCAGAGCATATGTGATTATTTAGTAAGTTCGAACGGGTATGTATTCATAAGCAGTAATTCGCCCGGTTGTAATACCCAGGCTGAGGTGGAGGCTGCTTGCCAGGTCGGGCTTGAAGAGATCACTATAAATGGGTTTGCTATTTACCCCAATCCCACCACCGGGCTTGTAACCATTTCACAACCGGAAAATTCACCTCACAGCCATCTCACCATCCTCAACCTCAGCGGACAGGAACTCCTGCGCCAAACCATTACCGAACTAATCACCACGATTAGTATCAGCGCTCTGCCTGCGGGAGTTTACTTCGTAAAGGTTATGGGCGAAAGGACAATTCATGTACAGAAAATCTTAAAACAATAGAAATGAAACACCAACATTAACCCATTTTAAATAATAATGTCATGAAAAAAATTTTAATGCTTTTCTCAGCCATTCTATTGAGCATGGCAGGTGTTGCACAATTCAACAACCCGACACTGAACTTCAGTATTCACAAAGATGCAAAAAAGCAAAGTCCTTTCAATGTAAAGGAAAACTCAATGAATTCAAGGCCAGGTGTATACCTGCCGAAATTCAATGGCGATCGCCACGCCTGTGCACCTTCACCCGATTTCGATCCCGGCTGGGCCAACAGCTTTCAGACCGCACTCGACAGCATAATGGAGGTAACTAATTCCAAAGGTGCTTCTCTGGCAGTATATAGCCCCGAATACGGCATGTGGACCGGTGTAAGCGGTATTTCCCAACCGGGAGTTCCCATTACATCCGATATGCGCTTTGGCATTGGCAGTAATACTAAGCTTTTCATAGCGGTCACCATGGTAAAACTCCAGGAAGAGGGCATCCTCACACTAGATGACCATTTGTACCAGTGGCTGCCTCCAATTGAGCATGTTGATTCCGCGATCACAATCCGGCAATTGTTGTCGCACGAGAGTGGACTGTTTGACATTTGGAATGACAATCCATCAGTCGGTTATCAGGTTTGGACTGATACCAGCCGTTTCTGGACAACACAGGAAATGATTGAATGGATAGGACCACCCCATTTTACGCCGGGAAACGGGTACAGTTATTCCAATACCAATTACCTTTTGGCAGGGATGATCATCGAAGCTGCAACCGGTAAAACCTGGGTGGAAAAGCTTCATGATTTCATCTTTGATCCGCTGAATCTCGACAGCACCTTTGTAGGAGCATACGAACCGCGCAACGGGCCTTGCTCCGCGGAGTGGGATAGGATTGGCGGTGTTATGGTTACCAATGTTCCCATGACTGCCGAGTACAGTCAGGCAAATGCCTTCGGGGCCATTCTGGCCACAGCGACAGAAATGGTGCAATGGTACAATGCTCTATTTAACGGGGGCGTGCTTTCTGATTCATCTATGCAGCAAGTACTTTCAATAGATCCATCCTCCTGGTATGGGCTTGGTATTATAGCAGGCCCTCTTAACCAGGGATTTTATAATCATACCGGTGGAATGTTCGGGTTCGGTTCCCTGGTTTTGTATGATATTCAGACACAAGCAATTATCTGTATGTTATTTAATGACAGGGATTCAGATTTGAATGCAAAATTCAATGCAATTATGAATGTATTTTACAACGAATATCCTTTGGAGGCTAATGATGCTGGTATTGCCGTAATTGAAAACCCGATGGATCATAGTTGCAATGCTGTGGTCACGCCGGTGGTGGAACTGGTGAACTATGGAAACAATCCAATCACCTCGGTTTCCATTCAATATAAAGTTGATGCTGGTGAAACATTGGTTTTTAATTGGATCGGTTTGCTGAATTCCGGGGAATCGGAAAATGTTAATCTACCCGAATTAAATTTTTCCGTTGGTCTGCATTCTATTACTGTAAATACTTCTCAACCTAATGGAGAGCCTGAAGGGCACATTTTTAACGATATGGCTTATAAAGATTTCATTATTGAGCCTTCTGAACCAGTTATTTCGGAGTTATTCGAAGGTTTCGAAGGAGATGTATTCCCACCCGAAGGCTGGACAGTGAATCCTGTATCCCTGGGCCAATGGGGGATAACGCCCCTGGCCCATTTGCAAGGGGGACGTTCGCTGGCAAGGGGTAATTATAATGATATGTGGGGAAGTGAATATGAATTTGAACTACCTGAGGTTAATATTTCGGGCTGGTACAATACTGACTTCAAATTCGATTACGCGTATAAAATGTACCTCGGCGTATATGGAGATTCCTTGCAGGTAGCTATGTCGCGTGATTGCGGTGAAACCTGGACAACTTTGTTTAATAAAGGTGCCTGGGGTCTTGCAACTGTATCAGGAGCGACCTATGATATGTTTTATCCTGAGAGCCCTGACGACTGGAAACGTGAATCTTTCCCGCTTTCCTATTTTGAAGGGCCTATGCTGATTCGCTTCCGCTGTGTTAACGGATATGGAAACAACTTATACATTGATAATATAAATATAGATCTGCTTACCGGAACTCAAACATTTGAAGCTAAGAATTACATTACAGTGTATCCCAATCCTTCAACAGGTCTTATTACTATTTCCCTTCCGGAAAACTCACCTCACAGCCAGCTTACCATCCTCAATCTTAGTGGGCAGGAACTCCTGCACCAAATTACTACCGAACCAACCACCACTATAAATGTCAGTGCCCTGCCACCGGGTGTGTATTTCGTGCGACTGCAAAATGAAAAGACCATTCAAACAGGAAAATTTATAAAACAATAAACTTAAAACTCAATACCATGAAAAATCTTTACATTTTATTGATTGCGTTGCTTGCAATAAATGGCGCAATGGCCCAGGGCTGCCTGCCTGAAGGTATAACCTTTGAATTCCAGGAACAAATTGACAATTTCCAGGTGAACTATCCCGGTTGCACTGATATTGAGGGATTTGTTGTAATCACCGGGCCGGATATCTCGAATCTGAACGGATTAAGTGCTTTATCTTCAATCGTTGGAGACCTGGTAATTGAAAGTAACCAGCTTACCAGCTTAACAGGGCTGGAAAATTTAACCTTTATCGGCGGAAACCTATATCTTAACCTCTGCCATGGGCTTACCAGCTTAACAGGGCTTAATAATTTGTCTTACGTTGGAGGAGATCTTCAAATTGGAAAACTTTTGGATTCAGGTTGGGGACTCTACGGAGGTAATGTTTACCTGGCCAGTTTGACCGGACTTGAGACCCTGGCTTCAATCGGCGGTAACCTGACTATTGAATTTAACGCATCCCTCATCAACCTGACCGGGCTTAGCGGTTTGACTTCCATTGGTGGGGGCCTTACTATCAATTACAATGGTAGTCTGACCAGTATCACGGGGCTGGAAAACCTGACTTCAATTGGAGGTGATCTTTCAGTTAGATACAACGATTCACTTATCAGTATGACAGCAATAAATAATGTGACTGCTGTCGGGGGTGAGCTTTCCATTATAAATAACCCGGGCCTGACTAGCTTATCGGGGCTGGAAAATATAGAACCTTCTTCAATTACAAACCTGACCATCACATATAACGGTTCTTTATCTGACTGTGCAGTGCTGGGCATTTGTAATTATTTAGCTGCTCCCAATGGAACGGTTGACATTTTCAATAACTCAGCAGGCTGCAACAACCCACCAGAAGTAGCGGCTGGCTGTGGGATATCACTTCCCTGCCTGCCTTTTGGCAATTACTATTTTATGACACAGGCCGAAATCGATGATTTTCCGTCGGATTATCCGGGATGTACGGAAATTGAAGGTTCGGTCGTGATCTATGCAACTGACATCTCAAATTTGAACGGATTGAGTGTTTTAACGTCGATCGGGGATAGCCTTTCTATTCTATTTAATGATATCCTGCCCAGCCTGCAAGGGCTTGAGGGGTTGACTTTTATCGGAGGCGATTTATTAATTGGCGCTAATTCGATTCTGACCAATTTAACAGGGCTTGAGGGTCTGATTTTTATCGGAGGCGACTTAATAATTGGCGAAAATTCGATTCTGACCAATTTAACAGGACTTGAGGGTTTGACTTCACTCGGGGGTAAGTTACGGATTTTTAATAATGGCAGCTTGTCAAGTTTAATCGGAATTGAAGGCCTGAATTCCATCGGTGGTGACCTTGAAATTAATGCTAACCCTCTTTCAAGCCTTACGGGGCTAGATGGAGTGACTTCGATCGGAGGCGGTTTATATATTACTGGCAATTATGCATTGAGCAGTTTAAATGGTTTGGAAGGTTTGACTTCCATCGGGGGTGTCCTGCAAATCCATGGGAACAACTCATTAACCAGTTTATCAGGACTGGACAATTTAAATGCCGGTTCAATAACCAATTTATCCATTATCGATAACTATTCTTTATCGACCTGTGATGTGCAGAGCATTTGTGATTATTTGGCCAGTCCAAACGGAACTGTGAATATTTATAATAATGAAACCGGTTGCAATAACCCGCCCGAGGTAGCAAGTGGTTGTGGTATTTCGCTTCCCTGCTTGCCTTATGGTAATTATTACTTTTTAACTCAGGCCGACATTGATAATTTCCAGACCAATTACCCTGATTGTGCTGATTTATATGGTGATGTGATAATATATTGGTATACTTCCGATATAAAAAATCTTAATGGATTACTTGTTTTGACCTCAATTGGGGGTGAACTTGATATTTGGAGTAACGATTCTTTATCCAGTTTATCGGGGCTGGAAAATTTAATTTCCATTGAAGGTAATCTTCATATTTATTCTAACATTACCCTGAGCAGTTTAACGGGGCTGGATAACCTGACTTCTATCGGCGGCACCCTTGGAATTGCTTACAACAGCGTCTTGACCAATCTTTCAGGTTTGGAGGGATTGAATTCTATCGGTGATGATCTTCTGATTGTTCAAAACAATGCCCTAATCGCTTTAACAGGGCTTGACAGCCTTTCTTTTATCGGTGGAGACCTTCTGATTGGAGGGCCTTACGGCTGGGGAGCTGCAGGTAATCCTGTTCTGAAGAGCATTTCAGCGCTGGAAAACATTGAGCCCGGTTCCATAAATCAATTAAAAATCATCTTTAATGATTCTTTGTCCGATTGTGCAATCAGAAGCATTTGTAACTACTTAGCCAGCCCAAACGGAACAATTGAAATTCACGATAATGCTTCTGGTTGCAACAGCCAGCAGGAAGTAGAGGCCGCTTGCCAGGTCGGGCTTGAAGAGGTAACTAAAAACGGGTTTGCTATTTACCCCAACCCCACCACCGGGCTTGTAACCATTTCACAACCGGCAAACTCACCTCACAGCCATCTCACCATCCTCAACCTCAGCGGACAGGAAACCCTGCACAAAATCATTACCGGGACATCCACACAGGTTGATTTCAGCAGCTTGCCCTCAGGGATTTATTTTGTGCGTTTAACAAACAGTCAAACGGTTAAAACCACCAAACTCATAAAACAATGATTTTAAATAGGATACCAAATAATTATAAAAAAACTTTACGTCGCATTATTTGCCCTGCAGGTAACAAACAGCACATCCGCCAGGGGTTGCTTACCCGAAGGTGTCAAGTTTACCACACAAGTCCAGTTTGATGGTTTCCAGATCAATTATTCAGGCTGCACAGAGGTTCAAGTGTATCATGCTGAAACAGAACTCAAATTCTAATTTCTAATTTCTAAAATATTTATACGAAACTTAATCCAATAAGCCATGAAAAAAGCAGTTACAATCTTCTCCATTATCAGTCTTATGACGTATCAATTGTCATTTGCCCAGGATCAGAGCAGAATTGAATTTCCTTCTGCGGGGGTAAATTCAATAGCCGGTCAAACAGGTATTTCTCCCGACCTTTGGCCGGGAACGATCGTTATCAAATTCAGAGAAGGTGTGAGTATTCCTTCCGTTACGCAAAGCCCTGTTATAACAGGCATAATCACCATCGACGAGAGATTGATTAATATAGAGGCCAGCAGCCTGGTGAAACGCTTCCGGCACAAACCCATCCCGGCAGGCTCCGGTTTGCCCGACCTATCCAGGATCTACAGGCTCAACTTTCCGGAGAAATTCAATCCCATTGAGGTGGCAACTCTCTTTAAAGAAGATCCCAATGTGGAATATGCCGAACCCGAGCCCATCATGAAGATCCTGGATGTCCCCAATGATCCTATGTATCCTCAACAGCAGCATTTGCCACAGATCATGGCCGAACAGGCATGGAATATACATAAGGGAGAAAATGGGGCAGAAGAAGTCAAGATCGCATTCATTGATACCGGTGTGGATTGGACTCATCCCGACCTTACCGCCAATACCTGGGAAAACCTGGGAGAAGATGCTGATGGAGATGGTCATACGTTGCAGACAATAGGTTCCGTTACTGTTTTGGATCCCGGCGACCTCAATGGTATCGATGACGATGGAAACGGCTTCGTGGATGACCTCATTGGATGGGACTTCTACGATGAATATATAAACGGGAACGGCAGCAATCCCAACCCGAACCCGATATGCAGTGTTGGTTTTCATGGGACTCATTGTGCAGGTATTGCCACGGCTGTTACAGGAAATGGTATCGGTGTCGCAGGGATCAGCTGGAATGTGAAATATATGCCGGTGCAGGTTGACCGGAATAATAATCTCGAATGGGGGTGGGATGGAATCATCTATGCAGCCGATATGGGTGCCGATGTAATCAGCTGCAGCTGGGGCGGATATTACTGGGCTTATAACCAGTTTGGAGCCGAAGTACTAGCCTATGCCAGGGCCAAAGGCAGCATCGTGGTCTGTGCCGCCGGGAATGAGAATATTGACGGTCATTTGATGCCAGCTAGTTATCCCGGTGCCATCTCAGTAGCTTCCGTAAATGTTGATGATACAAAGGCCCCTTATTCCACCTATGGTGCTGCCATGGATGTTTCCGCCCCGGGAGGCGGTTTGGATGGAGGTATTTTAAGCACCCTGCCGGATAACAGCTATGGTACTGAAATGGGGACTTCCATGGCCACTCCATTGGTGGCCGGGCTCATGGGACTGGTCAAGTCGTATCATCCCGACTGGAGCAGTGAACAGGTCATCGGCCAGGTAATTGCTACCTGCGATAACATTGATTCATTGAATCCTTTATATGAGAAAAAGCTGGGCAGTGGCAGGATCAATGCATTTAAGGCGCTTGCCATGACAGGCGTTGTTCCTCCCCAGGAACTGAAACTCGAAATGCTGGATTATACAATATCTGATGCCAATAACAACGGAAAACTTGAACCTGGCGAAACCGGTACGATCTCATTGAGAATCAGGAACTACACACACTGCGTTGCAACGGGTGCCGTAAGTTTTACCCTTTCAACCGATGATGAACAGATTGAGATTACGGGCAACAATTATGTTGGCACCATTGATTCCGATTCAATCTTTGTTTTTGAAAATATCGTCCAGTTCATGGTTTTGCCTGGGGCAACTTCGCATGCCGCCTTGCTTACACTGACGATAGCCGGGGATGTTCCGGTAGTAATGGGGAATGAGTTAACCATCCCTGTTGTGGTGGCGCCTTCCGGATTCTTCGTGTATGAAAAATACGAGAATGGTAGGGATTATAGCGGAACTTTCATCCGCAATTATCTGGAACGACGTGGATTTGAGGTCACCTATTCAAATGACTTTCCCCAATCGCTGTTGGGTTTCGAATGTGTTTTTCTTTCATTAGGTAACCTGGTGGAACCTAACTGGGATCCGGGAACATTCGTTACTGAGGAAATGGGCCTGGTGATTACAGATTACCTCAAGCAAGGCGGCAAAATTTATGTGGAAGGGGGAAGTATATTCTATATGGCACAGGAATGTAATTATGGAACTTTAATTTATCTGAAAAACCTGTTTGGGGTCTCAGGAGTGACAGTGGCATATAAAAATCCTTTGGATAAATTGAGCGGGATTAACGGGACACCACTGGAAGGAATGGAGTTCACTTCATCGAGCCAGTATAACAACTATTACATCGAAAGAATTAATTCCTACTCAACCGCTACCTGTATGCTACAGGAAAGCAACCATGGAAAGGTCGGGATCTACAACACAGGACCCACCTATGGACAAAAAACTTTCTATTTCACCTATTCCCTTGCGGATTTAAAGGATGTTGACAAAACCAGCAACCGGTATAACCTGCTGAATAAAATTATGGAAGTATTGGGGTATCCTATGCCGCCTGGGTACCTGATTGCTAATTTCACAGCCGAAAAATTTGCAGCCGGAATTTCAGAAGAAATAACCTTTACTGACATTTCATTGGCTCCAAGCTATGTTAATATAGTATCCTGGCAATGGGATTTTCAGAATGATGGCATCATCGATTCATATGATCAGAATCCTGTTTTTGCATATAATGAAGCTGGAAGCTATGATGTTCGGCTGGTTGTATCCAATGGAGGAAATGTTGATGAATTCGTTCAGGAAAATTTCATTACAATTCATAGGGGGATGCTTGTATACGAAGGAATAGAGAATTGTCAGGATATGAGTGGAACTTGGATCAAGGATTTCCTGGAGCAGAATTATTACCTGGTTACATACACAACCGAAGTGCCTCGCTCTCTCAGCGGCTATGAGGCTGTTTTCCTCTCATTCGGAACGCCAATGAGCTTCTCAGTTGTGTTAGAGGATGGTTTTGTAAGAATCATAAGGGACTACCTCCAGGAAGGCGGAAATGTATATCTGGAAGAAGGATTCACATTTGCTTTGGACCAACCCAATCCATCTGTATGGCAAATGTTTGGAATACAAAATGTTACAAATCCTTTTACAACTTTTACCACGATTCCTTTCGATACGATTGTAGGTGGTTTAGGTTCAGTATGTGAAGGATTTTCTTTCGAAAACACCAACCAGGTCGGCCAGTTCTTCATTGATCAGTATACCCCCAATGCAGAAGGAATCGTCGCTTTCGAAGAGCCGGGTTATGGTAATGTAGCTATTCAACATGAGGGCGCCAACGGGGAAAAAACCTTCTGTTTCTCCTGGGCCCTGGCAGAATTGCAGGATGGAGAAACTACCCGGGAAGACCTGATGCACGCTATTCTGGGGTATTTTAACCTGCTTACCGGCCTTAATAAACGGCTTGAATCAAAAGATAATATTGCGATACAGGTATATCCGAATCCATTTACTGCATCCACCACCCTTGAATATGAGCTTAAGGAAACTGCCCTGGTCAACTTAACCATGTATAATCATCTCGGGCAGCAGAATGCATGCCTGATCAATGAAACCCGGGGTGCCGGCAGGCATCAGACACAATGGAATGCCGAAAACCTGCCTGCCGGAATTTACTATTACCGGCTGCAGGCAGACAGCCAGTTGAAAACGGGGAAATTGATTCTACTAAAATAAACACCCATGCCATACTTCCTTTCACCCGGTCGCCCTGGCTCCCAAACCCTAATCCCTAACCCTGGTAATATAAAAATGCTCCGCACCCTTATCATCGACGACGAAGCCCATATCCGGAATACCCTTTCACGGATGCTGGCGAAGTACTGTCCTCTGGTTGAAGTTTCAGGTGAAGCGGATGGAGTTTCAAACGGGATAAGTATCATTCGCTCGCAGCAACCCGACCTGGTTTTCCTCGATTTCCATTTGCAGGATGGTAATGCTTTCGATTTGCTTGAGCAGATAAATCCAATTGATTTCAGGCTGGTTTTTATTTCCTCTTTCGACAAAAGTTCCATTCAGGCATTCAGGCAAAGTGGTTTGGATTTCCTGCAAAAACCTTTTAACCCTTTTGAACTGAAGCAGGCAGTGAATGAAGCCTCAGATAAAGAATTGAAGGATATAAAACGCCGGTTAAATATGTTGAGACATGAACTTAAGAGTACTGCCGGAACCTGACATTTATATCCTTCATGAATTTTTCAGTACAGGGCTATTTTGAACCTGCACTTTTACTGAAACCCCGGGTTAATATTCAATTCCGGGGTTTCGGATTTTATAAATTTTCAAAGATGGCAGGTTGAAGCTAATTACTCTGGCCCTTTAACGATAGATATTTATTTTCCGGTTAAGGGTTAAAATCCTGCAATTTTATTGCAGATACATTAGTTTCTATAAATTTAAAATATATACGGACCGAAGACGGGAGACCGAAGTCAGAAGTATGTTTAAAATGAATATAGAAATAATGTCCTGTCTTCTTTCTTTTGTCTTTTATCTTTTGCCTTTTGTCTTTTGCCTTCCGTCTTCCGACTTCCGTCTTCCGACTTCAATCCAACACTTTTTTTTTTGAATCTCATTAGAAATCTAAAACCTATGTATTTTCAATGCATAAAGGTTTAGTAAATCTGAGTTTAGGATGATGACTGAACTTTTCTGTACTTTTTCACATTAGTTAATGCAAAACACCCGATTCAAAAACATTTTCTTCCATTCAATCTAATAACAACAGTAATTTTACGTTACACATTATAAAACCACTTTACCGAAATAATGCGTTACAAAACTTTCAGGGCTTTATCAGTATGGACAATAAGCATAGTTGCTGGTATTGTTTTATTGCTCTTCCTGGCACAACTCTTTCTCGGGCCGGAAGTTAAAAAATTGTTTGTTGCCGAAATAAACAAATCCCTTACAGCCGAAGTGCAGATTGACGATGTACAACTCAGCCTGATCAAGGATTTCCCTTTTGCTTCTGTACGTTTTAGCGGTGTAAGGATAAAGGAAGCATTAAAAACTCCTTCAAAATATTACCTACTGATAGCCGGTAAGGTATCCATGCAGTTTAATATATGGGATTTGCTGCGTAAAAAATACCGTGTTATCAATATACGGCTTACGGATGTAGAAGCAGGACCGCATGTTTACGCCGATGGAAGCGATAATTTCCATTTCTGGAAGCCTTCATCAGGCAACAGCAAAGAAAATTTTAATTTTGAATTGCAGCGAATCTCTGTTCAAAACCTGCATGTGCGCTATATGAATGAAGTTTCGCAAACTATCGTTGATGCAAACATTCCCGGTTTTGTTGCCAAAGGAAATTTCAGCAGCAGCAGATTCGATCTCAACCTGGCCGGGAACATCATTTTCCATGATTTCAAATCGCAGGGTACCAGTTATATTTCTGAAAGGGAAATTAATCTGGAGCTGTCACTCACTGCTGATACCGATAAAGGACTGTATACCCTTTCGAAAGGAACAATAGAAACCGGGAAACTGAAACTGATTACCAACGGAAGCCTGGCATACAGCGATAAACAAAAACTAATCAACCTTGATGTATCTGCTACCGGCTCAACCCTCGAAGAAATGCTTTCGCTGGTGCCGGCAAGATTCACCAGAAGTTTCGACGACTACAAATTTCAGGGGAAAGGAGATATATCCTCAAGAGTATCAGGCGTGTTCGGCGGGAATCATCTTCCAGCTGTAAGTGTTCGCCTCGAACTGCAGAACGGGAATATACTCGAACGCAAATCAGGCATAAGCCTTCGGAATGTTTCGGCCCTTGCTGTGTATAGTGTAAAACAGGACGGACAGAATGAATCCCTGTCTGTCAGCAATCTTAAAGCTAAGCTAGGCGATGGTTATATTAGCGGATCACTGATAATGCTGGGATTTTCAGCACCTGACATCAAGTGCACTATTTCAGCCAGCCTTAACCTCGATGAACTTCAGCAATTCCTGAAATATGAACATTTTACTTCCATGGCCGGCTGGCTGAAGCTGAATGCTGCTTTTAACGGCAGAATTGCTGATATCCGACATCCGGCATCATCTGATTTTCTTAAGAGTAGTCTGACCGGCAACGGAAGTATAACTCAGGCCATGCTGGGACTGAAGAAATATAGTCTTCCGATCAGGGAAATACAATCGGTATTTGCCTTTAACGGAAATGATCTGCAACTTCAACAGTTGAATTTCAAAGCCGGGGGAAGTGATTTTAACCTGCATGGCACCCTGAGTAACCTGCTGTCGTGGATCTTCGTGAAAAACGAAAATCTTTCCATAACAGGCTCACTAAGCTGTCAGAAGTTTGATTGGGACGAATTATCTGCTGCCCAGCAGGGATCCTCAAGCGAATACCAGTTCAGGTTGCCTGGCGATATCAGCATCAATAACCTGCAGGTCAGCAGCAAAAATTTCACATTCGGGAAATTTAATGCGTCAAATATAACCGCAATAGCGCAATTGAAGAATAAAGTATTATCAGTTGCCAATATTGATTTGCTTACCTGCCAGGGGAAAGTTACGGGTCAGTTTAACATAAATGCACAAGCCGAAAAATATTCGTTGCTGCAAGCCAGGGCGTATCTCGATAAAGTAAATGTAAAAATGCTGTTCACTCAGTTTGGTAATTTCGGACAGGATGATCTCAAAGACGAGAATCTCGAAGGAATGATCACTTCGGATCTGATCTTTGCCGGTACCATGAAAAATAATCTTGAAATCGACCTGAACTCCATAAAAACGCATGCCGATATCATGATCGAGAACGGCCGGCTTGTTAATTACAGCCCGATGCAGAGCCTTTCGTCGTTTCTTAAAGTGGAAGACCTGGCTGATATCCGTTTTGCTACCCTTCATAACCAGATCGATATTGCCAACGAGATCATTTACATTCCGTCCATGGAAATTAAATCAAACGCTATAGATCTGCAACTTATGGGAACGCATACCTTCGATAATGAACTGGACTACCATTTTACGTTAGCGCTTGCTGATCTGCTTGCTTCCAAATTTCAAAAGCGTAATACAGGATTTGACAAGCAGGCAGAATTTGGTCCGGTTGAGGATGACGGACGTGGACGTACCAAGGTATTCGTTTCGCTAACCGGGACCGTTGATCACCCGATAGTGAAATACGATAAAAAAGCTATGCGCGAAAAAATATCTACCGATCTGAAAGCGCAAAAGGTTGAAATCAAACAGGTTTTGAAGCAGGAATTCAAATGGATGCAAGGTGATACCCTGAAAAAAGCCCAGCGAATAAATGAGAAGGATATCATTAAAAAACAGGAGGATGGCAAATTTGTAATTGAATGGGACGATGATAAAAAGGTGGAGTAGATATAGGTATGGCGGGAAGTTCACATACGCATGTTAGTATTGTTGTATATTTAACCCAAATTACGCAATAGGTGACAAAGTCGAACTATTTGCATTAATTGGGTTAATCCCGATTTATCAAATCATTGTATTTCAATGATCTACCATTAAAATACAGTAGATTTGTTTTATCGGTTACGCTACTGCTAATTTGGGTTTAATGCCCGGAAACAGGCCGGTGAAAACAGGCATAGTAAGGAAGCGTACTTAGTTCCCGGTAATAACAAAGCATACAGGCTTTTTAGAAACAGGTTTACATGAAGAAATCATTATCCAGCCATTACAGTATTTATAACAGCAAGCGACACTGGAAAATCCTGCTGCTCCTGATTGCAATTGTAATCATTGCTTTTTCCCTGTGGTATTCCAATGTGCTTGTCAAGAAAATTGCAAAGGATGAGCGCCAGAAAATACATACCTGGGCTAACGCTCTGCAAACCCGGGCGCGACTGGTTAATTCGACACAGAAATTCTTTCTCCAGATACAGGAAGAAGAGCGCAACAAAGTAACACTATATGCCGAGGCCCAGAAAAGATTCATTAACTCGAAACCGAATGAGGATCCCAGTTTTTATATGTCGATCATCCAGAACAACACTTCAATTCCGGTTATTCTTACTGATGGAAATGGCAAAATAACCTCACAGAAGAACACTGTATTTAGTTCGGATACTATTCCGGGAATGACAGAGTACCTGAAAAAGAATTTTTCCAAATATCCGCCGATCCCGATCCCGTATTACAAAAACGAGGTCAATTATATCTATTACCAGGATTCGAAGTTATTCACCGAAATGCAGGTTGTTCTTGATACCCTGGTAAATTCTTTTTTCAGTGAAGTAGTTAACAATTCGGCATCCGTTCCGGTATTGATCACTGATAGTTTGCAAACGCAGGCATTGGACTATGGACAGATTGACACTTTACAGATTCATGATTCAGCGTACCTTCAGCATCTTATTCACGATATGGAGGCCGAAAACGAGCCAATCGAAATAAATATTGCCGACCAGGGGAAAAGACTGATCTTTTACAAGGATTCATACGTTTTAACTCAGTTGCGTTATTTCCCGTATATACAGCTGGCCATAATTAGCATTTTTCTGCTGGTGGCCTATATGCTTTTCAGCACGTCAAGACGCAGCGAGCAGAACCAGGTGTGGGCCGGGCTGGCAAAGGAAACAGCTCATCAGTTGGGCACGCCTCTCTCGTCGATGATGGCATGGGTTGATTACCTCGAAACCAGGGATGTTGACAGCGAAACCATCGAAGAACTCCGTAAAGATGTAAACCGGCTCAGTACGATCACCGACCGTTTTTCAAAAATCGGTTCTGCTCCGACCCTGGTCCCTGAGAATCTTGTTTCGATAATCTATACTTCAGTTTCATACCTTAAAACACGTACGTCCCAGAAAATTTCCTATTCAATCAATGTCTCCTCTGAAAAATCGATTGTCGTACCCCTGAATCTTCAGCTTTTCGAATGGGTGATCGAGAACCTGGTGAAAAATGCCGTGGATGCCATGACCAGGCAAGGCACAATAAAAATCGAAATAAGTGAAGAAGAACATCTGGTGAATATTGATATTGCCGATACGGGGAAAGGAATTCCCCGAAATATGTTCCGTACCATTTTCAATCCCGGCTTTACCAGCAAGCAACGTGGATGGGGTTTGGGATTGTCACTTTCGAAAAGGATTATAAGCGAATATCATAAGGGAAAGATATTTGTAAAAAGCTCAACTATCGGGAAAGGTACTACTTTCAGAATCGTATTGAAGAAATAAGTACTTGTCAATGGGAAAAAGTTAAGGCTTCGACAGGTAGTTAGTTGCGCTTTTCAATGATTTTGATTTCCGCCTTCAGAAGTATAATTTAGAATAATCAGCCTGTTTTCCATTCACTTTTAACCAATAACTCTGCTCCCGATGGCCGGTATCTATATCCATATCCCTTTCTGCAGGCATAAATGCAACTATTGCAATTTCTATTCCCTCGCCAGCACCAGGTATATCGGACAGGTTTCAAATGCCATTATTAGCGAACTGCATCAACGTAAAAATTACCTGCAGGATAAGAATATAGAAACCATATATTTTGGTGGCGGAACACCTTCGATGCTTGAATCGGCTGATATTGAAAGCATTATATCGAATATTTATAAAATTTACAACCTTGATTCATCCCCCGAAATTACACTTGAAGCCAATCCCGACGACCTGGCTCCGGAAAAACTTAATGCTTTAAAAAAAGCGGGTATCAACCGCCTGAGCATTGGAATTCAATCCTTCAGGGCCGGGGACCTTGAATTTTTAAGCCGCACGCATACTGCAAGGCAGGTCACTCAATGTATTATTGACTCGCAGCAAGCGGGTTTTCACAATCTTAGCATCGACCTTATTTACGGCATTCCTTCTTTAACTGACCACGGATGGCAAGAAAACCTGGAAAAGGCGTTTTCTTTCGGAATACCGCATATTTCGGCATACTCTCTAACTGTCGAGGCTAAAACCCCGCTGGAAGTGATGATCCGGAAAGGTAAAATTAATCCTGTTGATGAAAACCTGTCGGTTTCGCATTATAACATAACAACACGAATGATGCATCAGCGCGGGTACGAGCATTATGAGATATCAAATTTTTGCCTTCCCGGAGATTATTCCCGACATAATACGGCCTACTGGCAGGGGAAGCACTATCTGGGTGTCGGCCCTTCAGCACACTCGTATAATGGTGTTTCGCGGCAATGGAATGTAGCCAACCTCATTAAATATATTGATTCTGCTGCTGCAGGTGTGGTTGAATCGGAAATGGAATTTTTAAATCAGGTAACACAACTCAATGAATATATTATGACGTCGCTGCGAACGATGTGGGGATGTGATCTGGTGGAAGTAAGACGCAGGTTTGGTTCCGAAAATGCCGAAAAACTACTGGGCAATGCTCTTGGATATATAGAATCCCACCAAATGATATACGTTGAAGACAAACTGATTCTTACTCCAGAAGGACGGCTCTTTACAGATGGAATTTCAGCGGCATTGTTTTATGAATAAGATGACTTAGATTGTTTAAATTTCCCAAATCACTCAAATTATGAGCAAATAGTGTTGAAATAAGAAGTCGGAAGACCAAAGTCGGAAGTCGGAAGAACTGAAAAACCCTTGTTTTTGCCATTTCGCCTCTCGCCCCTTTTCCATTGGAAATCATCTCTTTTTAACTTGAAATGATATTTTTAACAGACTTTTATAGGTTCAACTTTATTTCAACTCCACAATCATCCCCACAGGCTGATGATCCGAAAACTCAAAATTAGTCTGCAACGTATTAGTGGTTAGCAATTTAATATTTGGCGAAAGTACAAAGAAGTCGATAATAGTAGTAAGAGATTTGCCTTTGGTGTAGGGTTTGTCTACATCGCGGTTGGTCGGAAATCCGGGATCGTAAGCCCATGTGAATCCAACCGGCAGAAAATCGGTTGGAATTCCCGGCGATATAGTTTTTGCAGTATTTCCATCCTTGATACTGTCCTGTGTAAAAGGCACAGGGTTCTGGTTCCAGTCGCCACCCACAATCACATAATTGCCTTTTTTATATTCAGGCAACATTATTTCCCTGATCATTTTAATTTCCCTGGCTCTCATTTCAATGGCATCGGAATAGGCTGAGTTATGTGTGTTGATTAATACCAATTGCTTGCCATTGCTCACTTTGTATCGGGTAAGCACAAAACAGCGGTCAGGCATAAATAGTCTTTTGGGCCAGCTGTATGCCGAAGGGAATTTATACCTTGTTGCTTCGACAGCTCGAAAACGGCTTAAGGTTAAAATACCGCTCTTTACTTTACATATAGGCGATTTAAGCGGCACCGGAACAAAAGGAACCTTGTAATTCATGGCAAAAAAGGCGGCATAATCATTAAATGTTGCTTTAAAACGCGCAACCTGGTCGTCGTAATAAGTGCGTTCCGATTGCTGGTCAACCTCCTGCAGAAGAATAAAATCGAGCTTGTTAAGTGTAGTGAGCTGGTAAAAAATACCATCGCGGCAACGTTCATAATAGTCCTTATCGGGTCTGACCATTTTGCCGTCCTCATAAAAGAAATCCATTTTTTTGCCGAAACCGCAATGACCTATATTCCATGTATAAAGCTCCAGTCGACCGGCCGGAATGGTATCGGGTAGCACATTTTTTACCATAACTAAAGATTCCTTTTCAGCAGGTTTATAATCAGTGACTGTTGCATATATCAAAAAAACGGCCAAGCACACCAATGCCAGCAGGGATAATGCCAAAACTGTGAAAGCCGAATATCGGGTAATCTTTTTTAATTTGTTTGTCAAGGCTTGAGTCAGAGCAAATAACTTAAAGGCACCATGAATGATGTGCACGAATGTAGAAATTATTTCTAATTTAGCCACCGGTTAATATTAATTTGGAGAAACTATGCCTATACTTGGATCAATTATCAAGAGTGCGATTGAGTTCAGGAGCAAAATCCCTATTGAAAATCTCAAGACTCAGAATGTATATAAAGTGCAGATTCGCACGCTTAAAAAGTTGTTACGACAGGCTCAGCTTACCTCATTTGGCGAAGAGTATGGTTTTCAGGATATGCTCAGGCAGCGTAATCCACTTGAATTATTTAAAAAACGGGTTCCCTTGTATGATTACGACAGTATGCACCGCCGCTGGTGGTATCGTACACTTAATGGTGAAGCTTATGTTAGCTGGCCCGGCCAGGTTAAATATTTTGCACTCAGTTCCGGTACTTCAGGTGCTGCCAGTAAGTACCTGCCGGTAACAAGAGATATGCTCAGCGCCATTCAGAAAACCAGCTTCAAACAGCTGTGGTCGCTGTCTAAATACGATTTCCCGCCAGAGTTTTATTCAAAAGGAATTTTGATGCTTGGCGGAAGCACCCAGCTTCAGTTTAACGGTACTTACTACGAAGGCGACCTGTCGGGAATTACTGCCGGCAACCTGCCTTTCTGGTTTCAACATTTTTACAAACCAGGCAACCGCATTTCGAAAGAAACCAACTGGACTACCAAACTGGATGAGATAGTTAAGAAAGCTCCCCAGTGGGATATCGGGGTAATCTGCGGCGTTCCGGCATGGCTACAGATATTACTGGAAAAAATTATAGAAACATATAACCTGAATACAATTCATGATATGTGGCCTAACCTCAGCATTTATGTGCATGGAGGCGTTTCGTTTGCTCCGTATCAGAAAGGTTTTGAGAAATTACTGGCACGTCCGCTTACCTATATGGAAACCTACCTGGCATCGGAAGGCTTTATTGCTTACCAGAGCCGTCCAAATACCAGTGCTATGCAACTGGTTCTTGACAGTGGGATATTTTACGAATTTGTTCCTTTCAATGAATTAAATTTTGATGACGACGGCAACCTCAAACCTGATGCCACTGTGCTGAATATTAGTGAAGTAGAGGTTGACAAGGATTATGGGTTGCTGATTACTACCTGTGCCGGTGCCTGGCGCTACCTCATTGGTGACACCATCCGTTTTACATCAAAAACATTGAATGAAATTGTGATTACCGGCCGCACCAAGCAGTTCCTGAGCCTCTGTGGCGAGCACATTTCGCAGGAAAATCTGAATCACGCTGTTGAAATGCTTTCGCAGGTGCTGAATATTACCATTCGTGAGTTTACAGTTGCCGGGGTGAAACACGAGAAAGGCATGTTTGCGCACAGATGGTACCTTGGCTGCGATTCACCACTGGATGCTGATGTAGCTGCCCGCTTACTGGACGAAAACCTGAAAATACTCAATGATGATTACCGAACCGAACGACTGCATGCCATACGTGAAGTAACCGTGGAAGTAATGGGATCTTCCGTTTTCTACGAATTCATGAAATTTCACGGGAAATTCGGCGGCCAGCATAAGTTCCCCCGTGTCCTGAAAAATGTCAAGCTCGAGAGCTGGCTGGAATTTCTGAATAACCGTAAATAAAAACCGAAAACTGCCATATCATGATTTACACTTTATCGGATAAATTGCCAATAAATTTAGAAATTCACTAATCTCTCTATCCCTCTATCTCTCAGCTCTTAATACCAACCTCGAAATCATGCACCCCCTTCTACAAGGCATCATTCTCGGATTAACATTGTCGGCACTGCTTGGGCCGGCATTGTTTACGTTGCTGCAAACCAGCATCCACCGCGGCATGAAATCCGGGATCTTCCTTGCTTTTGGTATTTTTCTGAGCGATGTAAGTGTAGTGTATCTGGCACTTCTGGGAGCTTTGCAACTGATCAATGAGAAAAACAATTACATGATTGCAGGAATTATAGGAGGGGTGATTCTGATCGGATTTGGAATTTATACCTTCCTTCATAAAATACATATCGATGAAAATAACAAAGCAATAGAAGTTCGTGTTGCCGGGCCGCTTACATACATATTAAAAGGGTATTTTCTCAATATAATGAATCCTTTTGTCTGGTTTTTCTGGATTTCAGCTATGGTTGGAGTGAGCTCTACTTACGGGGATGATAAGCACGGAATTATACTGTTTTTTATAGGAACCCTGTCAACCGTTTTAGGTACGGACGTGTTGAAGGTATTTATTGCCAACAGAATAAAGGAACGCCTGAACACCAATATACTGGTTCGGGTCAATCATTTTGTCGGGATTTTGCTCGTTATTTTTGGTATATTTTTAATCTTCAGAGCCATTCTGAAATTTTAAAACCGATATACAATGAAAAATTTTCTTATTTATCTGAATTCAATATATCTTTTTACTGATTGTCATCGCAAAAGCGGATATCTTTAATATTCAGCTGAATATTTTTCACTCCGTTCCATTCGTTTTCCTCGATATAGTAACAGATATTCATGCTCTTTCCTTTTGAAATGGCATCGAACTTTTCGCCTTGCTGAAAAGCAATTCCCGAATAGGGCGTAGAGCGCACAGATTCCTGGTAAACTGTGAGTTTAACATGGTTTTTACCTACAATGCGGGCATGACCTGAATCAACGGTATCGCGCGTCATAAAAACCGGCGACATATTTCCAGGACCAAATGGTGCAAACTGTTTGAGTATGCGCAGGAACTTAGGTGTAATCTGGTTGAGGTTCACATCGAAATCCACCTCTACTTCAGGGATCAGCATTTCATCGGTAATGCTGGCCGAAACAATTGAATTGAATTTTTCCTTAAAAGCTTCAAGGTTCTCGGGTTTCATGGATAATCCTGCAGCATACATATGCCCACCGAAGTGCTCCAGCAAATCGCTGCAGGCATCAATGGCATCGTACACATCAAAATCCTTTACCGAGCGCGCCGATCCTGTAATCAACCCATTCGATTGCGTTAGTACTACCGTCGGCCGGTAATACGATTCGGTAAGACGCGAAGCCACGATACCGATCACCCCTTTATGCCAGTCGGGATTAAATACCACGGTAGCCTTCGCTTTCCGGAGTCTTTCATCTTTATCAATAATATCAAGGGCTTCCAGGGTAATTTGTGTATCCAGTGTACGGCGTTCGGTATTAAAGTCATTGATTGTTTGAGCAATACCAGCAGCGGTTTGCATATCAGGCGACACCAGCAGTTTAACCGAATTGCGCCCGCTTTCGATACGTCCGGCTGCATTGATACGGGGACCCACCACAAAAACCATATCACTGATAGTGAGTTCGCGGCTGAAAAGCAGTCCTGCATCTTCACCGTCTTTTTTAATATCATTCTCTGCTTTACGAATGATATTGGCCACGCCCAAAATGGATTCGATTCCCGGCCGTGGATTTGTATTGATAAGTTTCAGACCGAAATGGGCCAGAATGCGGTTTTCACCGATAATGGGAACTATATCCGAAGCAATGCTGATGGCAACCAGGTCGAGGAATTTGTATAAGCTGTCGAAAGGAATATCGTGCGTTTGAGAATAAGCTTGTATAAGTTTGAACCCCACGCCGCATCCCGAAAGCTCGTCGAAAGGATAGGTGGAATCAATCCGTTTGGCATCGAGCACAGCGATGGCTGCAGGTAATTCATCACCGGGACGGTGGTGGTCGCAGATAATAAAATCTATGCCTTTTTCGTTGGCATACTGCACTTTATCGATAGATTTAATGCCACAATCCAGTGCAATTATGAGCGCAAAATTCTGCTCCTTAGCATAATTTATTCCCTGGAACGAAATACCATATCCTTCGCTGTACCTGTCAGGAATATAATAATCAAGATTTTCGAAGCCGTTTTCCTTCAAAAAAGCATAAACAAGAGCAACAGCAGTGGTGCCATCCACATCGTAGTCGCCGTAAACCATAATTTTTTCTCCTTTGGCTTTGGCGGCTTCAATACGATCAATGGCTTTATCCATGTCGTTGAGCAGGAAAGGATCGTGCAGATGTGATAGCTCGGGCCTGAAAAAAGCTTTTGCTTCATCAAAACTGGTCACGCCTCGTTGCACAAGTAGTTCGGCCAGTGCATTTTCAATCCCCAGTGCCCCTGCAATACCCGATACAACGGAAGCATTACCTTTTTGTTTTACTACCCAGCGTTTTTCCATATTATTTGCCCTCCGGCAAATATAAAGAAATAATTGAACAATAGCATAGCTTTATTCGATTCATTATCCAACTCCGGCACTTGCCGTTTAACAAGGCAAAAACAAGAAAAAGTCCCTAAAAAGAGGATCGCATAGCTTCTACCGGATCGAGACGCGAAGCTGACCACGCAGGAAATAAACCGGATACCAGACCGATAACTGCTGATACTGATAAACCCAGGAAAATATTCTTGAAACTAAGAATGAGCTCCATTCCGGCAAATTTAGTTACCAGTATGGTTCCGATATAAATGAGTAATAATCCGACAAACCCTCCCAGCACAGATAAAAATATAGATTCGAAAAGGAATTGCTGAAGGATGAATGAGTTCCGGGCACCCAAGGATTTCTGAATGCCAATCTGAGCTGTTCGTTCCTTTACTGAAACAAACATAATGTTTGCAATACCAAAACCTCCGACAAGCAGCGAAAAACTACCTATAATCCATCCCACTATGGCAACCACTCTGAATATCGAGTTAAAAGCCTGTGTAATAATACTTGTTTCATTGATAGCAAAGTTATTTTTTGCAATAGGCTTAATTTTTCGCACTGATCGCATAATTCCAGTCAATTCATCACGCAAGGCTTCGTTCGTAATATTTGGCTTGCTCCTCACCATTATTGAAGAACCGATATTGTCGCTGTTCAGATCGATAAAATTTCGGGCAAATTGTACAGGTATCATGACCATGTTATCCTTCGAACCCCCAAATGAACCATCTCCTTCTTTCTTAAAAGTACCTATAATCTGAACTTTGCGACCGAAAACATTCACCTCTTTCCCGATTGGGTCTGCTGTGTTATCCAAAAGTTCCTCAATAATTTTAGCCCCTACTATTGCTACAGCACTCCCGCTTTGCGACTCTGCATATGAAAAATACCTGCCTTTTTCGATGTTAAGTACATCAACTTTTTCATAATCCTGAGAAACACCGTTAAGACTGGCATCTTCGAAAGTAATTCCGTTTTGCTTTATATTTCGCCGGGTACCCACAACATAGGCAACTGCATCACTCAGGCTGCTTCGTTTTTGAATTTCCTCCATTTCCTGTAAGCTGGTTTCCGGACGCTTCATATACTCCCACCAGGCATAATCTGCATTACCCATTTCCCAGGGCCACTTCTGTATAAAGAGTACATTACTGCCCAGTTCTTCAATATTTTTCCTCAGCTTCATCTCGATACTGTCGAAGACTGTAAGTACCGAAATAACCGAAAATATACCTATTGTAATGCCTAACAGCGACAACAAGGTTCGGACTTTATTAGAAACTATTGCCTGTTGTGCAAAAGCAAGCGACTCCCTTATCAACCTCAGATATAGCATAACTATGTTAATTTAAATTTGATTACTCCCTGCTGTTTTTATTACAGCCGAATCCGGGAATTTCAGGTTTCATTATCAATACTTATTTCCTGATTAAACCTTTATTATGAAGTGCGATATGCATTCATAAATGGTTGCAGAAAAGCAGAAGAACGATCCACTGAAACTTTGTAAATCAGTAACTTATTTGTTTAGAAACAGGCTAAAATCAGCAGTAAAATTCCCGTTCCCTGGTGTAAAATTACGCACAATTTTAATGTTATTCACCTTTATGACGTACATTCGGGAATAATTGAAGTTTTTTATCGTTTACACATAAACGGTGACTCAAAAATTAATAAAATTGCAAATTATTTCAGAAAAATTAAAAGGCCTATGAATATTCGAAAACCCATACGCTCGGCACTGATTTCGGTTTACAATAAAGATCGCGTCGACGAAATTGCACGGAAACTGGATGCTTTGGGTATAATTATATATTCTACTGGCGGCACTTTTGACTTTATCCGGGGTTTAGGAATTGATACAATTACAGTAGAAAGCCTCACATCGTATCCTTCAATCTTTGGCGGACGGGTTAAAACACTGCATCCAAAAGTATTCGGAGGTATCCTTTACAGGCGTACAAATGAAAATGATGTTAAACAGGCTGCTGAATTTGAAATTCCTCCTATCGACCTGGTGATTGTTGACTTATACCCTTTTGAAGCCACCGTTGCTTCAGGTGCCCAGGAAGATGATATAATCGAAAAGATTGATATCGGAGGTATTTCACTCATCAGGGCTGCTGCCAAAAACCACAGCGATGTACTTATAGTGTCTTCATCAGCTCAATATAACGAACTGATTACTCTACTGGATGAGAAAAACGGCTCCAGCGACCTGGATGACCGCTATTATTTTGCTGCACAGGCATTTAATGTGTCGTCTCATTACGATACTGCTATTTTCAATTATTTCAACCTCAAAACTGATATCAAAGCTTTTAAACAAAGTATTACCAGGAGCGAAGTTTTACGATACGGGGAAAATCCTCACCAGGTTGGGGAATTTTACGGCGATTTAAGTGAAGTGTTCGAACAATTGCATGGGAAAGCCATTTCATTCAATAACCTTGTTGACCTTGAAGCAGCTTTGGCGCTTATACGGGAATTTACTGACCCTACTTTTGTTATCATTAAACACACCAATGCCTGCGGTGTTGCAAGCCGGCCTTCATTGATCCAGGCATGGCACGATGCACTTGCCGGCGATCCTGTTTCGGCATTCGGTGGTGTGGTAGTTGCCAACCGGATAATCGACGTTGATACAGCCGAAGAAGTTAATAAATTGTTCTTTGAAATAATAATTGCTCCCAATTATGAAAAAAATGCACTGGAACTCTTAAAGTCAAAGAAAAATAGAATAATTTTGCAGATTAAACCAGTTGATTTTCAGGCAAAACAATTTAAGTCGCTACTAAACGGGGTAATCGGTCAATTGAAGGATACGTATACCGAATCTGCCGCTGACCTAAAAAGGGTTACTGAAAAATATCCTGATGATCAACAGGTGAAAGATTTGCTATTTGCCAATATCATTGTTAAACATTTGAAAAGCAATGCTATTGTCCTGGCTAAAAACGGACAGCTGCTCGGTGCCGGATGCGGAATGACTTCCAGGGTCGATGCATTGAAACACGCCATTTCGAAAGCTGATGAGTTTGGCCTTGATTTGCATAATGCGGTTATGGCTTCGGATGCCTTTTTCCCGTTTGCTGACTCTGTTGAGTTAGCTCACAACCAAGGTATAGTTGCCGTAATTCAACCCGGAGGATCGGTAAGAGATGAAGATTCTATTAACTACTGCAACCAGCACGGGCTGGCTATGGTTTTTACAGGTATCAGGCATTTCAAACACTAATACAATTCCGGGCTCAGGTCCGGAATAAATTTTAAGAGTAAAATAAACCAGTAAAAAAGGAAGTACACAAACTCATGGGACTTTTTTCATTTCTTACCAAAGAAATAGCGATGGACCTTGGCACAGCCAATACCATCATCATATATAACGACAAAGTAGTTGTTGACGAACCTTCGATTATTGCTATTGAGCGTAATACCGGCAAAGTACTTGCAGTGGGCAAACGTGCGCAGATGATGCACGGCAAAACCCACGAGAATATTAAAACTATACGTCCGTTGCGTGATGGTGTAATTGCTGATTTTCAGTCGGCAGAATACATGATCCGTGAGTTCATTAAGATGATTGGTCCAAGCCGGAGCCTATTCCCACCGGCGCTTCGCATGGTTATTTGTATCCCTTCAGGTATTACCGAAGTTGAAGAACGTGCCGTTAAGGATTCGGCTGAACAGGCCGGGGCCAAAGAAGTACGCCTGATCCACGAACCTATGGCCGCAGCTATAGGTATAGGTATTGATGTACTTGAACCAACCGGTAACATGGTTATTGACATTGGCGGAGGTACCAGCGAAATTGCAGTTATTGCTCTTGGCGGTATCGTTAACAACAAATCTATCCGTATCGCAGGCGATGACTTTAATGCCGACATTGAGGAATACATGCGTAAACAGCACAATATCAATATTGGTGAACGCACATCGGAACTGATCAAGATTGAAGTAGGTTCAGCACTAACCGAAATTGATAACCCGCCACCTGATTATGCAGTGCATGGCCGCGATATGCTTACGGGCATTCCCAAAGAGATTTATGTTAATTATGCCGAAATAGCGCATGCATTGGATAAATCAATTTCGAAAATTGAAGCCGCTGTGCTGAATGCACTCGAGATGACACCCCCTGAACTTGCTGCAGATATTTTTAAGACCGGTATTTACCTTGCAGGCGGAGGTTCGTTACTTCGCGGACTCGATAAACGTATTCATATGAAAACCAAACTACCTGTTCATGTGGCCGACGATCCTTTGCATGCTGTTGCCCGCGGTACCGGAATAGCGCTAAAGAATTTTGATAAGTTTACTTTCCTTATAAAATAGGGTTTGCCCCAAAAGACAGGTTTTTAAAACAAGTTGAATATCGAACAAGGATTAACGGTTTTTGATTTTAGAAGTATCTAAAACGAATGTCTTTCACATTTCATAAATCGTTAATCGGAGTTCCTTGTTCTTAATTTAATTAGATTAACACCTTCAATTCAAACGATACCGTAGCTTACTATGCGTAATATCCTGGTTTTTATCATCCGGTATCACTTCCTGCTGTTGTTTCTGCTGCTCGAAATTTTTTCGGTAACCCTGCTTGTAAACTCCACGTATTACCAGAGTTCTGCTCTGCTGAAAGCAGGAAGCCGGGTTACAGGCCGTTTTTATACCAGCATCAGTAATGCAACCGATTACCTGAAACTTCGTACAACAAATGAACAACTGGCACATGAAAATGCCATGCTCCGGCAAATGAAAGGGGTATCGTTCCTTAAAAATGATACAAACAGTTTCTGGGTGAAGGACACAATTTATAAGCAGCAATACCAGTACATTGTTGCAAAAGTTGTTCTCAATACCGTGGGCAAGCGTAACAATTATATTATGCTCGACAAAGGAAGCCGCTCCGGGTTAACAAAGGATATGGCTGTGATAACATCGTATGGAATTGTTGGAACGGTAGTTAACGTTTCGGAAAACTTCAGCTGGGTAATGAGCATGCTGAATAAGCATACCAGGATCAGCGGCAGGATTACAAAAAACAACCAGATGGGAACCATTATCTGGAATGGGGTGGATCATATGTATGGAACGCTCACCGATATTCCGGCCCATGTTAAAATTGCCAAGGGCGATACAATAGTAAGCAGTGGTTATTCCTATATTTTTCCGGCAGGCATTATGATTGGCACTATTACAGATTTCAGGGTGGAACAGGGTGACCATTTCTATGTTATTCCTTTTAAATTCGGTGTTGATTTTAATTCGTTACAATACGTTTATGTTGTTAAAAACCTGATGAAGGACGAGCAGGAATCACTTGAAAAAAGTATGGAAGGAATTAAAGATGAATAGGTTGGTAATAAGTAATATTTTCAGGTTTATCACTTTGATACTTATCCAGGTACTTGTTATGAACAGGATCAGTTTCTATGGATTTCTCAACCCGTACGTGTATATCCTGTTTATACTGTTACTTCCTTTCGAAACGCCCGGCTGGCTCTTACTTCTCCTGTCGTTTGGAACAGGACTGACGGTTGATCTTTTCAGCGGTACCCTGGGATTGCATGCAGCAAGCAGTGTTTTTGCCGGATATGTAAGGCCATTTATCATTAAGTTCGTCGGCGAAAAACCCGAATACGATATAACCACTCAACCCAAGCTCCAGCAAATGGGACTAAAATGGTTTATGGCATATGCATTGCTAATGACTTTTGCGCACCACTTTTTTCTGAATATGCTTGATGTATTCAGCTTTAACGAGTTCTGGCAAACCTTGTTACGTGTTATTCTGAGCACGCTGTTCACGTTCCTGTTTATCATATTATTCGAATATATTTTTGCTCCTAAAAAAGAGAAATCTTAGGATAGAGTTTCATCGAAGGTTCAGAGAGCCAACCGTATCATTTGAATCGAACATGTTTGCGACTGAATAGACAAACACCAATGAACTTAGCCTTGAGGTCTCATATCTTGTACCGTATTTACCCCGATTTATCTGGGAGCGAAGCGGATAACACAGCGATTTCATTAAACCCATTGAAATCAATTAAGATGTGATAGTTCTATCTGCCTTTTTAAATCAAAATCATTTACAGATGAAACACAAGGATGATTCTCTGTAAGGCAGTTAAATAAAATGTTCTGCTTGTTGTTTCAGAACACTCTGCTATTACTAAATAAAAAACCATATTTTTGCACAAAAATTTAACCCCAAAACAAAACGTATGAAAAGACTAATCGCAGGCACAATAATTATAGCAGTATTATTTTCAGTTATATCCTGTAAGAATACCAGGACGGATGGCTATACCATCAGTGGTACCATTACCGGAGCCGATCCAGGATGGGTTCTGCTGAAAAAACGTGAAGAAGGGAAAATGATAACCATGGATTCAACTCAGGTCAAAGAGGGTAAATTCGCTTTTTCCGGAAAAGTTGATCTGCCCGAAATGTATTATCTTCAACTGAAAGATGTAGATGGAGCGGTTCCTTTTTTCATCGAAAATGGGAATATAACAATAAAAGCATATGCCGATAGCCTCGACAAATCGGAAGTTACAGGTTCAGTTTCACACGACGCTTTTATTGGATATCAGAAAGAAGAAATGGTGTATAATCTTAAGCTGGAAGAGCTCTATGGGAATTATATGCAGGCAAAGGAAGCGCATGATACGTCGGCAGTGAAAAATATCGAATCAGCTTACGATTCTGTTCAAAAGGCTCAGACTGTTTTCACAAAGGATTATATTCTTAAAAACGGTAAAAGTATTGTGGCAGCTTATCTTGCCATCAGCAATGCTTATGCTTATTCGCTCGAAGAGCTGCAAGCTATCAACAAAGCCATGGATCCTTCAATAGCTAATTCGGCTTACGTTAAAAAGCTTGCTGAACGTGAAAATATTCTCATTAAAGTTCAGCCTGAGCAACCTGCTCCTGAGTTTACAATGAATGATACTACCGGCAAACCGGTTAGCCTCGGAAGTTTCAAAGGAAGTGTGGTTTTGGTCGATTTCTGGGCATCGTGGTGCGGTCCGTGCAGGGCTGAAAATCCAAATGTCGTAGCTGCCTTCAAAAAATATAACAGCAAAGGATTTACTGTTTTCGGAGTATCGTTGGATGCTGATAAAGCCAAATGGATGGCAGCCATTGAAAAAGATGGCCTGACCTGGACACATGTCAGCGATCTGGTAGGCTGGGACAATGCAGCTGCAAAACAATACGGTGTGATGTCAATTCCGGCTAACTTCCTGCTGGATAAGGAAGGGAAAATTATTGCAAGTAATCTTCGTGGCGAAGATCTTACGAAAAAACTGGAAGAATTACTCGGGAAATAATCTCCTGATTTATCAAATAAAAAGCCCGGAATCAGAACTGATTCCGGGCTTTTTTTGCGGTTAACTGTTCTGAAAGAAGCATCCTATTTTGTTTCTTCCTTTTTAATAATAACCTTCTTCTGCTGTTTCACAGCTGGCTTATTATCAGTATCCATATCCACGGTTACTCGTTTTTCTTTCGGATGGGTATCTGCATCTTCAATAACAATTATGCGTTCACCGGAGTCTCCTTTAATAATATACCGTTCCTGCCTGCCGTGTAAAGTGTGTTGGCCGTTATCTTTAAAAATGATGACCTGATCTTCATTTTCAGTTTTATCAAAGTCATCTTCATCCCTGTCTTCAAATGTAATGATTAGTTTCTTGCCGTTATGTTTCTTTTTAACCACCATCTTTTTCATTTCGCCGAAAGGCATTACATCTCCCAATCCAAAAGACCTGGCCAGTCCTTCTAACATGTCATTAAACCGTGGGTCTTCCATGGGAGGGAACTCATGAGGAATGTTGAAATTAAAATCAAATGGCATACCCGGATGAGGTGGAGGCGGAGGAGGCATTTTAAACTTGTCGTTTAAAACGAATACCTGGTCATCGTCAATTACAATGGTATCAGGTGAATTCCCATCATCTTCATTCCATGAGAATTCTCTTTCACCCGGATGAAGGATCACGATATCTTTTTCAAGATGACGGCCTTTTTCTGGTTTATCGTTCAGTATGCCCTTTTCTTCAAGAAATGCATCCGCATCAAAATCACCTTCAGTTACAATTGTAGTGTCAATTGTAAAAGTATTTCCATCCACTTCTTTAGTAACATGAATGGTAATGGTTTTTTTTGTTTTACCCTGTTCACCGGGGTAATCCTGGGCAAGACAATTGCCTGTGATCAGTATAAATCCTGCAACAGCAAATGCAGGCAGGAGAAATTGCTTAGAAATATTGGTTTTCATATCATCGTGTTTTTGGTCGGTATGAGTGGGAATTTCTATTCAAAAATAGGTAACATTTTCCCGAATAATTTGTACGGACTATTAATTATTGTTAAAACATGTTAATTATCAGAACGTTAGAATCCGGTTCGAATATTATATGCCCATGGTTATGAAAAGATTCTCCAATTTTAAATACTTTTGATATTCATTCAGAGGAAATGAAAAATACCGGTGGAACATTAGGTCTTTTCGAATTCGATAACCTGTACCGGATTCCGAACCTGGTTCATTTTATCACAACGCGTTCAGGTGGAGTGAGCCTGGCACCATACAACTTCCTGAACCTTGGCCTTCATACTGCCGACCATCCGGCGCATGTGTTGGCGAATCGCGAAATACTGGCCCAAAGTTCCGGAATAGCAAAAGATAAGTTTTTGTATGCCAGCCAGGTGCATAGCGGTGATGTTAAAATAATAGATTCCTCCGCTGTTGAAAGCGGAATTTTGACTCATAACCCGCGTACTGATGCCACAATCACCGACATACCCGGTATCTGCCTTATGGTAATGGTAGCCGATTGCGTTCCTGTACTATTATTTGATCCGGTTAAGAGGGTAAGTGCTGTAATTCATGCCGGCTGGCGTGGCACCGTAAACTTTATTGCTTCCAATACAATTCGTGCCATGGTGGCACATTACGGATCCGATCCGGCTGATATCCTGGCCGGGATTGGCCCTTCCATAGGGCCTTGCTGTTATGAAGTAGGAGAAGATGTGAAAGAATTTGTAGCACAGAGTTTTGGAACTACCAAAAATTATTTGATTCAAAAGAATTCGTCATCAAAACCGCATTTCGATCTTTGGTATGCAAACCACAAACAACTTACCGATAAAGGTGTTAACCCCGCACATATTGAAACCTCCGGACTTTGTACACTATGCCATTCTGATATCTTCTTTTCTTCGCGGGCTTCGGGAGGAATAACGGGCAGGTTTGCAGCGGGGATTTATATGGTTTGAATCGTTCGAGGAGTTTGATAGGTTTGAAGGGTTACAATGTTCGAGCGTTGTTCTTCAGGATTGATATGTTGCTTCATGACAACTATTGCGGTTTTTAAGATTCTTCATAAATTTTTCTGCATAAGTAATTATTTCAAAATAAGTTCCTCAATTTTGTAACTTTAAAAGTTTACTTTTTTTCAACTTTTGCATGATCAAAAGTTGAGCAACTTAGCGAAGCGATCTCATGCACACCTTTAAAAATAAGCAATGTGTGCATAAAAATCTAGTCTTTATATAATTTCAGTGTATTTCATGTGTCATTGCTTATTTTTTATAGGTCACATGGATTACGCCATGATTAACCCAATACTCAAGATGTATTATAATAAAATCAATCATGGCTAATTCTAC
>JBBRCH010000014.1:0-68080 GCA_038204995.1 Bacteroidales bacterium | reverse complement strand
GCGGTCCGAAATGTTTGAGCAGTATGGGAACCTTTATTGATAATACTCATAAGTCCTTCAACCTCACTTTTGGTTAGTTTAACTGTATATCGTATCATTTGTTTAGTTTTTACAAAGATACAAATATATTATTGAATTACGTCATATTATGTTTATCTTAACACTAGTTATGCATTAGGCTAAGACCGAACTCGGAGAAAAAAAACCAGACAGAATTTCGGGAATTTTAAGTATCTTTATTCCATGAAACAGACAATATATATTGACACTTCAGTTTTTGGGGGTTTTTTCGACGAGGAATTTTCTGAATTTACCAGACCGCTTTTTGAGAGACTTCAGAAAGGAGAGTTTCGACTACTTTTCTCGACTGTCACCCAAGACGAATTAAGTTCGGCTCCTGAGAGAGTGAAAAAACTTGTCACTAGTTTGAAGGCTGAGAATACAGAATTTCTGGAAATATTTGATGAAGCCGTCGAATTAGCGACACAATACATTTCCGAGGGAGTTGTAGGCCAAACAAGTTTCGCAGACTGCCTGCATATTGCCTTGGCAACAATAAACCGTGCGGACTATTTAATTAGCTGAAATTTCAAGCATATTGTTAATATTCAGAGAATTCGCGGGTATAATTCCATCAACATCAAGAATGGTTACAAAGATTAGAAATTCGTTCACCAAGAGATTTTATGACATATGAAGACAACAGTTAAGAAAACATTCGACGCGGTGAAATTCATGCGCGACCAACGGGAAAAATTGAGCGAGAAACTTTCCAAAATGACTAAAGAAGAAATCATCGAGTATTTCAAAAAGCGAAGACAGGAAAGTTCAACAAAGCCCAGTGCATAACAGCACCTAGCCATAATGCGGGGTTTCGTGTTCGTTGAAACATTTGAAATCTTTATATACATTTCCCGATAAATCGGGACAGTTAGTGTTGGCAGACAGTTGAACAGCAATCTATTCCCGCACTTGCCATAGCGTCAACCGTTGGTAACCAACAAGCCTAAGAAACGCTCTCAAACCTGACAAATAAATTCAATATTATTAAGCAAAATTTAAAAAATGGATGACAATTTCAAGCAACCCGATGAACTGGCTGTTATAACTGACAGCATTCCTACGCTTTATTCTAAAAAGGCAATTTTGGGGTTTTCTCTCTTTTTCTCTGCAATTTTTGGCGCGGTTCTTTTAATGCAAAATCTCAAGGACATTGGAAAGAAGAAGGAGGCTGGTATTATTCTATTGCTGTCAAGTATCTATACCGCAATAACTATTTACATTGTAAATATTCCAGACAAACCAAATACCTCTCTGACTTATATTTGCAATATTGTTGGTGGAGTTATTCTTACAGAATACTTCTATAAGAAAAGCTTTCCGAATGATAAAACCATTGGTAAAAAGAAAATATGGAAACCTTTGATACTATCAATCCTTATTACAATTCCATTTGTACTGGCTATGATTTATTCAATGTAGAATACACGTATTATCTCATTTACAGAAATAATGGCTACAGCTGACAACAAACTATAAATAGTGGCGGGTGAAGTACATAATTTAGTTCCCGATAAATCAGGACAGGCTGTGTTGGTTTACAGGAACGAATTACGTAAACCTACGCTTTTCAAGCATCAATCGTTGGTGGCAAATAAAAGCTTACTTAAGATTTTATAAAAAACGATAAACTTCTTCGGAATAACTCATAAAAAAAATATCATTTAGTCATGAAACTTGATTTACCGTTTGTACGCACACAATTTCCTGCTTTTTCGGAACCTTCGCTGGAGGGCTGGGCTTTTTTCGAAAATGCCGGAGGATCCTATCCTTGTAAGCAATTCATCAACAGGTTGACCGACTTTTATATGAAAAACAAGGTGCAGGTCAACTATCCTTATCCAGCTTCCATGCTGGCCGGGGAATTAATGGAAGCATCATATAAGAGAATGGCTGATTACCTGAATGTGGAAGATTCGGAAATCCATTTCGGTCCCTCCACCACACAGAATAATTATGTGCTGGCAAATGCTATGCGCCCCATGTGGAAGGATGGCGACGAAATCATTGTTTCGTGCCAGGACCATGAAGCCAATGCAGGCGCCTGGAGAAGATTGGCTGACCGGGGAATTAAAATTACAGAATGGCATGTAAATTCAGTAACGGGATTGCTCAACCTGGATGAACTGGAAGGTTTATTTACAGGGCGTACAAAGATGGTGGCATTTCCGCATTGTTCGAATGTAATCGGACATATTAACCCTGCTAAGGAAATCAGCCGGAGAGCTCATAAGCATGGGGCACTCACGGTGGTGGACGGAGTTGGCTACGCACCACATGGTTTCCCTGATTTAAAAGACCTGGGTGCAGATATTTATCTTTTTTCGTTGTATAAAACATATGGTCCTCATTTGGGCCTGATGTATGTAAATAAAGAGTTGATTGGCAGGATGCAGAACCAATCTCATTTTTTCAAGGAAGGTATTACCAGGAGTATGTTGACTCCGGCGGGACCTGATCATGCACAAATTGCATCAGCCAGCGGAATATTGGATTATTTTGATGCAATTTATAAACATCATTTTGATGACGAGGCAGAACCGGCTCAAAGAAGCAGCGCATTAAACAGCTTATTTCAAGAGCATGAAAATGCACTTTTGGAACACTTACTTGATTTTCTGCGATCCCGCGATGATGTTCAGATAATTGGTCCGGGTAGAGCAGAAGGAAGGGCGCCGATTGTTTCAATTATTCCCGGCAAGAAAGACATTAAAAAGGTTTATGTAACTTTAACCGGACACAAATTAATGTTAGGTATGGGTCATTTTTATGCGGTTCGCCCCTTGATGGATATGGCTATTCCAATACAACCCGGCGTGTTGAGAATATCGTTTGTGCATTACACCAATATGGAGGAAATTGACCAGTTGATAGCGGGGTTAAAAGATGCATTGTAAGATTTGCAGCTATTATTACATCTCAGGATTAACGTTAACTTCATGTGTCGGTAGAAATACCACCCGGGGTTCAAAAACAAGATGAATACACACCAGGCTGGCGCGGATTTGCAATCCACCCCCCTGGCTCGGATTTGCATCCGCATGACACAAGAGAATCAACTAAGCGCAGTGGTTTCATATCTTGTCCCGTATTTGCAGGAGCCTGTCCCGATTTATCGGGGAGTGAAGCGAATAATCCACCTCTATATATAGCCTCAGCTGCTATGCCTTAGATTTGTTATATGAACTCTTTGAAAACTATCAATTTTATTATTTATTTCCTTCCTGCCAAATGCAGCATATTCGGAGAATTCTTGTGGTGTAATTTTTGCCATAGGCGATCAATCAATTTCAATTTTCTTTACTAATCAAATTACCAGAAACTTTTTTTTTAGATAAGTCAGTTCAATTTCTTTTGCATATCTATTGAAACTATTGACTTCTGAAGGGTTAGATCCATTCTTACATGTATTTAGACTTAATACAAATTAGTGTTATGGACGGGAAACAGCATCATATTCAAGTATCTTTGTACTTATATACTTATATGTATGTATATGTATAATCTGGAGTATTAACTAAAAAACATTTGTATATGAAAAAAATCTACGCTCTGGTTGCTTTTGGGATTATAATTCCACTGGTTTTTGCTGCTTTCAGCCCCCCGGCACCCGCAACTGAAAAATACATAGTCATTGCCTGGAATGACCTTGGTATGCACTGTGCAAATCAGAGTTTTGCGAATATGTGTATATTACCTCCTTACAACAACCAAAGTGCCCAGGTTGTTAAGGTAGGAACTTCAACTCAGGTCCCGGTTGTAGTTAATCCCACTACGTCCAGTATCCATGTAAATTATTCAATCCCAGGCAATACCTATTCCGGTAGTTCCACAATTCTTACAAAAACAGATTTCTGGAAATATGTTAACCAGCTTTTTGGTGTAAATCTGCTGCCCAATATTGGTCTTACAGGTGCAGGACTCTCCGGAAGTATGGGGGCTCAAGCTATTGATTATTATCAGGTACAGGGAATCCCTGTGACTCCTTTACGGGATAATAATCTCAAAGTACCTGATCCTTATCAGCTAACATTGATAAAAGCTTTCAATTCGAGCAACCAATTACTGGCTTCTACCCAAAGTGTGATTCCGGTTTCCAACGAAATCAATTGTGTAAGTTCAGGATGCCATTCAAGTGAAATGGATATACTAAGAAGGCATGACAAGATGCCGGGGTTTGATATAAACAAACGGCCTATTTTCTGCGCGAAATGTCATGCCGATAATGCATTGGGAATGCCAGGAAAAGAGGATGTACCAAGTTTCTCCGAGGTCATTCATCTCAAACATGCTGAACGCACCAATGATTGTTACAAATGTCATCCCGGACCTATTACAAAATGTTTCCGCGATGTTATGCATGCCAAAGGCCTTACATGCCAGAAATGCCATGGAAGTGTACTTCAGGTAGGTAAATCAGTTGAAGAAGGGCGCCGCCCATGGTTAGACGAACCTAAATGCGGTTCGGCAAATTGTCATGGATCAAAATATGCTGAACAACCCGGAAAATTGTACAGGGAATCAAAAGGTCATGGCGGTTTATTCTGTAGCGCTTGCCATGGTTCTCCACATGCAATCCTTCCGACTGAAAACGTCAGGGATAATGTACAGAATATAGCTTTACAAGGTTTTGCCGGAACATTGAAAAAATGCGAGGTTTGCCATGGCTATGTGCCAACAGGCGCCGGTCCACATGGATATCATCCTAAAAGTATTGAAATATTGCCTGTTTCCAATATTAAACCTGAAATGGATGAAATCCTTGCCAACTATCCGAATCCAGCAACTAATATGACAACAATCCCATATCATATCGCTGTTTCAGGAAATGTGAAACTGGAATTATTTAATATTGCAGGAGCCAAGACGATTACCCTCGTAAATCAGGTTCTTCAGCCTGGTGAGTATACTATTGATCTCAATGTGAGTTCATTTTTGCCTGGCACATATGTATGCATACTCCAAACCGCTAGATCAAAGACTTTCCGAAAAATTATTATTTCAAAATAGAACATAAATAAAAACAGAAAGGAAGAGGTTGTCTAACAGTGTTCAGACAGCCTCTTTTTTTGTTTGGTTTATTAGTAGGAATAAAGATCTGAAAGAATGCAAACTCCTTTAGAAAAGAGATGTAATTCCCCTGATTATATTGAGCTTCAATAAAATTTATAAAAGGGACGTAAATCAAAAGAGCCACCTTCCTTTCACAGAAGTTGGCTCTTTTGAATATCGAAACAAGGATTAAAAGCTCATCCTGGGTAGATTCAAAGCACCTCCGGCTTTAAACCAGTCACTCTGCATCTGGTAATAGGAATGATTGACCGGGAATTGATTCTGGGTTCCATCTGAATGATGTAAAACGATAACCAAAAGTTTTCCGGGAGTGAATGTTATCAGACCAGTGATATACAAGCGGCCATCTTCGCGTATCAGCTCATAATCCCCCAGGCAGAAGTGGATTTGCATCCGCATGACACAAAAGAACCAACTAAGCGCAGTGGGTTCATAACTTGTCCCGTAATTACAGCAGCCTGTCCCGCTTTGTGGGGAAGCATCTTTGAAAATAAGCAAGTAGCGAATAAAGATAAAACCTTCTCAAATTTACCATTCTTCAACTCATTAATTTTTTTCTCTGTTGAGGCATAAATCAGAATAACAAAATATTGCCAAACAAAAAAGCCCCGTCAGCTTTCACAATGACGAGGCTTTCATTTTTGAATAAAAAATTATTGTTTCTGAATCCGCATTTTATAAAATGAGCGGTAAACAAAGTAAAGGGCAACCAGGAAGAAACCGGCACCAACATAAGGAGCAACTGCATAGAAGCTATCGGAGATAGCAATTTCCATTGCCAGCAACCCGAACAAGGTGGTGAACTTAATAATCGGGTTCAATGCAACCGAAGAGGTATCCTTGAAAGGATCGCCAACGGTATCGCCTACGATGGAAGCTTCGTGCAGAGGAGTTCCTTTTTCGCGAAGATCAACTTCAACAACTTTCTTGGCATTGTCCCATGCACCGCCTGCATTAGCCATAAACAGTGCCTGGAACAACCCGAAAACAGCAATTGAGATCAGGTAACTCACAAAAAACGAAGCCGCAGCATACATATGTGTAGGAGTTGAAGCAGCCATATCGCGGTAACCTGCAAGAAAGGCAAAAGCCAGCGCGAACGAAAAGATAGCGATAAAGATATTAAACATCCCGGTTTGGGCATATTGCGTACAAATCTTAACTACTTCCTTTGATGTTTCGATTGATGCGCTGCTGTCCGCGCCTTCGTCGAGGTGAATATTCTTTTTAATATATTCCACTGCACGGTATGCTCCTGTCGTTACAGCCTGAATAGATGCTCCTGTAAACCAGTATATTACCGATCCACCGGCAAGGAAACCAAGGATAGTATATGGATTAAGAACGTTGAGGATGGCTTCGGGCTCAATATTAAATTTATTTCTGATTAGCAGGATCAGCGAAAAGATCATGGTAGTTGCTCCAACCACAGCGGTACCGATAAGTACCGGTTTTGCTGTTGCTTTAAAAGTATTACCGGCACCATCGTTGGCTTCGAGATAATGCTTGGCATTTTCGAAATCGGGTTTAAAACCGAAATCCCGTTCAATTTCCTTTGCAATATTGGGATTTTCTTCAATAAGCGAAAGTTCATAGATACTCTGTGCATTATCAGTAACAGGTCCATAACTATCGACTGCGATGGTAACGGGTCCCATGCCCAGGAAGCCAAAAGCAACCAGGCCGAAGGCGAAAATGGACGGGTATATCATAAGGGCATCCAGTCCGTTTGTTGAGGCAAAATATGCAATAAACATAAGAACGAGGAAAACCATGCCTTGCCAGAACGCACTGAAGTTACCTGCAACCAGGCCCGAAAGAATATTGAGAGATGCACCTCCTTCGCGCGAAGCAGTAACAATTTCGTTAACATGATCGGATTTGGGACTGGTAAATATCTTTGTGAATTCAGGTATAAGAGCAGCACCTAGCGTACCGCAACTGATAATGACAGAAAGTGTGAGCCACAGGTTATTTGCCAGCGAACCCAGCATGAAATAGCTTACTGCGAATGTTACGATGATCGAAAGAATGGAAGTAATCCACACAAGAGTAGTCAGTGGTTTCTCAAAGTCCATATCAACAGCATCGCGGTATTTGGCATTTGTATAAACCTTATTGATAAAGAAAGCTGCAATAGAAGTAACTACCATGAGGATACGCATAAGGAATATCCAGGTAAGCAACAGGGTTTGATCGGCAATCTGCATGACAGCCAGCACAATAAAGCTGATAAGGGCAACGCCTGTAACGCCATACGTTTCGAAACCATCGGCTGTAGGGCCAACGCTGTCGCCGGCATTATCACCTGTACAATCGGCAATCACACCGGGGTTACGCGGATCGTCTTCTTTAATTTTAAAAACAACTTTCATCAGGTCAGAACCGATATCGGCGATCTTGGTGAAAATACCACCGGCAATACGCAATGCCGAAGCTCCGAGTGATTCACCGATAGCGAAACCTATGAAGCTGGCTCCTGCAAATTCGCGGGGGATAAACAGCAGAATAATAAGCATCATGATCAGTTCAACACTGACAAGCAAAACACCGATGCTCATTCCGGCATCCAACGGGATATTAAGTAGTTTTAACGGTCTGCGTTCAAGCGAAGCAAAAGCCATACGGCTGTTGGCCAGCGTATTCATACGGATGCCAAACCAAGCAACACCATAAGAACCAAGGATTCCGACCACTGTCCATGAGAGAATCAGCAGAACGCCACCAAAACTCATTTCCTGCAGGTAGCCGAAATAGAAAGCAATACAGGCTGCAATAAAAGCAAACAGTATAAAAAGGAATTTACCTTGCTGAATGAGATACGTTTTGCAGGTTTCGAAAATGATGTGTGCCACATCAAGCATACTCTTGTGTGCCTTTAGTTTTTTTACCGAACTAAACTGGTAGTACCCGAAGAGTAATCCGAGTACACAAATCACAAATCCGAACAAAAGCATGTTGTTCTGGCCGGATGTAAGCTTGGGGATTTTAAGATCGGCCTCACTGGCAAATACCGGGAAAGCTGCCAGAATTAAAGCAATCAATGTGATAATTCGCTTCATAAACATAAAAATAAGTTGGTTTTAAAATGGATTAGAGGTGCATCAAATATATGGATGTTTCGAATTATACCAACTAAAATGTGCAAATAGGGTGAAAAAAAATATTCCTGTATAATATTTAAAGTGCTGATTGATATATAAAAATAGGCTTCTTAAATTTCTAATTTGATAAAAACCAGGTAGCTGTCAAAATATGAGAGCCAGGTATTTAGAGCCTGTTTAAATAGTGTAAATCGCTGGTAACATATGAAAATACTGTTAAAAGAGTGGTCCGGAGATAGAAGTCGGAAGTCGGAAGACATGTTGAAATTCGATTTTCGCCCTATCTCCTTTCACCCGTTATAGCGAGGACGTACGACGAAGTTACGCCCCTCTTTTGAAGCAGAATATCTCTTATATGCAATAAACTGGAATTTAAAAACAGATTCTTATTCTACTGAAATTTCTTGCATATCGTGAACAAGATAACGGTTTGTTTCGCTAAAATGGTTGATTCACAGATGAAATCAAAAGATTATTTGGTAGCAATAACAAAAAGATCGAAGCAGTTTTCAGTAACATTCTTCAGGAAAAAATCATCAAGCGAAACCTTATTCACAATTTCGGTATTGCCTTCGAGAAGTTTGCGACGGTTCATGCGGTTCATGATATCATAAGGTATCTGCAGCAGCCGGCGCGGAAGCCTGTATTGCAGCCTGAGCACATCGAAACGGGTGATTCGTTGCACCGAAGCCTTGTTTCGCTCGTGGTATTCCATTACCACAGGACTGCCGTAAATGCCTTTTACCTCAACTTTGGCAAAGTAGCTTCCAACATGGGCAGCTAATCCGGCACCGGTATATTCGCGGATATGCCAGGGATTTCGGGTAAGCGACATGGGGCGGTTGGGCGTGGTTAGCAGCAACATCCCTCCCGGTTTTAGCACCCGGTGAATTTCGCTGATAAAATATTTATCATCCTGTATATGTTCAATAACCTGGAATGTAACGGCATAATCAAAACTGTTATCAGGAATTCCTTGCAGGGACGGGAGCAACTGTTTCCGGAATTCCACATTGGCATGACCCGAAATATCTGTATCGAACTTATCAACAGCAAGGTACTTTTCTGCCAGCGGGGCAAGCAACCGGATTCCGTATCCTTCGCCGCTTCCGAGTTCAATTATGTTGCCTTTTACCATTCCGGAAGCAGCCTTGTAAGCGTAAAGACATCGGTTATAAATTACCTGTTCGGAAGGATCGTGCCCGGAACTGCGTTCGGCTGTCTGCATAAACTTTAACGTATAAAATTGAGGCGCAAAGGTAATGGAAAGCGAAATGGATGCCAAATCCGTTGGAACCCATTTATGATTGCCTGTTTGCAGATGCGATCCTCACCTATTGAGATTTGGAATGGTAATCCATACCAATAAAACCCTTCAAGGGGTCTGACCTTTCGATTCTGATCTATAAAACTAATAAAAAAGGGTTGTCTTAACAGTCTGAATAAATTCAACACTGAGATGCAAAGGATTTACAAAACTAACGCAATAAGTTGGTTTATAAAGCTTTAAGCCTCTGATCTGACGCTTCGAACTTAGCGGTTAAAATCAACTTTTGAGACCCCCTCTGTACGTTCAAGTTTTGCCGGTTCAGATTAATCCTGTAACACTTTATTCACCAGGTCCGCAGCTTCCTGCAACGTGGTAGCTGAAAAAACGGCTAATCCCGAGTTATTGATCAGATCTTTGGCCTCGATGGCATTAGTGCCCTGCAGCCTGACAATGATAGGGATAGGAATATTTCCAATGTTCTTGTAGGCATCAACAATACCCTGTGCTACGCGATCGCATCTGACAATGCCTCCGAAAATATTTACCAGGATGGCTTTCACTGCCGGGTCTTTGAGGATAATGCGGAAAGCCCGTTCAACCCGTTCAGCATTGGCAGTGCCACCAACATCGAGAAAGTTGGCAGGATCACCTCCGCTTTGTTTAATAATATCCATGGTTGCCATTGCCAGTCCGGCGCCGTTAACCATACAGCCTACATTGCCATTGAGTTTAACGTAATTCAAATTATACTTTCCGGCTTCCACTTCCGAAGGATCTTCTTCATGAATATCGCGCATAGCAGCATAATCGGGATGACGGTAAAGTGAATTATCGTCGAGGCGCATTTTACAGTCCACTGCAAGAATCCGGTCGTCGCTGGTTTTGAGCACCGGGTTAATTTCGAGCATGGCACAATCGGCACCCATATAAGCGTCGTATAGACCTTTCACGAATTTCACCATATTTTTATGTGCTTCTCCCGAAAGTTCCAGATTAAAAGCAATATTGCGGCATTGAAAAGGCTGGAGTCCGACTTTACGATCAATAATCTCAACAAAAATCTTTTCCGGTGTGTGTTCAGCAACATCTTCGATATCCATTCCGCCTTCGGTTGAATACATGATCATGGCTTTGCCTTCCTGGCGATTCAGAAGTATACTCATGTAGAATTCCTTAGTATCAGAAGTTCCCGGGTAATATACATCTTCCTGTATCAACACCTTGCGTACCAGTTTCCCCAGCGCTCCGGTTTGAGGCGTTATAAGATTCATTCCCAATATGTTGGTTGCTTTTTCGCGTGCATCGTCAAGCGATTTGGCAAGTTTTACACCTCCGCCTTTTCCACGTCCCCCGGCATGTATTTGTGCTTTAACCACACAAAACTGGGATCCGCTTAATTTCTGTATTTCTTTGGCTGCATCAACTGCCTGTTCAATAGTCTCGGCCATTATGCCCCTGGGCACGGGAACTCCGAAACTACTCAAAATCTGCTTGGCCTGGTATTCGTGAAGATTCATTTTAACTTGATTTAATATAAATATTCTGATTTATTTTTAACATCCCTATGAAATAATTTACATTCTAAACATTCAATCAGCATTTTTTTTGTACTATTGATTATAAATTCAATAGTACCTGAAAGTCGAAAATTAAGAAAATCTCATTTCAGGTATTACGAGGCCGCTAAAATAATTATTTTTATTAGATTAAAGTTATAAAAGGCAAGCTATATCTTTGCAATTCAATTTCTATCCACGTGTATCGCTTTTTTACCATTGTTTTATTCCATTTAATCTGCACAAATAGTATTGCAGCCCAGAATTTGAATACCCATACCAACCGGAAATCAACCCAGGCATTCAGAATAAGCAACTCTCCTGATATGAATGGCCTCGACGATGATTCAATCTGGTCGGCCATACCTCCCGTTAGTGATTTCACCCAATACGAACCTGTTTATAATGTTCCAGCATCCTTTCGGACCGAAGTTAAAATAGCCTATGATAATTATGCCGTTTATGTTTTAGCCCGGATGTTCGACCCAAGTCCCGACAGTATATTGCGGCAGTTGGGTTTACGTGACGAGGAATACATGAATGCCGATATGTTCACCATTGGTTTCGATACATACAACAATCAGCTGGATGCCTATTATTTCACCGTAACTGCCTCGGGCGTTCAACTTGATGCACGCGAAACGGATAAAACCTATGATGCTGTCTGGGATAGCAAAGTCAGTATAACCCGCGATGGGTGGGTTGCCGGACTAAAAATTCCTTACTCTGCCCTGAGGTTTGCCCGGACAAAATCACAAACATGGGGATTGGAGATTTCACGATCCGTAAGGCGTAACCGTGAAACGGACCAATGGGCACTGGAACTGCCTGAGGCACAAAATGATCTGCCTTACTGGGGTACACTCGAAGGCATCGAAAATATTGAACCGCCTCTGCGCCTTTCGGCAACGCCTTATTTACTGCTGCAAGCCGAACATTTCCCGGATCAGGAAGCCGGAAAAGATATATCAACATCGTTCGGCGGAGGAATGGATCTGAAATACGGAATCAACGAAAGCTATACACTCGACATGTCGCTATTGCCCGATTTCAGCCAGGTGCAATCGGATAATAAAATAAAGAATCTGTCTGCTTTCGAAACTGTATACGACGAGCAACGCCCGTTTTTCAAAGAAGCCGTTGACCTGTTTATGAAAGGGGATATTTTTTACTCCCGGCGAATCGGGAAAACACCAGCTTTGTTTTACAGTGTGGAAGACTCACTTGCCGAAGGAGAGAATATTTCGAAGAATCCCGTGCAACAGCACCTCGTTAATGCAACAAAAATCTCGGGCCGGAATAAAAAAGGCCTGGCTATCGGATTACTAAATGCGATTACTGCACGTACATATGCTACTGCCGTAGACAGCCAGGGCAACAAACGAAAAATCCTTACCGACCCGCTCACCAATTATAACCTCCTGGTTTTTGACCAGGCTCTTAAAAATAACTCTGATCTATACATTACAAATACCAGCGTGCTTCGCGGCAGTAACTTTAATAAAACCAATGTCACCGCTACAGGTCTAACGCTGAATGATAAATCGAATACATACCGCCTTATACTTTCCGGTGGGATAAGCCAGGTATTTACACCCGGGCTCTCACCCGAAATTCAGACTGACCATTCCACAGGATTCAAATACGATATCAGCTTTATGAAAACAAAGGGAAACTTCCTCTGGTCAGCAAGCCGGTCAGCAATGGATACAAAATTCGATGCCAACGACATGGGATTAACTATATATAATAATTACAATAACAATAACGCAAGTGTAAGTTATAATATTTACAAGCCTTTCTGGATTCTTCGTGAAATGAAAAATACCATTCAGATTACAAATCAGAATAACTTTACAACACATAAACCTCAAACCGCCAGGCTGAAATACAATTCCTTTTTAACAACATTAAACTACCTGTCAGTATGGTTCGAATCCGGACATAATTTTTCTGAAACCTACGATTATTACGAGCCACGTACCCAGGGCAGGTATTATATCAATCCAAGGGCTACCTGGGGCAATATAGGGTTCTCATCCGATTACAGAAAAAAACTTGCGGTCGACGGAGGAGTATATGGTTACTTTTCAGGCCGCGACAGATCAAAAGAGTTCTCTGTACAATTTTCACCCCTCCTCAGGTTAACCAATCATTTTACCTGTAACCTTTCGTCAACATTTGTGAAAGATATAAACGATTTCGGTTATGCCGGCATGCAGAATGAATGGATTATTTTTGGCAAAAGAGAGATCAAGACTTTTATAAACTCCGTCAGCGGCAAATATCTTTTCAAAAACAATCTCTCCTTGAGTATCAGAGCCCGCCATTATTTTGCAAAGGGAAAATACGACAGCTTTTTCACATTGTCGGATAATGGCTATCTGATGACCAATGCGACGTATGCTCAGAACCACGATTTCAGCTATAATACGTTCAATGTAGATATGGTCTTTTCGTGGATTTTCGCACCGGGCAGCAGCCTGAATTTTGTCTGGAAAAACGAGATCGTAAGTGATAAAAACAATGTTGAAGGCAATTATTTTCAAAATATTAATGATACCTTCCACGAGCCTCAGCTAAACAACCTATCGTTAAAAATACTTTACTATATTGATTATCAACGATTAAAAAAATAAATAGGATTACAGAAAGTACTTCCTGATTATTTCCCCCGGTTCTGTATTAAGATATTGTAGAAAAAAGGAGATTTGGGAAAGCACAGAAAATATTAGTTTCGGGTTCCGGGTTCAAATGTTCAATGCTTCGCATTCAAAGCTTCGCGTTTATTAAGGTTCCGTGTTCCCATGGCCGGCAAATTGTCAAACACTAACCATATATAATTATCAGCCACAAAACCAGTTACTATGAAGTGGCACACGGCACTTAGCACTCAGTACGCGGCCATTCAGCACCCGGCACTCAGCACCCGGCACACGGCACACGGCACTCCTGAACGGATTTGAAAAACCTACTGATTATTTTATATTAACTTGTACCTTTGCGATCCTAATCAGTTATATGATATCAGGCAAAAACATTCATAAATCGTATGGGCCTCTCGAAGTACTCAAAGGCATCGACCTGTTGATAAATAAAGGAGAAATTGTGGCTGTTGTCGGCGCATCAGGAGCAGGCAAAACCACACTTCTTCAGATTATAGGTACACTTGATAAACCAACATCCGGAACTGTATTTTTTGATAACCAGGATGTTTCGATGCTGAGCGAAAAAAAACTTGCTTCATTTCGCAACATGAATATTGGATTTGTATTCCAGTTTCATCACCTTTTACCCGAGTTTACGGCAATTGAAAATCTTTGCATACCTGCTTTTATTGCAGGCGTTTCTCAAAAAGAAGCTATGCTCAGGGCTATGGAATTACTTGATTTTTTGCACCTCGCCGATCGCGCCGAACATAAACCATCAGCACTTTCAGGTGGAGAGCAGCAGAGAGTTGCCGTTGCCAGGGCTCTTATGAACCGTCCGGCGGTTATTCTCGCTGATGAGCCTTCAGGTAATCTCGATTCAGCCAATGCCAAAGAATTGCACAAGCTTTTTTTTACCCTGCGTGAAGAGTTCAACCAAACATTTGTAATAGTAACTCACAACCAGGAACTTGCCGATATGAGCGATCGTAAACTGATGATGCTTGATGGTCGTATTTTATAAATTTTTAACATGGATAAAATCATAACTACTACATTTTCAAAACGATAAAAAAAATAAAGTACAGGGCTTTTATCCAATAATTCAGGGAAACTTCCGTTATAACATAGCAGTAAGAAATTTCAAACCAGTTTGTTCAATGAAGAATCGCTCTCCCATCAGGGGTCTAATTATATATTTTCAGTTTGCTCTTTTTATTTTCTTTTTTACACCGGTCACATCTCTTCCATGTTCATCGCAGAGCAGGGATAATGTGGCAGGATATCCTGAACTTATTCAGCAGGCTGACCTTGCATTAGCAGCCAAAGACTATCCGACTGCATTGCTTTTGTACACCAAAGCCGGTCATGCAAAGCCGGAGAACAATTATGCACCAGGTAAAATAAAGGGAATAAACACAATTCTTGATGACAACCTTGATACAAGACCCAGACTTTTCGAGAATCTGATCATCAATGCCGAGAACCTGTTCACTGGCAAGAACTATGCGTTGGCCAGGACAGAATACCAGAAAGCCCTCCTGATTGACCCTAAAGCCCAGTTCCCGAAAGACCGGCTGGGCCAGATCAGCGCCGTTTACAGCGATCCTGCCGATGAAGCTTATTTTAACGAGTCTGTTACATCAGGCGACAGGGCGCTTGCTTTATCGGAGTATGAAAAAGCCATCATGTTTTATGAAACAGCACTTGCGGTTAAACCTGACTCAAGGACTGTTAAAGATAAAATTACCAATTCAAGAAAGCAGCAGGCTGAGTATAAAGTCAAAGTTGATCAGACGGCCAAGATCACTGCCGCGGCAGATAAATTGCTGCAAACCGAAAAATATGCTGAAGCCCGCGCTGAATACCAGAAGGTATTGGAAATAATGGCTGACAATCAATATGCCTTGCAAAAAACGAAGGAAATAGATAAACATTTCAGTGACCTGAAAGAAGAACAGGAAGCCTTTGATAAGCTGATCGGGCAGGCTGATCAGTTTTATATCAACCGTGATTTTGCAAGCGCACACCGTAAATACCAGGAAGCGCTGAAAGTAAAGCCAGGTGCCCGTTACCCTAAAGACATGCTCGAAAAGACAAAATCCGGCCAATCGGAGTTGCAATCGGAACAGCAAAAATATGATGCAGCCCTTGCCAGCGCCGAAAACTTTTTGAAAGACCGCGACTATGATGAAGCATTGACCAGTTATAAATCGGCTCTGACGATTAAGCCAGAGGAAAGCTATCCGAAAACCAAAATTTTTGAAATAGAAAAAATTATCAAAGAGCGTTCTACACGAAGAGAAGCATACGAAATAGCTATCAAAAACGGAGATCAGTCATTCAGCGAAAAGAAATACGACCCGGCTTTAAGCCATTACCACAATGCGCTGACGTTACTTCCTGACGAGCAATATCCTGCGCAAAAAATTGAAGAAATTAATGCCCTGATTGAAAGTCGGAAATCCCTGGATGCGAAGTATATGAACGCAATTACTGATGCAGATAATCTTTTCAACCAGAATAAATTTAATGATGCAATATCGGTATACTCAAAAGCACTCGTTTTGAAACCTGAGGAAAGCTACCCTCAGCAGCGTATTAATGAGGCGCAGGTCAAGCTTACAGCATCTAAAAACAAGGAAGAAAACTATGCTGCTGCTATTGAATCAGGAGACAAATCATTAGCTGAACAGAAGTATGAAGAAGCGCTTAGCTCCTACAAACAGGCACTTTCGTTAAAGCCTGCTGAAAAATATCCGAAAGACAAAACTGAAGAAATCAATCAAATTCTAAGCAAACTCAAAGCTGATAACAATACGTACACCCAAGCCATAGCAAATGGTGATAAAGCAATGAATTCAGGCGATTACAAACTCGCACTTTCTTCGTACCAGGATGCACTAATCGTTAAACCAGCCGAACAGTATCCAAAGGAAAAGATAGATCTGATTAAAGCTGAGCTGGCAACGCAGGAAAAAAATAACGAAAATTACAATGCAGCCGTCAGTAAAGGCGACCGGTTTTTTGAATCTAAAGAATATGATCGCGCCATTGAAGCTTATAACCAGGCAACTGAAAGTAAGAAGAATGAAAAATATCCACAGGATCAAATAACCAAAATCAACAGCATATTGGCTGATTTGCACTCAGCGGATGAAAATTATTCGAAAGCCGTCACGGATGCGGATAACTTCTTCAACCAGCAAAAGTATAATGAAGCAGGCATTTCATATAAAAAAGCATTACAAATCAAACCTTCAGAAACCTATCCCAATGCCCAACTGGAAAAAATAAATGTGTTTCTTGCTGAACAAAAGAAAACGGATAGCGATTACACAAATCTGATCGGATCAGCTGAAAAATTCTTTAATTCAAAAAATTATCCTGAAGCTATTGTCGACTTTCGTAAAGCATTGGCATTAAAGCCATTGGAAAAGTATCCGGCGGATAAAATCGCAGAAGCTGAAAAGCTGATTGCTGACCTTAAATCCTTACAGGAGTCCTTTGATAAAGCCATTGCCGATGGTGACAAATACCTGTCGGAAAAGGATTATGTCAACTCGCTTGAATCTTTCAACGCCGCCAGTCTCCTTAAACCGGCCGAAGCCTATCCTAAGCAGAAAATTGCTGAAGTTCAGGCCATTCTCGATAAGGATAAAGCCGAAGGTCAGCGTTACTCAGAGGCTTTATCGCAAGCCGACAAGTTTTTTACAGATCAGAAATACCGGGAGGCAATAGAACTTTACCAACGTGCTTCCGCCATAAAACCTTTGGAAAAATATCCTGAAGAGCAGGTAAGAAGGATTAATCAATTGCTCGACGAACAGAAAAAACTGGATGAAGACTATCAGAAACTAATCAGCGATGCACAGGTACAAATGAATGATAAGAAATATGCTGAAGCACGCAATTTATTCAGCAGTGCCGGCACATTGAAACCTTCGGAAAAACTGCCTGGAAATAAAATCGCTGAAATTGATGGAATACTGGCTGACCTGCAACAGAAAGAACAAAGTTATACACGCCATATAAGTGAAGGAGATGCATTTTTTGCAGATAGAAAATATACAGAGGCCATAGCCTCCTATACAAATGCTAAAGCCATCAAACCCGCCGAAATCTATCCCAAAACCCAGGTTGAAAAGATCAATGACCTGGTTGCCGCACAAAAGAAACTTGATGACAATTTCCTCGAAATACTGCGCGCGGCTGATATTTCGTTCGGTGAAAAAAAATATACCGAAGCCATAACTGAATACCGCAAAGCCATGGCATTAAAGCCATCGGATAAATACCCGGCTGATAAAATTGCTGAAGCCGAAAAACAAATTGCTGATCTGAAAGCCTTGCAGGATGCGTATAACAAAGCTATTGCTGACGGCGATAAAAAACTGGCTGTCAAAGAGTATGAAAACGCGCTGATTTCGTTCAAAAAAGCAAATTCCGTTTATCCGGAAGAATCATATCCTACACAAAAAATAACTGAAATTCAGGTAATTATCGACAAGCAAAAGGCTGAGAATGACCGTTACCAGGAAGCGATTGCCCTGGCTGATAAATTCTTTACTTCCGGTAAATACCGTGATGCGCTGGAGCCTTACCAGCGAGCAGCCACAATAAAACCAGCTGAAAAATATCCCGCTGAACAAATTGCAATTACCAACGAATTGCTGGCCAAACAAAGCAAACTGGATGAGGACTATGAAAAACTGATTAGTGATGGCGAAATTCAGTTAAAAGCGGAAAAATACATCGAAGCCAGGGAATTATTTTCCAATGCCGGCACCATGAAACCTTCTGAAAAGCTTCCGAAAGACAAAATAGCCGGGATTGACAGTTTACTCGCCAACTTAAAACAAAAGGACGAAAATTATACAAAAGTACTTAATACAGCTTCAGGGTTGTATAACAGTAAAAACCTGGCAGCAGCAATAAAATCGTACGAAGAAGCACAGGCAATCAAGCCTTCTGAAACGTACCCTCAGGAAAGGATTACAGCCATCAGCAGCGAGTTAAAAGCAATTGATGACAAGTATACTAAAGCTGTTATCCTGGGTGACGAAAAACTGGCTTCGAAAAACCTGATGGAGGCATTAAATGCCTATCAGAATGCATTGGAAATTAAACCGGGTGAAGAATACCCGAAATTAAAAATAGAGGCTATCAATTCAACTCTTTCGGCCCAGAAAGAAGAGCAGGAGAAACTTTATGGTTCTTATATTGCCGACGGGGATAGATTATTCGAAACCAAAGATTACTATGGGGCAAGGTCAGCATTCACAAAAGCGACAGGGATAAAACCGGCTGAAACTTATCCTGCACAAAAAATTATCCAGATCAATAAAATTATTGCTGAGAATGAACTTGCCATAAAAGCCCAATACAACAAGGCGCTTGGAGAAGCCGACAAACTCTATAACACAAAAATTTTCGACCAGGCTATTGATGCTTATGAAACTGCTTCCGCTATCAATCCGGGTGACACCTATCCATCCCAACAGATCGAGAAAATACGAAAGTATATGGCTGACCATGCCATTCAGGATCTGTTTTCGCAAACACTTCTTATTAGTGAAGGAAATGAAAAGAAATTTACCTTTTCGCCTATCGAACTGCGCCTGCGCAAGAACAATTACATCCTACTTAAGGCCCGTTCAACGGGAAACACAGCACCTAAAGTCTACCTGAATTATGGACGGGATGGCCAGAAAAACGGAGGTATTGTGCTACGGAGTCTTGATAAGGCCACCATCAGCGATTACCTGATCCGCATCAGTGTGCAGGATAAATGGTATCGCGAGGATAATAACTGGATCAGCCTTTTTGTAGAAACCGGCGATATTGAGATTACGAAAGTTCAGATTGCAGCAGGAGACGATTAACAGCTTTCCCCCTCAGCTAAATACATTTTAAAATTTGATTACAGAACTAATTTTGATTCTGATTTTGATGATGTTTTTTTACACCTATGCATTCTGAATCATTTTATTCATTTGAAAATCAGACCGCAAGCTGTTATCGCTCCACTGTTACATCTTTACTTTTATCTTTGACCTTTGCATTTTGACCTATCTTTTTCGCAGTTCATTCTATTTTTCAGACGCCAAACCCTCCTTAATAATTTTCTTCTAATCAAGACCTGTCCATATCCAGGTGATGTATTACAATTACGCCTTCCCTTTTGACCTTTGACTTTTAACCTCTGACTTTTGACTTATTTTCAATTCGTATTAGTTCGTTGACGCAAATTAACTGATTAGAAAGTGAAAGGATAAAAAGCGGGAAACAAATGAAAAACATGGAAAAGTTAAGTATAACGCTGGTTTTACCTCTGTTTTTCTCAGTGTCTCTATGTGTTCTATGTGCCTTAGTGGTTATTATCTGTCTCCAAATAAAACAAAAAGCACTGCTATATGGCAGATCATTATGTTCCTTCATAAAAGAGGCTCAATGTTTTTCTGTTTTAATCCGTAAAATGTATTCAAAACAATTCACTGATTGTATTATAATTTTCAGATATTTGCCATGTGTAATATTTAATATATCCGATGGTAAACCTGGCAGAATATTTCAGCAAATTCCGAAATGATATCGTAGGGAACGACCTGGAATATAAAACACATTTTGGCATTCAAAAGATGATTTATGCCGACTGGGTTGCAAGCGGCAGACTTTACAGACCTATTGAAGACAGGATTTCGAAGATAATCGGACCATGGGTTGCTAATACCCATACTGAAACCTGCGAAAGCGGTCAGTTGATGACCAAGGCATACCACCATGCACAACATATTATTAAAGAACATGTAAATGCAGGCCCCGGAGATGTGTTGATCACTTCAGGTTTCGGAATGACAGGTGTGTTGGTAAAATTCCAGCGGATGCTCAATCTTAAAGCGCCCGAAAAAAATATTTACGGCAAATTCATCAGCCACACCAATAAACCGGTGGTCTTTATTACCCATATGGAGCATCATTCGAATCAGACTTCCTGGTATCACACCGTTGCCGATGTTGAAATGATTCCCCCGGATGAGAACCTGCTTGTAAATCCTGAGAACCTCCGTAAGTTAATTAAAAAATTCAAAGACAGACCTCTGATAATAGGTTCATTTACAGCATGTTCCAATGTAACAGGAATTGAAACTCCAATTCATGAATTAGCCCGCATCATGCACGAAGCCGGGGGATATTGTTTTGCTGATTACGCCGCTTCAGCTCCCTATGTGGATATTAATATGCACCCTGACGACCCCATGGAAAAACTGGATGCAGTATTCTTTTCTCCCCACAAATTCCTTGGCGGACCAGGCACTTCAGGAGTATTGGTGTTCGACTCCTCATTGTATCACCGTGAAGTTCCCGATGCTCCGGGAGGAGGCACGGTGGACTGGACCAACCCCTGGGGAGAATATAAATTTGTCGATAATATTGAAATACGCGAAGATGGGGGCACACCCGGATTTCTGCAGGCTATGCGAACAGCCTTATGCTTAAACCTGAAGAATCAAATGAATACAACCCTTATAAGGCAACGCGAAGAAGAGCTTGTTGCTATTGCCTTTAAGGAATTGTGCTGCATACCGGGAGTGCATGTACTGGCAGATATTCAAAAAAAACGCTTGGGGATCATCTCATTTTATATTGACGGCATGCACTTTAATCTGGTCGTTAAGTTATTGAGCGACCGCTATGGAATTCAGCTTCGGGGTGGATGCGCCTGCGCCGGTACATATGGACATTTTCTGCTGGATGTAAGTTATGAAAAGTCAAAAGCCATTACCGACCTGATCACCCATGGCGACCTTTCACAGAAACCAGGCTGGATAAGGTTATCCCTCCACCCTACCATGATTGACGAAGAATTGTATTTTATTATTGACGCTATTAAACAAGTTTCAGTTCACCATTTGGAATGGAAGAAAGATTACAGGTACGACAAACACACCAATGAGTTCATTCATCTCAATGAATCGGAGCAGAAGGATATCCTGGTAAAAAGTTGGTTTAATATCGGAGATTGAGTCCTCTCATGAACGTTATTTTCCATGCACTCTCCGGAAGAGGCATGAGTAGAATAGCGATTTCAGATAGTATTGCTACCTGCAATTCAGCTTGTCTTAACCCGCTTTTCGTAAAATAATAAGAGTAATTTCAGGTCTGATGCCTATACGGCCCGGATATCCCAACGTGCCGTCTCCCCTATTTACATAAAGGTACTGCTTTACACCATTTTCATGAATTTTTTCGTACAAACCTCCCCATTCTTTAAAGAGTAATGAAGCAGGGCTCCATTTAATCGAACTGGTTTCTATCGCAAGTTGAAAAGCATGTGTATGACCCGATAAAGTTAGGCCAATCTGTGGATAAGCTTTGTTTACTTCACCATCCCAGTGCGTCGGATCGTGCGACATTAATAGTTTAAAAGGTGTTTTTTCAGTTCCTGATAAGGCTTTTTTAAGATCTCCTTTTTTGCCGAATCGTTTTGTTTCACTCCAGTTTTCAACACCGATTATGGCAATTGATGCCGAATCCCTGGTGATGATGGCATTCTGATTGCGCAGCAAATGCCATCCTATACGCTCATAAAAATCAAACAATGCTTTATCATTATAATCTTTATCTTCCTGCGAATTCCAGCGGGTGTATTCACCGTAATCGTGATTGCCCAATATAGCAAATATCCCGTCCTTTGCTGAAAATTTATTCATATCTTCTTCGAAAGGATAAACCTCATCAGTGGTGAAATTTACCATATCGCCTGTAAATAAAATCACATCGGCATGCTGTTCATTTACTATTTTAATTACTTTTTTCAAAGGCCCGTCTGTCAGAAAACTACCGAGATGAAAATCACTGATCTGTATCACTTTGTAACCGTCAAATGCTGCAGGCAGGTTCCTGACCGGTATTTCAACAGTATTTAGTTTATAATCATACACCCAGAAAAACATTCCGGATACGAATATCAGCATTACGATGGCAGCAATCCCGGCACTAGCAAGCAAAAAACTACGGGGCCTGTACCATTTGCCCGACCTTAATATATTCTCAGGATCAACCTGCCGGATAGCATTTAAAGGAATGATAAAAATATCGCTGGCCACAAGTATAGTCAGGAAAATCCCCTTACCAATCAATAATATCAGCAGTATCCCCGGAAAGTAAATTCTAAGAAATGGACTCCAAAAGGGAAAAGGTGCAATTATTCCGGCAATAAAGAACGTCAACAGCATGTACAAAGGCAACCAATATGCAATTGTCAATATATTTTTATACCGCCGGGTGAAATATTTCCTTACCGAGTACCAATATCGCATATCAATAATAGCCAGGATGGCAATTACGATTAAGCGGGAGGTATATTTGGGTAACTGGTATCCCCCTGCTATCATAATAATAGCTACTACGGCAACCATCTGCAGAATATACCCAAATTTTAATGCTTTCATTTGCTTAAGATACAAGCATGTGAAATTAAAAAAAATATACTTATCAGCCCTTTCTAAAGTAAGAAAGCTGTTATAAAAATAACAGCTTTCTTATAACTATCAGTATATGATTAATTTACGAATTGGCTTTCACATAATTCACGAGTCCTTTAGCCTTAAAAATACCAACAAGTTTATCCGGCAATGGTGAAAAACTATGCATTTTTCCGGCAATAGTAACTTTTCCTGCTTCAAAATCTATATCAATCTGGTCTCCTTGTTTAAACGCATCAACCGCTTCGGGAAGCAGAATTATAGGCAATCCCTGGTTAACGGACGAACGAAAGAAAATACGGTTGACACTTTTACATACCACGGCTCTGATGCCAGCATATGCCAGTCCTACCGAAGGATGCTCACGCGAACTGCCGCAACCGAAGTTTGCTCCGGCTACAATAATATCACCTTCTTTTACTCTTTCAGCAAAACTATCGTCAAAACCTTTGAACAGGTGTGGCATGATTTTGTCAGCCTCGGAGCTTTTTACGTTGTAAGTAAGGTTTCCGGCAAACATCTGGTCGGTATTCAGATTATCCACATCGGCATAATTCCAGGTTCCGTTTGCGAACCTGTCATCATCGGCGCTAATATCAACGGTTTTACTTTGTTCTATGGTAAAAGGGTAGATATCATCGGCATCCGTTTCGCGCGGATCAGCAATTTGTCCCTTAAGTGCTGAATATGCAACTACTGCAGGTGAAGCAAGGTAAATTAATGAGGTCTTGTTCCCCATGCGACCCTTAAAATTGCGGTTAGCAGTGGAAATAATTGTCATATTATCAGCCGGAATTCCCTGCCCTGTACCAAGGCACGGGCCACACGAAGGCGCCAGAACGCTGGCACCGGCTTCCATAAAGATTCTGATCAGACCTTCGTCCATTGCCTGCAGATAGATTTGCTGTGATGCCGGAATAATGAGCAGTTGAAATCCTTCCGGGACTTTCTTTCCTTTCAGGATGAACGCTGCTTCGCGCAGATCGTCAATACGACCGTTGGTGCAGGTTCCTATCATAGCCTGCTGAATCTTCGTTCCTTTTACCTGGGCAAGTGCTTTAACATTGTCAACATTGTGTGGAGCCGATACCACAGGGAATAGGTCAGAAAGGTTGATCACAATTTCCTTAGCATATACGGCATCCTCATCAGCCCAGGTTCCATCAATTTCTTCTCCAAGATGTTTTCTCAGAACTGAATCGGCAGGGAATACAGCATTTTTGGCACCCATTTCCGAAGCCAGGTTGGCAACAGTCATCCTCTCGGAAACAGATAAGGATTTTACGCCATCGCCATGAAATTCAATCGACATATAATCGGCACCGCTGGAACCTATCATCCCGATAATCCAAATGGATAAGTCCTTTCCAAAAACGCCGTATGGCAGTTTACCATTCAGGGTGATTTTTATGGATTCAGGTACCCTGAACCAGGTTTCACCCTGTCGCCACAGTCCCGCTGTCTCGGTACGGTCAATGCCTGCTGCAAACGCATTAAAAGCTCCCGCTGTGCAGGTATGACTGTCGCTTCCTACAATGATCATGTTGGGCCTGGCATAATCGCCCATGATCTGGTGACAGATTCCTTTACCCACATCATGAAATTTCTTAATGCCCTGCTCTTTTACAATGTCACGTATTTTCTGATAATCATTCGCCAGCTCGGCACTTGTCGGAGGGGCGTTATGATCGAGTACGATCAGCAGCTGATCAGGATCTTTCACCTTTTCGCCACCCATTTTTTTGAATGTATTCGCAATGCTGGCAGTATTATCATGAGTTAAAATGATATTGGGCCTGCGAAAGACTATAGCTCCGGCTTCGGCTCCCAGAATTTTCTCAGCAAATGTTTTTCCCATATTTATTCTATTTATTTGATTATTTGCGTGTTATAATATAAATAACACCTAAAAATGAACAGGTTTTGATGCAGTAAATTTCGAAAAAAGTTAGCACAAAAAAAGAAAATTGTACTGAAAAGTTAAAAATGATAAAAGGCAAAAGATAAAAGGCAAAAGGCAAAAGGCAAAAGATAAAAGACAAGAGAGATAAGGCTCAAAAAGAAAAGGTTCAAAACAAGATGAAAATCCAACACAAATATCATCTTTTCAAACACTTAATAAAATGATAACTCCAAGGGCTGTATTTTCTCCGGGAATAATACAGGTTATGAACAGGGGTTTACCATATATTCTTTAAGGATTAAAAAATTAAAACCAGAATCCTATATCAATTCCAAGGCGCGGAACGATACCGCTGTAGCCATAATCGAAAATACCACTGTTGGAATAATTGTTATTCGGATCGTAGTTTATTGTTTTGCGAAATCCTCCACCGGAGTATATGTCGAGATTAATGCGGTTGGCAAAGGAGAATGACCATCCAAAGAGCATTCCGCCACCGAAGGCGTCGAAAGTATCTGTTTGCCAGTCATCCTGGCCGAGACCGTTGTAATTTCTTGATTCAGTTTCAAGGTAGTGATTCATCAGGTATGGAGCGAAATATAACCTGTGGCTCTGCTTTGGTTCAATTAGTGTATAGACATGAATTCTCAGTTGTGCCTCTGTGCGCACACCCCAGTTTTTCTCATAATCTGAATCCCGGAAATTGAGTCCTCCGGCAAGGTAAAGACTTGTATTCGGGTTAATAAACCTTTCAAATCCCATTTGAAAAGTGCTCCTTGTGAAAAGTGATGCTGACATTTTCAACACATTTTTATATTCCGGCGAATTAGCAGTAGCCAGAATCTGGGCAAACGCCACTGAGGTGGAAGAAACAATGAATAAGGCCAGGATGATTTTTTTCATAATAAATGCTTAGAGATTGATTATTGATTACGTATTCCGGAAAATTAAATTTTAGCAAATCAGGCAAATATAAAGGATTATCGAATGCTTTATCAATAACATCAAACAACAGTCCAAAATTGTGTAAACAGAAAATATTTTCTAAAACACCAGGGAAAAAGAAATAAATACAATCCTGAAAATAAATTTGCACTTGTCAGTATAATGATTACTTTTGCACTCCCTTTTTGAAGGAACATAATCGTTTTTTCATAAACCATTGGAGAGATGGGTGAGTGGCTGAAACCAACAGTTTGCTAAACTGTCGTACTCGATTAGGGTACCGGGGGTTCGAATCCCCCTTTCTCCGCCAGTTCTTTATAGAGTTAAAAGTAAAAAATAGTTCGGGGTATAGCGCAGTCCGGTTAGCGCACCTGGTTTGGGACCAGGGGGTCGTAGGTTCGAATCCTACTACCCCGACAACATAAAAGCCTCTTGCATTGCAAGAGGTTTTTTTATGCCCGGAAACGAGGTGCAAACCTGTTTGCAAACCGGGGTTCAGGGCATAAAAAATACCTTCCGAAGGAAGGCTTTTATGTTGAAATGGTTCAAAAAACCAGTCAAATATTATTTTCATAAGGTAATCATTGTTTTAACAGTGTTACTTCCTAAAGCCCTTGTCGGAGAATGACATGGTTTAGTATGACGAAGAATTTAAAAAGAATAGCAGTGTTGCATAAGAACCTGTTCCGGCAGATATAGCATTGTCATTGTATGACTCACAAATTTCAGGTATCACCCTGAACTAAGGAAAAATCTTTAGAGGGTTTTAAATTCAATGACTATGAAAGATAAAAATCAGCGCAAGACTGCATGGAAGTCACTATTATCGTAATCGCATTATTTTTAGTATGTAAAATGCGATATGGATAAGCTCCGGTGATTAGAACTGAAGATAGTTAACGGATTACTGCTTTTACAATGAGCCAATGAATTTAGTGATATAATAACCAGCCAGGCTAACTATTGAAGTCAGAACAGCGCCCCATGTGAGATCAATAAATACAATATTCAAAGGAAATCCTTTCAAAGTTGCATAGTTAGTGAGATCATAGGTTGCATATGCTATAAAACCAAACACGGCGCCAAGTATAATAGCTCTTGCTACGGATTGTTTTTCAATCGCCGGATTGACAACAAAGATGAAAATACCAGCAATAAATATCAGGTAAAAGATAATGGCAGCCGTCCAGTTCACGGTGTCACTCAGAAAGGAACCAAGGTATTTCCTGTATATATTCCTGGCAATAATACCCAGCCAGAGCATATCGATTGCAAAAAACACAACCGTAGTCAAAACGTAACTGATGATAATCTTTAGTAATGTCATGGTTTCATTAATTCAGATGGAATTGCAATGCAAGTTGCTTGATCGATAATTTGCAAGCCTGGACAATTTCTATTTTCTGGAATAAATTAATCCTCGGAAGTGGAGGATATTTAAAAACCAGCATGATCAATATACCAAGTACCGAAAGTTTCTTTCTCATTTTTTATACATTTTAGTCATCACGGTCAGGTATTTTAGTTTATAATGATCACATAAAACCTGATAAGTGGGAAAGTAAAGAACCGCATAACAAACTTACATAAAATTTGATGAAGCATTGACATCAACATTTCGGTTTTTGGCTTCATTGTTTAAAATTAGCCGGAATTAATAGAAAGTCCATGAATGTTAGTACAGATTATTAATTTAAGAAACTTATTCTGACTTCAGTTTTCCTTACTCATATAATTCCTACATTTGAAATATCATAAACCAGCCTACCGGGTTTTTAATCATTCTATCCATTTAAACAACATACAGCTATGAAAAGAACTTTTACTTCGCCTTGGCTTTTTTTGCTTTTTGTACTAATCACTTTTAGCGCTTGTAAAAGCCAGTCGGATGACAAAAAAAATACTGCCGACCAGGTAATAGCTACCGAAAAGCTTTTCGACCTGAATATGGATGCTGCAGAGCGCGATTCGATGATCAGCACACTCGAAAGTCAATTATCGGATTATTCAATAATCCACAGGCAACCCATCGACAATTCAGTCCCGCCGGCCATATGGTTTAATCCTGTTCCGGCCGGTATGGTTTATAATGATATTCAAAACCCGATTGATTGGAATCTTCCGGCCAGTGTGTCAATGCCTGCTGATAAGAATGAACTGGCGTATTATTCAGTAGCTGATCTCTCGGTACTGATCAGAACCCGTAAAATCAGTTCAGTTGATCTCACCCGTTTCTTTCTCGAAAGATTAAAAAAATATTCCGATACACTTCATTGTGTTATAACCTTTACAGAAGAACGCGCCATGAGACAGGCACAAAAAGCGGACGAAGAAATAGCCCGGGGTATTTATCGTGGTCCTTTGCATGGTATCCCATACGGTATTAAGGACTTGTTCGCTGTTGACGGCTATAAAACAACCTGGGGTGCTGCTCCTTATAAGGAACAGGTGAGAACAGGAGATGCTACCGTTGTTAAAAAACTCGATGAAGCCGGAGCCATATTACTGGCAAAATTCTCGCTTGGATCACTGGCAATGGATGATGTATGGTTTGGAGGGCTCACCCGCAATCCGTGGGATTTAAATCAGGGGTCCAGCGGTTCATCGGCAGGATCGGCATCGGCAACTGCTGCCGGTTTGGTCCCGTTTGCAATAGGAACCGAAACCTGGGGATCAATCGTTTCACCCTGCAATCGCTGCGGTGTAACCGGCTTGCGTCCGACCTACGGCCGCGTTAGTCGCACAGGAGGCATGGCGCTGAGTTGGAGCATGGATAAAGTCGGCCCTATTTGCCGGTCTGCCTTTGATTGTGCTTTGGTCTTTAATTCCTTACTGGGTTCCGACGGTTTTGACCAATCTGTAACTGATTATCCGTTCAATTACAGTTCAAAAATGGATAGTAAGACTTTAAGAGTCGGCTATCTGAAGTCGCTTTTTGATCTGGATGATGAAAACAGGGTAAATGACAGTATTTCCCTTTCCGAGTTCCGAAAGATGGGCATAACCTTAACGCCGGTTGATTTGCCAGATTCAGCTACCATACCCGTAAAGTCACTGGCAATTGTCCTGGTTGCCGAAGCAGCTGCTGCATTTGATGATCTTACAAGGAGTAACAAAGATGATGAGCTGAATCTTCAGGATAAAAATGCCTGGCCGAATATATTCCGTTCGGCACAGTTTATTCCGGCGGTACAATATATCCAGGCTAACCGGTTAAGATATAAGCTTATACAGGAAATGTATGCAATTATGAAGGATTATGACGTAATTATCGCACCCAGTTTTGGCGGGAATCAACTCCTGTTGACTAACCTTACGGGTAATCCCTGCGTAGTGGTTCCCAATGGATTTGACTTAAAAAATCATCCAACCAGCATTAGTTTTATAGGCAATCTTTATGACGAGGCTAAACTGCTTTCGTTTGCCAAAATGTACCAGGATGCAACCAGCTACAATAAACAGAAACCTCCGCTATTTAAATAAAATGTTGTTCTTATACTTTTCTTCTGTTGCTTTCAGGCCTGAAAACACCGCGAACGATATTTGAGTTTCCTTTGCTGAAACTTTTGCCAGGAAGCTTAAGTTTTGGTACATCTCTAATTCCGAAACCCTAAAATAATGAATAAGCGAGGCTCATAATTCCTGGTTCATTTTGGGGTAGCAACTAAAAAAGCCCCACTCATGCAGGGCTCTGTTTTTAACTGATTAAACTAAGAATTGCAAATTCACAAGTAATTTTCAAGTATTTAAGCTGATCAGATCCGCTGTTAAAGCGTGGACCATACGTTACAATAATAAACTAAAATGTAAACGGTAAATGAAAGCTACAGCTTAAAATTAATTTTAACCTACTCCAACCTTGTAAAGAGGTGCGTTTACAGATAGTACTTTTGAGTCAAAATATTCAGATAATGTATTCAGCAACTGTTCTTTCCGGATTGGTTTTGACAAATAACCCGAACACCCTGCTGCGAAACATTTTTTGGTATCCTCAGGAAGAACAAATGCCGTTTGGGCAATAATAGGTATACCCGGCTCGAGTTTTGAAATGATCTCGGATGCCTCATATCCATTCATTACCGGCATATGCATATCCATCAGAATCAGATCGATACTATGATTTGTTTTTACATGCTCAATGGCTTCTCTTCCATTCTGAGCCCATAGAATTTTTACACCGGTACGGCGGAGTACTGCTTCTAAGTATAGAAAGCTGAAATCGATATCTTCAGCTACCAGAATTGTGCGCTCCTTAAAATCATAAGGATAAGCGCTGTTGTTGTTTTGTGTAGTTTCCATAGTTTGATTTACAACGTTAGTTTTAATAGTAAAAGTAAAAAGTGATCCTTTATCAGGGCTCGATTCAACCCATAGTCGTCCTCCAAGTATTTCGACCAATGCTTTTGATATTGCTAAACCAAGACCAAAACCCAATACCGGTGCAGAATCCGGCGAGTTAACCTGGCGAAATCTTTCAAAAATGTGCTGGTGGTTTTCGCAAGGGATGCCAATTCCGGTATCTTTTACCCAAAACAGCATCTCCTCTCCGGTAAAATCAGCACCAATTTCAATATGACCTTTTGATGTGAATTTTATGGCATTCGAAATTAAATTTACCAGTATCTGACGCAAGCGGTTCGGATCGGATTCGATCTCCTGGTTCCTTAAAGAGTCCAGGTTAGTAAAATTTATTTTTACTTCTCCTGATTTCCCGCTGGCTGAACCTTCAAACTGGTACTTTAATTCTTCCAATAATAGTTCTGGTATGAATTTACGGTTAGTCAGAACTAATTTCCCTGATTCAAGTTTTGAAATGTCAATCAGATCACTGAGTAATGTAATCAGCGCATTCCCGTTGTTATGAATTATATTCAGGTATCTTTCCCTTTCACCGTCTGTCAGATTTTTGTCAGCAAGTAACTCTGAGAATCCTATAATCCCGTTAAGGGGTGAACGGATTTCGTGTGACATATTAGCCAGGAAAGCCGTTTTGTTATTATTTGCCGTTTCTGCTAAATGGGCTGCTGACAATGCATCCTGAAGCGATAATATTTCATTGGTAATATCATATGCAATAGCATGATTCCTTTTAGGAAAAGTTTTATTCTCAAGCTGACTGCCGATGCTTACCCTGTAATATTTTTCTTCCCCGTTTTGAAGTCTGCAGTGTATGTCTTCATTAAATACCCCATTGCCTAAGTAAGCATGCAGGGCTGATCTGATGGCATTGCGTTCCTCTTTCGGGACCAGTTTTAACATCAGGCCAGGTTTGCTGATTATTTTGCCCAAATCAAACGGAAGAATACTACGGCAGTTGTTATTTAAATAGATAATTCCTTTGTCATCCCATATCCAGTGTAAAGTGCCAACGTGTTCGATTGGTTCAAAAAATAATGCATTCAAAGATTGACTTCTGTCGTCTGTGTCTTTTACCTGATTCAGATAAAAAACATTTACAGCATCATGCTCAAATATAATCTCGCTCCCGGTGCTTAAGTTCGCAACGATTTGATTATCGTTTTTTGTAATTATATGTATATCTGTAGATTGTAATATTTCGTCAGCTGACATCCGGCTCAGCATGGTGTAATCAATCAAGGAATCATGACGTATAAAGGATGCAAAATCCCTGCCAAAAACATCAAGAGGCTGATAGCCTGTGATTTTAAAAAAGACCTTATTCGCAAATACAATACATCCGCAGGAAACCATTACAATTCCATGTTCGCTGTCCGTATTATTCTGAAGTTCGCTTTTTTTAGCAGGGATGCTGCGAACTATACTTTTTCTGTTTCCTAATATCTGTCCTGCAAGGTAGACAACACTGTTTCCTTCAGAAGTCTGGACACGGTTAAGATGCAAACGGGAGAATCCAAATCTCTTTAAAAATCCGAATTTGATTACACTGATAATAATCAGCAGCAAACCTATTGCAAATACGATCCTGGAAATTGCTTGTATTTCGGGACTCATACTGAGCCCATAATATACAAACCGCGATAAGGGTAGAATTAATATGCCGGAAAAATTATCTGCTATCTGAACAATGACTATCGCGATAATCAATAATAGCGTTCCGAAGCTTAGATATTTACTTTTTGTTTTCAAAGTAATACGAGTTATATGAGTGTAGGCAGTAAGTAAGTAGGCAAGCAAGTAAGTTAGTTAGTCAGTCAGTCAAGCAGGTAAAAGAGCAAAAGAGCAATATTTTCATTTAGTAGTTTATTGCTCTGATACGAAAAAGTAATAACCAAAATTTCTAAAATTTGTGAAATAAATAGTATTATGTTAAAATGAAATCATATTAAAATTGCAATTAATACAATAAATATCTGAAAATTAAGCCGTTTTAACAGCCAACTAATATTTCAATAATAACGTTATCCCCCTGTATCAAATTAATTATCTAGAGAACTTGACGACAAAGGTATAATTTCTTTCACAAGGTAGCACCGTTCTTCATTAGTAGCAGAGGTTAATATTGCACCCTCTTTAAAGTACCAAAATATTTTTAATCAATGACTCAAAGCCCAAAAGGCAACAAATCATTACAGAAACAATTCTTCTGCAATCAGGTAAAAACTAAATATTTTGCTGGTTATTGTCTTCTCAATATATTATACCGATATTCAATATCTTAAAAGGCTAAATCTAACTTCAAAATCGTTTTCAGGCATAAACTTTTCCTTTTTCCAATAATAAATCAGGGTATCACCGAAATCAACGGCACTATCAGGTACTATTGAGAATTTGTCAATCTTAACATTTTTATTTACAACAAGATTGTAACTAGCGCTTTCTAATGGTTTTTGCCAGAATTTTGTAGTCAATAATATATAACGTGCTTCATTACCTGTATGTTGCTGCCGGTATACGATCTTTATCGTTTTCACTGAACGGGGTGCCATATTGAGCGTAAATGTGACCAGGGTATCTTTCATATGCACTCTAACCGGATGAGCCATGTCGTTACGGTCAAAAACCATGATAGTATCAATTGGCCTGGGTGTGTTATTACTTCTTACCGGATAAACAATAACATATGAATGGTATTCATTACTGTTGTTTCGAAAATAATAATCTCCGTTAACAGTAAAAAACACAGAGTCAATTCCGAAGCTGATTTCTTCCCTGAAAAATTCAGGTTTCTGTGCATAAGCACTTAGGCTGGCATCCACAACCAATAACAGAAAACAGAGCTTGAATTTCATAATATAGGATGAGGATAAAACAATTATACGTTCAATAGGCTTAGGTTATCCTTTGAAATTAATACACAACCTTGGCTACAGGCAAATAATTTGTCCTGATTTAATTCGTTTACCCTTCGTAATCAGCGAATAAAAATAGATTCCCGAACTGCCAAGTTCTTCTTTTGTAACCCTCCCTGACCAGGACGAAGTATCAGTATCAGCATGAATTGATTTTACCTGTTGGCCTTTCGAATTAAAAATCAGTATCTCTGTAGCTAAAATGGCATTATCGGAGGTTAAATAAAAATCAACAAATAACGAAAACGGATTTGGTGCGCACACCAGAGATAAGTTATCCTGCAGAGCCGGATGTAATTCCTTTGTTCCAACGTTGAAAGAGGAATCAGTGAGAAGAATATTTTGTTCCATCACCTGCCCGGGTTCAAGGTTGAATGTAAAGTTTTCGCAGGAATAAGATACTAGATCCGGGTAACCATATGGGCAACCTCCCCAATATAAATTGTCAATAACACTTACATTCCGGTTACCGGAAAGTACCTGAGTAGTGTAGCTTCCTGAGTTTTCAAAATCAAATACCGATAGAGATAAGTAATAGCTGGTTTCATAAAGCTCATAATAATAGGATGTTACATTGTTCGATAAGCTGAAAGCATATTGATCGAGCGGAGACATGATCTGGTGGTTATAATAATCAAAAAACTTCCCATGAAGAGTTACTGTTGCCCCGATGGTGTCATTTGGCAGCCCGGGTGTTGGTGAATTATCCTTATAAAAACATACGGGATATCCGTAGGCTATTTCCCATGTACAAATAGACTGACCGGGATATAAGAACTGTATTTCGCAGTCATGATAACCAAAAACTAGCCGATGCTCAAGGTAATCGCCATAATTATAATATCCTGTAGATTCATCAAGGTAAGTTTTTATCCGTATCGTATCTTTTAAAGGATCAATTACCAATGGACTGCTTAAATCAGTCATTGAAATACTAAAAAGCACATAATTTTCAATAGGCAAACTTAAAAGCCTTGCTCTCCCCCAGTTAGTCTGGATCACAACGCTGTCAATACTTCCGGGTAAAGGAAACATTTCTCTGCAAAACATTTCCAGTTCAAGGGTCCAGTCGTTATTTGAGTCAAAAGACAACTCTGATATAAAGACCTGTGGATATTCGATTATAATCGGGTTTGTTTTACCTTTAAAAGGTATCAGCAGTAAAAACATGCATATGCATAGAATAAATAAAGATTTCATGATTCAAATATTAGCGAGGAATTGTATCATAGCAAAATAGTGTGGACTTAAATTCACCTGCAAATATATCTAAACTATATAGATTTATGAAAACTTACAATAAATTTATTTTCATTATCAGTTGTTACTAAAAATCATTCGAAAAATGATTCGATGCGATTCTATTACCAAACAGAATGATAATTGAAGCCCTATAAAACAAATGTTTTCATATCTTTGCACCCGTTTTGGGCCTCGTAGCTCAGTGGATAGAGCAGCAGCCTTCTAAGCTGCGGGTCATAGGTTCGAATCCTATCGGGGTCACTTTTAATTTAATTTAATCGCCTGTAAATTAATCACTTACAGGCTTTTTTATTTCTATTTACACACACTAATACACACGCTTTCGGATAAGCACACCCTATTTTGCTATCTTTTTTTGATTCAGAGTTTATTATTTCTCTCTGAGTATATTTTATTTCTTAGGATTTATTTGGCTTAAAGAATTTCGCTAGAAATTCCATGAATTCCCTAAAGTATACTAAGCCTGCCACAACAAGTATACACATTGCGATAAACCCGATTAAGTTTACCCATATCATTGGCGTATCAACCAAGGAGTAGATAAAGCCAATAATAAGTTGTATCCACAAAACGGCTACTACAATCATGATAATGCTTGACCAAAAGTGTTTAACGACATAATAAAAAAGGCTTTGGAAAGCATGACCGATTTTTTGAAACATAGCGTTTTAGATTAGTTAGGTATGATAAGAGTCATTTTATATTTTTTTTGCAATGAATGCCAGGACTGTAAAAAAGCCGACAACGGCAAGAAGGAGAATGATAAATTTGAGTATTAATTCGTAATCTTCAATAATAGAAAAAATAAAACATAAAATTAGAAAGCAACCAAAAATGAACCGGAAGATCCGCCCGATTATGCTATTTGTACCTTTAAGGATATAACCCAATTTCCTAAACATGAATTGATAAATTATGTGATAAGTCTCCCCATCCTCCAAAAACCGCATTATCCTCTGGTTTAAAGTTACCACAAAGACTTAGTGTAACATTCTTGCCTCTTTTCTTCTGAACCATGTGTTTTGTATTGCCGTGTCGTTTCATTATCGCTTATTTTAGATGGTGGCGATATGTTACTGCTATATTCAGCTTCACTTAACAATCCATTTCTGAATATACTTCTTATTCTTTCTCCTGCTGTGAGCTTGTCATTAACTCCCGGCATTCCCACTGGCTTAGTTTCGGATTGTCCTTGCGAATTTGTGCCAGCTCGTCCCACTGCGCCTGTGTTAATGTCAGATAAACCCTCATTCCCTCTATAAGGCCCGCTATATGATGAGTGATTGGTTTCATTGTATTTGGGGTAATCAATGGTTCAATTGCTCCTGTTTTTGTTAACATATCAAAGGTTCTAAAAATGCATAACACACAGAGTTTTCAAATATCTGAACTATTTCCTCGGAGTTCAGTTCCTTTTTTGACAATAATTTCCTGGCATATGAATTTATTAGTTTCTTCACGGGAAGATATCTAAAGATTTCTTGTAAATAGAACTCAGCTTCATTCGCAATTGCATCAATAAGATGTTCACTAAAAACAAAATGTTGCACCCAGTCAACTGTGTTTTGCCAATCTCCTAAACTTCCATGAGAATCACGTTTCTTGGAAATTATTGATGTTGCTACCTCTCCTGCAAGATTAACTATTATGTGTTTTTTCAATGCTTGATAATGATCTATATTATACAGAGTAAAAGATTCTATGTCAAACCCTTCTTCAAAGAATCCTTTTCCCTTAGTCAAACCGCTATATTCTCCATTTGGGACTATGGTCGCAGATGTCGCAGGTTTTCCCATCAGGATTGAAGCTACAATGTGACCAGCTTCATGATATGCTGTTAATTTTAAATCATCCAATTTTTTAAATTTTTAAGTTTAATTTTCAATTATATAATTGAATTAATTGATCCTTAATTATTGCCTTTTTAAAATGTACAGATTTCACCATAAACTATTACCCATCCCAATAGCCCGCCAACTATATAAGCATATAGCCCAAGTCGAAATTTTAGTCGTCCTTTATTTATTCCAATTATCTCATACATATCATCTGTTGTTTTTTTTATTTCTCCATTGTTTTCCTTTTGCGTATTTAGCGAAAGTAAGTTAAAAAAAGACAATGCTGAAGACCACCAAACAACATTAAAAGAATCTTGGATTATTGATGCGATAAAGAAAAACAGAAAGTTAAGTGCTGCCAGAAAGCCAATCCATACTATTGGTTTTAGTGCCATGATGAATATTAACTTATATGACTGCCTCAATATTGGTGTCAACAGTCCGATAAAGATACTTACTTTGAGTATTGACCAAATTATACCCATATGTTGTCGGTTTTTAAAGCTGAAGAGCCGGATTTCATCCAAGCAAATCAGTTTATTAATATAGGAGTCTTGATGTTTGCCAAATCATATACGGTCGGCTCGATCACTGAACTTAATAACGATTGGGGTCTGCATGGGGTTATTCGTTTGTTTCTGGTTGTTCATTCGCTTTTGCAATGCCTGGTTCAGTTCCGTTATTATCTGTAACTCCGTTTTGCCCATCCATTGCGCCTCCTCCTGTACCCGCAGTAATATCTTATCTCGAAACTCCTCCAGGGATAATTCCTTGTTTTTCACTGTTTTGTTGTTTATTTGAAAGTTCAGTTATTACATCTCATTGAATTATCAATAGTAGTTTGCTCTTCTGTCTGTCAATAATTATTCTAATCAACTGAATATATCACTTGGTCTGGGTGCGGATATATCTTGTTGCCATAAATTATAGGTTCCATTCCTACCAGAGTAAATGAGATGAGGGTGGTGTTGTATGCCTTCATAGTCTTAGGTTTGGTAATCTTTTGTTTTTTCAAGGTAAAATATTTTATAGTTAAAAGTAATACATATTAGAGCAACTTGAATTATTAATTTGATACTTTTTCAAAGTTGTTGAATTATTTATGAAATTTGAATCATATTGCAAAAATGTAAGATATTTAATGTTATTAAATGTATGTAAGATATGAATTTAGGCGAAAAAATAAAAGAATCACCAAATTTAGTTGAATTTAGCGATAAAGAATATTTAGAGGGCCTGTCCATTAGAGGCCGCACTTATAAAATAAAAGGAGAAAAATACTACTACCTTAAAGAATCAGATAGCAGAAAAACAGTTATTGTTTCTTTGGATGGAATAGTAACACATATTATAAGCCAAGTAACATTTGAAAAAGAGCACAAATATTGGGAGGGTATTACACGTAACCTTTCAAACAATATTGGTAATGCTTATTCTTTTCATGATGACATAAAAATGTGGGTACAATATAACGAGTGTACAATATTGACAAGAATAAATAATATCGAAAATTATACTGTTCGAATAGATAGATTTCCAATAGTATTTTCAAGAGGGAAATCTTATAATAATTGGATTCTACGCCTTAAGAAATCACTTACAATAAAAGATAATGACTTTAAAAAAGCAGTCATATATGCTCTTGCTATAATCTTTTCAGCAATTATTATTTCGATTGCTTATTCATATACAAACAGATTTATGCATTTGAAAGGACCTTTGTATTATGATAAGTGGAATAAAGAAGTGATTAATATTTATAAAAAATAGCGCAATGTCATTAAATGCATCCATGAAATCACTCAGGGCTGCATCTATTTCTTGCTCAGGGGTGGGTATTCCGGTAACTCCCCTGCTTGTATCATTCTGTTCATCCCCTCTACTACTTTTTTCATTCGCTCGTTTTCCTTCTCTATTTCCTCCGATGACCACTTTTTGAACTTGCTCTTTTCCTTTTCCGGTAATGGTTTTGTTTTGCTCATCACTTAATTGATTAAGGTATTCTGAATTATGAAGTGCTGTTTTTTAATCGGCATAATTTGTATTATTGATTATATATTAGGATTTCTCCTGCGAATCTTGGTTTTTGATTTGCAACTGCCGACACTCCCACTTCGTTAGGTTGTTACGTCCATCAATATCCTGTCGAACAGTAAGTCCGAAAACTGCATCACTTCCCTGTCCTGATCCATCCCCTCTGCCGGTGCTATCAGATTCAGTCGGCATTCCAATGCTTGATCCTTTGACACTCCCTGTTCCCTCATTCGGCAATAGAGCTGGTTTGCTTCCTCCACTTGTTGCAGTATCCTGGCTTGCAGGGTTCCTTCCTTCCACAGTTCCATCAGAAGTTCCGGTTCGTTGTCCCGCATCCATATCAGGCGTGATTCCACGAGTGGGTGCTGTTGCGGTGGCAGGGTACTTATTAACTTGTTCATTGTCTTGCTCTTTAGGTGCTACTAAATTAATGCTTTTATACTGATTTTCCAAATTTTCAGCCAGAGTTGTCCCGGCGAAATGCGGTTTAATTTTTATATCTTTAAAGGAGATATTTAATTGAAAAGCAAGTAATGTTTTATGATCGTCCAGGATCGGATTGTTGTTATCAGCAAGGTGAGAACCTTATACAAGTTTTAATGTTGAAACAAGGGTATCGTATCTTGCAATCCCATTTCTGTCATGTATAGCACAATATCTGAAAACTCATATATTCCTGCTTTGTGTAATTGTCAACAAGTTTTATCCATTCTACAATTACGTGTGTTGCATCTCTGCATTTTCCTTTTCTGTGGTTGTTCCTATGCCGCAAGAATGTGTTAGTACATTTCTATGTTGTTAATTGGCGGTGCAATACCGTTAAACGCATCCATGAAATTGCACAGGATTGCTTCTATTCTTGATTATGCAAAAGAATTGTATTGCTTTTTCTTCTTGATTCTGTATATTTGTAAAAAGACTATTACTTATGATCGCAGGAGGAATATTAGCCGGAGTTTCGGACGATGGCAGGGCATTGGTTGGCTTTGAAGATTTTGTTGCAGGTAAAACCAACGGAGTTTGGGAACTTGGAAAAATTTTCTCAGCAGATGATATTAAAGATAATTTCAGGTTAGTCTTTGATGAAGGAGAAGCCAGAGCTTTATTAAATGAGGCCAGGACTGCGCTTTTGAATGGTGAAAATTGATTTCTCAATCTATAAAGAAAGGGCAGGGTGTAAAACGCCCTGCCCTGTTTTAGACACTAACAGCTTAATATTTTGAAGTTAATTCATCCTTACTTTTACCTTACTCAATTTTCTGCATAATTTTTTTTGCAATTTCCGCATACAAGTCAGCAGTTTGTGGTTGTGCCGGTTGTTCCTGCGGAGGTTTGGGTACAATAAGGTCAAGCAACCTGGTAAGTAACTCCATTGCTTTTGCGGGGTTTTGAACTGCAACACGATCTAAACATTCTTGGATATTATCCAGATTGCTGATAACAATTTCTGTTAACATTGCTCTGATGTCAGACGTGTTTTTATTATAGGCTCCTATTTTTCGGCCTCCTGTTTTGGGTATTCCCTTTGGTCTTGGCATATTCTTTCTATTTTAATCTATTTTAGATACCGCCTTATCGTTTACTGTTCAAATTGTTTAATAGTAGTCATGAGCTTGGATGTTTGCTCCAAGATCGGCATAAGTTCTTCAGTAACATCGAATGGTTGCAAGGTGTCCATTACTTTATTTAACTTCACGTTATAACATTTAAGGGCTTCAGATACGATTAGCAATTCATCGTCAGTAAAAGTAATTTGTGTTTTTTGTATTGTGTTCATGGGTTATTTGTTTTAGTGGTTATTATTGTTTGTTAATTTAATTCCGGTATTCCAGGGTAATGAGTGCGGAGTATCATGTTGTCGTCAAAGTAATCATGCCGTTGGTTTGATTTGTCTGGCAATGGCAAGAAATTTGTCTGTCTTCCTGCCTGTGAAGGCAATGAGTCCGTATTCTGAATTATTGAAATTGGGGGATATGCTTCATTCCCTTGTTTAGTGTCAATAATACTATTATCATTCCTCTTTCCTTCCCGGTTTCCCCATTTCCATACAATCGGTTCAAGTGTTGGTAGATTCATATTTTTATCTGTTGTGGTGGTTGTAGGTTGTAATCTTCTGTGCTGCTACTCCGATAAGTCTTTCACTCACAACTAACCTACAACCATTATTTTTATATCTTCCCTTTGTTGTTGTTTTTTGGTTGTAGGCTTTTTGTACCTCTATTACTACTCTGATAAGGCTTTTAGAGAATTACAACCTACAACCTTACAACTACTTTACAATTTTACTTATGTACTGCTGTGTTACTTTTAGAACTGCTGCAATGTCTGTTTGAGAGTTGCCCAATTCAGTCAAGTACCGGGCTGTTTCCTTTTTGTCGTTGTTTGTCCGGCTGAGTATATCATATACTTTTCTGGCTGTTATCCTGAAATATTCCGTTAATTGAATGGCTGCTTTCATGGTCTGTGTTGTTATCTCTGCCGGACTGCTTCCTGTACATGCCCATTGTGAAAAGTGAAACGCAATAGCCGCCCGAAGAACAATAATGTCCAGTTTGGCATTCACCTCACACAGGTATTCAGGTAGTTTGCCGGAATCATTCAGATCGCTGTTTTTATTAAAGAAATCAGCGTATACCTCCTCCGCTTGCCTACTTAACCGTATTTCTTCCCGGTAACCTTTTAATGATAAAAGCCGTTCAACGTATTCCCGGTAGTAGGTTTTCATATCTTCGTTAAGTTCCTCGTTTGTGTATCGGGGTGATTCTATTTTATCGGGGTAAACAAAAACAAACCTCTGTAGGAATCCGTTTACCGATCTGTTATCTTTTGCCATTTCAGGTAACACGCTCGGCTGTATTCCACCAAAAACACCTACATAGGGGTCTTGGATAAATAAGGGTTCACTGCCTGCCCTGTTCACTTTGTAGGTCTGTTGTGTCCAGGTGGATAACATGTTTTGCTGTTCTCCTGACTTTGCGTATCTCCCGAAGTCATTAAACCATCCATGTAACTCATCCCGAAGTATTGCAATTCCCCTGGGGTTTGCACTCATAGCTTTTGCCATCGCTTCAGGGGTGCTGTCGATAATTATTGATTGTTTACAGGGTAAAGGTTCAGAGGGGGGTGTTTCATCCCCTTTAACTGCCTTTTTGTCGATCTTATATTGTGCTGCTTCTTTTTTGTAATTCTCAAAGAGTTTGTAATCTATCTCATGGAGTATTTTAAATGCTATCTTGAAAGGCTCTGACTTCCCTATCCCCGAACCCCCTACAACTGCCATCCAGAATAAGGCTGTATTCTCATATTTTGTTTTTAACATAACGCTTTGCCCTAATGCTACCGTTGTCGCTGCAAAAAACGCTGCTGCCCATAAATCACGGTGAGTGCCGTAAACCCTTGTGCATTCAATAATCAGGCTTTGAATAAAGTCGGGAAATCCATCAATAGGCAATAATGGTGTTAACTCCTCTGGCTCTGTCTGCTGTTGTTTGCCCTGTGGCCTTGTTTCCTGCCCTGTGGGGGTATCAAATTGCGCAATGTTATGCAATGCCGTATTACTGTATATACTCCTGACTGTAGCCCGTATTTGGCTAACCGTAAATCCCGTTTCAGCATATTCTAAAAGTGTTGTTAATGCTGTGTACTCATCTATTCCATACCTGTTAAACGCCCCACAAAGTTCTGATATGTATTTGTTCCGATTTCCTTCAACAAAGGACTGTTGTTTGTTTACCCATACTTTCAAATTGTCAATTATTACTGATTGATCCGTAAAGGTTTCTGTTTTCGGATTGTATGCTGTGGGTTGTATGGTTGTATAGGTATCAATAAATGCTTTGCACAAAATGGTTGGTACATCTGAAGTATAACATTCCGGATCATAACAGAGGAAACACGCCCGACTTACATCACTGCACTTTTCATCAATCTCAGTGTTAAACTCGCTCCGGAAAAAGTTCTGAAACGCTCTGAAATATTGCTCATGTGTTCCCTGTTCAATGTCAATCTGAAATACACATTTGAGGCCATCACCAGAAGGGCTAATAAACATTAATGAGGGAGTAAAAGCATTTAATATCCTTTCTTTCATTGACCGTAATGCTTCATCGTTTCCTATGTGGTCAATATCTATACAGAATTGATTGGAGTGTTTTATAAGCCCTATTTTTGCCCTTCGGCTGAATGTTCCCGAAAAGGTTGTATAATCCAGTTCACCCACTTTGCAAAGGTCTTTTTCTTCTTTACTTGGCAGGCTCCTGAGTTTTTCAGTAAGGTACTTATACTTATCCGATTTTATAACTTTGGCTATATCGGACAGGCTTACACTCTTTAAAGGGGAAGTGTTATTCACGGGAGCTCTATAAACTGATATATCACTCATGATTATTGAATTTTGAATAATACCAGTTTAAGAATTGTGCAAATGATGTAACAATCACATAAACGCCCCCTGATTTTTCTACCTCCGCCTGGTATTCCCTTTGTGCTTCGCTTTGTCGGTCGTGCGTGGCTGCGTTCTTTATTTCAATAGCAACAAACCGCCCGTTAATAATCGCTTTCAGGTCGCTTGTTCCACTCATTCCACTGCTTTTAATACGTTGCACGCTTCCGACTGTCCGGGTTAATCCTACGGTATCTTTGAAGGTCTGGCGGGTATCTAATAACCGGCCTTCGTTCCCGGTGCGTTCACAGTGCCAGCCTTTCAACTGTAAGAAGTGAAGGACGCATTTTGTGAGTCCGTTTGTTTTGGTTGCTGCGAATAATGGGGCTGTATGGTACAGTAGCGAAGGGTGCTTTCGCTTGGAATCTGCGATATGTAATTCCCTCAAGTGCTGAATGGCCGACCTATCAGAAAATGTCGTATATTTGCTCTGTGTTACTGTTAACTTATTTAGGTCGTTAATCCTGCCAGGGGTTGCGACCTCCTCTTTTTTAACGTCCATCTTTCGGTTTCCTTCCACGTTTATTAATATTAACCCCTTTTAGATCCTCCATTACCTGATCGTAATCAAACAGGACTAATTTTTGATCCTGAAAATATCTGATCGTACCACTGTTTTTAAGTTTTTGCGCTTTTGCTACTGAGCAATTTAATGCCTCAGCAAGTCCATGAATACCTTTAACTTTTGGCCGGGGTGCTTTGGCTTCCATCCTTTTTCCGATCTCATCCGCTATAACTGTACGGAGTAAGTCAATTAATTTTGCTTCCTGGATAACTACAAGGTCATTCATATTTTTGTATTGTTTAAATGCCTTACAAAGGTATTACAATAAGACATATTATGTATCTGTATATCAACGGTTTATGTTACATTTCTGGTGTAACAAACTGTAACAAGCGTAACAACAATTCATAAAAAAAGCCTGTAACAAGGTGTACAGGCTTTTGAAAAGTGTAACAGAAATTTATTTTTTGGGGTTTACTTTACTCAATAGTTTTTTTATTGGAATATTATCTGTTCTATTTTCACTCATTCTTTGGTATTTCGTTTTTGTTTTGAATAGCATATTAATAGTTTCGTGTTCCTTTTTTTCATCAGTCAATTTAAAAACTAATGTTGCCAGTTTTGGATTACTCCCGATCCAATTAACCGTTTGCCAATTCTCAGGCCTTGCACACGCCCCGAATACATACAGGAAATTATTTAAAGGATCGCCCCGTTTAATCATTAATGAATCAATAAGTAATCCGTGTAACTGTTCCAGCTTTTCCGGTGTGTACTCAAGAATACATGTAAGCCTTGATGGGGGTGTGATGTTATCCTCTTTAGGTTTTAATTTGATTTGTTGAATATCAGTTTTGATGTCTGATATAACGCTATCAAAGACTTTCTTCACTGCTTGCGCTTCTGCCCCATTATCAATAAACATACGATCCTCGTATTGAAGTTTGTCAAGATATTGATACAACAATTCAATGTCATTGCACCGTCTTGCTAATTCTTTATACTTATTGATTTCCTGAATCTTATTATAATAATGTGCATACATCTATTCAAGGTTTTTAAGTGCTTTTTTCTTTAAGTCATCATTAACGGAATAATACCTCCCAAACGCTTTAGAATCCTTTACATGGCCTGTCATGCTTGTAATGATACTTGTATCAACTTTGCCAAATAAGTTCCCTACAAACGTTCTGCGGCCTAAATGACTGCTTGCAATATCGCATAATTTTACAGCTTCTTCATTCCTTGTTAAAGGGTTCAATCTTATTACTGTTCTGGACAAATTTACTTTTTTATCCTTATTTACAGCTTCATCCTTAAATAAATCCTTTAATCCGTCATTGTATTTCTGTTGTGATATAAACGGCAACAATCTGCCATCGGGTAAACTGTAACGTGATATAATATCTTTCGCCCTGGCTGTTAACGGAATTGAAACCGAAACCTCTTTGTTGTCCTTTGTTTTTCTTGGTACAAACTGAACGAATCCATTAATAATATTATCGGTTCTCAATTCTATTAGATCGCCCACACGGCACCCGATTAAACATTGCAGTAGAAATATATCTCTTATCCTTTTCAAACGCTCATCCGTGAATTTAGCATTATATAAAAGATCCATTTCTGCTTTTGTCAAAAATATAGGATCTCCGTAAACCTCTGCATCAATAGAATATCCCGCAAACGGATAATGTAAGTTAGTAATTTCTTTTTTCGCCCAATTCCAAAAAGCTCTGAATTTCTTTATTTGCCCTGATACAGTGTTTCTGCTTTTGGGTGGATCATCTGTTAAAAGATACTTTTCGAACTTTCTCAACTTATCGGCTGTGACTGCTTCAAATGTCAGCTTTGCATCAAAGCCTTTCAGGTGGTTCATCGTTACCTTTAAATGTTTGCGCCTGGCTGGTGATACTTTCGCTTCTTTAGTATAACGGTCATACATAGTCCAGAATGAAATATCTTTTTTGGTTGGTTCATCTTCAGTTGCGGTGGCTTTCAATTTTGATCGTTTACTAAAGATATCATTCAAAAAATAAATAACCTGTTCTTTTGTCGGTGGCATGTTCGTTTCAAACACTTTTGTAAATTCCTTGCTATCAACTGAATTTAAAAACCTATTAACCGTACCGGCTTTTACTTGCTTTGATCCTTCAAACGCATTGCATCCACTTATAACTCGCTGGCTGTTTATATCCCAATTATCAAATATCCAATGTTCGTTGTAAATCCAGCTTTCAGTACTTAACCGGAATCCGGTATAATACCGCAATCGAACGCCCGAATAATTAATATCAATGTTGATTGGTGCAAACGGCTTTTTATCCTTCCGTGCTTCAATAAGAAATTTAACAGTGTATTTCATGGCTATAATATTTACACACACAAATATACACACACTTTAATTAAATAACAAAAAAAGTTATTAACACTTACTATGTATTGAAATGATTGATAATCAATATATATAAATTATAATTTAGGATCATTAAACTTACTATAAAACAACCAATATGACCCTATCGGGGTCACTACCAATTATCACCAATCCGCTTGATGCGGATTTTTTTTTACTCAGGTGCTGAAAGTATTTGATTTCTTTCAAAACCAGCTTGCATTATCTTTGTTGTAATTATTCTATAACATGGACTTAACAATGAAAAAAGAAGTTTTTGCAGTTACCGGCATGGCCTGTGCGGCTTGTGCCGGAAGTGTCGAAAGCATGATTTCGTCCCTTCCCGGCGTAACAGTTGCTTCTGTTAATTATGCCGGGGCCAATGTTTTCGTAAGCTACAATCCTGATATGGTATCGCCGGCCGATTTTTCCAGATCGGTCGAAGCAATAGGTTACGGACTCATTATTGAAGAGGAAAACCTTAGCGAAAAACTTGCTGATATTGAGTTTAAACACTTTCATGTGCTCAGGCGTAAACTGATTGTTGCAGCCATTTTTACGATTCCTGTATTTATTTTGTCGATGTTTCATGTAATCCATCTTGAAAATAAAAACTGGATATTAATGGGGTTATCACTTCCGGTAATTATTTATTCCGGATCCGGATTTTACCTTAATGCATGGAAACAGGCAAAGCATCGAATGGTTAATATGGATACACTGGTGGCACTTAGTACCGGTATTGCCTTTATTTTCAGCGTTATAAACACGATTTTGCCATCCATATTTCTCAATGCAGGACTTGAACCGCATGTGTATTACGAATCGGCAACAGTGATCATTGCATTTATTCTTATCGGAAAATTCCTTGAAGAACAATCGAAAAGCAAAGCATCATCGGTAATACGGAGACTGATGGGTCTGCAACCTAAAACCCTGACCGTTACCCGCGACGGAATTGAAATGGAACTCCCGCTGGCTGCGGTTGCACCAGGCGATAAAGTGATGGTGCGCCCCGGCGACCGCATACCTGTAGACGGCATTGTTGAAACAGGCGATTCATATGTCGATGAGAGTATGATTTCGGGAGAACCGCTGCCTGTATTCAAATCATCGGGTGCCGGAGTTTTTACCGGAACGCTGAATACAAATGGCAACCTCATTATTACCGCAAATAAAACCGGGAAAAACACGTTACTGGCAGGTATCATTGCAATGGTGCAGGAAGCACAATCCGGGAAACCACCTATACAAAAGCTGGCTGACAAGATCGCTTCAGTATTTGTTCCCGTAGTTCTTGCAATTGCGGCAGTTACGTTTTTAATCTGGTGGTTTCTGGGGCCTCAACCTTCGCTCACATTTGCATTTCTTACAACAATAAGTGTGCTCATTATCGCATGCCCCTGCGCACTGGGACTCGCTACACCAACTGCACTTATGGCAGGAATCGGGCGGGGAGCCTCGCAGGGAATACTGATACGAAACTCTGACAATCTCGAAAACGCCTGTAAGATCAATGTAGTAGTTTTTGATAAGACTGGTACGCTAACAACCGGAAAACCTATTGTCACCAAAAGTGTCTGGCTGAAAGAAGATGACATTCTGAAACAGGTACTTTTTTCACTCGAAAAACGTTCGGGGCACCCTCTGGCTTTTGCTATAGCTTCGCTTTTTGAGGGCATGCAGATGATAGCTGTTGAAAACTTTGAAGATATCCCGGGTAAAGGTGTTAAAGCAGAATTTCAGAATTATGTTTTCATGGTCGGCAATAAAACGCTAATGGAGGAATCCGGCGTACTTTTGCATGGTAACAATGATGATGAAAACTCTGTATTTTTTTCCTGTAACAACGAACTCGTTGCATCCTTTTCTGTTGAAGATACCATGAGGGAACATGCAAAAGAAGCAGTAAGCAACCTTAGAAACGAAGGCATCGAAGTGTTCCTGCTCACTGGCGATAAGGAGAGTACTGCTGCTGATATTGCATTAAAAGCTGGAATTTCAAATTATGTTGCAGGTGTGCTTCCGGCTGATAAAAACCATTTTATAACCGATTTGCGAAACAAGGGCTATAAAGTTGCTATGGTTGGAGATGGCATCAACGATTCTGCTGCATTGGCAGAAGCCGACCTTGGCATAGCCATGGCTACCGGTTCGGATATTGCGCTCGACAGTGCAGGCATAATATTAATGCAAGGTGATCTTCGGGCTGTTGCCCAGGCGATTCGTTTATCAAAAGCTACTGTGAAAATAATCAGGCAGAATTTTTTCTGGGCATTCTTCTATAATATCGTTGCTATTCCCATTGCTGCAGGCGCTCTTTACCCACTTGCCGGGTTTTTGCTTAGCCCAATGATTGCCGGTGCTGCTATGGCTATGAGTTCGGTTACTGTAGTATTAAACAGCCTGCGTCTGAAAAGAATTATTTTATGACCCCTGATATTGAAATATGCAGACCAGAAGATTTGTGAAAAGACAACCACCATTTAGCAATGCCACAAAATGGAACTAACTAAAAAATTTGAAATACTGAGAAATAAATTGAAATACTGAGAAGTGATTTGTGTTGTTTGTAAAATGTGATAAAAAAGCACAAATCACGATCGAAGGGTTCTCCGCTTCGGGGAGATGTCCGCCTCAAGCGGATAGAGGGGTAAAAATAATGAATAGAAAACAATCATTTACCATTGGCTCAAAATAAAACTCACTTGATATATCTGCCTGGTATTCAAATAATAGCATTCTTGTTAGATGAAAGGTGAAAACTATAATTTTGTTTGTTCTAATGGCTGAATGGTAATCTGCAAAATTACTTTAACAGAAATGTATCACTGATCTAACCGCATATTCCTACATAGTAACACTGAAACTTTGAAACCATAAAACAGTTAAACATAACAGATCAATGGACCACCAACATTCTCATACGCACAACCACGCCGCCGAAGCCAACCTGAAAATGGTATTCTGGCTGAATGCTGCATTTGCTGTTATTGAGATTGCCGGAGGCATTCTGACAAACAGTATAGCCATACTTTCCGATGCTTTTCATGATTTGGGCGATTCGGTTGCACTGGGACTGGCATGGTACTTTCAACGTGTTTCGGCAAAACAGCGCGATGATATATATACTTATGGATACAAAAGGTATTCGCTTGTAGGGGCAGCGATCAGTGCCATAATACTGCTGATTGGTTCGGTAATTATTATAACAAAAGCAATTCCTAGGCTCATTAGTCCTGAACCGGTGCATGTTCAGGGTATGATGTACCTGGCAGTTGTCGGGATAATAGTTAACAGCCTTGCTATGCTCAGGTTAAAAAAAGGTCAGACTCAGAATGAAAAAGTAATCTCTATCCATCTTCTCGAAGATGTTCTGGGCTGGATAGCAGTCCTGGCAGCAAGCATCGTGATGAAGTTTTTCGATATCCCCATCCTTGATCCCTTGCTATCCCTGCTTATCACAGCTTTTATTCTTTACAGGGTATTCGGCAGCATGAGGCAGACCTTCAGGATATTTATGCAGGCTACCCCATCGCAGGAACAGGTTGATTATTTCAGAACACATCTGAAAAGCATTACCGGCATAATTGGTGTACATGATATCCATTTCTGGACCATGGACGGAGCTTATAACATTGCATCATTGCATGTTAGCGTAGATCCTTTGCTCAAAGTATCGGATTCTGAGATAATCAAAAAGCAGGTCCGCGACTTTTTGAGTCATGAAGGCTTTGCTCATACTACCATCGAAATAGAATCTGATGATACACTTTGTGAGTTGCATGATTGTTAACACAGTTCTGTATGTAGAAGGAAATACGTGAATTAAGACCTAATATTAACAAATAAAAATATATACAATGGAAACTCTTCGTTTTAAAACAAGTCTTAAATGCGGTGGTTGCATCAGGGCAATAACACCCGGTCTCGAAAGTCTGAACGTTATAAATAATTGGTCGGTTGATCTTGAGAATCCTGATAAGGTTCTTACAGTCGAAGCTCCTGACGACATTTCGGAGGTAGTTATCGAAAGTGTAAAAAAAGCCGGCTATCAGATTAGCCGGCTGTAGCAATTTGGCTAAATCAATAATTTTCTCCTTTGAAGAATTACAAAGGACAAAAGCAAATCTGATATATTTTTACCTTTTGGCAATAATATCCCAGTCAACCAGTTCCCAGAACGAATGAACATAATCGGGCCTGCGATTCTGGAAATCAAGGTAGTATGCATGTTCCCAAACATCGCATGTCAGTAATGGTTTTAATCCGTCGCGCATAGGATTTGCGGCGTTTCCGGTGGTAACAATTGCCAGATTTCCGGAAGCTTTGAGCACAAGCCAGGCCCATCCTGAGCCAAACTGGTTAACGGCTGCTTCGTTAAATTTGGTTTTAAAAGCTTCGAACGAACCAAAATCGCGGTTAATCATTTCAAGCAATTTACCTGAAGGGGCAGTTCCACGATGTGCCGAAAATCCTTCCCAATAGAAAGTGTGGTTCCAAACCTGGGCAGCGTTGTTAAAAATGCCACCTTCGGCTTTTAAAATAATTTCTTCAAGGGTTGCATTCTCGAATGCTGAACCCGGTACAAGGATGTTTAATTTGTTAACATAAGCCTGGTGGTGTTTCCCGTAATGAAATTCGATTGTTCGTGCACTGATTACCGGAGCGAGCGCTTCTGCTGCATACGGCAAGGAAGGAAGTTGAAATGTCATGACTTTTTGGATTTATAGGGTTTATACTTCAGAGAACTGATTGTACATGAAATCAATATCTATTATTCTTTCTTTACTCAGCTTTAATGCTATCTTATCTTTTCAAGTACCTGTAACCTAGCATTTGGCATCCTGCATTTTGACTTTTGCATTTATTATCTGAAAAAAGTCGTCGAATAAGTAGCTTTATTCCCCTTCTCATCCTCAACATAAAGATTAAAGGTATTTTTTCCGGTTTGAGCAATCTGATCAAAACGGTAGATCATCAGCCTGTTTTTCGGATCCCATTCCACAAGAGCCCATTTCCCGTTTACTTCTCCCCTGTATGTGCTTATTCCGGAAAAATTATCCGAAACTGTGAACCTCAGACTTGTTTTACTTTTACTGTTATCAGCATATGGTCTTATAGTTGGAGCAACTTCATCTGTTACAATCGCATAACCATTAAAAAGATTTGTGGTTGTCGAAACATATCCGTTTTCGTAGCTGCCTCCGGCCGGGCTTCGTTTCCCTTTCCTGTCGATCCTCACCAGCAAGGCTTTTGATTGCAGATTCTGTGGCACTTTCGAAGCTTTTACCGATACTTTGATTTTTGAATGCAAAGGCACTTCAGCATCATGAATATAATGGATATCCGAATACATTCCCTGGCTTCCCGGTACCTTCCTGTAATTCAAAATCATATCCTCATACAGGCTCCCAACCGGCAATTCAACCTTCACATCGCTGGTTTCGTACCTGTTGGTTTTATTATATCGGAACAGCAAGGCAGGATCAGGAAGAGCCGGGGCCGGCACTTGTGCATACCCTTGTGGTTGTTGAGGCTTGATCCAAAATTTCAGATCTATGGAGTTTCCTGAAACATCTCCCACAGCTATCATTATTTCATGTACTTTTTCGTCGTTAAACGTAAGAATTCCATTAGCAGCATCCGAAGTAAAGAAACTTAATTGATTTCCCGGTAGCTTCTTCGATTTCACAATCCTGTTACCAAGATTGTAGTTGGCTGCATAATCGATCGAGGCGTTTACATAGCGGCTTTCGGCAAATGAAAAACTATCGCACACCATCGAAAAAAACATGGCATTATCCTTAAACATCTTCATGCTGTAAAAACCGTTGCGGTCACTTTGATTTTGATTAAAATCAAAGGCCTGCACTCCTATGCTGAAATTACCCCACAGCGCCAGGGTATCCCTGGAAGCAAGCCGGTATTCATTGCTTCCCGTTTTCCTAACACTTAAACGAACCACATCGTTTGACGATCCTACATAACTATTTTCATTTTCAGGATATATTTTGATAAAATCAATATAGGGCTGGAATTTATCAGTTATGCCAAAATCAAAAAGCAAAGGGTTTATGATATGCTCGGTTTTAGTATTTCTCAGTTCGAAATGTAAATGAGCACCTCCCGAGGATCCTGAATTACCTGCATATCCAATCAATTGTCCTTTCTTTACATACATGTATTCCTTTCTGATAGTCGGGAACAGGTCAACTTCAAAACTTTTTGCCTTATATTGATTCTTGTACACATAAGCGGCAATGGTATCGTTATATCCCTGCAGATGAGCATAAACCGAAGTAAAACCATTTGGATGATCAATATAAATTGCATTCCCGAAACCAACAGCCGAAACTTTAATACGTGAAATAACTCCGTCAGCAACAGCATAAACCGGTAGCCCCACTTTTTGCTGTACCGAAATATCTATACCCGAATGAAAATGATTGGCTCTGACTTCGGAAAAGCCTCCGGTTAAAGACAGGTTTATTTTAAGAGGTGAGGAAAAGTATCCTTTTGGAATGGCTATCTGTGCTTCCACATCACCTAAAGGATTCATTAGTAGTAGAATATAGAGTACAAAAATAAAAGTTTTCATTCTGCAAACTTACCCATTTGCATCGGGATAAACCAACCGGAACATAAAAAAAGGCAAATTACTATCTTTAAACCTTTAGAACACGAAAAATATATCTTTGAACAACCGCAAGGTAAATCGCCACACACATCACTCCCACTCCTGAAATAATGAACATGGTTTTCATCCCTAAGGTAAACCATATCAATCCTGCCAGTGTGCTGGCCAGCATAGTAAAAATACTTGCGAAACTGGTGTAAAAACCAATCGCAGTTGCCGTTTTATCTTTCGCAGCTATGTTGCTGATGAGAGCCTTGGAAACACCCTCGGTTGACGCTGCATATAATGCATACAATGCAAATACGATAATAAACTGCCATGTAAGTAAAACAAATCCCATTAGCGAATATACTAAGGCAAAGACAAATAATCCCATAATCAGCGTTCGCGCCAGTCCGAATTTATCAGCCAGAATTCCGATCGGGAACGAAAGCAAAGCATACACCAGGTTATAGAAAATGTAAATCCCGATCATATAAGTATCCGAAAAGCCTTTACTTTTAATAGATAACAGTAGGAAAGCATCAGAACTGTTAAACAAGGTGAATGCCAGCAAACCTGCAACAAGAAGTTTGAAATGTTTAGTAGAAAGATTCCAGTATTTCAGAAAAGCAAAGAATCCCGGTGATTTCGTTGTTGAAATATTTTTATTTTTATCCTTCAATAAAAAAGTAAGCATTATTGCTATTATTCCGGGAACCACAGCAATGATAAACAACCATCTGTACTGGCCAGGGTAGTAATACAGGAATATTAAAGCTGCAAACGGTCCTACTGCAGCACCGGCTGTATCCAGTGCCCTGTGAAAGCCGAAAACTTTACCTTTATTCTCTTTTGTAGCTTCGTCGCTCAGCATGGCATCACGGGCGCCGGTACGCACGCCCTTACCTAGCCTGTCGAGTGTGCGGGCAAGAAACACCCACAACGGGAAGGTGAACAAGGCAAGCATCGGTTTCGAAATGGCACTTAGTGTATATCCCCATCGAACAAAGGGTACGCGGCTTCCAAGCTTGTCCGAATAGTTGCCGAAATACCCTTTACTCAGACCGGCAGTGGCTTCGGCTAATCCTTCGAGAAGGCCAATCAATAAAACAGAAAACCCAATAGATTGCAGGTAAACAGGCATTACAGGGTAAAGCATTTCGCTGGCTATATCAGTAAAAAAGCTGACAAACGAAACAAGCAGGACAGTACGGGTAAGTATGGAACGCATATTCAGAAAATAAAAACAAAAAGAATGGAGAACTGCAAAAGTAATCTCTTTTTGAACAGACTACCTGACAGGATTTGTTAAGGAATAGAAATGCTTAATAAATTTTACCTTCCCCCTTTGGATAATTCCACTACTAAAAAGGAATTTGCGGAAATTACGCTCCGTTGCATGAAACCCGGAACTAAGCTAAGCAAGCTCACCAAAGGCAAACATCATTAATATAACACTAAATCTGAAATTTGAGGTGTCCGAACATACTGCAGTCCGGCTCTATCCGGTCTGACTTATCTTTGCCAGATTCTCAGCATTTAATATCTCAAAATCATTCCCGTTCACCTGAATAATACCTTCGTCTTTAAATTCACGCAAAATACGGATTGCACTTTCTTTCGACATGCCCGACATATCTGCCAGGTCCTGCCTTGAAAGTGTTGTATGAAAAGATCCGGATTCGTATACTTTATCTTTCAAATACAGGAGCACATCAGCAATACGGCCGGGCATTTGCTTTTGTGTGAGGCTGATAAAAAGTTCATAATTATTTATTGACTGTAAACTAACCTTCCTAAGGAAATCCTCCGCAAATTCAGCATTGTTGCGAATCAAGCCTTTAAAAGTGTCGAGATCAACCAGACAAGCTACTGAATACTCTATTGCCATGGCTGAAAAATGGTGCATGTGGTCGGCATAAATGCCCGGGCCAAGGATATATTCTACCGGTTTTACGATTCCAAGGATAAGGTTCTTATCATTATATCCTTCAATGTATGTTTTTACTTTGCCCTGTGTTAAGCAAAGGAAATGCATATTCGGAGTGCCTTGTTTAAAGATAAGTTCACCGGCTTTAAAATGCACTTCTATACGTTTATCATCAATCTGGTCAAGCTCAGTAGTACCTAGGCAGCCAAATATATCAGACTTATCCTTGCAGAATGCACAACCTTTATTATTTTGAGCGTGTTGGTTCACTTCTAAATTTCTTAATGTGTCAGAATGATTATTATCAAAGTAAAATTATCCATTGGGCGTGTTAAATATTCCCGCCAGAAGTTCACAAAGATAATGACATATATCATTATATCGACTGATAAGTATCAAAATATTATTGTCAAACAATCATATATGAAAATAGATATATTTCGCCGGAAAAGTATTCCTTTGTACCATTAATTAAAACAGTAGTTTTGTTGTTATCCAAAACAAATAAATCTGTCATTAAACTTAAACAAAGACAAATGAAAAAGAGACTTTTCAGACTATTATTCCTATCGGGCACTCTACTTATCATGCTTACTGCCTGCGAATACGACTTTGTAGCACCTGCCCCTCCGAAACCAGTACCACCACCAGGTGATGCCATCAGTTTCTCAAAGGATATTCAGCCTTTTTTCGACGCTAAATGCGTCTCCTGCCACTCAGGTAGTATAGCCCCTAACCTGGCAGCCGGACAATCCTATTCAGCACTTGTTCCCGCCTATGTAACAGCCGGAGATCCTGCAACCAGCGATATCTACATCGTTTGCAAACCCGGAGGAAGTATGGCAAAACACACTTCTGCTGCTGAACTGGATCTCCTTTACCGCTGGATATATGCAGGTGCAAAAAACGATTAAGTTGGGCAATATTCATTCAAAAAAAAGAAAATAATGAAACAGATATACAAAATAGTTAGAAATACCGTCCTGACGCTATTGACTCTTGTAACAATACAAACAACAAGCTTTGCTCAGGAAGACACCACTCAGGATAATACCGTTCAGGAAAAACCGAAAGAACGTCCCGTCCGCGCGGCATTCGAAAGCGGGTTATTATTTGATAATGCTACAACTACAGTGAGTCCGTCAAAAACACTCGAATTTATCCTTCAGCACCGGTTTGGAAATACTGAAAACGGAATCCATGATTTATATGGAATATATGGAGCCGCAAACATCCGCTTTGGATTAAACTACAGTATTCTCAACAACCTGAATGTTGGTATCGGCACCACCAAATTCAACATGATGCAGGATTTACAGCTTAAATACAGGATTATTGAGCAAACCCGCTCGAATAGTATCCCGGTAACTGTAATGCTTTATGAAGTTATTGGAATTGATGGAAGTCCTGATTCCAAATGGGATCAAACTCCCGATTCCATAAGTCCTAAAAGCTATAAATTCGGCAACAGGATGTCCTATTTCTCCCAGTTATTAGTCTCGCGAAGGTTTAACGATCACCTGTCGTTACAAGCCGGTGGCGCTTTCACTCACTATAGCTGTGTCGATTCAGTTTACAATCACGACAGGATTTCATTGTCGTTTTCAGGAAGGTATAAATTTACACCGCAAGGCTCATTCATTATAGCCGGTGATTTCCCCCTGGATATAACAGGAATCAAAGACTTTAAGAAAGATCCGGATGCCAGTACCATCATATATGACAAGCCTAATCTTACTGTTGGATTTGAGATATCAACCAGTACCCATGTATTCCAAATTTATCTGGGTTCGGCAAAGGGTATACTTCCACAGGAAGATATTATGTGGAATAAGAATGACTTTTTCAAACAAGGTATCCTGATTGGCTTTAATCTTACTCGTTTGTGGAATTTCTAATATTCCACCCTTTATTTGGAACACTTTTTGCAACACAACAGATATAACCAATTAAATAAAACAACATGAAAAACTCAATTAAACTTATCGCGATTATTTGTGCAGCAGTAATTTTTGTTACAGCCAATATCGCAATGGCCCAAAAAGCAGGCGGCCCATGGACAATCCCTGCAAAATACAAAGCAATGAAAAGCACTGTTAAAGCTGGCGATCCTACCATCAATTCAGTAGGTAAAGACCTCTTTAACAAAAGCTGTAAATCATGTCATGGTTCCAAAGGATTAGGCGATGGACCAAAAGCTGCTAACCTCAAAACCAGCACCGGAAATTTTTCAGCAGCTGCATTCCAGGCTAAAACTGATGGTGAGCTTTATTATATGTCATTTGTAGGCCGCGATGAAATGCCGAATTTCGAAAAGAAAATTCTTGACGAAGCCGACAGATGGGCTGTTATAGGTTACATCCGTACCATGAAAAAATAGTATATTCAAAGGGTGTTCAGGTTTATTCTGAACACCTTTTTTCTTTTCCTGCAAGTATAGTTCTTATACTAATTAATTTCAAAAAATGGCTTCACTATATACACGCTGGACTCAAAAAGTCCCAGTGCATTTTATGCTGGTAGTTTTCATTAGTTTGATGACTTCTGTTGCCTCACATGCACAAACGAACAAGCAATCTGAAAATGCTGATCTTAACGAAAAATGCCTGAAATGCCATGGGCAATCAAAATACAAATATACTAACCCTGAATCAGGGTCGGAAGTCACAAAGCGAATGTATATCGAAACCATTATAAACCGGAAACTGTTCGCTGAATCAAATCACAGAAATTTTAAATGTATCGATTGCCACTCCGCAGATTACGATACTTTCCCTCACCCGGGGCGTTTGCGAATGGAGCAAAAATATGCCTGCATTGACTGCCATGGAGGCGATGAAGCCTATGCCAAGTTTAAATTTGAAGAAATTGAAACCGAGTTTCAGGCAAGTGTGCATTCAACAAAACATAGTGAAGACTTTAACTGCTGGATGTGCCATAATCCGCATACCTATGAAATTAACGCACGTTCGGAAGAAAAAATAAAACATATAGTGGCCTATGACAATGCAATATGTTTGAATTGCCACGCCGATATTACCAAATACCAAATGCTGACGGATAAAGTAAATCCGAATATCCTTGTAAAGCATGAGTGGCTGCCTAACCAGGCACTGCATTTTAAGAATGTTCGTTGTATCGAATGCCATGCCCGCAATAATGATTCAATCCTGGTCGCCCATAATATCCAACCTAAAGCAAAAGCAGTGCGAAGATGTGTTGAATGTCATTCAACTAATTCTATCCTGATGGCTTCGCTGTATAAATATAAAGTTAAGGAAGGCCGCAGTAAAACAGGCTTTTATAACGGAGTTATCATGAACGAAGGGTATGTAATCGGTGCAAACCGTAATTATTACCTTGGATTGATAAGTTTAGTAATGTTTGGCTGCGTTTTGTTTGGAATAACAATTCATGCCTTACTCAGAATTATAAAACGTAAGAAATAATGACAGGAAAAATATATTTGTATCCCATCTGGATCAGGCTATGGCACGCCTTAAATGCCATTCTAATCATATTGTTAATCATAAGTGGTGTAAGTATGCAATATACAAATCCTGCAAACCCTTTTATTCGGTTTGATATTGCAGTAAGTATGCATAATATCAGCGGAATACTTCTGACTATCAACTACATGGGATTTCTGATCGGAACCGTAATCACACCTAACGGGAAATATTACAAATTATCGTTAAAAGGATTAACGAACAGACTAGTGAAACAATTCACGTATTATACTTTCGGAATTTTCAAACGTGAAGAACCTCCATTCCCTATCACTAAAGAAAGAAAATTCAACCCCTTACAACAGTTTACCTATGTAATTACAATGTTCATGCTGGTTCCTGTTGTAATCATAACAGGGTGGGCACTCCTATACCCCGAAGTCGTATTGACAAAATTCTTCAGCGGAAGCGGGATCAAAGTCAATGACTTTATACACGTTATAATTGGCTTTTTTGTTTCCTTTTTCATGTTTGTACATATATATTTCTGCACCATAGGAGCAACTTTTGTGAGTAATTTTAAAAGCATGATCAATGGCTTTCATGAATCACATTGAAATCTGACAGTTTGTTTAAAAACTTTCTGTACAGAATTGATCACAACTTCACATCACTTAACATTAAATTGGCTTACCATGGAAAATAAAAAGAAAGATGACAACAACTCCCGCAGGAATTTCCTGAAGTTGGGTTTGTTGGCTGGTGCCGGTACTGTTGCAACAGGAGCGTTGCTGGCAACGGGTAAAGACGCTTCAGGCGAATCTGGCGAAAAAATTAAGGTACTTACCACTTCAGGGGAAGTAATGGAAGTAGATAAAAACTTTCTTTCACTTGCCCCGGTAGGCCGAAAAGAATCGCACGAAGGCATTCCAGGTCGTAAATTTGTTATGGTTATCGACCTGGCTAAATGTAAAAATGCACGTAAATGCGTAGAAGAGTGTCAAAAGGGACATAACCTCTCCCCGGATCAGGAATTCATGAAAGTTTATCTGATGCAGGATTCGGAGAAAACTGCTCCTTACTGGTTCCCAAAACCATGCTACCACTGCGATAATCCTCAATGTGTAAGTGTTTGCCCTGTAGGTGCAACGTACAAACGCAGCGATGGCATAGTACTTATTGATAATGAACGATGTATCGGATGCAAGTTCTGTATGACAGGATGTCCGTATTCAACACGGGTATTTTCCTGGAAAAAGGAAGAAGCTTTTGAAGTTGATCAGCCTTATTCGCCGGAAAAGAGTGTTCCCGGAGTAGAAGGTACTGTTTCCAAATGCGATTTCTGCCCCGACCTGGCACGCGAAGGCAAATTACCTTATTGTGCTGCAGCATGCCCTATGGGAGTTATCTATTTTGGCGATATCGATGAAGATGTTGTTACCAATGGTACCGAAACTTATAAATTCAGCGAATTAATACGCGACCGCTCCGGGTATAAATATCTTGATAACCTTGGAACCCGTCCTAATGTTTATTATTTGCCACCAGTCGACAGGCAATTTCCATTTGAACGCGGACTCGAAGGCCTTGATGAAAGTATTTCAAAGAGATTTGACAATACTCCCTATGTAAAAAATCTTAAAAATAAGGAGGCTAAATAATGAGCGAAACAGCTGGATCTAAATCTTTACTTCAGGAATTTGCGCCGCAGATTGAGCAAACCAGTATATTGGGCAAACTTTGGATAGCTCTTCTTACAGGTATTGTACTTCTTGGATTTTTCGCATTGTACTGGCAGGTTTCGCGTGGTCATATCGTAACCGGAATGCGCGACAATGTAGTATGGGGAGTATACATCGTAAACTTCATCTTTTTTATGGGGATAAGTTATGCCGGTGCTCTGATATCAGGAACTTTACATCTTTTTCATGCAAGCTGGCGTAAACCTATTATCCGCATGGCAGAGTTCATCACTATCATCTCTCTCTTAATAGGTCCGGGCTTCATCATGATGTGTATCGGCCGTCTTGACCGCCTTCCTAATCTTGTTTTTTACGGTCGTATTCAGTCGCCTATTACCTGGGACGTTATTGCTATATCAACGGATATATTCGGTTGTTTGCTTTTCCTGTACCTGGCATTGCTTCGCGATTTAGCCAAAATGCGCGATTTCGAAGAACTGAAAGTTCCAAAATGGAAGAAAAAACTTTATAAAATCCTGGCACTTGGATATACAGGATTACCTGAACAACAATTGCGTCTGAAAAAAGCTACTGATATTATGGCCGGTATGGTAATTGCAATTGCAATTATTGTTTACTCGGTATTGGCCTGGATTTTCAGTGTAACACTGCAGCCTGGCTGGCATAGCACAATTTTTGGCCCTTATTTTGTAATTGCAGCGGTTTATTCCGGAACAGGTGTTCTTATTGTAGCCATGTACTTTTTCAGAAAGGTTTACCACCTGGAAGAGCATATCAGGTTGGAACATTTTGTCAATGTTGGAGTTATCATGCTTGTACTTGCTGCTTTCTTTGGGTACTTCACGTTTAGCGAATACCTGACTAAATGGTATGGATCGGAAAAAAATGATGAACAACTCATTAAAGTTTTGTTCGATCGCTATTATTTCTTATTCATCTTTTCAAACTATGTTGGTGTACTGGTTCCATTAATAGTAGTTGGCTTCAAAAAACTCCGCACAATCAATAATATCACTATTGCTGCTTTTATTGTTATCGTAGCTCTATGGATAAACCGCTACCTGATTGTTGTACCTACTCTTGAAACACCTTACCTTCCGATTGAAGACGCACGTGCCGCATGGGAGCATTATTCAGCAACATGGGTTGAATGGTCACTCACTGCGGGTGGAGTTGCGTTGTTCTGTCTTTTATTCACCCTGGCTTCAAAAATGATACCCATCGTTCAGGTTTCTGACCTTAAGGAAGAACCTAGAGAATTGAATGACATTTATCTGAAGTAACAGATTTACAATTAGTTAATACGCAAACAGGATCTAAAGAAAATTTTATGAAAAGAATAAAACCAGGAACCATACTCGTTTTAGTACTTCTTATCGGATTGTTACAGGCTGGTGCACAGAATGTCGCTGAATCAAAAAGTCCGGCTTCAACCGTGTTAAGATTTACCTGCATCAGTACATCTGATGATAGTATAAAATTAAAGAGTACTGTAAGTGTCAAACACGACGAAGGGAGCACTAACCTTGCCAATGCACCGGTTACATTCTACTCTGTTGAAAAAGACGGAGATTTAAAGATCGGTGAGTCAATGACCGATTTTCATGGTGTTGCCGTATTTAAAATTCCTTCGCATAATTCTTATGCCCGCAATGAGGAACAAATGATTTCATTTAAGGCCGTGTATGCCGGTAGTGACAAATTCGAAGCTTCCGAAGGTGAATTCGGATTAAAACCGGCAAAATTAAAAGTATCATTCTACGAAGAAGATTCCGTTCGCTACGTAAAAGTTGAAGGCTCACAGCTAAATTCGGATGGCACTGAAAGTCCTATTGGAGGAACTGATGTAATTATTTCAGTACCAAAAATGTTCAGCATGCTCAAGATAGCTGAAGTATCTCTCGATGATTCCGGAACCGGAACCACTGAGTTCCCTTTGGATATTATTGGTGATTCTTTGGGCAACCTGACAGTTGTTGCATCAATTGATGAAGATGATATTTTTGGCGCAGTAAAAGGATCAGCTGATAATAACTGGGGTTTACCAAAACACCTCATCAGCCCCGACCGCCCTTCGCGCGAATTGTGGACACCTATAGCACCTCTGTGGATGATAATAACTCTCATAATTATGCTGCTGGGTGTTTGGGGACATTATGTGTATGCAGTTATTCAACTTATTATGATAAGTAAATCAGCAAAAGTTTCAGAAAGAGAAGAGTAACTTTTCAGTCTCAGCGCACGAATTACACTATACTCGCGAATAAAAAGATTCACTTTTTTATCAGGATATTATTTAAAGGCAAGTCACCCTCATAAAGTGACTTGCGTCGTTTATGTGAATTACCTTATTGTATGACATAGCCAAAATAAATACGTATTCCTACATATATAATTAATAATTTATATATATCTTTACCAGTACATCCAAAATAAAATTTAATTCTATTCCAGGTGTCAACAAATAAACCAAGAGCGTTTTATAACTGGCTTAGTCTTACAGGCTTTATCATAACAGCTAACAGCCTGATTCTAATCCTTATTTTATATTTGTATTCACTTTTTGCGGGACAAACAAACTCATACCTTGGACTGTATATTTATATTATCCTGCCTTTATTCCTATTATCGGGACTGATTCTTATTCCCTTGGGTGTCATTATTACTGTGCGCAGGAAAAAGAATTTACCGCAAGGCAACGATGCCTGGCCTGTTATTGATCTCAACTCAAGAAAAGACCTGGCATCAGTAGTTAAGATTTTCCTCATAACAGCGATTTTCCTGGTAGCATCAGCCATGGGGAGTTACCGGGCTTTCGAATATACCGAATCAGTTGAATTCTGTGGTAAACTCTGCCACCAGATTGAAGAGCCTGAATATGTTACTTACCAGAATTCGTCGCATGCCAGAGTTACCTGCGTTGAATGTCATGTGGGACAGGGTGCCAACTGGTACGTTAAATCAAAATTATCGGGACTTTACCAGGTATATTCTGTTATGACGAAAAAATACCCCAGGCCTATCCCTACTCCTATTCATAGTATGCGACCGGAACGCGAAACCTGCGAACGCTGCCATTGGCCCGAAAAATTTTACTCCCGGAAACTTCGTGTCCAGCGATCTTACCTGGCTGATTCGGCCAATACCGAATGGAACTTGTCACTTCTTATGAAAATAGGTCCTGAGTTTAAATCGATGGGAAATTCAGAAGGAATACATTGGCATATCAATAAAGACTTCAAAATAGAATATGTTTCTGATACCCGAAACCGTGAAAATATCCCCTGGGTAAAACTGACTAACCTGAAAACAGGCGAGGTTAAGATTTTTATGGATGAGGAAGCCCAGTTTGATAAGAAAAAGCTTGATACACTTGAGGTACGCACCATGGATTGTTTGGATTGCCACAATCGCCCTTCGCATCTTTTCAAATCAGCTCCCGATTATGTTGATAATGCTTTCGTTACCGGTCTGCTACCAAAGGATTTGGCTTTTTTAAAAGCAGCTGCTATGGAAGCATTAAAAATGCCGTTTCCCGATAAAGAAACAGCCATGCATGATATAAATGAAACAGTTTTGAAGTTCTATAAAGATGAACATTCCGAAGTGCTGAAATCGAATCAGGATCGGGTGATTAAGGCTATTTCGGTCATCCAGCAGGAATATAACCTGAATGCGTTTCCATATATGAGGGCTGATGCAAGCCAATATCCCAATCATATAGGTCATCTGGAATCGGAAGGCTGTTTCCGGTGCCATTCCGACAGGCATAAAACTGCCAAAGGAGAAACTATATCGAAAAACTGCGAAATCTGTCATACAATTATTGCCCAAGGCCCTACAGGCAATATCACCAATGTATATCTTAATTCAACATTACAGTTCGTTCATCCTACCAGCATTGGTGAAAAATGGAAAACTGAATTCTGCTCCGAATGCCACTCCTCATTGTATGAGTAAAAAACCGTATTTTAAAACGGATTTATCAGAATAAGAAATTATTTATATATAGACGGGTTACATAAGATAGATTGAAAAGCTTCGATGAAAATTTTACTTACCGGTAGTACGGGATACATTGGGAAAAGGTTGTTGCAACAATTGCTTGAAGAACGCCACGAAATTACTTGCCTGGTCAGGAATATGGAGCGGCTTATGACAGGGGAACAATCAATGCAGGGAATTCGCGGAATTGAAGTTGATCTTCTGAACCCGGTTCCTTCGACATATCAATCCATGGATATTGATGTGGCTTTTTTTTTAATTCATTCCATGTCGACTTCCATAACGGAGTTCATGAAAGAGGAGGCCAGGTCTGCAGGCAATTTCGCTGATTTCATCAGCAAAACTAATTGCAAACAGATAATTTACTTAAGCGGCATTTCCAATTCTAAAAAACTTTCAAGGCATTTACAATCCAGGAAGAATGTCGAGGATATTCTGAGAAGTTCCGGAAAACACTTAACCGTACTCAGGGCCGGGATTATTGTTGGAAGCGGAAGTGCTTCATTTGAAATTATCAGGGATTTGATGGAAAAAATGCCGGTTATTATTGCTCCAACCTGGGTAAAAACACTTTGTCAGCCAATTGCTATTGGAAATGTTATAAAATACCTCACGGGATGTATGCTCAACGCAGCGACTTACGATCAAACTTTCGATATTGGCGGGGCCGAGATCCTTTCGTATAAAAGAATGATGCTCCAATACGCTGAAATAAGAGGATTGAAACGCCGAATATATGTTGTTCCGTTTATTAGTCCCAGAATTTCTTCTTACTGGCTTTACTTTGTAACTTCAACATCTTATTACCTTGCAGTCAACCTTGTAAATAGCATGAAGGTGGAAGTTGTCTGTAAAGAGACACGGCTGAAAGATATATTGAACATCGCTCCATTTACTTATCAGGAGGCATGCATGCGTGCATTGGAGCGGATTAACCTGGATACCGTTCAATCGAGTTGGACAGATGCAGTTTCAATGAAGAATCCCGCACATCTGTTTCAGCGCCTTGAAGTTCCTACTTATGGAGTATTGCACGACAGACGGATTCGTCGTATCGATGGCGATCCACTGCGTGTTCTTGAAAAAGTGTTTTCAATCGGAGGCGAAACCGGTTGGTATTATGCTGACTGGGTCTGGAGAGCAAGAGGGATGATAGATAAAATGGTTGGAGGTGTAGGACTCAGGCGTGGCAGAAGAAATGCCACGGAACTGAACCCCGGAGATTCATTGGATTTCTGGAGGGTATTGGTTGCCGATAAGGAAGAAATGCGCCTGTTATTGTTTGCCGAGATGAAAGTACCCGGAGAAGCATGGCTCGAGTTCCGCATCAAAAAAAAATCAGATGGGTATTTTCTATACCAGACAGCCACATTTATGCCTTTTGGATTAAGCGGCAGACTTTACTGGTATCTTCTTTTACCCATACATTTGCTGATGTTCAAAGAAATGATCAAAGCAATAACAAAGTAATTTCCTCTAAAAAAGATCGTAATTAGTATTGCTTTATTCAACATCATTTCAATTTAAAATTCAACTTCAGAACATATGGAAACTGCCCTGCAACTAAGCGATATAAACCTTTGGGTTATTATTCCCATACTTCTTTTTATAGCGCTCATAATTTATTTCCTGATCAAATTTTTTTCAGTACTCTTCGATTTTATACAGGCCAAAGGCTGTCTCACGATTGGATTAATTTTACTGGTAGGCCTGCCCGGTATAGTTGCCTTAAGTCTAATCTCAGGTCATACATATATATCCGCAGCATTGATCTTGTTTTCCGTAATTGGTGTGATTACAGGTTATATTGCCCATGATTCGGAAGGAAACGTTGGGAAATTCGGACTATTTATTATGATAGTATCGGTTATTACCTTAATTACTGCCCTTTTGCTAACTCAAATCCTGGGCCTTTTCTGACCTTTCAATTAAGTATTATATCTATATAATTAAATATTTTTATATCTGATTAAATAGTATGCCAATTTGTTCTTACCTTTGGAATGAATTTTGCAATACAACTAACATAACTAAAAATTATCAATCATGAAAAATTCAAATCGACTTGCTGCAGTTATTCTTACAGCACTTATTTTCATTGCAGCCAATGTTGCTATGGCTCAAAAGGCAGGTGGTCCGTGGACTATTCCCGCCAAATACAAAACAATGAAGAGCACCATAAAAGCTGGCGACGCTTCAATAAATACGGTCGGGAAAGACCTTTATATGAAAAGCTGCAAATCATGCCACGGTTCAAAAGGATTAGGTGATGGTGCAAAATCAGCCAGTTTAAAGACACTTATCCCTTCATTTGCTGAGAAAAAATTCAAAGCACAGTCAGACGGTGAAATATACTTCCAGGCATTTGTTGGTCGTAACGAAATGCCAAATTTTGAAAAGAAAATTGCTGATGAAGGCGACCGATGGGCACTGGTTAATTACATTAAAAGTTTGTAATCAGTTTTGCGTTTTTAAAAAAAAAGTGTTCCTTTAAGGAGCACTTTTTTTGTTTATGCTGTTTTTTTTTAAAACAGAACTGATATACAGATTTATATTCCGGTTTATGAACTATTCTCTATCAGATTCAGGTTTTAAAACTCATAATTAGTTCCTGATCATAATCAATCAGGTGATTAATTATTATTCGTTTAAAAAGTGTATCTCTTTGTTAGTAATACTATTAAGAATACATATAAATAACACATCTCATTTATTTTTTTGGTATTATTACTTACTTTTGTTCAAGAGATATATCTAGATATCTATCTACATAATTTATCACAATCTAATTCTGCTTTACTATGAAAATGCCAAAAAATGCTTATAACTGGGTGACTATTACTGGTTTTCTATTGGCAGTCAATAGCCTTATAGTCATACTATTACTTTTTCTTTTCTCGTTGCTATCAAAAGATAGCAATCCTTATATGGGGTTATTCACCTACATTGTTTCACCGGCATTTATGGTATTGGGGCTTTTGCTGATTCCGATCGGAATACTTAACAAAAGAACAAAGATGAAAGGCCAGTTGCCTGAATCGCATAAGTGGCCAATTTTGGATATGAACAACAAAATTAACCGAACTGCTGTAATCAGAATTTCTATTATTACCCTCGTTTTACTTGTTGCAACAGCTATGGGAAGCTACCAGGCATTTCATTATACGGAGTCGGTCCGGTTTTGCGGTGAATTATGCCATAAAGTTATGGAACCTGAATACACTGCTTATCAGCATTCGCCACATGCTAACGTAAGATGTGTTGAATGCCATGTGGGTGAAGGAGCTGACTGGTATGTTAAATCAAAACTCTCTGGCCTGTACCAGGTTTATTCGGTAATTTTTAAAAAATATCCTACTCCTATTGCAACACCTATACATAACTTGCGTCCTGCCAGCGAGACCTGTGAAAGATGCCATTGGCCTGAGAAATTTTATTCCCAAAAGCTCAGAAATCTTCGTTCGTATGTTGCTGACTCGGGAAATACAGAATGGAATTTGTCATTGCTTATGAAAATTGGTCCTCAGTATAGCGCCAAAGGACTTTCGGAGGGTATCCACTGGCACATTAACAAAAATTACAAAATCGAATATATCGCAGGCACAAAAGACAGGGAAAGCATTCCATGGGTTAAACTAACCGACCTGAAAACAGGAAAAATAAAAATATTTATAGACGAAGAAAATCCAATTGATGCAAAAGCAATGGACAGCCTCGAAAAAAGGAAAATGGATTGCATGGACTGTCATAACCGGCCATCACATAAATATTTGTCACCGACCAACTTTATTGATGATGCATTAGTATCCAGTATAATACCCAATGACATCCCATATATCAAAATGGCTGCTATGGAAGCATTAAAAGTGTCATATAATACGAAAGATTCGGCTCATATTGAAATCAAAAATGCCGTTATTACATATTATAAAGACGAGCATCCTGAAGTTTATGATAAAAACAGCCAACGCATAGATAAAGCAATACTTGCTATGTTAAGTGAGTATGACAAAAACGTTTTTCCCTTCATGAAAGTTGAATCAACAAAATACCTGGACCATATCGGCCACCTTGAATCCGATGGATGCTTCCGTTGCCATTCCGACAGGCATAAAACAGCCAGTGGTGAAACAATATCCAGAAATTGCGATTTATGCCATAGTTTCCTGGCCCAGGGGCCGACAGGGAAAGTTGAAACAGTCGCATTAGGCAATTCGATGGAATTTGTTCATCCGGTTGAAATAAGGGGTGTGTGGAAAACAGCATTTTGTTCCGAATGTCACAGGGTTCTTTTCGAATAGAAAAGACTTAAATACCAGCATGATTTTTGCTCATACAGCATATTATTTCTTTTAAAAGAATCACCATTCCAAAAGCCGCTACTGAAAAAGGCGGCTTTTAATTTTATTCTCATAAAGGTCATACTTTATGAGAAGATATCTTAGTAATTATTTCAAAATAAGTTCCTCAATTTTGTAACTTTAAAAGTTTACTTTTTTTCAACTTTTGCATGATCAAAAGTTGAGCAACTTAGCGAAGCGATCTCATGCACACCTTTAAAAAACAAAACAATTTGTGCA